>NZ_JBIAQP010000031.1:0-90108 GCF_042889145.1 Streptomyces sp. NPDC002680
CACGAATGTGATGGACGGGGTATCAACATATCTGGCGTTGATTTTTGGCACGCTGTTGAGTTCTCAAGGAACGGACGCTTCCTTCGTACTCACCCGAGAATTTCTCTCGGACTTTCCTCTGGGCGCTTCCCTTCGGTGTTCCAAACTCTATCAGTGTTTTTCCGGCTCCCTGACCATCGTTCAGCAGGCATGCAGAACGAGACCCCGGGATAGGATCTGACAAGTTTGGTGCTGCCAGGCAAAGGCACGTGATCGCGTCGCTCGGCCTCAAGCAGGAGTACGACTGTACACGGGCGTTCGGAGCAGGCGCAAATCGATTGCGTGGTGCTCTACGGACGTCAACCGCCGTCTCTCGCACGGAACCGGCACTTCATATGACATACGCTGCTCAACAGTGTGCCGTCCGGGACAGGCAGTGACGGCCGGTATGAATCTCCATCCCCGGGAGGCTTCCCTTGACCACTGTGACGTCCCCTCTTGCAGGGCGTGCCATCGGACTGGCCGCCGTGCCGGATCCGGTCTTCTCCGGGGCCATGGTCGGCCCCGGCACCGCGATCGACCCCGTGCGTGAGCCTTCGGAGGCCGTCGCCCCTGTGTCCGGAGTCATCGTCTCGCTCCACCCGCATGCCTTCGTCGTCGTGGACGACGAAGGCCACGGCGTGCTCACCCACCTCGGTATCGACACCGTGCAGCTCAATGGCGAGGGCTTCGAGCTGCTCGTCAACAAGGGCGACACCGTGACGCGTGGACAGAGCGTGGTGCGCTGGAACCCGGCCGCTGTCGAAGCTGCCGGCAAGTCGCCGGTGTGCCCGATCGTGGCACTCGAAGCCACCGCCGACTCCCTCTCCGATCTCGTCGAGGACGGCGCTGTGAAGGCCGGCGACAGCCTCTTCGGTTGGCAGTGACATCAGCCGGACGATGACAGCCGGCAGGAAAACCACCGCGGCGGCGGGACCCGCCGCACTAACGGAGACGGGTGAGATGGAGACAACGCTGCGAGGCGTCGGTGTGAGCCACGGTGTGGCGATCGGCGAGGTTCGGCACATGGGAACGGCGGTGCTCGAACCGCCTGCGAAGCAGATTCCGGCCGAGGAGGCAGAGCGCGAACAGGGGCGCGCCCGCCAGGCCGTGGATGCTGTGGCCGCCGACCTGAATGCGCGCGGCAATCTGGCCGGCGGCGAAGCCCAGGCGGTGCTTGAGGCGCAGGCCATGATGGCCCAGGACCCCGAACTGATGGCGGACGTCGAGCGGCGAATAGCGGTCGGGAGCACGGCCGAGCGCGCCGTGTATGACGCGTTCGCCGCGTATCGCGCTCTGCTGGCGGGTGCCGGCGAGTACCTCGCCGGACGCGTGGCGGACCTCGACGACGTGCGGAACCGTATCGTCGCCCGTCTGCTCGGGGTTCCCATGCCCGGTGTCCCCGACAGCGACGAGCCGTACGTCCTTATTGCTCGTGACCTCGCTCCCGCCGACACGGCGCTGCTGGACCCCACTCTGGTACTCGGCTTCGTCACCGAGGAAGGCGGACCGACCAGCCACAGCGCGATCCTGGCAAGGGCCCTCGGTGTTCCCGCCGTAGTGGCGTTGCCCGGTGCGGGTGAGCTGGCCGAGGGCACGGTGATCGCCGTGGACGGCAGCACTGGCGAGATCTTCGTGGAACCCAGTGCGGAGAAGAAGGCGCAGTTGGAGGCGGCAGCGGCCCAGCGCAAGGCGGCGCTGGCGGGCTCGACCGGGCCCGGGGCCACTTCCGACGGTCACAAGGTGCCGCTGCTGGCGAACGTCGGCGGACCTGCGGACGTACCGGCTGCCGTCGAGGCCGGGGCCGAGGGTGTCGGTCTCTTCCGTACCGAGTTCCTGTTCCTGGACGACAGCAAGAGCGCGCCGTCCGAGGCGAAGCAGATCGAGGCGTACCGGCAGGTTCTCGAAGCGTTCCCCGAGGGGCGTGTCGTTGTCCGGGTGCTCGACGCGGGCGCGGACAAACCGCTGGACTTCCTGACGCCGGCCGACGAGCCGAACCCGGCTCTGGGCGTGCGCGGACTTCGGACCCTGCTCGATCACCCCGATGTGCTGCATACGCAGTTGACGGCGCTCGCGAAGGCCGCAGAAGGTCTGCCGGTCTATCTCGAAGTCATGGCTCCGATGGTCGCGGACCGAGCCGACGCCAAGGCGTTCGCGGACGCGTGCCGTGCGGCCGGGCTGCAGGCGAAGTTCGGTGCCATGGTGGAGATCCCGTCGGCCGCGCTGCGGGCACGTTCGATCCTCCAGGAGGTCGAGTTCCTGTCCTTGGGGACCAACGACCTCGCGCAGTACACCTTCGCCGCCGACCGTCAGGTGGGTGCGGTTTCCCGTCTGCAGGATCCGTGGCAGCCTGCGCTGCTCGACCTCGTCGCGCTGTCCGCCGAGGCGGCACGGGCCGAGGGCAAGAGTTGTGGTGTCTGTGGTGAAGCGGCCTCGGACCCGTTGCTCGCGTGTGTCCTGACCGGTCTGGGTGTCACCTCTCTTTCCATGGGCGCGGCTTCGATTCCTTATGTGCGGGCGTCACTCGCCAAGTACACGCTGGCGCAGTGCGAGCGGGCCGCTGCGGCGGCCCGGGCTGCGGACAGCGCCGAAGAGGCGCGCGACGCCGCTCAGGCAGTGCTGTCGGGCGAGTAAGCGGCAGGTCTGCACCGAGTCGTTGAACAGATCGGCCCGGCGCAGATCGTCCGTTCGTCGAGGGGCGTCCCACTTCGTGTGGGGCGCCCCTCACCCATTGCTCGTTCAGTGGGCGTGGCCCGTGGTGGGTTCCTCTCCTCCGAGATCGGGGGGTGTGCAGTAGTCGACGTCCGATTCCGGGGAGATCAGGTCGCCTGATTCGGCGTCGGTGCAGTAGGCGTCGAAGACCTCGCCGGCCGTAAGGGGCTCGACGCCGTTTCCACGCAGGCGCCAGCCGTAGATGCGGTCAGTAGTGCCGGGGGCGGTGGTGCGCATGACGAGGCCTCCGGGACTCTGGGAGGCGATGCCGAGGGCCAGGACCGTGGTGAATTCGAGGACTTCGGCCTCGTCGAGTTCCGTGGTGCCCTCGCTGTCGTCGTCCGCGTGGAGGACGGCGACCAATGTTTCGGCCGGTGTCGTGACGCTGCAGACGAGGTGCCTGTTTCCCTGCGGGGCGGTGTCGAGGATGCGGACCAGGAGGTTCGAGGCACGGGCGAAGGCCGCGTGTCCGATGTCCTCACCGCAGGATGCGCAGGCGCCGATACGGGCCAGGAGCGTGGCGGCGTACTCCCAGGTCGCCTGGCGGACGGCCTCGTCGACGAGGTCCGGGACGAGTTCGGCGAGGGGTTGGCCGTCGTAGGGAACGGTGGGGCCTGTGGTCGCGAGTTCCGCTGTGAAGCGGGTGCGGCTGGACGGGGCGTCCGGGTCGAGGCCGGTCGCCATGCAGAACTCGGCGTACTCCTCGGGGTCGAAGAGCGCGACGGTTGTGTGGTTGCCCTGGGCGGCAAGACTCTTCAGGAGAGCTTCCACCTCGCGGAGGTAGGACCTGTGGTTGTCGAAGGTGAAGCTGCGGTAGCGCCGCATCGCCCGGAAGTCGTGCTCGTCGGTGAGCAGGCCGATGGTGCCCGCGATCTCACGGCGCAGAACGCGCCGCATGGTCGAGTGCCTGGTGTTCGCCATGGTTCCCCCTGTGCGCAGTCGATCAATGCTCACTCACAGTAACCGTGGCCACTGACAATCGGGCTCGGGTCAGGCGGTCGCGGACGAGGCGGTGCTGGATCACGCAGGTCACAGCGATGCCGGCGCCGAAGCAGGTCCAGCCGAGGGGGCCGGTGGCGATGGCTGCCGTGACCGTCAGTGGACCGATGCTGCGTTGGACGGCTTGCGCGAGTCCATGGACCCCGAGGTACGCGCCCTGGGCGCTGTCGGAGGCGAGGGCGACCGAGAGTTCCCAGGAGACGGTGGCGTGGAGCATCTCGGCCAGGGTGAAGGCGGCGGCCGAGACTGTGAGGAACAGCGTCGCGGAGACGGTCGTACCGGTTGCCGAGAGGGCCATGGTGATGCCTCCCAGAGCGAAGACGGCGGACAGCGGGAGCAGGAGCCCACGAGCGGCCTTGGTGGTGGCGCCGAAACGGGCCAGGGGGACTTGAAAGGCAACCACCATCACGTTGTTGAGGACCATCAGCAGTGGGGCGAGGCCGGTGGGTGCGCTGCCGGTGTGGGCGATCCAGAGGGGCAGGCCGACCTTGAAGACCGCGTCGTCGAGGAAGAGGACGGTCTCGGTCGCGACGTAGGCGAGGTAGGTGCGATCGCGCCAGGGATTCGCCGGTTTGGTCGTGGGCGTGGGATCGGACGATGTGGCTACCGTGCGAGAGGGGGAAGGGGGTTCGGCGCAGCGGAGGGTGAGTATCGCGGTGGCGACGAACGAGAGTGCGTCGCCGACGAGCAGCCATTGGTACGCCGTGGTGGTGCCGAGGGCCAGAGCCGCGGCGGCGGCCAGGCCACCGAGGGCCCAGCCCGCATTGGCGGCCGTCCGGTTGACCGCCTGATAGCGAACGCGGTCCGGGCCGGCGACGCGGGTGGCGTAGAGCTTCGTGATGACGCTCGACGCGCGGTCGCCGAAGCCGCCGACGGCCGTACACGCGAGGAGCGCCGCGTAGTGGTCGGTCGTGAGCAGGGTGAACGAGGCCAGGGCGCGCATCACTTGGACGGCGATCAGGACGCGGGTGAGCGGGAACCGGTCGGCGAGGCGGCCGCCCATGGGTGCCCCGGCGATGCCGATGACTCCCGCGGCGGCGACGAGAGTGCCGACCTCGGCGATGGAGAGGCCGGCGACGTAGGTGAAGTACAGGACGGAGACGGATGCCCACAGGCCGCTGCCGACACGGTCGACGAGGGTGATCAGGAGCATTCTGCGGCCGTCCGGGCCGCCTGGTACGCGGTCGGTCCAGGCTGCCGCGCGACGCAGTGGATTCACGTCTCCCCCTTGCTTCGATTTATGTACTGATACATAATCTCCAACGTGGCAACACAATATGGGATCAGTGGTACGACGGCCAAGGGGATTGCCTCGTCCGTCGAACGAGGCGTGTCCGAGGGGTCGTTGGGGCCGGGGGCCGCGCTGCCTCCGGTACGCCGGCTCGCCGATGAACTGGGGGTGAGTCCGGGGACGGTCGCGACGGCTTACAAGGAGCTGCAGCGGCGCGGGATCGTGGTCACGCGCGGCCGGGGCGGGACCGTGGTGGCGGCGGCTCCGGCAGTTGCCTCGCGGCGGCCGCCCAAAGTCCCGGACGGACTGCGCGACTTGGCCGGCGGACACCCCGATCCCGAACTGCTCCCCCGGTTGGTGCCGCCCTCCCGTCTCTCTCCCGGCGCCCGCTCGCATCGCGCGACGCCCCGGCTGACGCGGCTGGAACACATCGTGCGGGAGTGGTTCGGGCCCGACGGAGTGCCGACGGAGCACGTGGCCTTCGCCCACGGGGCGCTGGATCTGATCGGGCGGCTGCTGTCGGTGGAGCTGCGTCCCGGCGATGCGGTGGCCATGGAGGACCCTGGCTACCACCATCTGCTGGACCTGGTGACCGCGTTGGGGCTGCGCAACGTCCCCGTCGCCGTGGACGACGAGGGGCTGCTTCCGGAAACGCTGCGACAGGCGTTGCGGGCGGGCGTACAGGCCGTTGTGTGCAGTCCGCGCGCGCAGAATCCCCGCGGGGGGTGTTTCTCGGCGGCGCGCAGGGACGCGCTTGTCGCGGTGCTCCGGGAGGAGCCGGAGGTGCTCGTGGTCGAGAACGATCACGCGTCCGCCGTCGCGGACGCACCCCTGTACACGCTGACCTCGGGCGGACTGGCCCGGTGGGTGCACGTCCGTACGGTGAGCAAGTTCCTCGGGACCGATCTGCGGTGGGCCGCGGCGGCCTGCGACCCGACCACACTGGCCCGGCACGACGGACGGATGCTGCTGACGTCCGGCTGGGTCAGTCATCTGCTCCAGGAGACCGTGTACGGGCTGATGACGGACGACGGCACGCGCGCGTTGGTCGCGAGTGCGCGGGAGACGTATTCGCTACGGCGGAACGCGCTGCTGCGGGAGCTGGAGCGGCACGGGATCCCCGCTCAGGGGGCGAGCGGGATGAATGTGTGGGTGCCCGTGCCGGACGAGTCCGCCGTGGTGAACGGGCTGCGGTCGTACGGCTGGTGGGTCGCGGCCGGTGCGCGGTTCCGGCTCGCGTCCGGGCCCGCGGTGCGGATCGCGGTGGCTGACCTCCAACCGGCCGACGCGGTGCGGCTGGCCTCGGACTTCGCAACCGTGCTGGTCGAGTCCGAGGCCACCTATGGTGGTTGACCGCTGTTCCCGGGTGCTGGTCAGGAGCGTTTGCTGGCCAGCTCTTCGTAGAAGCGCAGCAGGTCGAGGTTGTCGACGGAGCCGGGGTTGACTGCCTTCTCCAGGGGGCTGCCCTGCAGAAGTCGCTTCACCGGTACCTCGATGCGTTTGCCGGTGAGGGTGTGCGGTACTCCGGGGACCTCGATGACCTCGTCGGGGACGTGGCGCGGGGAGAGCTGTTCACGGATGGTCTGCTTGATGCGGCTCAGCAAGGCCTCGTCGAGGACGGCTCCGGGCGCGAGATGGACGAAAAGTGGCATCCAATAGCCGCCGTCGGGCTGTTCGACGCCGATGACGAGGGATTCCTTGATCTCGGGGAGCCGTTCGACGGCTTCGTAGATGTCGGCCGATCCCATGCGTACGCCCTGGCGGTTGAGCGTGGAGTCGGAGCGGCCGTGGATGATCACGGAGCCGCGCGAGGTGACGGTGATCCAGTCGCCGTGCCGCCAGACTCCGGGATAGGTGTCGAAGTAGCTGTCGTGGTAGCGGCTGCCGTCGGGGTCGTTCCAGAAGTGGATGGGCATGGACGGCATCGGGTTGGTGACTACGAGTTCACCGACCTCGTCCACCAGGGGTTTTCCGCTCGGGTCCCAGGACTGGAGGTCGGTGCCCAGTCCGGGCGCCTGGAGTTCGCCGATGTGCACGGGGAGGGTCGGTACGGCTCCTGCGAAGCAGGAGCACACGTCCGTGCCACCGCTGACCGAGGCGATCCACAGTGCGGCCCCGCTCTGCGCGAACTCGTCGTGCAGCCAGCGGAATCCGTCGGGGGGCAGCGGTGATCCGGTGGTGGCGACGCACTGCACCTTGGAGAGGTCGAAGTCCCGGGCCGGGTGCACGTCGGCCTTGCGGCAGGCCATGACGTACGCGGCCGAGGTGCCGAAAAGGGTCGCGCCCGTGCGCTCGGCGATCCGCCACTGGGCGCCCGTGTCGGGGTAGCCGGGGCTGCCGTCGTACAGGACGATCGTCGTACCAGTCAGGAGGCCGGAGACCAGGAAGTTCCACATCATCCAGCCGGTGGACGTGTACCAGAAGAAGCGGTCCTCCGGCCCCAGGTCGCAGTGCAGGCCGAGTTGTTTGAGGTGCTCGACGAGGATGCCGCCCTGGGACTGGACGATGGCCTTGGGAAGGCCGGTCGTGCCCGAGGAGTAGAGCACCCACAGGGGGTGGTCGAAGGCGACCTGCTCGTAGGCGGGTGTCACGTCCGCGGAAGTGAGAGCCGACCATTCCAGGGCGCCTTCAGGGGCCTCGGTGCCCAGCAGCGGGATGTGGACGACGGCGCGCAGGGTGGGCAGTTCGCGGCGGAGTTCGGCGACCGTGTCGCGGCGGTCGTGCTCCTTGCCGCCGTAGCGGTAGCCGTCGACGGTGAACAGCACGACCGGTTCGACCTGCTGGAAGCGGTCGAGAACGCTGCGCGCGCCGAAGTCGGGGGCGCAGGACGTCCATACGCCGCCCACTGCGGCCGTGGCGAGCAGGGCGACCACTGCTTGCGGAACGTTCGGGAGATAGCCGCTCACGCGGTCTCCTGGGCGTACTCCGAGGTCACGCAGCTCGGCGGCGAGGGAGCCGACCTGGCGGCGCAGCTCGGACCAGGTCACCGGGCGGGGCTCGTGGGTCTCGTCGACGTACAGGAGGGCCGGTTCGTCCGCGCGGGTGTCCGCGGCGCGCAGGGCGTGCTCGGCGTAGTTGAGGGTCGCCCCGGGGAACCATTCCGCGCCGGGCATCGAGCGATCGCCGAGCACGCGCGCGTAGGGGGTCGAAAACCCCACGTCGAACCACTCGGTGACGGCCTGCCAGAACGTGTCGAGTCGCTCCACGGACCAGCGGTGCAGCGCTGCGTAGCCGCCGTCGGCGGGGGCTCCGTGTCGTTCGGCCGCCCAGGCCTGGAACTTGGTGATCCTGGCCCGGGCGACGCGTTCTCGGTCCGGCTGCCAGAGAGGCGTGGGGTTCGTGGTGGACATGGGGCGGCTCCCGGAACAGTGCTCGTGACACGGCTGACACGGACCATGCCATCTGATCGACTCCGACACCAGGGTGCGCCGCGCGGGCGTCGTGTCGTGGAGATGAAGATGTGCTCATTACCGGGGTGAACGGATATTGAACGGTACGTATATCGGGCGAAGTCAGTGGCAGGCTGAACAGCATGGACGGTCGTGACCTGGTGCGTTCGGTGAAGGCGGTCGGTTCGGCGGGGGCGGCTCACGGGCTGCGTACCGTACGGGCCGCGTGGCGCAGCAGGCGTGCCGACGCCGCCGGGCTGCCGCCCCGGGGTACCGAGCGCGCACGGGTGCCGGGGGCCGTGCGGGACGTGGCGCCGGGGCCAGGTGGTGGTGTCGTCCGGTTCGCGCGGGCCGAGCTGCGAATCACCGTCGCCGTCAACGGGGCTGTCTTCTGGGGCTGGGACGGGGCCGGTCCCGAGCCGTCGTACGCGCTCACGGGCCGCTGTCCGGAGCCGGATCCCCGTGCCTCGCTGGAACCGGACAAGGACGGTGGCTGGCGGGTCGTGGCCGAGCGGGTGACGGTCGTGGTCTCTCGGCACGGCGCGGTGGAAGTGCTCACCCCCGGAGGGGTGAGTCTGCGACGGGAACTGCCGCCCCGCTGGTGGGAGCCCGTGGGCGGCGGTACGAGCCGCTGGACGCAACGCTCCGAAGTGGCCGCGGACGCGCGGTTCTTCGGGCTCGGCGGGCGCGCGTCGGGGCTTTGGCTGCGCGATGGGACGTACCGCCTGTGGAACACGGATCCCGGTCGGGCCTTCGGTCCCGGCGACGATCCGCTGTACATCACGATGCCGGTGCAGTTGGTGGTGGCCGACGCGGCGACCCATCTGGTGTTCCAGGACACCTCCTGGGACGGCACGGTGACCCTTAGGGAGGGCGAGGAGGGCGCGGGTTCCGGCCATGACCGGGCCGGGACGTGCGAGCTGCGGATGGACGGCGGGCCGCTGCGCTGCTGGATGATGGTGGGCACCCCCGCGCGCGTGCTGCACACCTGGACCATGCTCACGGGTGCGCCCGCGTTGCCCCCTTCGTGGGCGCTGGGCCACCACCACGCGCGCTGGGGCTTCGGCGGCGAGCAGGGGGTGCGACGGGTCGTCGCGGGCTATCAGGAGCACGATCTGCCGCTCGACGCGGTCCATCTCGACATCGACCACCTCGACGGAAACCAGGTGTTCACCGTCGACCAGGAGCAGTTTCCCAAGTTGCCGGCCCTCGCCGAGGATCTGCGGCGCGACGGGATCCGGCTGGTGTCGATCGTCGACCCGGCGGTCAAGGCCGAGCCGGGCAACACCGTGTACGACAGCGGGAGCGCCGAGGAAGCGTTCGTACGGGAGGCGTCGGGGCAGCTCGTACGGGGCGTCGTGTGGCCCGGGGAGTCGGTCTACCCCGACTTCACGCACGCGCGCGTGCGGGCCTGGTGGGGCCGGATGTACGCGGAGCGGCTCGGGCAGGGGTTCTCGGGTTTCTGGCACGACATGAACGAGCCCACGTCGTTCACCGCCTTCGGGGAGTCGACCCTGCCGCGTTCGGCCCGCCACTCGCTGGAGGGACACGACGGCGACCATCGCGAGGCGCACAACGTGTACGCCCTGTGCATGGCCAGGGCCGCCTACGAGGGGCTGCGCGAACTGGCGCCCGAGGAGCGACCGTTCATATTCTCCCGCTCCGGGTGGGCCGGTATGCAGCGCTACGGAGGGACGTGGTCCGGGGACGTGGCGACGGGCTGGCCGGGGCTGCGGGCGTCACTGTCGCTGGTCATGGGCCTCGGGCTGTGCGGGGTGCCCTACTCGGGTCCGGATGTGGGCGGCTTCGACGGGAGCCCGTCGCCGGAGCTGTATCTGCGCTGGTTCCAACTGGGCGCCTATCTGCCGCTGTTCCGTACGCACGCGAGTCTGCGGGCGGGGCGCAGGGAGCCCTGGGAGTTCGGCGCGGACGTACTCGCCCACGCGCGCGTGGTGCTCGTCGAACGCCGGCGCCTGCTGCCGTACTTCATGACGCTGGCGCATCTGGCGCGGCGCACGGGGGCGCCCTATGTGCGGCCGTTGTGGTGGGGTGCGCCCGAGGACCGGGCCCTGCGGGACTGCGAGGACGCCTTTCTGTTGGGTGACTGTCTTCTGGTGGCGCCGGTGCTCGACCCGGGTGCGGACCGGCGTGCGGTGCGGCTGCCGCGTGGGCGCTGGTACGACACGGTGACGGAGCAGGCGTACGAGGGGCCCTGTCAGGTGCTGATCGACGCCCCTTTGTCGCGGATTCCGGTGCTCGCGCGCGCGGGCGCCGTCGTACCCGTGCGGGGCGCAGACGGCGGCCTGGAGCTGGAGGCGTGGGCTCCCGCCCTCGGGCGTACCGGGGGCGGGCTGGTGGTGCCGGACGAGGGTGACGGGTGGGAGGAGGCGGACATCGAGCGGTACGTCACGCGTTGGGAGGGGCGGCGGGTGGTCGTCGAGCGGGACGGGGAGGACGGCGTGAGCGAGCCGTCCCGCCCCGTGCGCGTGCGGGGTCTCGCCGGGCTCTGATCGGGCTCAGTAGCGGCCCTCGAACCAGGCGCGTGCGGCCACCGTGTGCAGCGGGAAGGCCAGTTCCTCCGGCCTGCGCAGAAGGTGCCAGCCGTCCGTCTCGTCCGTGGCGGTGGACCGCGGCAGGTGGTCGGCGGAGCGCTCCGGCAGGACTCCGAAGAGCAGCAGGTGCCCGTCCGGCGAACTCATGGCGTCGGCGAGCCGGACATCGCGGCTCGCCGCCTCGATGCCCGTCTCTTCCCTCAGCTCACGGACGAGGGCCTGACGCCAGTCCTCGCGGTGGTCGACGTACCCGCCCGGCAGGGCGATCCCCCCGCGCGCGGGGGCGATGGTTCGGGTGATGACGACCAGGGCGGCGCCCTTGGTGTCGTACACGGGCTGGAGTGCCACCGCGACGGGCAGCGGGTTGCGGTAGGCCACGGTGCCACAGACGGGGCAGGTACGGGGCCAGCCGGAAACGCCCTCTCCGTAGGGCGCTCCGCAGCTCGAACAGTGGGAATCCGGCGCGGAGTTGTTGGTTGACAGATGATTTACGGACACGCGGCGGACTGTATCCGATCATGCGGACGGGGTCCTTCCGGGGGCTCCTCAGGACGTCGGCGTGAGAGAACTCGCGGAAACAGGGAAGTCGAAGTACGTGTCCGGATAGAGCTCGGGCTTGAACGTGAAGTGCCACCACTCCTCGGCGAGGTTGACGAAACCGAGGGCCTCAAGGGTGTCCTTCAGGAGCAGCCGGTTCGCGCGCTGCTCGCCCTGGATGCGCGGGTCGAGCGTGTGGGAGCGGGTGTCGAAGCAGTCGTAGCCCGTGCCCATGTCCACCGAGTTGTCGGGGAAACGCTCGCTCTGGGGCGCGTAGCAGGGCACCAGAGGTTCCCCGGGCACGTACGGCCTGGTCGGTTTCGCCGGGAGCTTCACGATCGTCAGGTCCATGGTCGAGCCCCGGCTGTGGCCCGACTTCTCCGCGATGTAGCCGTCCTCGAACAGGCGGGTCTTGTCGACGTCCGGATAGAACTCGCCCTTCATGGCCTGGTCGTCGAGATCCTCGGCCCAGCGGACGAAGTGGTCCACGGCGCGCTGCGGGCGGTAGCAGTCGTACACCTTGAGGGTGTACCCCTGCGGGCGCAGCTTCAGCTGGGCCTGGTGGAGGGCCTCGGCCGCGGGCCTGGTGAGGATGCAGATCGGCTGCTCGTAGCCGTCGATGGGCTCGCCCACGAAGTTGTGCGGGGTGAAGTAGCGCATCTCCTGGACGATCGTCGGGTCGACGGACCTCAGGGCCAGGAAGTCTTCGGGGGCGCCGGCCTCCGGCGTGGACCCTACGGCGGGCGCGGAGGCGGCCAGCAGCAGGGCGAGCGCTGTCATCAAGCCACGTACTGCGACAGGAAGTCGTGTCATGCCCCCTGCGTTTATCAGTTGTGGATCTCTCCGGGGAAGCGATCCGATGCGATCCTGCCCGATCGGGCACCAGGGACGGCCGGAACCACCCCCGTGGGCCCCGGCCGTCCCTACCGATACGACGACGCACGGACGGGGTGTCCGGTTCTGTGCGACGGCTGCCCAATCCGAAGTGACCGTGCCACACTTCTGACGTTCCGTCAGATCCAGGTCTCTGGAGGGGATGTGACACGTACCCGCACACCTGTGGTCGCCGGGTGGTTCACCGGGGACGGGGACGGCTTCCGGCTCCTCGGCACCCGCTGCTCGGCCTGCGCCTCGGTCTTCTTCCCCCGCGAGGACGTCCACTGCCGCAATCCGGGGTGCCCGGGCGGCGAGTTGGCCGAGGTGCCGCTGTCCCGGCGCGGGCGCGTCTGGTCGTACACCGACGGCAGATACCGGCCGCCGTCACCCTATGTGACCAATCCGGAACTTCCGTGGGAACCGTACGCGTTGATCGCTGTGGAGCTGGAGTCCGAGCGGATGGTGGTGCTGGGACAGGCGGTTCCCGGGGTCACCGTCGCCGATCTGACGGTGGGCATGGAGGTGGAGGTCGTCCAGGGGGTGCTCCACGAGGACGCGGAGACGACCTGGACGACCTGGCACTGGCGACCGACGGGGGCGGTGAAATGACCGGAGAGGTGGCGGTGCTCGGCGTGGGCATGCACCCCTGGGGCAAGTGGGGGCGCGGTTTCGCCGAGTACGGAGCGAGTGCCGCGCGCGCGGCACTCGCCGACGCGGGGATCGACTGGCGGGACGTCGACTCGGTCGTCGGGGCGGACACCGTGCGCGGGGGCTATCCCGGCTATGTGGCTGGGGCGACGTTCGCCAAGGCGCTGGGCTGGCAGGGCGCCCGGGTGACCAGCGTGTACGCGGCGTGCGCGTCCGGGGCGCAGGCGGTCGCCGTGGCACGCGCGCAGATCCTCGCCGGGCTCGCGGAGGTGGTGCTCGTCGTGGGCGCGGACTCGGCGCCGAAGGGGTTCTTCCGGCCGGCCGGCGGGGACCGACCCGACGACCCGGACTGGCTGCGGTTCCGGGTCCTGGGGGCGACGAACCCGACGTACTTCGGGCTGTACGCGCGACGGCGGATGGCCGTGCACGGGGACACCCTGGAGGACTTCGCACAGGTCAAGGTGAAGAACGCCGCCATGGGGGCGCTCAACCCGAACGCCCGCTACCGCAAGCGGGTCACGGCCGACGAGGTCGCCGCGTCCACGGTGGTCGCCGATCCGCTCCGGCTGCTCGACATCTGCGCCACCTCGGACGGCGGGGCGGCGCTGGTACTGACCGGCATGGAGTTCGCGCGCCGGCACGGGGTGGCGGAGCCGGTGCGGATCCGGGCGGTGTCGACGGTGACCCCGCGGTACCCCACCACGGTGCTGGACCTGCCTGACATCGCCACGGACTCCGCGGTGGCCGTGCAGCCGACGGACGAGACCTTTCGGGCCTCGATCGCACGGGCGGCCTACGAGGAGGCAGGCATCGGCCCCGAGGACCTGTCCCTGGCCGAGGTCTACGACCTGTCCACGGCCCTGGAGCTGCAGTGGTACGAGGACCTGGGCCTGTGCGGCGAGGGCGAGGCGGCGAAGCTGCTGCGGGAGGGCGCGACGGCCCCGGGCGGGCGCATACCCGTCAACACCAGTGGCGGTCTCGCCTCCTTCGGAGAGGCCGTGCCCGCACAGGCCATCGCACAGGTGTGCGAGCTAGCCTGGCAGTTGCGGGGGGACGCCGGTGACCGGCAGATCGCGAGGGCGCGCGTAGGCATCACGGCCAACCAGGGCCTGTTCGGGCACGGTTCGTCGGTGATCGCGGTGCGGTGAAGTACAGGTGGGCGGGGAGTGCGCATGAAGTGCGCGCCCAACTGGGAACTTCCACGCTGCGTGATCGGCCCGGAATCGTGCGTGAACACCTCGTGAACTGCGCCCGGGCGTACGCCTGGAGCGCCAAAATACTGCCGTGCCCTCCTGGACGGACGCTCTCCGTTTCGCCTTCCAGCCGGTCGTCAATCTGACGACCGGTGGCGTCGCGGCGCTGGAGATCCTGGCCCGCCCGGAGAGCGGCGACATCCTCGCCCAGGCTCGCCGCGACCCCGAACTCGACGGCCGACTGGCCGCGTTGGCGGTTCGGGCGGCGGCCGCCCGGGAGACGCTGCTGCCGCTCCACGTCAACGTGTTCGCCGGCACCCTCGCCGACCTCGGCGGGCTCGCCGCCCTGCATGACGCCGTGCGCGAGGCGGGGCGGCTGCCGTGGGAGGTGACGGTCGACGTGGTCCCGCCGTACACGCACGTGCCTCAGCGGGCGCTCCTGGAGGCGGTGGCCGTGCTGCGGGGCGAGGGCTTCCGGATCTGCGCGGACGGCGTCGGCGACGGGGACGTACCCCTGAGACTGCTCACGGACCTGGCGCCGGACCTGGTGAAGCTCGACGCGTCCATGCTGTCCCGGCCCGCGGCGGTACGGGCGATGCGGACCCTCTGCGAGCAGTTGGGCGCGCTTCTCTCGGTGGAGGGCGTAGAGACCGAACTGCAGTGCGCCGCCGCGGTGTCGGCCGGGGCCCAGCTGGCCCAGGGCGAGCTGTTCGCCCCGCCGACCCGGCTGCCCACAGCCGACGTATACGTTCCTCCGCTCTCCCCCGGGATGACCGCCACGGCTCCTTCCGGGCCGTCGGTGCGGCAGTTCGTACGGCCGGCCGCGCTCCTGCCCGCCACCGCGTCCTCGGGCCGGGTGCGGGCGCTCCTCACCGGGTCGCCCGACGTCTCCGGGGTGGTCCTCGTGGACGAGACCGGGATTCCCGTCCGGTCGGTGCACCGGTCCCGCTTCCTGCTGTCGATGTCGGGGCGCTACGGGCACGCCCTGTACGCCGACCGGCCCGCCGCCAAGCTGGGCGACCCGCCGCGCACGGTCGGCGTCGACGCGACCGCCTGGGAGGTCCTGGACGTGGTCGCGGACGGCGACCGTGACCGTACGTCGGACGACGTGGCGGTCGTCGACCGGTACGGGCGGTGCGTGGGCGTCGTACGGCTGGCGGATCTCGTACGGGCGCTCGCCGAGACCCGGGTCGAGGAGGCGGCGGGGCTCAATCCGCTGACGCGGCTGCCCGGTTCGGACGCGATCACCGCGGAAGTGGACCGGCGGATCGCGGCAGGGCGGATGTTCGCGCTGAGCTGGCTGGACGTCGACCACTTCAAGCGCGTCAACGACGGTGCCGGATTCGCGGCCGGCGACGAGCTGATCCGTTCGGTGGGGCGGGTGTTGTCGCACTCGGCGTCCGGGAGCACGCGCGTGGGGCACATCGGCGGGGACGACTTCCTCGTACTGGCGGATCCGGAAGGTCTCGATCCGCTGGCGTCGGCGGTGCTCGACACGCCCTGGTACGCGGGCGGACACGCCGTCACGCTGTCCCTGGCGACGGTCCTGTGCGCGCCCGGCAGTGTCGCGGACCACCGGCAGGCCGCCGCGTGCCTGGCGCCGCTGAAGCAGGCGGCGAAGTCCCTCTACGGGGCGAGCTGGGTGCTCGGCCGGGCAGGCCTGCCCGGTCACGAGATCCGGCGGGGCTCGGGGCTGGCACCCGCGCAGGCGGGGTGAGGGCGGCACAGAGGCCGTTCCAGGCAACCGCCACCGCATCCGCGAGGGGGCGTCTCAACCAGTGTCGTCGGCGACCTTGACGCTCACAGGACGTCGGAGAACACTTCCGGTGTCAGTCGGCATCGCCACACATTCTCGGCGTAATCAGGCAATGCGCCGTGCGGGCCCCAGCCGCACCACGGGCCATCTCCATGCGGGCGATCCGGCTGCGACGGCACGCTCGTCACGGACGCCGGGCGGGGCGCGGGAACTCCCTGTCCTCGGCTGAAGTAGCCATGGGAACGCACCCTGCAAGGTCGACCGGGGCCGGACCGCCCCGGGCGAAGGCCTAGGAGCCGCCATGAGCAATGGGGACATCTTTGTCGGCGAGATCATCGGTACAGCGATTCTGATCCTCTTCGGCGCCGGCGTGGTCGCCGCCGTCGTACTGAACTACTCCAAGGCGAAGGACGCCGGCTGGATCGTCATCACGTTCGGCTGGGGCTTCGGCGTGCTCGCCGGGGCGTACACCGCCGCACCGCTGTCCGGTGGGCATCTCAACCCCGCGGTGACCATCGGGATCGCCGTCGACACCGGGGACTGGGACAAGGTGCCCGTGTACATCGCCGGGCAGATGGTCGGCGCCTTCCTCGGCGCGGTCCTGTGCTGGCTGGTGTACTTCGCCCAGTTCCAGGCCAACGCGGAGGAGGAGATCGCCCAGCCCACGCTCGGGATCTTCTCCACCACGCCGGCGATCCGCAATCCCGTGGCGAACCTGGTCACCGAGATCATCGCGACCATGGCGCTGGTCCTGCCGATCCTGGCCTTCGGTCTGACCAAGGGGCTCGGCGAGTCCGGCACATCGATCCTGATCGTCTCCTTCCTGGTGGTCGGCATCGGTCTGTCGCTCGGCGGTCCCACGGGGTACGCCATCAATCCGGCCCGTGACCTGGGCCCGCGCATCGCCCACGCCCTGCTCCCGATACCCAACAAGGGCACCTCGGACTGGAGTTACGCGTGGATCCCGGTGGTGGGGCCGCTGATCGGCGCCGCGCTGGCGGGGATCGTCTTCAACGCCGCCTTCTGACACGCACGCGCGCGTGCCGGGGCCGCAGACTTCCGGAGCTTCCCACGAAGGGGACGTCATGACGGACAAGTTCGTCGCCGCGATCGACCAGGGCACCACGTCCAGCCGCTGCATCGTCTTCAACCAGGACGGCGCGATCGTCGCCGTCGACCAGCGCGAGCACCGCCAGATCTTCCCCAAGCCCGGATGGGTGGAGCACGACGCCACCGAGATCTGGTCGAAGGTGCAGGCGGTGGTCGCGGGCGCGCTCGCCAAGGCCGGGCTGCGCGCCGACCAGCTCAGCGCGCTCGGCATCACCAACCAGCGCGAGACGACGGTCCTTTGGGACCGCGCCACGGGCAAGCCGGTCCACAACGCGATCGTCTGGCAGGACACACGTACGGCGGCGCTCTGCAACGAACTCGGCGGCACCGATGGGCAGGACCGTTTCCGCGAGCAGACGGGACTGCCCCTGGCCAGCTACTTCTCCGGCCCCAAGGCGGCCTGGCTGCTCGACAACGTGCCGGGGCTACGGGCCCGCGCCGAGCACGGCGAGATCGCCTTCGGCACCATCGACTCCTGGCTGATCTGGAACCTGACGGGCGGTACGGACGGCGGGCGGCACGTCACCGACGTGACCAATGCCGGCCGCACCATGCTGATGGACCTGGAGACCCTCCAATGGGACGCGTCCATCCTGTCCGCGATGAACGTCCCCGAGGGGATCCTCCCCGAGATCAGGTCCTCGTCCGAGGTGTACGGCATCGCGGTGGGCCAGCTCGCGGGCGTCCCCGTGGCCTCCGCGCTGGGCGATCAGCAGGCCGCGGTGTTCGGCCAGGCCTGCTACGACGTGGGGACGGCCAAGAACACGTACGGCACCGGCAGTTTCCTGCTGCTCAACACCGGGACCCGTCCCGTCCCGTCGAAGAACGGCCTGCTGACGACGATGGGCTACAAGATCGGCGGCGAGGCTCCCGTCTACTGCCTCGAAGGGTCGATAGCGATCACCGGTGCGCTCGTGCAGTGGTTCCGCGACCAGCTCGGCATCATCCGAACCGCCGACGAGATCGAGACGCTCGCGGCGAGCGTCGACGACAACGGCGGCGCGTACATCGTGCCCGCCTTCTCCGGCCTGTTCGCGCCCTACTGGCGCTCCGACGCGCGCGGGGTGGTCACCGGCCTCACGCGGTACGTCACCAAGGGGCATCTGGCGCGCGCGGTGCTGGAGGCGACGAGCTGGCAGACGCGGGAGGTCGTGGACGCCATGTTCCAGGACTCCGGGGTGAGCATCACGACCCTGAAGGTGGACGGCGGGATGACGAAGAACAACCTGCTGATGCAGCACCAGGCGGACGTCCTCGGGGTGCCGGTCATCCGGCCGAAGGTCTCCGAGACGACATGCCTGGGAGCGGCGTACGCGGCCGGGCTCGCGACCGGGGTGTGGAACGACCTCGACGAGCTGAAGTCGCACTGGCAGAAGGACGTCGAGTGGACTCCTGCCATGGAGGCGTCGGTCCGCGACCGCGAGTACCACAACTGGCGCAAGGCCGTGGAGAAGAGCTTCGGCTGGGAGGAAGAGGGCAGGGGCTAGAACCACCACTCGGAGCGGAAAACGAGGTCCACGCGCGCGCGTGCCTTTGGACCGCGGCCCGTACCCCGGTCGGCGGGGGTACGGGCCGTGCGCGTGCGGGGCGGTGAGGGGCTGTCAGGTGGTGACGGTCGCGCGGCGGTCGGCCGCGTACGCCATCGCGTGCTGGACGACTCCGATGAGGACCTCCTTGACCGACTCCCGGTCGCGCGCGTCGCACAGCAGGAGCGGCACACTGGCGTCGAGGTCGAGCGCCGCGCGGACGGACTGCGACGGGTAACGGGCCGCTCCGTCGAAGCAGTTGACGCCGACGAGGAAGGGTATGGAACGCCGCTCGAAGTAGTCGACGGCGGCGAAACTGTCCTCCAGGCGGCGGGTGTCGGCGAGGACGACCGCCCCCAGCGCGCCGGTGGCCAGCTCGTCCCACAGGAACCAGAAGCGGTCCTGTCCGGGCGTCCCGAACAGGTACAGCACCAGGTCCTCGCGCAGCGTGATGCGGCCGAAGTCCATGGCCACAGTGGTGGTGTGCTTGCCCTCCACCCCGCTGGTGTCGTCGACCGGGCGGCCCGCCTCGGTGAGCAACTCCTCGGTGCGCAGCGGCTTGATCTCGCTGACCGCGCCGACGAGGGTCGTCTTGCCCGCGCCGAATCCGCCGGCCACGAGGATCTTGAGTGTGACGGGCTCGACCGGGGGCTTGCCGCGCTCAGTACGCCCGAAGATCATCGATCTCTTCTCCTGCTTGTTCGGGGTCGGTCGGCGGTGGGCCGTAGCCCCCGCCGCCGGGGGTTTCGATGACGAGTACGTCGCCGGGGCCGACGTCCGTCGAGTCGCTGCCGCCGAGCACGGTGACCGTGCCGTCCGCACGCTCCACGCGGTTGGCGCCCAGCGCGCCCGGCTCGCCGCCCGCCATACCGTACGGCGGAACCCTGCGGTGCTGCGACAAGGTGGAGACAGTCATCGGCTCGTTGAACCGGAGACGGCGCACCGCCCCGTCTCCGCCGCGCCATTGTCCCGCACCGCCGCTGCCGTGCCGTACCGCGAACTCGTCGAGCCGGACGGGCAGTCGCCACTCCAGGACCTCGGGGTCGGTGAGCCGCGAGTTGGTCATATGGGTCTGGACGACGGACGCGCCCGGAAAACCGTCGCCCGCGCCGGACCCGGAGGCGACGGTTTCGTAGTACTGGTACCGCTCGTTGCCGAAGGTGACGTTGTTCATCGTGCCGGATCCCTCGGCCTGGACGCCGAGCGCCCCGTACAGGGCTCCGGTGATGGCCTGTGAGGTTTCCACGTTGCCCGCGACGACGGCGGCCGGCGGCTCGGGAGCGAGCATCGAAGCGGGCGGTACGACGATGTCGAGCGGGCGCAGACAGCCGTCGTTGAGGGGGATGTCGTCGTCGACCAGAGTGCGGAAGACGTACAGGACGGCCGCGTTGACCACGGCGAAGGGGGCGTTGAAGTTGCTGCTCAGCTGGGCGGAGGTGCCGGTGAAGTCGACCGTCGCCGAACGCGTTTCGCGGTCCACGGAGACACGTACGCGGATGACGGCTCCTGAGTCCGTCTCGTAGGCGAACTCGCCCTCCTCCAGGGTGTCGATCACTCGCCGCACCGATTCCTCGGCGTTGTCCTGGACGTGCTTCATGTATGCCTGGACGACGTCGAGGCCGAAGTTGTCGATCATCCGGGCGACTTCGTCGACGCCCTTCTGGTTGGCGGCGATCTGGGCGCGCAGATCGGCGAGGTTGGTCCTGGGGTTGCGGGAGGGGTAGGGCGCCTCGGTGAGCAGCCGGAGGGTCTCCTCCTCGCGGAAGCGGCCGTTCTCGGCGAGCAGCCAGTTGTCGAAGAGGATGCCTTCCTCGTCGATGGTGCGGCTGTCGGCCGGCATGGAGCCGGGGGCGATCCCGCCGATCTCGGCGTGGTGTCCGCGCGAGGCGACATAGAACAGGATGCGGTCACTCTCCGTGTCGCCGCTGCCCGTTGTCGTCCGCCCGGTGCCGAAGACCGGGGTGATCACGGTGACGTCGGGGAGGTGGGTGCCACCGTGGTACGGGTCGTTGACGGCGTATGTGTCGCCCGGGCGCATGCCGTCGCCTCGGCGTTCGATGACCTCCTTGACGCTCGTCCCCATGGATCCCAGGTGGACGGGGATATGGGGTGCGTTCGCGACCAGGTTTCCGTCCGGATCGAAGAGGGCGCAGGAGAAGTCCAGACGCTCCTTGATGTTGACGGACTGGGCGGTGGACTCCAGCCGGGCGCCCATCTGTTCGGCGATCGCCATGAAGAGGTTGTTGAAGACCTCCAGCAGAACTGGATCGACTTCTGTGCCGAGATCGGAACTCTGCGTAATCGCCACGCGTTCCATGACCAGATGCCCGTCGTCGGTCGTCGCGGCCCGCCAGCCGTCGTCGACGACGGTCGTGGCACTGGCCTCGGTGATGATCGCCGGGCCGGTGACCGTCTCGCTGGAGGGCAGTTCCTCGCGGCGGTGCAGGGGTACGTCGTGCCAGGCACCGCCTGTGTGGAGGGCGGCCGTCTCCGGGGCGGTGGTGCGGGATCCGAAAGCGGTGAGGGCGGAGAGATCGGGGGGTTCGGTGATGCCAGTGGCTTCCACGGAGAGTGCTTCGACGACCACGGGGCGGTCGAGGGTGAAGGAGTACGTGGCGCGATGACGTTCTTCGAAGGCGTGTTTCATCGCGTCGGGTTCGCCGAGCCCGACGGTCAGGGTGGTGTCCGTGCCGTCGTAGCGGAGCTGGGCACGACGCGTGACGTGGATGCGGTCCTCGGGGACGTCCTCGGCGAGGAGTTCGGCCCGGGCGGCGCCCTCCAGGTCTTCGGCGGTCTTGAGGACGCCGGGCATGGAGGCGGGCTCCAGGGGTGCCTCGACGGACTGTTCACGCATGGCCGTGGTGTCGGCGAGTCCGATGCCGAGCGCGGAAAGGACACCGGCCATGGGCGGCACCAGGACGGTGCGGATCCCGAGCGAGTCGGCGACCATGCAGGCGTGCTGTCCGCCCGCACCACCGAAGGTGGTGAGGGCGTATCGGGTGACGTCGTGGCCCTTCTGTACGGAGATCCGCTTCACGGCGTTGGCGATGCCGGCCACGGCGATCTGCAGGTAGCCCTCGGCCACCTGCTCCGGGGTGCGGTCGTCGCCGGTCCGTTCGCGGATCTCGCGGGCGAGGGCGGCGAAGCGGTCGCGGACGAGGGTGTCGTCGAGGGGCTGGTCGCCGTCGGGGCCGAACACCTTGGGGAAATGGGCGGGTTGGATGCGCCCGAGGGCCACGTTGGCATCCGTGACGGTGAGCGGGCCGCCACCCCGGTAGCAGGCGGGGCCGGGGTCCGCGCCCGCGGAGTCGGGTCCCACGCGGTAGCGAGAGCCGTCGAAGTGGAGGACGGAGCCGCCGCCGGCGGCGACGGTGTGGATGTCCAGCATGGGGGCGCGCAGGCGGACACCGGCGATCTGGGTGGTGAAGACGCGTTCGTACTCGCCGGCGAAGTGCGAGACATCGGTGGAGGTACCGCCCATGTCGAACCCGATGACACGGTCGAATCCGGCGAGCTGGGACATGCGGGCCATGCCGACGATGCCGCCGGCCGGTCCGGACAGGATGGCGTCCTTGCCGCGGAACTGGCCGGCTTCCGTGAGGCCTCCGTTGGACTGCATGAACATCAGCCGCACGTCCTGGAGTTCGGCGGCGACGTGCTGGACGTACCGGCGCAGGACGGGCGACAGGTAGGCGTCGACGACAGCCGTGTCACCGCGCGGGACGAGCTTCATGAGCGGGCTGACCTCGCTGGACAGCGAGATCTGCGGGAAGCCGATACGGGCGGCAAGGGCGCCGATGGCCTGTTCGTGCGCGGGGTGGAGGTGGCTGTGCATGCAGACGACGGCGACGGCGCGGATCCCGTCGTCGTAGGCCTCCTGGAGCGGCCCGGCGAGGGCGTCGAGATCGGGGGCACGCAGGACGGTGCCGTCGGCGGCGATGCGCTCGTCGGCCTCGACGACCCGTTCGTGGAGCGGCCCGGGAAGGTCGATCCTGCGGGCGAAGATGCGGGGGCGGTTCTGGTAGGCGATGCGCAGTGCGTCGCGGAAACCGCGGGTGACGACGAGGAGGGTGCGTTCGCCCTTGCGTTCCAGGAGTGCGTTGGTGGCGACGGTCGTACCCATCCGGACGGCCTCGATGGGCTCCCGGGAGGCGCCCAGGAGTTCGCGTACGCCTGCGACGGCCGCGTCGGCGTACCGGGCGGGGTTGTCGGACAGCAGTTTGTGGGTGAGCAGGCCGCCGTCCGGGCGCCGCGCGACGATGTCGGTGAAGGTACCGCCACGGTCGACCCAGAACTGCCAGCCTGTCACGTCTCTACCCCGCTTCCGCGCTGCTCAGAGCGCCCGGAGGCCGTTGATCACATCGCGCAGAATACTCTCGTCCACCAGCTCGGCGGGGGGTACGGGGCGCGTCACATGGACCATTTCCTCGTCCACGAGGTCCCCGATGAGGACCCGCACCACGCCGATGGGGAGATTGAGCTCGGCGGCGAGTTCGGCGACCGACTGGGGGGCGTCACGACAGAGTTCGACGATGTCCACGTGTTCCGGGGACAGCATGTGGTCCGCTTCCGGATCGTCCGCGTGCGCCTCCGTGACGACCACCGCGATCAGATCCAGGCGGTGCTGGGCCGCATGGCTGGTGCGGCCCCGCGTCATGGCGTACGGACGGACCACCGGTCCGGCCTCGTCGTCGAACCAGTGGCTTCTGGGCTGACCGTCTCCGCTCATGTCATCTCACTACCCGCCTGCGGGCAGATCGGTGCGCGGAGCGGCCGCCAGATGCACACCGACACGCTTCACCAGGAGAGTCATCTCGTAGGCGACCTGGCCCACGTCCGAGTCGGCGTCCGAGAGCACGGCCAGGCAGCTGCCGTCCCCGGCGGCCGTCACGAACAGAAAGGCCTCGTCGAGTTCGACGACCGTCTGGCGGACACTGCCCGCGTCGAAGTGACGTCCCACGCCCTTGGCCAGGCTGTGGAATCCGGAGGCCACGGCGGCAAGGTGCTCACTGTCCTCCCGGCTGAGGTCCTTGGAGACCCCGGTCGGCAGTCCGTCGCCGGAGAGCACGAGCGCTCTGCGGATGCTGGCCACCCGGTCCACGAGGTCGTCGAGGAGCCAGTTGAGTTCGCCGGACGCCTTGTCACTCGCGCTCTGGCCGGTCGCCTTCGGTGCGGTCATCGACCGTCCCCCTTAGTCGTTCCTTGTGCTGTGCCGTCCTGGGCGTCTTCGCCCGTGGCGTTCTCCTCACGACCACGCTGCCAGCCACGCTGCAGCGAAGCCATTCGGCTGCGGACCTGGTCGGCATCGCGGTCGAAGAGGTCGGCTCCGTCCTGGGTACGGGACTTCGCCCGTTCGGCGCGCCGCTCCGGGCCGTCCCTCAGCTGCGGAGCCAGGTTCGCCTGGCGTACGCGGCGGGGCAGCCCTGCCGTACCGGACGCGGCCGGATCCGCCGCCGCACCGGGGTGGGAGGCGGTCCCGCCGGAGCCACCGCGCCGGTCGCGCTGCGGAAGGGCCGGGGCTTCCGGCGACAGGTCGCCGAGGCCGTTGCGGCCGGCCTCCGCCCGTCCGCCCGCACCGCGGGAGGGCGCGTCGGGACGGTCGGTGACGGATCGGTCGCCGAAGCGTGAGGCGGGCGGTTGCATGCGGTCGGTGAAGGACCTTGAGCCTGCTGAGTCCGCGCGGCCTTCGAAGCCCCGGCCGGCGTTGTCCCCTCGGCTGTCCCAACTGCGCACCGGAGGTTCCGTGCGGTCGCCGAAACCGTCACCCGCACCGCCGCCCGACCGGCGGACCGGTGACTCGCCTCGGCGGCGGGCCGGGAGCGGGGCCAGCGTGTCCGGGTCCGACGAACCCGTGGTCTCCGGCTGTTCGTCCGCCAGGGCCGGGCTGCGCCGGGACGGCTGTTCCGTGACCGGACGGCCGTGTGAGCTGACCAGCTTGGGAGTCCGGCGGCGCGGCAGCGCCACGGGGTCGTCGGTCCGGCCGGCCGCACCGTCGGGGGCGGTCTGTCCCCGGTCCTCGGAGAACTGCTGGCGAGGGTCGACCGGGAGGTCGCTCGTTTCGTCCGTCGCTCCGGTGATCGAGCGGCGCGGCCGAAGGAAAGCGCCCTGCTCGCCGTCCACGTCGCCGAAGGAACCGGGAAAGTCGTCGAGGGCGTCCAGGTCGACCGGCGCCTCCAGTTCGACCGGGCCGTCGATGAGCGAGGCGGGCAGGCCGGGGAGGCGCACGGGTGCCGGGGAGAGCGCGGTCTTGCGGCTCTCCTCGAACGCGGCTTCCTTGGAGGGCT
Source organism: Streptomyces sp. NPDC002680 (assembly GCF_042889145.1). NCBI lineage: Bacteria > Bacillati > Actinomycetota > Actinomycetes > Kitasatosporales > Streptomycetaceae > Streptomyces > Streptomyces sp. NPDC002680. The sequence continues at coordinate 24,832 of NZ_JBIAQP010000031.1, forward strand.
GGGCACGGTCGAGGCGGAAGCCGATGCCGTTGGTGTCCGGGACGTCGTCCGTGAGGAGCGCGTCGGGAACGAAGACCACGGCCGTGGTGCCGCCGTACGGGGACGGCTGGAGGGAGACTCGGACGTTCTGCCGCTGGGCGAGCCGACTGACGACGAACAGGCCGAGCCGGTCCGTGTCGGACAGTTCGAACTCGGGTGTCTCGGCGAGCCTCAGGTTGGCGTCGAGCAGTGCTTCGGCCGCCATGCCCAGGCCCCGGTCATGAATCTCCAGGGTGAACCCGTTGGCGACCCGTTCGCCCAGGACCTGGATGGCCGTGTGCGGGGGCGAGAACACCGTGGCGTTCTCCAGGAGTTCGGCCACGAGGTGGGTGAGGTCGGCGACGGCCGGTCCCGTGACGGCCATCCGCGGCAGTCTGCGGACCTCGATGCGCTCGTAGTCCTCGACCTCGGCGACGGCGGCGCGTACGACGTCCATCAGCTGGACGGGCTTGCGCCACTGCCGGGAGGGGGCCGCTCCGGAGAGGATCACCAGGCCTTCGGCGTGCCGACGCATACGCGTGGTGAGGTGGTCGAGGCGGAACAGATCGGCGAGTTCGTCGGTGTCCTCGGTCCTGCGCTCCATGGTGTCGAGCAGGGTGAGCTGCTTGTGCAGGAGGACCTGGCTGCGCCGGGCGAGGTTGACGAAGACCTCGGAGACTCCGGAGCGGAGTTCGGCCTGTTTGACGGCGGCCTCGACGGCGGCGCGCTGCAGGGTGTTGAGGGCCTGGCCGACCTCGCCGATCTCGTTCTTGTCGTACTCCAGGCGCGGTACCTCGGTCTCCACGTCGACCTGTTCACCGGCCGACAGACGGCGCATCACGCTGGGCAGCCGCACGCCCGAGGCCTCGTGGGCCTCAAGGCGGAGTTGGCGCAGGTCGCGGATGAGGGCGCGGCCGATGCGTACGGACAGGAAGAGGGAGAACAGCAGGGCGACCAGTCCGAGGACGCCGGCGACGACGGCTTTGACGATGACGCCCATGACGACCGGGCGGACCCGGTCCTGATAGCGGTCGCCCGACTGGTCGTTGAGCTTGCGGAGTTCGTCGAGGACATCGCCTGCGGTGGTGTCCCAGCTCTTCGCCGTGACACCGCGGGGCCGACCGGACTCGGCGCCGATGGCGGCCTGTTCGGCCACCCGGAGCGGTGCGGTGGAGGCGTTCTTCCAGAACCGCTCGTAGCGTGCGCGGTCCGACAGCGGGAGCAGCGGCAGGCTGACGTCGTACATGACGGTGCGCTGTGCCACGAGGTCGGAGATGTCGCGGGACTCGTCGCGGGAGACCTTGCCGACGACCAGGGCCGAGCCGAGCAACGCGTCCTCGCGGGAGAGCAGTTCGCGGGCGCGGGCGGTGTTCACCAGGGCGCGGGCCTGCTTGTCCATCTCGAGGTTGTCGATGATGTGCAGGTTGGCGAGCAGGACGTAACAGGGGTCGACCAGGCGGTTGTAGAGGTCGAGGGCCTGGGACCGGGTGACGGTACCCTCCTCGACACTGCGGCGCAGCGGGTCGATGCCGTCGAACGCCTCCAGGACGGCGCTGAGGCGCTCGCTGTCACTGTCGCTGATCGAGTTGCGTACGTCGGATTTATCGGCGTTGTCACGGATCTCGCCGATGACGTCGTCGGTGGCGCTGCGGCTGCGCCGAAGAGCAGCCAGTGCGTCGGAGGCACGGGGGTCGGCGAGGTAGACGAGGGTCTGCCGGCGCTCCTGCTGGAGCACGCGTACGGCGTCCTCCGTGGGGTAGCTGACCTTCTCCACGATCGACGACACATTGAACAACTCGGCCGCCTCGCGACCCGTGAGCACCGTGGCGAAGCCCCAGATCGCGGTCAAGGACACCAGCGGCACGAGAAGCAGCGCCACGATCTTCCGGCGGATGGACTTCCCGCGAAAGCGCATGGCCTCCCCCAGCTCGCCCCCGCCGGTGCGGGGGTACACATGTGCGTCAATAATCGGCGTGAGCCTACTACTGACCCACAGAGAACTCGAAGACCTGTCCGGAGGCTGAACTTCCGTCCCCCTGGCGAGAGATGGCGAGTTGTCCGATCATTACGGGAGATTGCCTCCACGAATCCGGCATCGACCGCAGGACGGCAGCCGTCGGCCAACCTGACCGTTTGGCTGGATTTTTGCGTTTGATGGGAATCTTCGAGACACGTCGTTCGTCTTTGTACACAGGAAGTGGGCAGCGGAACCGTCAGCGGGGTCCGCAAACCCGCATCCGGGCGGCGTAGAACAGTGCAAGCCGGGCAACCACTGGGGAGCCGGTGTCCACGGGCATCGGGACGGGCGGTCTTGCCGGGCGGTGGGGAGTGGCACGTGATGGGCACGGCGGAACGACGCGAAGAGGTCGAGAACAACATCGCGGCGCCCTTGGCGGCGGTCCGCGCTCCCGAGGCACCCGATGGCGGCCTCGCGGCGGCGGACCGGCGCGAGGTGCCGGGGAGCACGGGGGAAAGGGAAGGGGACGCGGTGGACGGGAGTGTCGGCGCACAGCCCTCCTATCGACAGCTGTGGGTGGAGGAGCCCGCACGTCGGCGCCGACTGCCGGACCCGGTGCGTACGGCGGCCGTACGGGCGGTGCTCGTCATCGCCGTCACCCTGATCCAGGCGATGGTGGCTTTCCTGTGCACGCTGGCCGGTTCCTGGCTGGCCTTCCCGATGGTGCTCAGCAGCGTGGCCAGCACAGTGGTGGCCACCTGGGCCGCGCTCGACGTATGGGTGACACGCCAGGTCTGGAACCAGCGCAACGGCGTGGTGTCGACCCCCAGCAGCACGGCACGGGCACTGCGACGCGAGCGCCGCAAGGCCCGACGGCAGGTCCGGGCGGCCGCTCGGACCCAGGAGCGGATAGCCAGGCAGGGCGGCGGATCCGGGCAGCTCTCCCACCCCTGAGGCCCCGATCGGGCAGACCCCGCAGGAGGACGCCCCAGGGCCGGGAAAGGCCCGGGCGTTCGCCCAGGGCCGGTTGCGGTCCCCTGAGCCTCTCCACCGGGGCGCGGACGCCAGCACCCACTCCAGCGGCGCCTCATCACCAATGAACCGCACACCCCTGCGACCCCCATGCGCGAATGTCGCCTGCGATGGCGTCGCGGTCGCGCCCGAAGGGTGGTGTGCTGGTGCCGGACGAGTACCACATCGGTTCCACAGGCGAAGGCACTCCCTCCGGCCGGGCACGCCGACCACCCCAGCTGACGTGTCGAAGATCACATTCGGCATGAACCGTCGTCGGCCGGGGAGGCGCCCAGCCGCAAGGGCGCCTTGCTACGGCGCTGACCAGGAGGAACAGGAACATGCCCGAACTCTTCATCGGCGGTGCGTGGAGGTCCGCGCTCGACGAGCGCACCCGGGAGATCCGCTGTCCCGCCGACGGTTCACTGGTCGGTGTCGTCGACGAGGCGGGCGGCAAGGACACGGTGGAGGCGATCGCCGCCGCCCGCCGTGCCTTCGACGAGGGCCCGTGGCCGGGTACTCCGGCGGGTGAGCGTGGTGATCTGCTGCTGCGCGTCGCCGACCTCATGGTCCGCGACAAGGACGAGCTGGCCCGCGCCGAGTCCCTCGACACCGGAAAACGGCTGGTGGAGAGCGCGTACGACATCGACGACATCGTCAACTGCTTCCGCTACTTCGGGCGGCTCGTGGCGAGCGAGACCGGGCGGGTCATCGACACCGGCTCGCCGAGCGTGGACAGCCGGGTCGTGTACGAGCCGGTCGGCGTCTGCGCGCTGATCACCCCATGGAACTATCCGCTCCTCCAGACCGCCTGGAAGGTCGCCCCGGCTCTCGCGGCCGGAAACACCTTCGTCCTCAAGCCGAGCGAGCTGACCCCGCACTCCGCGATCCATCTGATGCGGCTCCTGGACGAGGCCGGACTGCCCGCGGGCGTGGCCAACCTCGTCCTCGGCGCAGGTCCGGAGGCGGGCGCGCCGCTCGGCGACCATCCGGACGTCGACCTCCTCTCCTTCACGGGCGGACTCCAGACCGGCCGCCGTCTGATGGCCGCGGCAGCCGGAACGGTGAAGAAGGTCGCGCTTGAACTCGGCGGCAAGAACCCCAACATCGTGTTCGCCGACGCCGACTTCGACACGGCCGTCGACATGGCACTCACCGCCGTGTTCCTGCACTCCGGGCAGGTCTGCTCGGCCGGGGCCCGGCTGCTGGTGGAGGACTCGCTGCACGACCGGTTCGTCGACGAGGTCGTCCGGCGGGCCCAACTGATCCGGCTCGGCGGCCCGTTCGACGAGCAGGCGCAGACCGGCCCGCTGATCTCCGAGGCACATCGTGCGAAGGTCGAGGCGTATGTCGCCCAGGGGCTGGCGGAGGGCGCGGTGCTGCGCTGCGGCGGGGCACGCCCCGAAGGCCTGGACGACGGCTTCTACTACCCGCCGACAGTGCTCGACGAGTGCGACGCCCGGATGACCGTCGTACAGGAGGAGTCGTTCGGTCCGGTGCTCACGGTGGAGCGGTTCACGGACGAGGCGGAGGCCGTCCGGCTCGCCAACGACACCGTGTACGGGCTCGCCGGGGGTGTCTTCACCACCGACGACGCCAAGGCACAGCGGGTCGCGGCCCGGCTGCGGATCGGCACGGTGTGGATCAACGACTACCACCCGTACGTCCCCCAGGCCGAGTGGGGCGGCTACAAGCAGTCCGGCTTCGGCCGCGAACTCGGGCCCTCGGGACTCGCCGAGTACCGCGAGGCCAAGCACATCTGGCGGAACACCGATCCCTCACCGCAGGGCTGGTTCGCGTAACGCCCGCCCACGTTCCGCCCCACGTCTGTAACCCCGCTCGTACGTCGTTCCCTCCGCACGTCTTGAATGTGCGCTTTTATTGATCCCGCCCCATTGATGCCATCACTCGACTGATCCCGGCACCCGCAACGAGCCGCTCCGATTCCTCCCACTCCCCAGGCCCACCAGGAGTCCGCTCATGGCAACGACCGAAAAACCCACAGGCCCAGGGCACACGGACGACGCCGAACTCGCCGAGTTCGGCTACAAGCCCGAACTCAAGCGCACCCTCGGCAACTTCCACACCTTCGCGGCCGGGATCAGCTACATCTCGATCCTGACCGGCACCTTCCAACTCTTCTACTTCGGTTACGGCAGCGGCGGTCCCGCCTACTGGTGGTCGTGGCCGATGGTGTTCGTCGGCCAGTTCATGGTCGCGCTCTGCTTCGCGGAGCTGGCCGCCCGCTACCCCGTGGCCGGCTCGGTCTACAACTGGTCGAAGAAGGTCGGCAATCCGCATCTGGGCTGGCTGGCCGGCTGGATGATGCTCATCGCCTCGATCGTGTCCATCGCGGCGGTGGCGCTCGCCTACCAGCTCACGCTGCCGCAGATCTCCCACGTGTTCCAGATCGTCGGGGACGGCACCGGAAAGTACGACGTGGCGACCAACGCGGTGATCCTGGCCACAGTGTTGATCCTGTTCACGACCGTGGTGAACGCCTTCGGCGTCAAGCTGATGGCCACGATCAACACGGCGGGTGTCTTCATCGAGCTCGTCGCCACAGTGGTGCTGATCGTCCTGTTCGCCGTGCACATCACACGCGGTCCGCAGGTGGTCATGGAGACGAACGGCACAGGCGCGAACCACAGCGCCGGCTACCTCGGCGCGTTCCTGGTGGCCTCCCTGGCATCCGCGTACGTCATGTACGGCTTCGACACGGCCGCCTCGCTCGGCGAGGAGTCCGTGGACCCGTCCCGGAACGCGCCGCGCGCGATCATCCGCGCGATCGTCGCTTCCTTCGTCCTGGGCGGACTGATCCTGCTCCTCGCGCTGATGAGCGTCTCCAGCCTGAAAGGGGAGCAGCTGTCCACAGACGGTCTGCAGTACATCGTGCTCGACGTCCTAGGGTCCACGGCCGGCAAGGCGATGCTGTGGTGCGTGCTGATCGCGGTCACCGTCTGCGCGCTCGCCGTCCACACGGCGGCGATCCGGCTGGCGTTCGCGATGGCCCGCGACAACAACCTGCCCGCGTCCTCGCTGCTCGCGAAGGTCAGCCCGCGCTTCCAGACACCGGTACTGCCCGCCGTCATCATCGGCGTCCTGGCGCTGGGGATCCTGGTGGTCAACATCCGCCAGCCGCAGATCTTCACGGTCGTCACCAGCATCGGCATCATCATGATCTACCTGGCCTATCTGGGCGTCACCGGGCCCATGCTGGTGGCGAGGCTGCGCGGGAAGTGGCAGCCGGCCGGTGACGGCAAGTTCTCGCTGGGCCGCTGGGGCCTGCTCGTCAACATCGGGGCCGTGGTCTGGGGCGCCGCCATGACGACCAACCTGATCTGGCCGCGCGCCGAGGTCTACAACGCGACCGCCCCCTTCCACTGGTACCTCCAGTGGGGCGCGGTGCTGTTCGTCGGGGTCATCGCGGGCGGCGGCTTCGCCTACTACTGGTTCATCCAGCGGCACCGGACAGGTGTGCTCGCCGGACACCGGCTTGAGGAGCCCTCGGCCGGGTCGGCCGGTCCCCTCTCCGCTCCGGCGGCCGACTGAAGGAGGTCAACCACCCATGGACCAACCACTCAGGGACCAACCACTCATGAGCACCGAAGAGTTCGACTATGTGGTGGTGGGCGGTGGCACCGCGGGAAACGTGGTGGCGGCGCGGCTCTCGGAGGATCCGTCCGTGACGGTGTGCGTGCTGGAGGCGGGCCCGAGCGACGTCGGCGACGACGACGTCCTCAAACTGGAACGCTGGATGGGCCTGTTGGAGTCCGGCTACGACTGGGACTACCCGGTCGAAGCGCAGTCCAGCGGCAACAGCTTCATGCGGCACGCCCGTGCGAAGGTGCTCGGCGGCTGCTCGTCCCACAACTCCTGCATCGCCTTCTGGGCCCCGGCCGAGGATCTCGACGACTGGGCGGCGGCGGGCTGTACGGGCTGGAGCGCGGCCGACCTCTTCCCGCTCTACCGGCGCCTGGAGACCAACGACGCCCCCGGCGACCACCACGGCCGCACCGGCCCGGTGAAGCTCCGCACACTGAAGAGCGAGGACCCGTGCGGCACGGCCCTGCTGGAGGCGTGCGCGCAGGCGGGCATCCCGACCACGCCCTTCAACACCGGCAACACGGTGGTCCGCGGGGCCAACTGGTTCCAGATCAACTCCGACGAGAACAACATCCGTCAGTCGTCCTCCGTCGCCTATCTCCACCCGGTCATGGACAAGCGGCCGAACTTGGAGGTACGGACGGGGGTGCGGGCGAAGCGGCTCGTGCTGGACGGGCGTCGCTGCGTGGGCGCCGAGTATCTCGACCCGGATCTCATCCACAACCGGACCGTACGGGCGCGCCGCGAGGTCGTCGTGTCCTGCGGCGCGATCGACACCCCGAAGCTGCTGATGCTGTCCGGCATCGGACCGGCCGAGCAACTGCGCGAGGTCGGCGTCGAGGTGGTCGTGGACTCGGCGGGCGTCGGCGAGAACCTCCAGGACCACCCCGAGGGCGTCATCATTTGGGACGCCAAGCAGCCGATGACCACGACGTCCAGTCAGTGGTGGGAGGCGGGCATCTTCTACGACACCGAACCTGGCCTGGACCGGCCCGACCTGATGTTCCACTACGGCTCGGTGCCGTTCGACATGAACACGGCGCGCTGGGGCTATCCGACCTCGGAGAACGCGTTCTGCCTGACTCCCAATGTGACCCGGGCGAAGTCGCGCGGCACGGTGAGGCTGCGCACGCGTGACTATCGGGACAAGCCGATGGTCGATCCGCGGTACTTCACGCACGAGCACGATGCGCGGGTGATGACGTACGGGTTGAAGCTGGCCCGTCGTATCGCCGCGCAGCCCGCGCTGAGCGGGTGGGCGGGGGTGGAGCTGGCGCCCGGGCCGGATGTCCGGACGGACGAGGAGTTGTTGGACTACATCCACAAGACCCACAACACCGTTTATCACCCGGCCTGCACGGTCAAGATGGGGGCGGATGATGATGCGTCGGCTCCGCTGGATACGCGGTTGCGGGTGAAGGGGGTTGACGGGTTGCGGGTTGCTGACGGGTCGGTGATGCCGGAGTTGGTGTCTGTGAATCCGTGTATTACGACGATGATGATCGGGGAGAAGTGCGCTGACCTTTTGAAGGGGGACGCCTAGGGGGGTGCGGGTGGTGGGGGAACTGCGGCGCCGTCGTGGCTGGTCGCGCAGTTCCCCGCGCCCCTAGGGAGTCGCCCCTGAGGGAGTTGACTGTGTCGGGCGCTTGAACATTCTCGTCGCCGTGATTTCGCTGTGCACCGTGTCCCCCTCCCCCTCCACGGGCTGCTGAGGCAGGCCCGGGCGGAGGTGTTCCTCCACGCTGATGTACTTCAGGCCCGCGCGGAGGTCGGCGTCGTTGCGAAGGCGGATGACCAGGGGGAACTCGGCGAGGGCGGTCGTGTCGAACAGGCCGGTGGTGTAGAGGAGTTGGACGCCCAGCGCGTCGGACACCGCTCGCTGGAGTTCCAGCAGGTACGTCGCGTTGGCACGGCCGATGGGGTTGTCGAGGAAGAGCGTGCCGGCGTGGCGGTGCCTGTCGCGGCCCCGGTCGTTGCTGCGCAGCGCGGCCATCGTGCAGTACAGGGCGATGGCGGCGGTGAGCAGCTGGCCGCCCGAGAAGACGTCGCCCATCTGGCCGACAGGCACGCGCTCGGCGCGCAGTACGGCGTCGGGCTTGAGGATCTCGACGGCGATGCCCTTGGGCTGGAGGGCGGCGCCGACTCCCCTCAGGAGCAGGGACATGCCGTCCCGGCGCAGGTCGGAGTTCTTCTTCACAGCCGCCCGGGTCGCCTCGTCGATGACCTCGCCGAGCCGCTCCGTGAGCGTGGCCTGGTCGGGCTCCTCGAACCGGATGCGCAGGAACTCCTGCCCGGACCACTCGCCGAGCCCCTCGGGCAGCCGGGACAGCCGCTGCGCGGACCGCAGAGTGGCCAGCGCCGACTCCACGAGCCCGCGCAGCCGGTCAACGATCGAGTCCCGGTTCCGTTCCAGCTGCGCCAACTCGTCGGTCAGGACCCGGAGTCGGGGTGCGAAGGCGTCCGCCCACTTCTGGGCGTGCTCGGGCAGCGCGGACGCGGGCAGCTCGCGGATCTGCTGGCGGGCGGGGGTGCGTACCGCCTCGTACCGCGTCGAGTTGGCATGCCGTACGAGGATGTCGCTCGCCTCGCGCACCGCGCCCTCGGCGGCGGACAGGTCGGCGGCGCAGCCGCGCAGGGAGCGGCGGGCCTCGGCAGCCGACTGCCGTGCTTCCTCGGGGCTACCCGGGTAGGGCTCCTGGGCTTCCTGATCCTCGTCCGTGGTGTGTTCGCGCAGCAGGTCGCGGAGCATGGCGGCGATCTCGTCGAACCCCGAGGCGGCGTCCTCGGCCGCCCGGTGGGCGTCGAGCAGTTCGGCGTGCGCCTCCCTGGCCTGGGTCAACGCCTCGGTGCGGGAGGCGAGTTCGGCGGTGGCGGTGCGCAGCAGGGCCTGGGCGTGCTCGGCATCGCGCGGAACGAGGTTCTCGGCCAGCTCGGTGTGCGCCTCGCCGTCCTCGGGCGCGTGCCGCTCGGCCTCGCCGCGCAGCCGCCCCAGCTGCTCGCTGGCCGTGGACACCCGGGTCTCCAGCAGCTGGACCAGTTCCTCCGCGCGCGCGGAGGCGGCCTGCCGGGACGGCCCGTCGGACCCGTCGGGCGACAGGAGCATCTGCTCGGCGCGCGTACGCACCTTGTTGCTCAGCCGGTCCAGCTCCGCACGACTGGCGCTCTCCTCGCTCTCGGCCCGCGCCTGCTCCGCGCGCAGGTCGGCTCCGACGCCGACCTTCTCGTAGAGCTGGGAGGCGGCCCGGTAGGCCTCGCGGAGGGCGGGCAGGGACGACTTCGCGGCGTCCTCGTCGGCTTCCGGTACGTCGTCGGGGGCGCCCGCGATCTCCGCGCGCTCGGCGCGCAGGGCGCGGGCCGTGCGGCGCGCGTCGTCGGCGGCGCGCTGGGCGGCGCGCCGGTCCTCGTCGGCGGACCGGGCGCGTTCCAGGCAGACCTGGGCGCGGGCCTCCGACTCGACGGCCTCGTCGGCCAGTTCACGCACCTTGACCTGCCAGCCGGCACGTTCGCGCAGCCGGAACGCCAGTCCGGCGAGCGCGTCGGCGGCGCGGCGGGCCCGCTGGGCGGCCTCCTGCCGTTCGTCCCGCACACGGGACGCCTCACCGGCCACCTCGTCGGCCTCGGCCCGCACGGTCCGCGCCTCGGCCAGCTCGGCCTCGGCCTCCTCGGCGAAGGCACGCGCGTCACGAGCGGCCTGGGCCAGCTCGACGAGCCGCCCGGCCGGACAGCCCGTACGCCAGGAGGTGAGCCGTGCGGCCAGCTCCCGGTCCTTCCCGAGCCGCGCCGCGAGCGTGCGGATCTCCTCCTCCCGCTCCCCCGCCCGGGCCCGGAGCGCCTGCCGCTCCTCGTCGGCCGCGTGCTCGTCGTGCATGGCCGGGTTCGGCGGTACGAGGAACACATCGCCGTCGCCCGGTCCGGGGGCCGGGGTGGGAGCGAGGAGGGCGGCCGCCGTTCCGACCGCCACGGCCGACCGGGGCAGCAGGGCCGCGTCGGCGAGGGCCTCGCGGGCACGCGCGTGCGTGCCGGGGTCGGTGATGACGACGCCGTCGACCAGCTCGGGGCGGGCGGCCAGCACGCGCGCGTGGTCGGCGGGGTCGACTGCCTGGGCGAGATAGCGCCAGCCGGGCAGCGCGGGGATGCCGTGCTCGCCGAGGAACTCGACGGTGGCCAGGACGTCGGGGCCGGGCGGCAGCAGTCCGCCGTCGCCGAGTGCGCCGAGGATGCGTGCGTCGTCGGCGGCGGCGGTCCGCAGCTCGAAGAGCTGCCGCTCGGCGGAGGTGACACCGTCGTCGAGCAGCTCACGGAGTTCGTCGGCGAAGCGGTCCAGTTCCTCGGGGGTCAGGGGGCCCTCGTCGAGGGCACGGGAGACACCCTTCCCGCCCGCACCGCCACTGCCCTCTCTCTCACTGCCCCCGTGCTGATGCGGCAGCGCGGCCCGCTGCCGTGCCCCGCCCACGGACGGCAGGCTCAGCAGCTCGGCGAGCCGTTCCTCGGCCGCCAGGGCCTCGGCGGTGCGCTGCTCGGCGTCGTACGCGCGCTCGGCAGCCGTGGCGGCGTCCGCCGCGCGGGCCGCCGTCAGCTCCGCGCGGGACTCGGCGGACGCCGCCTCACGCGCGTGCTCGGAGGCCCGCCTGGAGGCCTCACGGGTGGTGTCCCAGGCCTCTACGGCTGTCTTCTCGGCGTCGCTCGCGGCGAGCGCGGCCCGCGCGGGGTCCGCGTCGGGAGCGCTGTCGTCGAGCCAGCCCGCGCGTACCGCCTCGGCGGTCTCCTGCTCGACCTCGCTGAGCCGCTGCTTCAGATGCCCGACCTCGCTGCGGGCACGCTGGGCCTCGGTGGCGGCGCCGGTCGAGTCCCGGTGCGCGGCCTCGCCGGCCTCCTGGAGGACGGCGGACCGCTCCTCCTCCTCGTTGGCGAGCGCCTCCGCGCCTTCCGCCGCCGAGTGCAGCGCCCGTACGAGGTCGACGGCGGCCTTGGCGCGGGCGGCGAGGGCCGGGGCCGCGTCCCGCTCGGCCTCGCGGATCGCGACGGCCACGCGCGCGGAGCGGTCGGCGGCGGCGCGGTGGCGCAGGACGACCTCGGCGGCCTGCCAGGCCGAGTGCATGGTGCGCGCGTCGGCGAGTTCGCGCTTCTGAGCGGCGGCCGTCTTCTCCGCGGCCGCGAGTGCCAGCGAGGCGTGCCGGAAGGCGAGTTCGGCGGCGATCAGCGCACTGCGCTCCCGCCCGCCCTCGGAGTGCGTGACGGAGTACGCGGCGGCGGTGACCCGCTGGGCGAGGTCGCCGGCTCGGACGCGCTCCTGGACGCCCCGCGCGGACAGCCGTCGGGCGAGGGTGCGCGTACGCCGCTCCGCGCCCGCGTGGATGTCCCGCGCGCGGGACCGTGCTTCCGCGGCCTCGACGATCCGCCCGAGCAGGTCCACGGACCCGGCGGTGAAGTCCCGTTCGGCGATCAGTTCGGACCGTCGCCCCAGCTTGTTGCCGAAGCCGCCGACCAGGTCGGCGAGCCCGTCCGTGTCCCGGGTGTCGGTGACCGCGCGCAGCAGGAGGTCGGTGAAGTCGGAGTCCTTCTTGACCGCGAAGAGGCCGGCGGCCTCGCCCTCGTCGGCGTTCATCTCCCGCTGGTAGCGGAAGAGTTCGGGGTCGAGACCCAGCTCCCCGAGGTGCTCGATCCAGCGGTCGTGGATCTCCTCCCAGTGCACTTCGAGGTGCGGATACGCCTTGCCCGCCTCGGTGATCGCGTCCCGGAAGCCCTTCATCGTCCGGCGCCGCCCCTGGGCCCCGGAGGCGCCCTCCACCGGCGGCCGTACGGCGGTGGACTCGGCGACGGGAAGGTTGTCGAGGCTCAGCCCCGGCCCGGGCCGGAATGAGTACCAGGCCTCGGCGAACTTCCGCGGATCGTTGGAGACCTGCCGTCCCCGCCACTCGCTCGCCTTGCCGACCACCACCAGCTCACCGGTGAGCGTGTGCTGCCACTCCAGGGCCACATGCCCGCAGTCGTCGGCGAGCAGGAACTTCCGCAGCACACCGGAACTGGCCCCGCCGAGCGTGTTGCGGTGCCCCGGCAGCATCACGGAGAAGATCAGCTTGAGGAGTACGGACTTGCCGCCGCCGTTCTCCAGGAAGAGCACGCCCGCGGGCGCGGGCCGGCGCGGCGGTCCGACGGGCTCGTCCTCGAAGAACTCCGCCTGGGTGGGCGCGGGGTCGGGCACCGGCTCGCCGACACCCCGCAGGTCAAGCACGGTGTCGGCGTAGCGCGCACCGGCAGGACCGATGGAGTAGAGGCGGACCCGGGACAGCTCGTACATGGCGGACTCTCGTAGTCGTAAGGGAGTAGTCGGGTTGTGGGATCAAACAGGCAGGGAGTCGGAGCGGCAGGTCAGGACGAGTGGTGGAAGGGCAGTCCGGCGTCGGACACCAGCTCCAGGTCGTCGGTCTCCTCGGCGGGCAGCAGCGTCGGTGTCCCGTCGGTGACCGGCACGACACCCAGCTCCAGCAGTTCGGCCATGGCGGCGTTGCCGGCCATGTCGCGCACCTGGAGCTGGTAACGAGCCGTCGTCCGATACGTACCGCCGTTGTCGTCACCCGTCCGCTGGAGGAAGCCGGAGTCGGTGAGGAACGCGACCGCCTTGCCGACGATGCCGGTCGTCGAACCGGCCGGTCTGCGCGCGTCCTTGGTGGCCCCCGTCGCACTCCGTCTCATCCAGATCCGCCAAGCGGCCTCGAGCCCCGGGGCATCACTGGCCGGGTCGGTGTTCTCCCCCTGTGCCTCGGCCCGCTCCTCCAGCCGCCGACAGGCCTGCCGTACGAAGGCCTCGACCCCGTTGACGGTGACGCGCCCGATGTAGCCGTCGTCGGCAAGGTCCTCGGGCCGCGGAAACGCCATGGCGGCAACGGCGAGATGGGCGAGCCCGTGCAGAAACCGGTCCGACCCGTCGGCGGACGTACGACGGGCGTAGTCGCCCATCCGCACGGCGAAGACGGAGTCCTCGGCGGCGGTGACGGCCATCCCCGCGCGCGGGGACACCTCCAGCACGACCAGCCCCAGCCCGGCCGCAACGGCATCGGCGAGCCGGGCAAAGGCCGAGTCCTCCCGATACCGCCGCAACAACTCGGCGTACTCCTGATCCCGAGCAGCCTGCAACTTGGGCTGAAGCCCAAAGGCAACCAGCCGAGCGGCATCAGCGGCGTCGGCAGGAGTCACAGGGGCAGCGGCAGCCGGCACGGCAACAGCCTCCGCCTCACTCCACTCGACCGACTCGTTCACAGCTGCGACTCCTTACGGCTCATGCAGACGGGGGCGCGGACAGACTCGCCTTTAGGGGCGCGGGGAACTGCGCGACAAGCCCCCACCGGCCGAAAGCCGAAGAACAACCCACACAACTTCACGCCGCCTCCGACCTGCCCGCCGCCATCCCCACCGCATCCAGCAACGCCATCCCCACAATCAGATCGGCGCCCCCGAACTCCGGATCGTCCAACTCCGTCCCGTCATCGACAGCGAACAACAACTTCTCCTCCCCCTGCCGATAAGCCGTCCCCACCGGCGGACTGGCCGCATGAACGGCCAACAAAGCCACCAGATAAGGAAGCTCCGCATCCCGAAGACGCGCCTCGGCAAGCAGCCCCGACAACCGCCGGGGCGCGTCCGCGGGCAGATCCAGCAACTCCATGGCCGCCGCCAACTGCTCCTCGCTGAACCGGCTGTCGTCCGGCGTCGCGATCAGGTCCGGCTCCGGCATCTCCGCCCCGAGATGCTCCCGTTCCAGCGGAGGCGTCAGCAGTATGTCGACGAGGTCGCCGACGCGGACCGACACCGGCGTACGAAGCCCCGTCCCGCGCGCGAAGAACGCGTCCGTGACCCGCACCGCCCGCTCAAGGGGCAACGGCAGCACCGGGGCGACCAGATGGCCGTACAGATCGATCCCCGACGACGTCATCGGCGTCGCGAAGGCCTGCCGGTCCTGCTCCGCGCGGAACAGCGGCCCCGCTTCCAGCAGCCTGGACTGGAGCTGCGTGTGCCGGCGGATGCAGTCCTTGACGATGTCGACGAGTTCGGCGGCGCGCCGCTTCTGCTCCGGGTCCTCGGACTCGTCCCGGGCCTTGCGGATGTTGGTCAGGATCGCGTTCTCGTGGCGATACCGGTCGGCGACATGGTCGAGCGCCTCGGCGATCATGTCGGGGACGGTCTGGAGCCAGTCCACCGCGCGTACGTTCCGACGGGTCGCGTCCAGCGCCCTCCGCAGGACCTCCGAGTACTGCACGGTCCGGTAGCGGGCCTGCTCCGCGGCGAGCTGGGCGTCGGCCAGCCTGCCCCGGCTGATGAGCACCTCCAGCTTGACCTCGGCGGCGATCTGGGCGCTGGTGACGTCGGTGTCGAGAGCCCCGACGAGTACGTTGACCGCCTCATCCGTCGTACGGAGGTAGACGCTTCCGCCGTATCCCGGGACCTCCTCGATCAGCTTGAAGTCGTAGTCGCGGCGTACATAGGTGCCGTCCGGCGAGAACGTGCCGTATACGGCCCGGAAGCCGCGGTCGACGCTGCCGACGTTGATCAGGTTCTCCAGGACCCAGCGGGCGACGCGCTCGTGCTCGGTGACGGGGCGCTGCGGGGCCTGGGCGGCGATGCGCGGGATGAGGCGGGCGACGATCTGGTCGTGGTCGGCGCCGGTGTCGAAGTCCATGTTCAGGGTGACCAGGTCGATGGCCGCGAGGGCCACCTCCGCCATGCCGTACACCGAGTACTCGCCCGCGAGATTCGCCTTGCGCGCGTCCAGGTCGTGGAGCGGGGCGGTGCAGGCGAGCGCGCGCAGGCGCCGCGCCAGTCCCTCGTCGGCGGCCGGGCCCGGAGCGGGGCGCGGCCCCGCGCTGAGCTGGGGCGGAACACTGTCCGTCGATGCAGGCGAAGTCACGCTGCACAGACTAGGTCCTCGGTCTGACAACGGCCCAAACGACTCAGAAGCGACCCGCCGTCCCACGCCATGGCGACCCGCCGTCACCGCGCCACGAGCAGCCCGGACGCACCCCGGCCCGCACCACGCGCCACCTACCCGTCCTCGCCCACCCGCCGCCGATACACCTCGACAACCCGTTCGAGCGAGTCGCCGAGATAGACCGAAAGCAGCCCCTCGGCCCGCTCCCGGTCACCCTCCTGGAGCGCCCGCAGTATCTGTTCGTTGCGCGCGAGATAGGGCTCGTGCAGGCGTCGCGGGTCGTCCACGACGTGGAAGGCCAGGCGGAGTTCCGCGAAGACGCTGCGCATCAGCTCGTCGGTGCGGGCGCTGCCGGCCAGCGCGACGAGTTCGCGGTGGAAGTGGATGTTGGCTGTACCCAGCTCTTTCCAGTCACCCTCGCGCGCCGCCTGCTGCCCCTCCTCGACGGCCGCGGCGAGGTTCTCCAGGGCGTACGGCGGCTCACCGAGGCCACGGACCACGGCGCACTCGACGAGGGCGCGGGTGCGGTAGATGTCCTCGACGTCCTCGACCGTGAGGACCCGTACGAAGACCCCTCGGTTCAGCTCGTGGATCAGCAGGCGTTCGTGCGTGAGCAGCCGGAACGCCTCGCGCAGCGTGTTGCGGGAGACGCCGAGCGCGCCTCCGATGCTGTCCTCGGAGAGCCGGGTCCCGGGCGGGAAGTACCCGTCGGCGATACGGCTCCTGAGGATGTCCGAGACCCGCTCGGCGGTGCTGGTGCGCCCGAGGAGCGCTCGGTCGTCCGCCAGTCCCGTCAACTGCTCTGCCATGCCTGGAATTCAACCGTAGATACAAGAACGAAACAACATGGGTATTGAGGGATCGTTCAACGATCCTCTACCTTGCTGGACAGGCACCGCCGGATCCACGCGGTGCCGACCGCTCCCGCACTGCTCATTCCGAAGCACCCTCCGTCCCTCAACTGCGAGGTGCCCATGAGCACGACCCCTCCACCGCAGGCCCTGGCCACCGAGTCCCTCCCCGGAGCGGCTGAACCCGCCGTCGACGAAGGCGCGTTCGCCTGGCTGCGGGCGCTGGGCCCGCGTGGTCGCCGCGCCTTCGGCGGTGCGTTCGGCGGCTATGCCCTGGACTCGTACGACTACTTCACACTGCCGCTGAGCATGGTGGCGCTGTCCGCGTACTTCGGTCTGAACAGCGGCCAGACCGGGCTGTTCACCACCGTCACCCTGGTCGTCTCCGCGATCGGCGGTGCCGGCGCGGGTGTGCTCGCGGACCGGATCGGCCGGGTCAAGGCGCTGATGATCACGGTGATCACGTACGCGGTCTTCACCGTGGCCTGCGGCTTCGCGCCCAACTACGAGACCCTGCTGGTGTTCCGCGCCCTCCAGGGCCTCGGTTTCGGCGGTGAGTGGGCCGTCGGCGCGATCCTGGTGGCCGAGTACGCGAGCCCCAAGCACCGCGGCCGTACGCTCGGCGCGATCCAGAGTTCCTGGGCCGTGGGCTGGGGACTGGCCGTGATCGTCTACACCACGGTCTTCACGTTCCTCGACGACGACCTGGCCTGGCGCGTGATGTTCTGGACCGGCGCCCTGCCCGCGCTGCTCGTCGTCTGGGTGCGCCGCTCGGTGCAGGACGCACCCCGCGCGGTCGCCGAGCGCGAGAAGAACCCCAACAAGGGTTCGTTCAAGGAGATCTTCAGGCCCGGCACGGCCGAGGCACCCGGACTGCTGCGGATCACGATCTTCGCGGGGCTGCTGTCCACCGGTGTCCAGGGCGGCTACTACACCCTCGCGACCTGGGTGCCCACCTACCTCAAGACGGAACGCGGGCTGTCGGTGGTCGGCACCGGTTCCTACCTCACGTTCCTGATCTCCGGGGCCTTCATCGGCTATCTGACCGGCGGTTACCTCACCGACCGGATCGGCCGCCGGCGCAACATCTGGCTCTTCGCGGTCCTCTCGGCGCTGTGCATCCTCGCCTACGCGAACATCCCGAGCGGCGCCAACACCCTTCTCCTGGTGCTCGGTTTCCCGCTCGGGTTCTGTATGTCGGCGATCTTCAGCGGCTTCGGCTCCTATCTGAGCGAGCTGTACCCGACGGCCGTACGCGGCACGGGACAGGGCTTCACCTACAACACCGGCCGGGCCGTCGGCGCCGTCTTCCCCACCACGGTCGGCTTCCTGGCCGACAGCTGGGGTGTGGGCGGCGCGCTGGTCTTCGGCGCGATCGGGTACGGCATCGCCGCCCTGGCACTGCTGGGGCTGCCGGAGACCCAAGGGAAGGAACTCCAGTGAACCGTACGGAAGACCGCCCCCTGACCCTCGTCGACGAGCACGCGCACGCGTGGAGCCCGAAATCCGCGCGAGCCCGCTTCCGCGCGGGCATCACGGGACCGACCGCGGGCGTCGCGGCCGGTCACACCCAGGCCAACCTGATCTCCGTGCCCGCGGACTGGGCGTACGACATGCTGCTGTTCTGCCAGCGCAACCAGAAGCCCTGCCCGGTCCTGGACGTCACGGACGCCGGCTCCTGGACCACCGTCCTCGCCGAGGGCGCGGACCTGCGCACCGACCTGCCGCGCTACCGGGTCTGGCAGGACGGCGAACTGGTCGACGAGCCCACGGACGTGCTCGCCCATTGGCGCGACGACCTGGTGACGTTCCTCATCGGGTGCAGCTTCACCTTCGAGTGGGCGCTCGCGGAGGCGGGCGTCCCGATCCGGCACATCGAGCAGGGCCGCAACGTCCCGATGTACGTCACCGGCCGCCAGTGCCGTCCCGCCGGGCGGCTGCACGGTCCCATGGTCGTGTCCATGCGTCCGGTGCCTCCGGAGCATCTGGCGGCGGCGATCCGGGAGAGCAGTCTGCTCCCGGCGGTGCACGGCAGCCCCGTACACTGCGGCGACCCGTCGGGGCTCGGCATCGACGACCTCGGCCGTCCGGACTTCGGCGATCCGGTGGACCTCGCGCCGGACGACATCCCGGTGTTCTGGGCCTGCGGAGTGACCCCGCAGGCCGCGGTCATGGCCTCCCGCCCGCCCTTCGCCATCACCCATGCGCCGGGCCAGATGTTCCTCACCGACACCCGCGACGAGCAGTACCGCGTCGCCTGACCGGAGCGTGACAGGAGTCCCGGATGATCGACCTCAACGCCGACCTCGGCGAGGGCTTCGGCCGCTGGCGGCTGACCGATGACGAACAGCTGCTGTCCGTCGTCACCAGCGCCAACGTGGCCTGCGGCTTCCACGCCGGGGACGCGGTCACCATGCGGCGGGTGTGCGAGCTGGCGGCCGAACGCGGCGTACGGATCGGCGCCCAGGTCTCCTACCACGACCTGGCGGGGTTCGGGCGGCGCGCGATGGACGTGCCGCCCGACGAGCTGACGGCCGAGGTGGCCTATCAGATCGGCGCCCTCGAGGTCTTCGCGCGCGCGGCGGGCACACGCGTGTCGTACGTCAAACCGCACGGGGCGCTCTACAACCGCGTCGTGCACGACAAGGAGCAGGCGGCGGCGGTGATCGACGGCGTGCTCTTGGCCGACGACACCCTGCCGGTGCTCGGGCTGCCCGGCTCGCGCCTGCTGGAGCTGGCCGGGGCGGCGGGCCTCCCGGCCGTCCAGGAGGCCTTCGCGGACCGCGCGTACACCGACGAGGGCACGCTCGTGCCGCGCGGCCAGGACGGGGCGCTGGTGACCGACCCGGAGGCGGTGGTGGCCCGCTCCGTGACCCTCGCCCGGACGGGCGTGATCGCGTCGCGCTCGGGGACGCCCCTGGCGGTCCAAGCCCGCTCCCTGTGTGTTCACGGCGACACACCCGGCGCGGTGGACCTGGCCCGCCGCGTGCGGGAGCGCCTTGAGGCATCGGGCATCCGCGTGGAGGCGTTCTCATGAGCAGCGCGAAGGGCATGCGGGCGTTGCCCGTCGGCGACGACGCGCTGCTGTTCGAGGTCTCCTCCGGCGAGGAGGCCCAGGCCCTGCACGCGGAACTGCTGCGCCGCCGCGCGGAGGGCACCCTGGCCGTCCGGGAGATCGTCCCCGCGGCCCGTACGGTCCTCCTCGACGGCCTGCCCGACCCCGCCCGCCTGGCCGCCGAACTGACCGCCACCAAAGTGCCCCCGGTGCTCCCCCGCACCCAGGAGGTCGTCGAGCTCCCGGTCCGCTACGACGGCCCGGATCTCGCCGATGTCGCCGCCCTGTGGGACGTGTCCGAGGAGGCGGTGGCGGGCATCCACACGGACACCGAGTTCCGGGTCGCTTTCTGCGGTTTCGCGCCCGGCTTCGGCTATCTCACCGGCCTCCCCGCGCGCTACAACGTTCCGCGCCGGGCGACCCCGCGGACGTCCGTCCCGGCGGGTGCGGTGGCTCTGGCGGGCCCGTACACGGGTGTGTACCCGCGTTCGTCGCCGGGCGGCTGGCAGCTGATCGGTACGACGGACGTGGTCCTGTGGGACCACGCGCGCGTGCCGGCCGCGCTGCTGTCGCCAGGCACCCGGGTCCGTTTCGTCCCGGTGGCACGCCGATGACCGATCGTGCGCTGGCCGTCGTACGGGCGGGGGCGCTGACCACGGTGCAGGACCTGGGGCGTCCCGGGTACGCCCATCTCGGGGTGCCCCGCTCCGGCGCCCTGGACGCGCCGGCGGCGACGCTCGTCAACCGGCTGGTCGGCAACCCGCCCGAGGCGGCCGTCCTGGAGACCACCCTCAATGGCTGTGCCCTGCGCCCCCGTTGCCCGGTCACCGTCGCGGTCGGCGGCGCCCCCTGCCCGGTCACGGTGGACGGCCGCGCGGTGGCCTGGGGCGCTCCGGTACGGGTGCCGGCCGGCGCGCTGCTGGACATCGGAACGGCTCTCTCCGGAGTACGGACCTACGTGGCCGTCTCCGGCGGAGTCGCCGTCGAGCCGGTGCTCGGCAGCCGCTCCACCGACCTGCTCTCCGGTCTGGGCCCGCCGCCCCTGACCGACTCCGCGGTGCTGCCCCTGGGTCACGTGATCGGCGCCCACGCGCGCGTGGACGTCGTTCCGCAGCCCGCGCCCCCGGCCGAACTCGTGCTCCGGGTGACCGTCGGCCCACGCGACGACTGGTTCACGCCGACGGCACTCCGGACGTTCACCACGTCCACGTACCGGGTGTCCTCCGCGAGCAACCGCATCGGGCTGCGCACGGAGGGTCCCTCCCTGGAGAGGGCCTTCTCCGGCGAACTCCCCAGCGAGGGCATGGTCCTGGGCGCGGTCCAGGTGCCCCCGGACGGCAGTCCAGTGGTCTTCCTGGCCGACCATCCGACCACCGGGGGCTATCCGGTGATCGCCGTCGTCCGCGCCACCGACCTCCCCGCGGCGGCCCAGGCGGCGCCGGGCACCCCGGTCAGATTCGTGCCCGTACGCCGCCACTGACCGCGCGGGCCCGGTCCGGCGGACCAAGCCGAGCTGGGGCCGTGGGCGGCCCGCATGTGGCGTGGTCACGGGTTGCCCACTCCCCCAGGTGCCGCCCGCTGCGGCAGCGTCTCACGTCGACGTCAGACGCTGCCCTGGGACCAGACGCACCGAACTCCCTTCGCCTACGCCGACGAGCCGCCGTAGCCGTACTCAGGCCTGATCCGCGGCCAGGGCCGCCGCCACGGAGTGGGGCGCCCCCAGATCGAGACCAGCACGCGTGCCCCGAGCGCCCCTTCGCCCACGCCGACGAGGCACCGCAATCACGTTCTGCCCCGACACACCACGTAGGCCCTACGCCACGTCCGGCCCAACCCGGCACTCCCCGAGCCCCTTCACCCGCACCGACTCGACGCCGCAACCACCCGCCGCCGCGACACACCACACAAGCCCTACGCCACGTCCAGCCCAACCCGGCGCCCCGCGACCGGCTGAACAGCCAGAGCCGCCACCACCACGTGAGGCGCCCCCCGATCGAAACGGGTGCCCGTGCCACGAGCACCCAGGACACGAGCCCCCGGGCGCTCACGCCAGCCATCCGCGCCATGGGCCCTACGCCACGTCCGGCTCAGCCCCGTGCTCCGCGACCGTCAATGCGGCCAAGGCCGCCGCCACGGCGTGGGACGCCCCCAGGTCGAGGCGGGCGCTGGTGCCACGGGCGCGGTGGCGGACCTCCTGGGCGGCGAGCCGGAGGAGCTGTGGCAGCAGGTCGGTGCAACGTCGCGCCACCCAGCCCGTGCCCGCGGTGGCCAGCCAGCGCAGGCTGGCCGACCGGGTGGGCGCGGGGCGTTCCGGCGCGGCCGACGGGCCTGCCCCGTCCGTGACGCCCGCCTCCGCGAGCAGCGCGTGGAAGCGGACCGCGAGCTGCCGGTGCCCCTGCTCGCCGGGATGGAGCCGGTCCGCGCTCCACATCTCGCGCCCGCTGAGCCACTCGCCCTCGGCGGCGTGCAGATGCACGGCCCCGTATCGCTCGGAGAGCGCGTGGACGACGGTGTTGACCGCCCGCTGCCGCCGGGCCAGCGGGTTGGCCAGGACGCCGGGCAGCCCCAGCATCGCCCCGGGGTCGGGCAGACACGCCGTGAGCAGGAGCGCGCCCCGCTCGGTGAACGCCGCGTACACCTCGTCGAGGCGGGCGGCGACCGCGTGGATGTCGAAGGTGCGGCGCAGGGTGTCGTTCACGCCGATGACCACGGACACCACGTCCGGTTCGAGGTCGAGACCCGCCGGCGTCTGCTTCTCCAGCACGTCGCGTGTCTGGGCCCCGCTGACCGCGAGGTTGGTGAACTCGACCGGCATGTCGCCGAACCCGCCGGCGAGCAGCGCGGCCCAGCCGCGCCACCCGTCGTCCACGGGATCGCCCACCCCCTCGGTCAGCGAGTCGCCGAGCGCCACGAACCGCAGCGGTCTCATCCGACGCCCTCCGGTATCACGGGCCGCACGGGCGCCTCACCGGTGGAAGGCACCCTCGCGTCGTGTGCCGCGAGGAACGCCTCGACCGCGGCCGACCAGCCGAAACACTCCGCACGCGCGCGTGCCTTCTCGCGGCGCTCGTGTTCGGGCCGTCCCAGCAGCAGCCGTACGGCGTCCGCGAAGGCCTCGCCGTCGTCGGCGGCGACGGCCCCGGCGGACCCGATCACCTCGGGCAGCGCGGAGGACGCGCTGACGACCACGGGCGTACCGCAGGCCATGGCCTCCAGCGCGGCGAGCCCGAACGTCTCTGCGGGCCCGGGCGCCAGGCACACGTCGGCGGACGCCTGGAGCCCGCCGAGGAGTGCCCGGTCGGCGACGTGCCCGAGGAAGGTGACCGGCAGCCCGCGATCCCGCGCCCGCTGCTCCAGGCGGGCCCGCAGCGGCCCGTCCCCGGCGACCACGAGCCGCGCCCGCTGTCCGCGCCGCCGCAGCGCCTCCAGGGCGTCCAGCGCCGTTCCGGGCCGCTTCTCGACGGACAGCCGGGAGCACATCACCAGGAGCGTCTCGTCCTCGCGCGCGTGGGCGGCCCGCAGTTCCGGGTCCCGCAGCGACGGGTGCCGCAGGACAAGATCGACGCCCAATGGGGCCCGTACGACATTGCGCGCGCCGATCCGCACGAACTCCCGCTCGGCGAACTCGGTGGTGCACACCACGCGCGCGTAGGTGTGTGCCGTACGGACGTTGAGGGCGTCGGCGGCGCGCCGGGAGAGGTTCTCCGACAGGCCCCAGGTGCGCAGGACGCCGTCGGCGGTCTCGTGGGAGACCATCACCGCGGGGACGCGGGCCCGCCGCGCCCACTTGCCGGTCCACCTGAGGGTCGTCCGGTCGGACACCTCCAGGCGGTCCGGCGCGAGTGATTCGAGCAGGGCGGCGACGCGGCGCTTGTCCGTGAGGACGCGGTAGCCGCCGGTGCCGGGCAGCAGCGGGCCGGGCAGGGTGATCACGCGCCCCTGCTCGGTGTCGCGGTCGCCCGCCCGCTCACCGGGCACGATCAGGACGGGTTCGTGCCCGGCGGCCCGGTAGCCGGTGCCCAGTTCGCGCAGCGCGGTACGCAGGCCGCCCGAGGCGGGGGCGACGAAGTTCGCCAGCCGGACGATGCGCAGCGGTCCGTCCGCGGGGCGTGCTGTCTCGCCGTTCACGCCGCCACCACCGTCCGCGCGGTGAGTATGTCGGCGTAGTGCCCGACGAGCTGGTCGCCGACGGCCGCCCAGGTGCGGTCCTCGACCATCGCCCGCGCGGCGGCGCCGTACGCGGCCCGCAGCGCCGGGTCACCGGCCAGGGACCACACCGCGTCCCGTACGGCGCCGGCGTCGCGCGGCGGGACCAGCAGACCGGTGCGCCCGTGGGCGACCAGGTCCAGCGGTCCGCCGGCGGCGGGCGCGACGACGGGGACGCCGCTCGCCATGGCCTCCTGCACGGTCTGGCAGAAGGTCTCGAACGGTCCGGTGTGCGCGAAGACGTCCAGCGAGGCGAAGATCCGGGCGAGTTCGTCGCCGGTACGGCGGCCCAGGAAGACCGCGCCGGGCAGCTGCTCGCGCAGTCCCGGCTCGCTGGGTCCGTCGCCCACGACGACGACCCGTACGCCGTCGAGGCCGCAGACCCCGGCGAGGAGTTCGACCTGCTTCTCGGGGGCGAGCCGGCCGACGTAGCCGACGATCAGTTCGCCGTTCGGGGCCAGTTCGCGGCGGATGGCCTCGTCGCGCAGTTCGGGGCGGAACCGCACGGTGTCCACCCCGCGCTGCCACAGCTTGACGCGGGGCACACCGTGCGACTCCAGGTCGTGCAGGGCCGCGCTGGACGGCGCGAGGGTGAGGTCGGCGGCGGCGTGGACGGAGCGGATGCGGCGCCAGGCGGCGGCCTCACCCGCGTGGACGTATGTACGAGCGTATCCGGCCAGATCGGTCTGGTAGACGGCAACGGCGGGGATGCCGAGCCGGGCGGCGGCGGCCATGCCGCGTACGCCGAGGATGAAGGGGCTGGCCAGGTGGACGATGTCCGCGCGGTGCTCGGTGATCGCGGCGGCGACGCGTCGGCTGGGGAGGGCGACGCGGACCTGGGGGTAGCCCGGGAGCGGTAGGGAGGGGACACGGACGACGGGGCACGGCGCCGAGGCGTCGGGCCCGGTCCCGGCGGCGGTGGCCGGGGCGACGACGAGGGGAACGTGACCGCGATCGACGAGGTGCCGGGCGGTCTGGAGCGCGCAGTGGGCCACGCCGTTCACATCGGGGGGAAAGGATTCGGTCACGATGACGACACGCATAGGGGTGTTGTCGCCGTACTGGACGTGCTCGCGTCAACGTCGATCTTTCCGGCCGGGGAACGTCCCGTGAGCGTTGCGCACCGCCCCCTCGCAGGTCGGCGCGCGTCCATACGCTCCTGACCTCCGAGTCACCCCCCGTTCATGCGATGGGTGAAATCAGGCCCGATACGGCTTCTTACGGCTGTCTGGACCTCGGCCTCCTCGGCCGGGTCCGCGGCGAGTCGGCGCAGCTGCTCGACGACCCTGGCGTCACCGGTCTCGGCGTGCCGGGCGGCGACCTCGCGGGTGGTCTCCTCGCAGTCCCACAGGCATTCGACGGCGAAGCCGGCGGCGAAGGAGGGATCGGTGGCGGCGAGGGCCCGGGCGGCCCGGCCGCGCAGATGGGACGAGGCGGTCTCGCGGTACACATGGCGCAGGACGGGGGCCGCGCAGACGATGCCGAGCCGTCCCGCGCCGTCCACCAGGGTCCACAGGGTCGGCGCGTCGGGCCCTTCGCCCCGTACGGCCTCCCGCAGGGCGCCGAGGACGAGGTCGCTGTCCCGGGTGCCGCCCAGGCACGCGAGCATCCGTCCGGCGGCCGCGCCCAGGGGGTCGGGCCGGTGGACCCACCCGCGCGCGCGGTCGACGGCGGCGATACTGCGCATGCGTTCGAAGGAGTCGACGGCGGCCTCCACGACGGCCGTCGTGCCGTCGGCGATCGCGCCCTCGATCAGGTCGAGGGCGTCGGGATCATTGCCGTCGGCGAGATAGCGAAGGGCCGTACAGCGGGCGCCGTCGCCGCCGCTGCGGGCCGCCTCCAGGATCTGGGGCCGGTCCTCTGGGCCCGCCACAGCCGTGAGACAGCGCGCGGCGGGCACATGGAGCACGGCGCCGCGGTCGATGCCCTGCTGGGCCCATTCGAAGACGGCCTGCACACTCCAGCCCGGGCGGGGTCCGGACGGTCGCATCTGGCGTTGCCAGCGGTCGAAGCAGCCGGTCTCCTGAGCGGCACGCACGCGTGTGGAGACCGATTCGCGCGGATCGTCGGCCCACAGCCGCCAGGGCCGTGGCTCGAACGCGTCGCGCACGGCGGCGGCGAGTTCGGCCTCGCCCTCCGCGTCGGTGCCGAAGCGGGCCAGCACGGGGGCGGCGAGGGCGCGCAGCCCCGCGTCGTCGTCCCTGAGCGCCAGTTCGTCCAGCGCCCAGGCCCAGCTGGTGCCGGTGGCGGCGTACCTGCGCAGCAGTTCGAGCGCGTCGCGCCTGCCGTACGAGGCGAGGTGCCCGAGGACCGCGAGGGCGAGCCCGGTGCGTGACTCGTCGGTGTCGAGGACGTCCTCGGCGTCGAAGAGATGGGCCTCGATCTCGTCCACCTCGCCATGGAGGTCGACATAGAGACGGGCGTAGTAAAGGGAGCGGTTCTCCACCTGCCAGTCGTGGCGGGGGTCGCGGAGCACGCAGTGGTTCAGCGCCGCGAGCGCCTCGGCGCGCGGTGCGGTGAGCGCGTGCAGCGTGCCGTCGCCGCGGCCCCTCTGGAGCAGGCCGAGCAGCGTACCGCTGGGCGCTATGACCGGATCGAACATGGGAAACAGCCTCACATCAAGCGTCGACGCAACCGGGATCTTGCTTTACCTGGCCACGTGACAACACGTCGGAGCGTCCGCCGTTTCCTGCTTGCTGTAGACCATGTTCCTCTGCCTCTCGTAGGTGGGCCCATGCGGACCGCCTCACGGCCCGCGCGGTGCGGCAACCCCTGCCCAGCCATCGCGTCCGTGAATCACGACGTCATGATGACCCGGCTGTTCAAGCTGCCGCGACCGTATTTCCGGCGGCCCCGTTCCGCCTCCCCCGTTTTCCGTGTCTTTGCTGATCAGTGCGTACGGCTCAGTGCGCGCCGAACAGCTCCAGCAGTTCCGTCTTGCCGAACATCCGTGCGGTGTCAACGGCCGAGGGCATGCCCGCGGCCGGATTGGCGCCTCCTTCGAGGAGGGCCTGGATGACGTCCTGCGCACCCTTGAAAACGGCCCCGGCGAGCGGGGTCTGACCCCGGTCGTTCACCCGGTTCCCGTCGGCACCGCGCGCGAGGAGCGCCCGGACCGCGTCGGCGTGCCCGTGATAGGCGGCGAGCATCACCAGGGAGTCGCCGCGGTCGTTGGTGAGGTCGGCCGGGACGCCCGCGTCGACGTACGCCACGAGTGCCTCGGTCTGCCCCTCCCGGGCCAGATCGAAGATCTTGGTCGCCAGCTCCACGACATCGGGGTCGGGGGCTTCGCTCATCGGCCGGACCGCCTCTCGTTACAACCGTACGGGTGAATCGTCAGCGTACTGGCTCGGCAGGCTCATGGCCCGACACCTCGGCGGCAAAGATCAGCACACCCGAACGGCACCGAATGACACCCAACAGGTCCGCCAGCGGAGTGAAATACGCCGAAATTCACTCGATTGCACCTTTTATCGTATGGATACATGCGGTGATCCTGGAAGAACTCATGGTGACTGTCCCCACCACACCAGGAGATCTCTCATGATCCTCTCCATCTCAGGCGTCGTTCTGCTCGGCATCATCGTCTTCCTGTTCTTCAAGAAGGACGGGCTGAAGGCGTCGCACGCCTTCGTGGCCGCGCTGTTCGGCTTCTACCTCGCGAGCACCGCCATCGCTCCGAGCATCAAGGCCGGCGGCGAGAGCCTGGCGGGCCTGCTCGGCGGAATCAAGTTCTGACGTCCCTCCCGCCCGCACGCACCTCCAGGAGACAGCAGTGGTCCGGCGCCCCCTCCCCCGCATCCTGAGCAACGGCAGCGCACAGATCGCCCGGAGCCGGGAGCTGGCCCGGACCGCGGCCGACAGCGCCACTGACGTCCTCCATCCGCTGATCACGATCAGCAGGGGGCTGCGCCGACTGGCTGCGGCCGGGCGGCGCAAGTGGGCGGACACGCCCAAGGACAAGCGCGGGCCGCTGCTGTTCATGGTGGCCTCGATGGTCCTGGTCGTGGCTCTCGTGCCCTACGGCCCGCTGCTCGCCGTCATCTCGGTGATGGCGGCAGCGGCCTGGCACGGCAGGGACCGCGCCCCGGCGGAGCCCGAGGGCCCCGACGAGTCCCAGACCCAGCGCCTCCAGTCCCTGCACGAGGCACTGGTCCCCTACTTCTCGACCCCCGACGACCCCGATCCCCTGTACGCCCACGGCGGCGACTGGGAGAAGACCTTCCCCGCGTACGAGTTCGACGGCACCGGCCGCATCTCGCACCTGCTGGTGCGCTACCCGGCGTACTTCACCGACGGCGAGGCCGACTCCCGCGCGCGGATCGAGCAGTTGCTGCACGCCAAGTCGGGCCGGGGCCGTGAATACCACTTCGCGTGGGACGAAGAGGGCAACCAGCTCACGGTCACGGTCCTGCCGCCCCTCCCCACCGACATCGCCGCGCAGCGTTTCGTCACGTCCCCCGGCGAGACGGTGCTCGGCTTCACCGACCCCACCCAGGTCCAGCGCACGCTCCCCCTCGGCCACGGCGAGGAGCAGCGTGACGTCCCGCCGGTCGTCTGGCGCACGGGCCCCCGCTCCACCGAACCGCACCTCCTGGTGATGGGCGAGCCCGGCACCGGCACGACGACACTCCTGCGCTCGATCGCCCTCCAGGCCCTCCAGTACGGCGATGTCCTGATCGTCGACGGCAGCGGCACCGGCGAGTACGCGTGCCTGACCGGCCGGGACGGCGTCCTGGCCGTCGACTGTGCCCCCACTGGAGCCCTGGCGAGCCTGGAATGGGCCGCCCACGAGACGGAACGCCGGCTGATCGCGGCCAACCAGGCCCGCCAGGCCGGTCAGCCCCTCCCCGACGACACCCGACGCCCGCTCTGGCTCCTCCTCGACCGCCCCGGAGCCCTCGCCCACCTGGCCACCGCCGACGGCCACCGCGATCCCCAGTCCCTGCTGCAGGTCCCCCTGCGGCACGGCCGGGCGGCGAACGTCACGGTCGTGGTGGCGGAACAGTTCGACAGCGCGGACACCCTCAGCGACGCCGTACGTCAGCACACGCGCGCGCGTGTCGTCCTCGGCGCCGTGTCTCCCGCCCAGGCGGAAGCGGTCCTGGGCGCGCCCCCGCACACGACGCCGGTCCAGGTCATGCCCCCGGGCCGCGGCTACGCCCGCCTGGGCACGGGCCCGGTCCACCGCCTCCAGGTCCCGGCCACCCCGGACCCCCACGACGACGCGACGAGCGACGCGCAGCGGCAGGCGGTACTGGAGCTGCTGCCGCCTCGGACGACTCCGGCCGACCTGGAGCCGGTGCCCGTCGAGGCTGCGGTGGCGGAGGGCGCGTAGCAGCCGCCGTCTGCGGGCATGCGTGCCGCCTGGGGCGGCACGGGTGGGCGCAGGCGGCACCCCGTCAGCGCCGGGCCGCGCGTCCCACCCCCGGGCAGCAGCATCGCTCGCCCCGCTTGTGGGGTGCCGCTTCTGTGGGACGGGTGCCGCCCCTAGCGGCACGCATGCCCGCAGCTATGCCACGAACGTGCGCGGGGACTCCCCTCCCCCTGACCCCCCGCTCATCACAATCCGCGCCGCCGCAGCCAACCGAACCGCCGCCTCGTCCGCCACCGCTCCCCCCACGGTGAACGGCAGCCGCACATACCCCTCGAAGGCCCCGTCGACCCCGAAGCGCGGCCCCGAGGGCACCCGTACCCCCACCCGCTCCCCCGCCTCGGCGAGCCGCGACCCCGACAGCCCACCCGTACGCACCCACAGCGTGAGCCCGCCCCGCGGCACCGTGAACTCCCAGTCCGGCAGCTCCCGTCGTACCGCCGCGACCAGCGCGTCCCGGTTGTCGCGGGCCTGTTCGCGGCGCATCTGGACCGCCTGCTCCCAGCCGCCCGTGCTCAGCAGCCAGTTGATGGCCAGCTGTTCGAGTACGGGGGTGCCCAGGTCCGCGTAGGCGCGCGCGGCGACCAGGCTGCGGATCACGTCCGGAGCAGCCCGGACCCAGCCGATGCGCATCCCGGCCCAGAATGCCTTGCTCGCCGAACCCACCGTGATGACCGTGGACCCGGCGGGGTCGAAGCCGCACACCTGCCTCGGCATCTCCACGTCCGGGTCCAGCCACAGCTCGGTCATCGTCTCGTCGGCGACGAGCACCGTGCCCGCCGACCGGGCCGCGTCCACGAGCTGGCGCCGCTGGTCCTCGTCGGCGAGGGCGCCGGTGGGGTTGTGGAAGTCGGCGACGACGTACGCGATCCGGGGCGCCGCCTCGCGCAGGACCTGGCGCCAGCGGTCCAGGTCCCAGCCGGCGAGCCCCTCGGCCATCGCGACGGGCACGAGCCGGGCACCCGCCTCCCGCATCAGCTGGAGGATGTTGGCGTACGAAGGCGATTCCACGGCGATGCGTTCGCCCCGGCCGGAGAAGAGATGACAGATCGCGTCTATGGCGCCCATCGCGCCGGTCGTCACCATGATCTGTTCGGGCATGGTGGGGATCCCGCGCGCGGTGTACCGCTCGGCGATCATCGCGCGCAGCGCGGGCAGCCCGGCCGGGTAGTCGCCGTGCGTGTGCGCGTACGGGGGCAGTTCCTCCAGGGCGCCCTGGACGGCGCGGGTGAGCCAGGGCTCGGGCGCGGGCAGGGCCGCCGTACCGAGATCGATCACCGAACCGAGCGCCTCAGGGGGCAGCGGTTCGAGCCCGCGCGCGGGAAGTGGGTTACCCGCGGGTACAGCGGTCCAGCTGCCCGCGCCTCGTCTGGACTCCAGGAAGCCCTCGGCGCGCAGCGCCTCGTAGGCGGCGGCGACCGTGGTGCGACTGACGGAGAGTGCGAGGGCCAGCTCGCGTTCGGCGGGGAGGCGGGCGGCGACCGGAACCCGGCCTTCCAGGACCAGTAGGCGGATGCCGTCGGCCAGTGAGCGGTAGGCGGGCGGACGGCGGGTGCCGGGACCCGCGGGACGGTCCTGCTGAGAGGTGAGCAGCCGAGCGAGCTGCGCGGTACCCACCGCCGAAGTCCACTGCACCATCCGAATCAGTCCACCTTCCCCTAATTGGCCATGGATGCGATTGATTCCCAAGCCACAGGGTGTCATGTGCCAGGCCACTACCACCACAGGGGGCAGCTCGTGAGTTCGTTGTCGGCGCAGGACCGTCTCGGGCGACGGCTGATCCAGCTCTACATCGGTCTCGCGTTGTACGGCGCCAGCTCGGCGCTGCTCGTCGAATCGGGCCTCGGTCTGGAGCCCTGGGGCGTGCTGCACCAGGGGCTGGCCGAGCTGACCGGGCTGACCATCGGCGTCGTGTCGATCTTCGTGGGGGCCGCCGTGCTGCTCCTGTGGATCCCGTTGCGCCAGCGCCCGGGCCTGGGCACGGTCTCGAACGTCTTCGTCGTCGGCCTCGCCATGGACGGCACGCTCGCCCTGGTCCCCGACACCCACGCTCTCGCCGCCCGCGTCCCGCTCCTGGTGGCGGGAATCGTCCTCAACGGCGTGGCCACCGGCCTGTACATCGCGGCGAGCTTCGGCCCGGGCCCGCGCGACGGCCTGATGACCGGCCTCCACCGGCGCACCGGCCGCTCGATCCGCCTCGTGCGTACGGCGATCGAGCTGGCGGTGGTGGCGACGGGCTTCGTCCTGGGCGGCACGGTGGGGGTCGGAACGGTGCTGTACGCGGTGGCGATCGGACCGCTGGCACAACTGTTCCTGCGCGTTTTCGCCGCCCCGGCGGCATCGGACCGCAGCCCGGCCGTTGCCGCCGGTCAACCGGAAGCGGCGATACTGCGACCGTGACCACGCGGATACGCCATCCCTACCTCGACCATCCCGGCCCGATCCCCTTCGCCCACAGGGGCGGAGCGGCGGACGGGCTGGAGAACACGATGCTCCAGTTCCGGCGGGCGGTCGACGCGGGCTACCGCTACCTGGAGACCGACGTCCACTGCACGGCGGACGGAAAACTCGTCGCCCTCCACGACTCGACGCTGGACCGGGTGACGGACGGCGGCGGCCTGATCGCGGACCTCCCCTGGTCCGACGTACAGCACGCGCGCGTGGCGGGCAGCGAACCGGTGCCCCTCTTCGAGGACCTGCTCGAAGCCTTTCCCGAGGCGCGCTGGAACGTCGACGTCAAGGCCGAGCCCGCGCTGCGCCCGCTGCTCGATCTGATCGAGCGCACCGGGTGCTGGGACCGGATCTGTGTCGGCTCCTTCTCCGAGGCACGCGTGGTGCGCGCCCAGCGGCTCGCGGGTCCGCGGCTGGCGACCTCGTACGGCACCCGGGGCGTCCTCAACCTGCGGCTGCGCTCCTGGGGTGTGCCCGTGGGGGTGCGCCGGTCGGCGGTCGCGGCCCAGGTTCCCGAGTCGCAGTCGGGCATCCCGGTGGTCGACCGGGCCTTCGTGCGCACCGCCCACGCGCGCGGGCTGCACGTCCATGTGTGGACGGTCAACGATCCCGATCGCATGCACCGGCTCCTGGACCTGGGAGTCGATGGCATCATGACCGATCACATCGACACGTTGCGCAAGGTTCTGGAGGACCGGGGCACCTGGTTCTGACGCCCCGCGCGCACCGCCTTCACGGGGAAAGCGAGGGGCACGGGTGGGTACCGACACCGTGCGGGACGAGGCGGCCGACGAAGCCGCCGGGCGCAAGCGCGAGCAGCGCGGCTGGTACTTCTACGACTGGGCGTGCTCCGTCTACTCGACGAGCGTGCTCACCGTGTTCCTGGGCCCCTATCTGACGTCGGTCGCCGAAGAGGCGGCCGACGCGGACGGGTTCGTGCATCCGCTGGGCATACCGGTGCGCGCGGGCTCGTACTTCGCGTACTCGGTGTCCCTGTCGATCATCGTGGCGGTGCTGGTGATGCCCCTGGTGGGCGCCGCCGCCGACCGCACGGGCCGGAAGAAGCCGCTGCTGGGGGCCGCCGCGTACGTGGGCGCCACGGCGACGACAGGCATGTTCTTCCTCGACGGCGACCGCTATCTGCTCGGCGGGCTGCTGCTGGTCGTCGCCAACGCGGCCCTGTCCGTCTCGATGATGCTCTACAACTCCTACCTCCCCCAGATCGCCCCGGTCGAGGAGCGCGACGCGGTCTCCTCGCGCGGGTGGGCGTTCGGCTACGCGGCGGGCGCCCTGGTCCTCGTCGCCAACCTGGTGCTGTACACGGCCCACGACTCCTTCGGGCTCTCCGAAGGCATGGCCGTCCGCATCTGTCTGGCCTCGGCGGGCCTGTGGTGGGGCGCCTTCACCCTCGTACCCCTGCGCAGGCTCCGCGACCGCCGGGCCGCCGCCGAGGAGGGCGCGCCGAAGGAGCCCACCTCCCCGGGGCTGCGGCAGCTCGCGGCGACCGTCCGCGACATGCGCCGCCACCCGCTCACCCTCTCCTTCCTGCTCGCCTACCTCGTCTACAACGACGGCATCCAGACCGTGATCTCCCAGGCCTCGGTGTACGGCTCCGAGGAACTCGGGCTCGGCCAGTCCACGCTCATCGGGGCGATCCTGCTGGTGCAGGTGCTCGCGGTGGCGGGAGCGCTGGCGATGGGCCGACTGGCCCGGGTCTACGGGGCCAAGCGGACGATTCTCGGATCCCTGGTGGCGTGGACGGTGACCCTGGCGGCGGGGTACTTCCTGCCGGCCGGCGCTCCGGTGTGGTTCTTCGTGCTGGCCGCCGGGATCGGCCTGGTCCTCGGCGGCAGCCAGGCCCTGTCCCGGTCGCTGTTCTCGCATCTGGTGCCGCCCGGCAAAGAGGCCGAATACTTCTCGGCGTACGAGATGAGCGACCGGGGTATGAGCTGGCTCGGTCCACTTCTGTTCGGGATCACCTATCAACTGACCGGAAGCTACCGGGACGCGATCATCTCGCTCGTGGCCTTCTTCGTCCTCGGGTTCGCGCTGCTCGCGCGGGTTCCGGTGGGCCGGGCGATCCGCGACGCGGGCAATCCCGTTCCCGAAAGGATTTAGCATCCACGGCAAAAGAGCGGTAGTGTACGCCGTTGGCCTGCCAGGCGTACCGTTACTGCGCGTCAAAGATGATGAAACGCTGGGTGACATCTGCTTGCAGATGTGACAAACCGGGCGCTGGTGGGTACAACAAGGGGCGGCTACGACGGCGACGCATGACCCGAAACGGGACACGGGACGGGAATCTTTACCGCCGACCGGACGTTGACCGGATGACGACGACAGCGACACCTGTCCTGTGGGCGACAAGCCCGGGAGGCACGATTCATGAGTGAGCGAGCTCTTCGCGGCACGCGCCTCGTGGTGACCAGCTACGAGACGGACCGCGGCATCGACCTGGCCCCGCGCCAGGCCGTGGAGTACGCATGCGAGAAGGGGCATCGCTTTGAGATGCCCTTCTCGGTCGAGGCGGAGATCCCGCCGGAGTGGGAGTGCAAGGTCTGCGGGGCCCAGGCACTCCTCGTGGACGGCGACGGCCCTGAGGAGAAGAAGGCCAAGCCCGCGCGTACGCATTGGGACATGCTGATGGAGCGGCGCACCCGCGAGGAACTCGAAGAGGTCCTTGAGGAGCGACTGGCCGTACTCCGCTCCGGAGCGATGAACATCGCGGTACATCCGCGGGACAGCCGCAAGTCCGCATAGTCCCTCCGGGGGCTGGGCGGCATACAACGCACGCGTGACACCGCGGGTGCCGTACGTGAGGTTTGCGTACGGTGCCTGCGGTTTTGCGTTTTCGTGGCGGGTCCGTGGGGGTTGCGGTTCCTGGGGCTGCGCCCCAGACCCCCTTCGCCCTTCGGGCTCGTCCTCAAACGCCGGACGGGCTGGAAATCCCAGCCCGCCGACCGGTGATCCCAGCTAACTGTTCAGCGGCGGGCGCTGCTCGCCCCGTGCGTCCGTGCCGTCCTCGCGAATGACCTCGCCCGGGACCACCTTGCCGTCCGGGCGGTGCATACGGGCCTGCTGGAAGGCGTCGCCCAGGGTGCCCGGGGTCGCCTCCCTCAGTTTGCGTTCGAAGGTGCGTTCCGCGTAGCGGCTGATCGCCTTCTGGAGCGGGGGAATCAGCAGGAGCAGGCCCACCGCGTCCGAGATCAAACCGGGCAGCATCAGCAGCAGGCCGCCGAGCATCATCAGGCCGTTGCCCTCGCTGCCGCCGGGGCGGGCCGCGGCCGCCGTCGGCATGCCGCCCTGCTGCTGTTGCAGCGTCTCCGTGAGGTTGCGGAAGGCCCGGCGGCCGGCCCGCTTGATGACCACGGAACCGAGCACGAAGCCGGCGACGAGGAGCAGGAAGACCGTGAAGCCGCTCGCCGCGCCGGCGACCACGGTCAGCAGCCAGATCTCCAGCACCAGCCAGGCGGCGATGCCCAGCGGCAGGAAGGTGCGCAGCCGGGAACGCCGCGGCCGGGCGGGGTATGTGGGAATCGGTGCGCCAGTCGTCATACGTCCAGTGTGCCTGGGCCGGGCTCAGCACGGGATAAGCAGATGATCAACGGAGCCTGTGAAGTCGTACCGGTATGTCCGGGACGGGCCGCTACGGCTTCCTGGTCCTGCCGCGGGCCTTGTTCACTCGCTCCGCCACGCCCCACGTCGTGACCCGCCAGAGCGCCTCGACCAGGATGTCTCGGCTCATCTTGGAGTCGCCGTGCTCGCGCTCGACGAAGGTGATCGGCACCTCGACGACGTGATAGCCGGCCCTGATCGCGCGACGGGCCAGGTCGACCTGGAAGCAGTAGCCCTGCGAGGCGACCTCGTCGAGGCCGAGGCCTTCGAGGGTCTCGCGGCGGAAGGCACGGTAGCCGCCGGTGACATCCCGGATGGGTACGTCGAGCAGGACCCGGGAGTAGAGGCTGCCGCCACGGGAGATGAACTCGCGGGACTTGGGCCAGTTGACCACCCGGCCGCCGGGCACCCAGCGGGAGCCGAGGACCAGGTCGGCACCCTTGAGGGCGGTCAGCAGGCGGGGCAGTTCCTCGGGCTGGTGGGAGCCGTCCGCGTCCATCTCGATCAGGACGCCGTAGCCGTTCTCCATGCCCCAGCGGAAGCCCGCGAGGTAGGCGGCACCGAGCCCTTCCTTGCCCTTGCGGTGCAGCACCTGGACCTGGTCGTCGTCGACGGCCAGTTCGTCGGCGAGCTTGCCGGTGCCGTCGGGGCTGTTGTCGTCCGCCACGAGAACGTGGACGTCGGGGACGGCCTCGCGCACCCGGCCCACGATCTTCTTGATGTTCTCCGCCTCGTTGTAGGTCGGAATGATCACCAAGGCCGTGCCGAGCGGGCCGAACCGCCGCCCCTGGGCTTCTGCCGCGAGGGTCCCGTCGCCGTCGTTCACTGCTGCCCCTTCAAGTCCGTACGCAGAGGTCCACCATAGTGGCCGCAGCCTGCGCCGAAACGTCGGCACGTTCGTACAGGGGTGTCTATTCGGGAAGAGACGGGTAAGGAGTCCGCTTCGTCACCTGTGCGCACTGCGGATCGGGGCCCGGCGCCCTTCGGGCCGACCTGGGACCCGCTGGCTGCGGGTCGACCGAAAGCCGTTGTCTACTGGACGTCCGGGCCCCACCCGGGTCACACCTTGCCGGCCGGGTGGAACGTTCCGTCGCCGTGGCGCGGGCGCTGGGCCTGGCTGCCAGTGACGGTGCGCCGGTGCGGCACACCATCCCTGACCCAGCGGCGCTGCGGCGACTGCTCGGAGGTTCCCCGGTCGGGCGTCCGGTGGTGGACCCGGCCGAACCTACCGGCCACCTGCCGTCGGCTGTCAACAGCTGCTTGACCTGCGGTTCTTTCCTCAATCGCCTGGTCAACGCCGAGGATACGCAGGTCGCGCGACGGCGTGTCGGCCATCGATCCGTACCGCGCCACCCCGGGAGATCACTCGCCCGGCCGTACGAACACCGTTCGTCCGCCCACCACCGTGCGCAGACAGACGGGAAGGTCGGCGCCCGGGGTGAGATCGGGCAGGCCCGGGGTACCGGAGCGGGGGTCGGTGGACCAGCGGGCGACCCGGTCGTCGGGGGCCTGGACGAGGAGGGCGCCGGTGCGCCACACGGCGTAGTCCGCGGGCGCGCCCGGCACCAGGACGCCCGCGTCGTCGCGACCGACGGCCCGCCAGCCGCCCCGGGTGTGGGCGGTGAACGCGGCGCGGACCGAGATGCGGTGCTCCGGGGTCTGGTGGAAGGCCGCGGCGCGGACCGTGCCCCAGGGGTCCAGCGGGGTGACGGGGCTGTCCGAGCCCAGGGCGAGCGGGACGCCGGCCTTCAGGAGGGCCGCGAAGGGGTTCAGGGCACGCGCGCGGTCCGCGCCGAGGCGCTGGGCGTACATGCCGTCCTCACCGCCCCACAGGGCGTCGAAGGCGGGCTGTACGGACGCGGTGAGGCCCAGTTCCGCGAAGGCGGCGATGGTCTCGGGGGTGAGCAGCTCGGCGTGCTCGACGCGGTGCCGGGCGGCGCGGATCCGGGGCAGGCCGACCTTCTCGGCGGCGGCGCGGACGCCCTCGACCACGGAGGTCACGGCGGCGTCCCCGATGGCGTGGAAGCCCGCCTGGAGGCCCGCCTCGGTACAGGCGACGACATGGGCGGCGACGGCGGCGGTGTCCAGGTACGCGGTGCCCGTGTGGCCGTCCTCGTCGCTGTACGGCTCGTGCAGGCAGGCGGTGTGGGAGCCGAGGGCGCCGTCGACGAACAGGTCACCGGCGGCGCCGAGCGCGCCCAGGGCACGGGCCTTCTCGACATCCTGTTCGGCCCAGTAGCCGACGACGCGGGGGCCAGGCTCCTCGGCGGCGAGGCGGAGCAGCCCGGTGAAGTCGTCCTCCGAGGAGATCTCCGGCCCGGCGCACTCGTGGACGGAGCCGATGCCGAGCGAGGCGGCGCGGGCGAGGGCGGCCCGCTGGGCCTCGGTGCGCTGTGCCGGGGTCACCGCGCCCAGGGCGGCGGCCCGGACCGTGTGGTGGGCGTCGCCGGTCAGCGGGGCGTCGGGGCGGCCGGTGTCGCCCTGGACCAGGTCGAGCAGTGCCGTCGTCACAACCGCCGAGTGGACGTCGATCCGGCTGAGGTACAGCGGGCGTCCACCGGTGGCCGCGTCCAGTTCGGCGCGGGTCGGCGGGCGGCCGCCGGGCCAGCGGGCGGCGTCCCAGCCGTGGCCGAGCAGGACGCGGTCGGCCGGGCGGGCGGCGGCGAACTCTCGTACGAGGGTGAGGGCCGCGTCGAGGGAGGGGGCGTCGGAGAGGTCGAGGCCGGTGAGGGCGAGTCCCGTGGCGGTGGTGTGCACATGTGCGTCGGTGAACGCCGGGGTGACGAGGGCGCCGTCGAGGTCGATCACCTCGTCCGCCGCGCCCGCGAAGGCGTCTGCGGCGCCTTCCGAGCCGACCCAGGCGATGTGGCCTCGCTCGACGACCATCGCGGTCGCGAAGGGGTCTGCGGGGCTGTGGACTTCGCCGCCGCGGAGGAGGACGGTGTCGGGCTGGGCTGGGCGTTCACTCATGAGGACAGTTTCCCGCGTGACCTCACCGGCGCTGCACCTGGGGCGGGTTGTCGCGGTGCCCGGCGCTGTGGGCTGTGCCCACCCGTTCCGCCCTGCGGAACGCCTGCCCACAGCGGTGGGCGGTGCGGAGCCGCTGCCTCGCAGCGCTTGCGCGGGATGCCTGGCCGCAGCGGGGCGGGGTGGCGGTACCGGGAACGCTTGCCCGCAGCGGGGCGGAGCGGGGCCGACTGCCCTCAGCCGGGGCCGACGTCAGATGGTCAGATCTTCGGAGGTCTCGCCTCGTACGGTGTGGACAGGACCACCGTCGTGCGGGTCGAGACGCCTGCCAGGGTGCGGACCCTGGCCAGGAGTTCCTCCAGCTCGTGGGGGGTGGCCACGCGGACCTTGAGGATGTAGTTCTCCTCGCCCGCCACGCTGTGGCATGCCTCGAGTTCCGGGACGTCCCGGAGGCGTTCCGCGATGTCGTCCGGGGCGCTGGGGTCGAAGGGTTTCACCGAGATGAAGGCCGTCATGGGCAGTCCCACGGCCTCCGGGTCGACGACCGCGGCGTAACCGCGGATGACGCCACGCTGTTCCAGCCGGCGCACCCGCTGGTGCACGGCAGACGTGGACAGGCCCGTGGCCTTGCCCAGGTCGGTGTAACTCATCCGCCCGTCCTTGACGAGCAGCTGCACGATCTGTCGGTCCAGCTCCTCCATGGCGCAGAACCTACAGTGCGGTTGATCTCCTCCGATACCTGAGCGGTGCAGGTCATGCCCTGTTCGTGATGTGACGAGGAGCGTCCTGTGAGCCGACTGAGGGACAAAAGCAACGCCACGGGCACCTGCGAGCGGCATGTGACGAACGCCACAGCCCTCGAACATGCTCCGTGATGGTCTCGTGATTACCGCCGAGACGGGGCGGGAAGTGCTTGCTGTGGTCGAGGCCGCAGCGCCTTGTCGGCCCAGCCCGAGGGGGAGTAACCCATGCAGAGTCTTAAGCGCCCTGGTCGCACCGCGCCCAAGAGGCCCCAGTTGGTCGTCGAACCCGAGCCGGAGGGCGTCGAACCCGACGCACTCGATGGCGAGGAACTCGACGACTACGACACCTTCGAGATGTTCCGGGTGATCTGCCCGGACTGCGCGCAGCCCATCGCGCTGCTCGCGGACGAGGAGATCCTGCCGGAGCACGCGCTGTGTGCTTCGCCGTGGAACCCGTTCGGGCTCACGGTCTGCGCCGGTACGGGCCGGGCGGCGGCCGATGCCCGGCCCACGGACGACGAGTCCGCCAAGCCCCAGGAGCAGCACACCGCCCTGCTGTTGACGCTCCCTCAGGGACTCGACTGGCGGACCCAGCCCTTCTCGCACGTCGGCGGCCCGGGCTCACGCCCGATGCGGGTCCCCGAGATGCGGCGCGACGCCGCCTGAGCGCATCCGCTCGAACCTCCTGACTGTCCCTGCACCACAGCTCGCACGTCTGTGCCGTGGTGCGGGTCCGGCGTGCGCGCCCCGAGGGGCGAACTCAGGGCCGAATCCGGGGCGCGGTGACCTGACCGACCGTCACCGCGTTGCCCTGGCATGACGACCCCCACGTACGCGGCGCTGGGACGTTCGCGCCAGTTCTACGACTCCGGCCTCTACGACTCCGGCCAGGGCGAATCGGTTCCGCAGGGCCGACTGAGCCCACCGGCTCCGCCCGACCCGCCCATCTACCGTGCTCTGCTGCGCACTTGGGCCGACCGCGGCCGCACTCTGCCGGGGCGCTACGACCCGGAGTGGGTCCGGCTCGCGGCGCCGCCGGCCGGGCTCGGGATCGTGGTCGATCCGTTCAGTGCGTCTCCGGACCCGCGAGGTGACGGGCGATGACCATCCGCTGGATCTGGTTGGTGCCCTCGACGATCTGCAGGACCTTGGCCTCGCGCATGTAGCGCTCGACCGGGAAGTCCGCGGTGTAGCCGTAGCCGCCGAGCACCTGGACCGCGTCCGTGGTGACCTTCATCGCCGCGTCGGTGCACAGGAGTTTGGCCATGGCGGCCTGCTTGGCGAACGGCCGCCCCGCGTCGCGCAGCCGTGCCGCCGCGAGGTACAGCGCGCGGCCCGCCTCGATCTGCGTGGCCATGTCGGCGAGCAGGAAGCGCAGCCCCTGGAAGTCGGAGATCGGCCGTCCGAACTGCCGGCGCCCGGTCGCGTAGGCCACCGCCTCGTCGAGTGCCGCCTGGGCCAGGCCGATCGCACAGGCCGCGATGCCGAGGCGCCCGGAGTCGAGCGCGGACAGTGCGATCGCGAAGCCCTGCCCCTCCTCGCCGATGCGGCGGCCCGCGTCGAGCCGAACCCCGTCGAAGTTGATCTGGGCGGTGGGTGAGCCCTTGAGGCCCATCTTCCGTTCGGGAGCTGCGGCGTTGAGACCGGCCGCGTCGCCCGGGGCCAGGAACGCGGTGATGCCGCGCGGGCCCTCCTCCCCCGTGCGCGCCATGACCGTATAGAAGTCGGCGATGCCGCCGTGGGTGATCCAGGCCTTGGTGCCGGTGAGCACCCAGTCGTCGCCGTCCCGGACGGCCTTTGTGCTCAGGGAGGCGGCGTCGGAGCCGGACGCTGGTTCGGAGAGGCAGTACGCGCCGAGGAGGCCGCCGCCGAGCATCGCGGGCAGGTGTTCGGCCTGCTGTTCCTTGGTGCCGTAGCTCGCGAGGGCGTGACAGGACAGGGTGTGCACGCTGGCGCCGAGTCCGACGGTGAGGCGGGCCGCGGCCAGCTCTTCGAGGACCTGGAGGTAGACCTCGTACGGCTGGTCGCCGCCGCCGTGGTCGGAGGAGTACGGAAGGCCGAGCAGCCCCGATT
The DNA here is from genome assembly GCF_042889145.1 of Streptomyces sp. NPDC002680. NCBI lineage: Bacteria > Bacillati > Actinomycetota > Actinomycetes > Kitasatosporales > Streptomycetaceae > Streptomyces > Streptomyces sp. NPDC002680. The sequence goes on from NZ_JBIAQP010000031.1 coordinate 65,682, forward strand.
CCGAGAGCAGGGCGAAGACTTCGCGCGGGAAGCGTCCGGCGTCCTCCTCCTCGGCCGCCTTCGGGGCGATCTCGCGCTGGGCGATGTCGCGGACGAGCGAGATCAGGTCCCGGGCCTCGTCCGTGGGCAGTTGACGTTCCACCGGCTGCGGGGCGTGGTCGGGCATGTCGACGCTCTCCTCCCTGTTGGGCGCGACGGCACACGCGCGCCCGAGTAGGGGGCGTCCGCCGGTCTCACTTGTCACGGCCGATGCTGGCTCTTCCGGGTCGCGGAAGCGGTCGGCGAACGGCTGTGGAGCTGCGAGTATGCCCGATCGGCGGCACGGCGTCACCGGTTAACGAGCGTTTATTCGATCACATCCCCCGACATCGACCTCGCTCCAGGATTGGTCCGAACCATTGACCACAGTGGTCTAGTCCATTTACTGTGCCCGCAGTTCCCGACAACACCGTCCCCACGCTCCCCTCCCCTCCGAGGAGACAAGCCCGATGCACCGACCGCACCTCCCCCGCGTCCGCTTCAAGGCCCTTGTGTCCGCCGCGTGTTGTGCCGTTCTCGGCGCCGGACTGCTGGCCGGCGCGGGCACCGCGACCGCCGCGCAGACAGCGCAGCCGGTTTCGGAAGCCGCCGCGAAGCACGCCCCGAAAGCCGGCTCCAAGGTTCTCGGCTACTTCACCGAATGGGGCACGAACGACCGCGCGTACTACGTCAAGAACATCGAGACGTCCGGTTCGGCCACCCGGCTGACCCACATCAACTACGCCTTCGGCAACGTCACCGGCGGCAAGTGCGCGATGGGCGACGCCGACGCGGCGATCGGCCGGGCGTACACCGCCGCCGAGTCGGTGGACGGGATCGCCGACACCGCGAGCCAGCCGCTGCGCGGCAACTTCAACCAGCTGCGCGAGCTGAAGCGGAAGCACCCGAACCTCAAGGTCCTCTGGTCCTTCGGCGGTTGGACCTGGTCGGGCGGTTTCGGCGAGGCCGCGCAGAACCCGGCCGCGTTCGCGCAGTCCTGCTACGACCTGGTCGAGAACTCGCAGTGGGCCGATGTGTTCGACGGCATCGACATCGACTGGGAGTACCCGAACGCCTGCGGCCTGACCTGTGACACCAGCGGCCGGGCGGCCTTCAAGAACGTGATGGCGGCGCTGCGGGCCAAGTTCGGCCCCCGCAACCTGATCACGGCGGCGATCACGGCCGACGCCACCTCCGGCGGCAAGATCGACGCGGCGGACTACGCGGGCGCGGCCAAGTACGTCGACTGGTACAACCCGATGACGTACGACTACTTCGGCGCCTGGGCGGCGACCGGGCCGACGGCACCGCACTCGGCGCTGAACTCGTACCCCGGCATCCCGCAGGCCGGCAACTACACCTCGGCGACCATCGCGAAGCTCAAGAGCCTCGGCATCCCGGCCTCGAAGCTGCTGCTCGGCATCGGCTTCTACGGGCGCGGCTGGACCGGCGTCACGCAGTCGGCGCCCGGCGGCACGGCGACCGGCCCGGCGGCGGGTACGTACGAGGAGGGCTTCGAGGACTACAAGGTGCTCAAGACCACGTGCCCCGCGACCGGCACCGTCGGCGGGACGGCGTACGCCAAGTGCGGGAGCGACTGGTGGAGTTACGACACCCCGGCGACCATCCGCACGAAGATGGCGTACAAGGACCAGCAGGGCCTGGGCGGCACGTTCTTCTGGGAGCTGAGCGGCGACACCTCGAACGGTGAGCTGATCAGGGCGATCAAGTAGACCCACCCGAAGGGTGGTTGGGGGGGCGGGAGCCACGAGCTTCCGCCCCTCTGCCGTCAGTTGTCCCGGCGGGCCGGTTCCGGTGTCACGTACGCCGGGTCGAGTTCCTCGATGGCACGCAGCGCACCGCCGAGCATCTTCACGAGGAGCTCGCGCATGACGTCCCGGGGCAGTTGGGGGCGGTCGATCCAGTCGAGGGTGGCGCCCTCCACGCTGCACACCCAGCCGAACAGGCCCATGCGGGCCAGCGGGCCGATGTCCTGTCGGCCGTACGCGCCCTCGGCGATGGTCGCGACGATCGCCTCGCGCACGCCGTCCCGGATGGCGTGCACCTCGGTGTCGAAGCCGACACCGCCGCTGACGATCGTGCGGTAGGCGGCCTGGTTGTGCTCGGCGAAGCGGAGGTAGGCGTCCATGGTGCGGTGCACGCGGTCCACGGGGGCGTGGCTGAGGCCGCTGGACGCGAAGGTGACCAGGTCGGCGACCGAGTCCTCGACGATGGCGAGGTAGTAGCCGCGCTTCGACTGGAAGTAGTAGTAGATCAGCCCTTTGGCGACCTGTGCCTGACGTGCGATGTCGTCCATCGACAGTGCGTCGTACGACCGATCGGCGAACAGTTTCCGTCCGATGGCGATGAGTTCGGCGCGTCGCGCCAGAGAGCGGTCGGTGCCGCGCGCCCGCGGGCGTTCGGCGGCAGGCTGTCGACTACTGTTCAATTTGGGGCCCTGGTCTCCAACTGCGGGCGGGACATCCGAAGTATGGCAGACCTGAGCCACCTGCACGTTCGACTCTGATCGAGGGCGCAGGCGCCCGATTCAGGGCTGATCGCACCGGCTCAGAGCAGGCCGAGCTGGGCGACGAGCATGGCGAGCACGACCACGAAGGTCCAGCCCATGACGTGCTCGAAGATCTTCGGGCCGTCTTCCTGGGGGCCGCCGGTGCGGGTGCGGGCGGGGGCTGCGGCAGTGCTCGCGGTCATGGCATCTCGCTGAGGTCGGTGTGCGATGGACTCCCCCCACCGTTCTGTCCACCTTGCCATTCATCGGGGCTTTCATGGCGGAGACGTTGGTCACATCCCACCGAAAACGGACAGCCCCCGGTCTCCCGGGGGCTGTGTTCTCTTCGGTCTCTTCGGTTTCAGCGCACGCCCACCGCCGTGAGGGCGGCGAGCTGGGCGGCGGTCGGCCGGGCCGGGAAGTACAGGTAGCAGACGCCGCCGGTGCCGGAGACGACCTTGCCACTGGCGTTGTACCGCTTGGTCCGCAGCCAGATGTTCTCGAACTCTCGCCGCAGATAGACCCGGCGCACGGCCTCGTTCGTCGCCGAGAACGGGTCGTTGGCGATCACGTCGCCGTCGGCGGTGAAGCCGATCACGGTCATCAGGTGGCCGGAGGTGCCGTAACCGGCCCCCGTCAGCTCGGTCTTGAGGAACGACTGGGACGTTATGGCCGGGATGCCCGCCGCGATCAGCGCCTCCAGGTCGGTGAGCGAGCCGAGCCGGGTGACCACGCCCTGGAAGTCCTGGTAGGTCGCCGCATAGGCCGCGTTGAAGGGCCAGTTGCCGCAGCCGCCGTACTGGAAGTCGTAGGTGAAGCGGGCCGCGTGGCACACCTGCGGGTCGGCGTAGGCCGGGTCGACCCAGGCCAGCTGCTGTGCCGTGGGCTTCCGTCCCCAGTACTCGATGATCATCTGCGAGGAGGTGGGGCTGCACCAGGCCTCGCCGCCGTTGTCGTACTCGGGGTACTGGCCGCTGTGGATCTCCTGCGAGTAGCGCGGGACGACCAGTTCCTTCGCCGGGCCGGGCGTCGACGCGGGCACGGTGAAGCGGTCCGGGACGTCGGAGCCCATCGCGCCGGCGCGCCAGACGGTGGGCGTGGCCGTGGTGCCGGGCTTGCGGTGGAGGGTCAGGCGCAGCCGGTACGAGACCAGGCGCAGGCCCGTGGCCGGGTCGTCGATGGCGAAGGTGTCGGTCCAGACGGTGCTCTTGTCGTCGGTCTGGTCGTCGACGGAGGTCCGCTTGATGTCCTGGTCGCCGGAGGCCCAGCGGCCCATGACGTACCAGGGGGTGGTGGTGCCGTCGGAGTACGTGCCGGTCAGCTCGATCTGGAGCCAGGTGCCGGCCGGGGTGCGCGCGTTCCAGGAGGCGATGGCCTCGGTGGCGGGCACCGCGAGCCGGTGCACGGGGGACGTCCAGGTCGCGTACTCCCAGGCGGCCGTCTTTCCGGTGTGCGGATCGGTGTAGTCGACCGTGCCGGCCGGCGTACCGATCACGACCCCGGGCCGCGTACCGGCGACGGCACGGGTGCCCTTGAAGGTGCCGGCGCACCAGTCCGCGTACGAGGTCCAGGCGCGGTTGTCGACGGTGCGGACGGGATCGGCCTCGGCCTCGCGGCCGGTCGCGTCCGGGGTGTCGGCGGCGGCCGGGCCGGCGCTGCCCGCGACGGCGGCGGCGACCGCCGCGGCGAGGACGCTCCTGCGGGACGGCTGTTCGGCTCTGCTCATGGGCGGGTGACCCCCAGGTGTCCTAGGCGGGCGGGACGGTACACGGATGTGCGCCAACTATGGCCGCCGGTGACCGGCTCATGCCAGCACTTCGAGCCGTGCCACGCGGACGAATATTGGTCTCGACCATTGGCGTGACCTGCGCCGTGGATCGTGATGGTGCCCGACCGGTCCCTAGAATGGACCTCGCCAATATGTCCGAATCCCATCGCCCTCCGGGAACCGTCATCCACGACCTCGCACGCGCCCTGCGCCGCCTGCCGCCCTCCTGCGGCCCCGTCCGGCTGATCGCCGTCGACGGACACGCGGGGTCCGGGAAGACCACGTTCGCCGGGCGGTTGGCCGCGGCGCTCGGCGGGGTGCCCGTGCTGCACCTCGACGACATCGCGACCCACGACGAGCTGTTCGCGTGGACGCGGCGCCTGGTCAGCGAGGTGATCGAGCCGCTGCGGCGCGGCGAGAGCGCCTCCTACGCCCCCTACGACTGGGTGTCCCGGCGCTTCGGACCGCCCAGGGAGCTGCCGGCCGCGCCCGTGGTGCTGGTGGAGGGGGTCGGGGCCGGGCGGCGGGCGCTACGGCCGTTCCTGGCGCGGCTGTTGTGGATGGAGGTGGCCGACGAGGAGGCCTGGGCGCGCGGGCGGCTGCGGGACGGAGCGGACCAGAGCGACTTCTGGGCCGGGTGGGTCGGCGCGGAGCGTCGGCACTTCGCCGCGGACCCCTCGCGTCCGTTCGCCGACCTGTTGGTACGGCAGTGCCGCGAGGGGTACGAGGTGCTGCCGGGACCTGCCGGGACCGTTGGATCAGACCAGATTCTCACTCACCGTGACGGGCCGTCGGCTGTGTGCTGAACTTGTGAAGACCCTTGCCGTTCAACCGGCCCGCGCGCCCCAACTCGGCTTGACCGACTGGCCGTACAGGACTTACGTTCTGAATGTGCGGCCATTCGTTGCCGCCCGCAGTCGCGAAGCCCCCGGTTGTTCCCCCGTGATCGGGGGCTTCGTTCTGCCCGCACCCCGTTTTCCGGCCGTCACGAGGCGTTTTCTGTTCACCCTCGGTGACCGTGTCGAGTGCGCCCCATCTGCTCCCACCTCGTGAAACGTCCTGTGCGGCACCCTGCTGCGGGCACGTGAAGCGCAGGTACGATGCCCTCGGTGCGACTCGGACGGCTGCTCTGCGCACCGTTGCAACTCCCGTCCGCGGCACAGCGGTTCGACCAAGCTGCCGACGGGCACCGGCCCGTCGGAGAGGCAATCGGGGGCACGGTTTGTGGGGGACGTGATGGACTTCGGCACGCAGGGCCCCGAGGCCCCGGCCGACCTCGCCTGGCTGCGAGGTGTGGACGCCTACACGATGGGCGCCTATCCGCAGGCGGAGGAGGAGTTCCGCACCGCGGTGCGGATCGATCCCGGGATGGCCGACGGCTGGCTCGGACTGCATGCGCTGCGCGTCGACACGACGACCGCGCTGCTACGGATGTTCCGGCACCGGGAGCGCTTCGGGGAGCAGCGTTCGCGTCACCGCCGGACCCTCAACTCCTGGTACTGGCTGGGCTGGTGGGTGCAGCCGGTGCTCGAAAGCCCGCGCGATCTGCTGCTCGCGCACGCCTCGCACTGGCTGGACGGCCGCCATGTGCCCGAGCTGGACCGGGCGTTGGCAGGACTGCCGCCGGTGGACACCGACCCGCAGGTCCGCTTCCTGCACGCGTGCCGCGCCTATCTCGTCAAGGACTGGGAGCAACTGGTCCGGCACACCGACCCGTTGATCAACGACGCGATGCTGGGCATCGAGGCGGGTCTGTTCGGCGGGATGGCCCGGGTGCGCCTGGAGATGTACGGCCAGGCGGAACCGCTCCTCTCGGCGGCACTGATGCGCTGTCGCAGCGAACAGCCGCAGCGCAAGGAGCTGCGGTACTGGCTGGCGCGGGCCCACGAGGGCACGGGCCGCTCGGCGGCGGCACTCCCCCTGTACCGGGCGGTGCATCGCGTGGACCCCGCGTTCATGGACACCTCGGCGCGGCTCGCGGCGATCTCCGAGGGCGACGGGTACGACGAGGCGGCCGACCTGGCGGCGATCACGCTCACCGGCATCGGGCAGGAGCTGCTCGAAAGCCCGGACGGCATCGACCCCCTGTTCGGCGGCGAGGGCCGCGACCTGAAGCTGTCTGAGCCCGAACTCCCGCCGCCGGGCGCCCCGTTGCCGTCGGCGACGGACTCGGTGCGAGAGAAGGCGGCGCTGCCCGTACAGCCGCTGCCGACCGGTCCGACCGATCCGGCGCTGCTGGAGGAGGCTCTGGCCGAGCTGGAGCGGATGGTGGGCCTGGAGCCGGTGAAGCGCCAAGTGAAGGCGCTGTCGGCCCAGTTGAACATGGCGCGGCTGCGGGCGGGGCAGGGGCTGCCGGTACAGCCGCCGAAACGGCACTTCGTCTTCTCGGGCCCGTCGGGCACCGGCAAGACGACGGTGGCGCGGATCCTGGGCAGGGTGTTCTACGCACTCGGACTCCTGGGCGGCGACCATCTGGTGGAGGCGCAGCGGGCGGACCTGGTGGGCGAGTATCTCGGCCAGACGGCGGTGAAGGCGAACGAGCTGATCGACTCCGCGATCGGGGGCGTCCTGTTCGTCGACGAGGCGTACTCCCTCTCCAACTCCGGGTACGGCAAGGGGGATGCGTACGGGGACGAGGCGTTGCAGGTGCTGCTGAAGCGGGCCGAGGACAACCGGGACCACCTGGTGGTGATCCTGGCCGGCTACCCGGAGGGCATGGACCGCCTGCTGGCCGCGAACCCCGGCCTGTCGTCCCGCTTCACGACCCGTGTCGACTTCCCCTCGTACCGGCCGCTGGAACTCACCTCCATCGGGGAGGTGTTGGCGGCGGAGAACGGAGATGTGTGGGACGAGGAGGCGCTGGACGAGCTGCGCTCGATCGCCGGGCACGTCGTCGACCAGGGGTGGATCGACGAACTGGGGAACGGGCGGTTCCTGCGGACGCTGTACGAGAAGAGCTGTGCGTACAGGGATCTGCGGCTGTCGGTGTACCCAGGGATGCTGACCCGCGACGACTTGTCGACGCTGCGCCTGCCGGACCTGATGCAGGCGTACGGGGAGGTCCTGTCGGGCCGGGGCCCCCAGGACCCGTCGGCCCTCTGAGTGCCGAGGCGGGGGTGGGTCGCGCAGCCCGGCGCTGTACGGGGTGCCGCTCTCAGTGGGACGGGAGCCGCCCTTAGCGGCACGCATGCCCGCAGCTGGGTGGGTTCGGCGGGCACCGCCCAACGACGCGCATGCCTGCAGCTGGGCGGGTCGGGCGGGAGCCGCCGCGCAAGCTGGCGAAGCGGCTCGCCGTTGCGAACTCCGCCCGGCTGGAGCGCCCCCTTAGGGGCGCGGGGAACTGCGCGATCAACCCCCACCGACCCGCAGCCGAACGAATCGGGACGGACGGGTCTTTGAGGGGCGCGGGGAACTACGCAACCAGCCCGCAGCCAAACGGATCGGCACGGGCGCACTTTTAGGGGCGCGAGGAACTGCGCGCTCAACCCCCACCCGCCCGCAGCCAAACGAACCGGGACGGGCGGGGTTTCCAGGGGCGCGGGGAACTGCGCGACCAGCTCCACCGGGCCCGCGGCAAAACACCCGCCCAACCCGCGGAGCGCCTAGCTTGCCAGTGCCTCCTCCTGTGCCTCCGCCCGCGGCTCCCGCACCTTCGGCACCGGAGGCTGCTGGCGGTGGGCCGGGTCCCGTACCTCGCCCACCAGGAGTTCCAGTACGTCCTCCATCGCCACCAACCCGATCACCCGCCCCGACGCGTCCGCCACCTGGGCCAGGTGCGTCGCCGCGCGGCGCATCACCGTCAGGGCGTCGTCCAGCGGGAGTTCCGAGCGGAGGGTCGTCATGGAGCGCCAGACGTGTTGCGGCACCGCCCGTTCCGAGTCCTCCAGGTCCAGTACGTCCTTCACGTGCAGGTAGCCCATGAAGGCGCCGTTCTCCGCCACCACCGGGAAGCGGGAGTAACCCGTGCGGGCCGTGAGGGCGACCACCTGGCCCGGCGTGACCGACGGGCCCACCGTCACCAGGGACTCGCGGTCGAGGAGGACGTCGGTGACCGGGCGGGAGCCCAGTTCCAGGGCGTCCTCCAGGCGTTCCTGCTCGCCGGGGTCCAGCAGCCCCGCCTGGCCCGCGTCCTCCACCAGGCGGTTGAGCTGTTCGCTGGTGAAGACCGCCTCGACCTCGTCCTTGGGCTCGACGCGGAAGAGTCTGAGGACGAGCCTCGCACAGGCGCCCAGGCCCACCGTGACCGGGCGGCACAGGCGGGCGAAGGCCACCAGTCCCGGGCTCAGCCACAGCGCGGTCTTCTCGGGCGCCGCCATCGCCAGGTTCTTCGGGAGCATCTCCCCGATGACCAGGTGGAGGAAGACCACCACCGCCAGCGCGATGACGTAGCCCAGCGGGTGGATCATGCCCTCGGGCAGGTGTGCCGCCTCGAAGAGCGGTTCCAGCAAGTGGGCCACCGTCGGTTCGGCCACCGCGCCCAGGGTCAGCGAGCAGACGGTGATGCCGAACTGGGCCGCGGCCATCATCTGCGGCAGCCGCTCCAGGCCGTACAGCACCTGGCGGGACCTCGCCGTGCCGAGCGGTTCGATCTGGCTGCGGCGGACGGAGACGAGGGCGAACTCGGCGCCCACGAAGAAGCCGTTGGCCAGCACGAGGAGAAGGGCGAAGAGGAGTTGGAGCACGCTCATCGGGCCGCCTCCACCGCGAGGTCGGCCGGCTGCTTGCTGTCCTCTGTCCTGATCAGGCGTACCCGCTCGGCCCGGTAGTGGCCGACCTGGCGGACCGAGAGGCGCCAGCCCGGCAGTTCGGCCCGGTCACCGGGGACCGGGATCCGGCCCAGCAGGTCGGCGACGAGGCCGGCGACCGTCTCGTACGGGCCCTCGGGCACGTCGAGACCTATGCGCTGGAGGATGTCGACCCGGCAGCTGCCGTCGGCGTCCCAGGCGGGGCGGCCGTCGTCGGCCGGGGCGGCGGCGAGTTCGGGGACGTCCTGGCCGTCGTGCTCGTCGCGGACCTCTCCGACGAGTTCCTCGACGATGTCCTCCAGGGTGACCACGCCCGCCGTACCGCCGTACTCGTCGACGACGACGGCGATGGGCTGCTGGCTGCGCAGCAGTTCGAGCAGCGGCTGCACGGGGAGCGTTTCGGGGACCAAGAGGGGGGATTGGGCGATCCGGCCGACGGGGGTGCGCAGCCGGTCCGCCGCGGGCACCGCCAGGGCGTCCTTGAGGTGGACCATGCCGACGATCTCGTCGATCCGCTCCCGGTAGACGGGGAAGCGGGACAGGCCGGTGGCCCGGGTCAGGTTGACGACGTCCTCGGCGGTGGCCGACGACTGCAGCGCGCTGACCCGCACGCGGGGGGTCATCACGTGCTGCGCGGTCAGGTCTGCCAGCGACAGTGTCCGTACGAAGAGGTCCGCGGTGTCCTGTTCCAGTGCGCCGGCCTGGGCCGAGTGCCGGGCCAGGGAGACCAGTTCGCCGGGGGTGCGGGCCGAGGCCAGTTCCGCGGTGGGCTCGACGCCCAGGAGCCTGACCAGCCGGTTGGCGACCGAGTTGAGCCCGGCGATGACCGGGCGGAAGAGACGGGAGAAGGCGTACTGCGGGCCGGCCACGAAGCGGGCGACCTGCATCGGCTTGGACACCGCCCAGTTCTTGGGCACCAGTTCGCCGATCACCATCTGCACGGCCGAGGCCAGCAGCATGCCGACGATCACCGAGACGCTCGGGACGGCCCCTTCGGGCAGACCGATCGCGGTGAACGGGCCGTGCAGCAGCTCCGCGAGCGCCGGTTCGGCCAGCATGCCGACGACGAGGGAGGTGATGGTGATGCCGAGCTGGGTGCCGGAGAGCTGGAAGGACAGCTCCTTGAGGGAGTCGACGACCGTACGGGCCCGTCGGTCGCCCTCTGCGGCGGCCTTCTCTGCTTCCGGTCGCTCGACCGTGACGAGGCCGAACTCGGCTGCCACGAAGAAGCCGTTGGCCAGGATCAGCAGGAATGCCGCGGCAAGGAGCAGCAGGGGGATGGTCATGCCGCCGCCTCGGTATGTCGGGAGGGGGCGGCGCAGGTACTACAGGACGATCCGTCCATCGCTGGAGGGAGTCACTCCTCGGGTAGCAGGGGGCCTCTGAGGACCGGGGGGAACATCAGTGGCGGAGGCGCACGAAAACACCTCCGCCAACAGATTAATCAAGACAGGGGCCTGTGCGGCAGGGTGGACGGCCCTGAGTCAGCCCTGATCTTGCTCGGGGTCGCCCGCGGAGCGCGCTTCGGTGAGCGCCCGCAGGGTGCGCGCGTCGTCGATGGCGCGCTGCTTGGAGATGCCGGGCTGGATGCCGAGGGCGGGCAGACTCGTACCGTCGCTGAGGTCGAGGAACACCCAGGGATCGCCCGAACGGAGGTTCACCCGGAGGATCTCCGCCCAGTCCAGACGCCTCTTGCTCGCGATGTTGACGACCGTGACCCCGGCCTCGTCGGCGACCACCTTCGGCCGGGACAGCAGCAGGAGTACGGACGACAGCAGGGCGGCGGTGAAGACGAAGCTGAGGCGTTCCCCGGGGCTGAGCCTGTCCAGGAGCAGCGAGATCGTCGTGATGACGACGAAGATCGCGGCGCCCGCGGAGACCAGTACGGCCCGGGTGCGGCCCGGCCGGAAAGTGACGGGCAACGCGGGCAGGGCGGGCGGAACGGGGGTGGTGGGCGGATCCTGCATCGGCGTACGGTCCCTGTCGCTCACGGTGTCGGTCGCTTCCCGTGTCTCAGAGGCGGCAGGCGTGGATGGCCGTGGTCAGGATCGCGCGGGCGCCGATGTCGTAGAGGTCGTCCATGATCCGCTGGGCCTCCTTGGCGGGGACCATCGCGCGGACGGCGACCCAGCCCTCGTTGTGCAGCGGGGAGACGGTGGGCGACTCCAGACCGGGCGTCAGGGCGACGGCCTTCTCCAGCTGCTCGACGCGGCAGTCGTAGTCCATCATCACGTACGTCCGGGCCACCAGGACGCCCTGGAGGCGGCGCAGGAACTGCTGGACCTTCGACTCGGCGGTCTCCTCGGCCTCCGCGCCGACCCGGCGGATGACGATCGCCTCGGACTTCATGATGGGCTCGCCGAACACCTCCAGGCCCGCGTTGCGCAGTGAGGTGCCCGTCTCGACGACGTCCGCGATGACCCCGGCGACACCGAGTTCGATCGCGGTCTCGACGGCGCCGTCGAGGTGGACGACGGAGGCGTCGACGCCGTGGTCGGCGAGGTGCTTGGCGACGATCCCCTCGTACGAGGTGGCCACGGTCAGACCGGCCAGGTCCTCGATTCCCTCCGCGGTGCCGGGCTTGCCGGCGAAGCGGAAGGTGGAGCGGGCGAAGCCGAGCGGGAGGATCTCCTCCGCGTTGGCCCCGGAGTCGATGAGCAGGTCGCGGCCGGTGATGCCGATGTCGAGGCGGCCGGAGGAGACGTAGATCGCGATGTCGCGGGGGCGGAGGTAGAAGAACTCGACCTCGTTCTCCGGGTCGACGATGCGCAGTTCCTTGGACTCGCGGCGCTGCTGGTAGCCGGCCTCATGCAGCATCTCCGCCGCAGGTCCTGACAGGGAACCCTTGTTGGGGACGGCGATGCGCAGCATGAGGCTAGCTTCCTTCGTTTCGTACGGAACGGTGTGTGGCTATTGCTTACAGGTGGGCGTACACGTCGTCCAGCGAGATTCCGCGGGCGACCATCATCACCTGGACGTGGTAGAGCAGCTGCGAGATCTCCTCGGCGGCTGCTTCCTTCCCCTCGTACTCGGCGGCCATCCAGACCTCGGCGGCCTCTTCTACGACCTTCTTGCCGATGGCATGGACACCCTTGCCGACCAGTTCCGCGGTGCGGGAGGTGGCGGGATCGCCCGTGGCGGCCTTGTGCTGGAGCTCGGTGAACAGCTCCTCGAACGTCTTATTGGACATGGTGACGCCCACTTTACGCGTTGCTCCGACCGGCCTAACGCCACGGTTCGGATACTGAGCGGAGGGTGGCCGCCGTCGCCACGGCCGCCGTCACCGCCTCGTGCCCCTTGTCCTCGTTGGAGCCCGCGATGCCCGCGCGGTCGAGGGCCTGTTCCTCGGTGTCGCAGGTCAGCACGCCCATTCCGATGGGGACTCCGGTGTCGACCGAGACCTGGGTGAGGCCCTGGGTGACGCCCTGGCACACGTACTCGAAGTGCGGGGTGCCGCCCCTGATGACGACGCCGAGCGCGACGATCGCGTCGTAGCCCCGCCCGGCCAGCACCTTGGCGACGACCGGGAGTTCCCAACTGCCGGGGACCCTCAGCAGGGTCGGCTCGTCGATGCCCAGGTCGCGCAGGGCGCGCAGGGCGCCGTCCACCAGACCGTCCATCACCTTCTCGTGCCACTGGGCCGCGATGACGGCGACCCTGAAGTCACCCACATTGCTTACGGACAGCTCCGGTGCACCCTTGCCGCTCACGTCTCTCCTCTGAACCTTGAAAACCTGTCGTGCTGTTCTTACTGGTTGCCGCAGGGGGACACGGGGGTCGTGTCCAGCCAGGGCAGGTCGTGGCCCATCCGGTCCCGCTTGGTGCGCAGGTAGCGGAGGTTGTGCTCGCCCGCCTGTACGGGCATCGGCTCGCGGTCGGTGACCTCGATGCCGTGCCGGACGAGCGCGTCGGTCTTGTCGGGGTTGTTCGTCATCAGGCGCACGCTGCGGACTCCGAGGTCCTGGAGTATCTGCGCGCCGGCGCCGTAGTCCCGGGCGTCGGCGGGCAGGCCCAGCTCCAGGTTGGCGTCGAGGGTGTCGCGGCCCTGCTCCTGAAGCTCGTACGCCCGGAGCTTGGACAGCAGTCCGATTCCGCGCCCCTCGTGGCCGCGCAGGTAGACGACGACTCCCCTGCCCTCGTCCCGGATGCGTTCCAGGGAGGTCTGCAGCTGGGGGCCGCAGTCGCAGCGCAGGGAGTGGAAGACGTCGCCGGTGAGGCATTCGGAGTGGACGCGGACCAGGACGTCCTCGCCGTCGTCGGCGCCGAGGTCGCCGTGGACGAGGGCGACGTGCTCGACGCCGTCGACGGTGGAGCGGTAGCCGTACGCCGTGAAGGTGCCGAAGGCGGTGGGGAGCCGGGTCTCGGCCTCACGGCGGACGGTGGGCTCGGCGCTCCTGCGGTAGGCGATCAGGTCCTCGATGGAGATGATCGTCAGGCCGTGCTTGCGGGCGAAGGGGATCAGCTCGGGCAGCCGCAGCATCCGGCCGTCCTCGCCGGCGATCTCGACGATCGCGCCGGCCGGGCGCAGCCCCGCGAGGCGGGCGAGGTCGACGGCGGCCTCGGTGTGGCCGTTGCGAACCAGCACGCCGCCGGGCCTGGCGCGCAGCGGGAAGATGTGGCCGGGGCGGACGAAGTCGTCGGCACCGGCGTCGCCGCCCGCGAGGAGCTGAAGCGTGGTGGCCCGGTCGGAGGCCGAGATACCGGTGCTCACACCGTGAACGGCGGAGGCGTCGACGGAGACTGTGAACGCGGTTTTCATCGACTCGGTGTTGTCGTCGACCATCTGCGGCAGCTTGAGCCGGTCCAGCTCGTCGCCCTCCATGGGGGCGCAGATGAGCCCGCGGCACTCGCTCATCATGAAGGCGACGATCTCGGGGGTCGCCTTCTCGGCGGCGATGACGAGGTCGCCCTCGTTCTCCCGGTCCTCGTCGTCGACGACCACGACCGGGCGGCCGGCGGCGATGTCCGCGATGGCCTGCTCGATGGGGTCGAGGGACCAGTCCTCGATGTTGTCGGTGCTGTAGAGGATGGGTGCCGTACTCATGCGGGCGCTCCTTCCAGGACGGGCCGCGTGTCCTTGCGGGAGCGCAGCCACCAGTCGCGCATGCCCCACAGGACGAGCGCGCCGTAGATGACGTAGACGAAGCCGGAGAAGGCGTAGCCGTTGGCGAAGTTGAGGGGGACGCCGACGAGGTCGACGAGGAGCCAGGCGAACCAGAACTCGACCATGCCGCGCGCCTGGGCGTACATGGCGACGATGGTGCCGACGAAGATGTAGGCGTCCGGCCAGGGGTCCCAGGACAGGGTCGGGTAGGCCTTGAAGAGCAGGGCCACGGCGACCGTGCCGACGGCGGCGGCGCCGATCATCGCACCGCGCTCGCGCCAGGTGGCGAACCGTGGGGTGATGTGGCCGTCCCCGCCCTCGCCCTTGCGGCGGTTCCACTGCCACCAGCCGTAACCGGCGACGAGCATGACGACGGCCTGCTTGCCGGCGCTGCCGGTGAGATGGCCGTAGAACGCCCCGAAAAGGATGAGTCCGGAGAGGAACTGCACCGGCCAGCTCAGCAGGGAGCGCCGCCAGCCCAGGGCCAGGGCGATCAGGCCGAGGATGTTGCCGATCATGTCCGACCAGAGGATGTGCTGGTCGAGGAGGGTGAACGCCTCGGTGTTCAGCCGGTTCACTTCGCCGCCCCCTGTGGCCCGAGCAGCCGCTCGACGTACTTGGCGATGACGTCGACCTCAAGGTTGACCGGGTCGCCGGGCTGCTTGCGGCCGAGCGTGGTCAGGTCGAGGGTGGTGGGGATGAGGCTGACGGTGAAGTAGTCGGGGCCCGCGTCGACGACGGTGAGGCTGATGCCGTCGACGGTGATGGAGCCCTTCTCGACGACGTAGCGGGTGAGGTCGGCGGGGAGCGAGATCTTGACGATCTCCCAGTTCTCGGACGGCTTGCGTTCGAGGACCGTGCCGGTGCCGTCGACGTGACCCTGCACGATGTGGCCGCCGAGGCGGGCACCCAGGGCCATGGGTCGTTCGAGGTTGACGCGGGAGCCGACGGCGAGAACGCCCAGGCTGGAGCGGTCGAGGGTCTCCGCCATGACGTCGGCGGTGAACTCGTCGCCCTCGTGTTCGACGACGGTGAGACACACGCCGTTGACGGCGATGGAGTCGCCGTGGCGGGCGCCTTCGGTGACTACGGGGCCACGGAGCCGGAAGCGTGAGGCATCGCCGAGGTTCTCGACGGCCGTGACTTCGCCCAGCTCTTCGACGATTCCGGTGAACACTTCCCGGGTCCTCCCTGCCTCTTCGGGCACGGACTCCGGGGCCTGTCGATGACGACAGCTGTGAACGAGCGGGAACACCGGGAGCGACGCCGGACGCGACTCGGCCCATGACCGAGCGGTACGGCGGCGCGCACGAATGCCCGCTCGCCGCGCACTGCCTCCCATCCGGACTTTAACCGTCGGTCCAGGAATTCCACCTGGTCAACCGGCCGCCAAAACGCTGAGCGGACGGGTCGCGGACTATAACCGCCGGTTCGGACTTTCACCGACCCCGGAGTGCGCTGCTTCTGTTACAGGCCAGTGTGCCACGCCGCGGCATGGTCCATGCGGGTGAGTTGTGTGGACTGACTCACAAGCAGTGACGGGAATAAGTGGCGGGCGACAAGCGGCAGGTGAGGGGCGGGCAGTCAAGCCACGCAATTGGTCCATACCTATTGACCGTCAAGGTCCGGACCTCCTACCGTCGGTGCCGGACCGGCGGCGGTGAAGATGGCCCTTGCCCGCCGCCGGGCCCCCCACGCCTTACCTCGCCGAGACCCCGAACAGCACGTCCTGGGCACCCTCCCGCGCCGTCAGCAGCGCCCCGCGCAACACCGCTCCGCCGCCCAGCGCACTCGCGTGCACCTCCGCCGGGAGGGGTGACATCCGGGCGAGCCGTTCCTCGACACGGGCGGCGAGTACGTCACCGCCCGCCCGGCCGATCTCGCCGCCCAGCACCACACACCCCGGGTCGAGGACGGCGACGACGGACGCGGCGCCGATCGCGACGCGGTCGGCGAGGATGTCGAGGAAACGGGCGTGAGCCGGGGCCCCGGGGGCCGCGACGGCCGCCCGGACCAGGGCAGCCGCGTGGGGCTCATGGGCATCGGCGTCGGCCACCACGCCCTCCGCGTGCGCCAGCCGGCCGATCGCCGCCGCCGCGGCGAGGGAGTGGAAGCCGCCCTCGCAGTCCGTCGCCGACGGCAGCTGTCCCGTGCCCGGCACCGGCAGGAAGCCGATCTCGCCGGTGCCGCCGGAGACCCCCCGGCGCAGGGTGCCGTCGAGGACCACGGCCGCGCCGGTGCCGTGGCCGAGCCACAGCAGTACGAAGGTGTCCCGGTCACGGGCGGCGCCGTCGCGCTGTTCGGCGAGGGCGGCGAGGTTGGTCTCGTTCTCGACGATCACGCGGGCCTCGGGCAGCCGTTCCTGGAGCGCGGCGACGAGTCTGCGGTGCCACTCGGGCAGGCCCGAGGAGTTCCGGAGTTCGCCGGTCGCCGGGTCGATCAGGCCGGGGGCGCCGATCCCGACCGTGTGGAGCCGGTCGGCGCCGGCCTCCTTGGCGACCTGCTCGACGAGAGCCACCGCCTGTTCGACGGCGGGGCCGGTGCCGGTGTCGTCCCCGATGGGCACGGACGCCTCGGCGAGCACCTCGCCCAGCAGATCGGCGACGACGACGGAGACGCCTTCGGTACGGACGTCCAGGGCTGCCAGATGGGCGAGGCCGGCGACGATCCCGTACACCTTCGCGTTCGGTCCGCGCCGCTGCTCCCCCGACTCCCCCACGACCGTGATCAGGCCGGCGGCGGTGAGGCGTTCGACGAGGTCGGCGACCGTCGGGCGGGACAGGCCGGTGAGCTGCTTCAACCGCGCGGCCGTCAACGGGCCCTCCTGCTGGAGCAGACGCAGGGCGAGCCGGTCGTTGATGGCCCGGGCGGTGCTCGGGGATGCGGGCATGCCGAGATCCTTCCAGATCGGCGGGGCCGTTCCCGGTGTGGACGGCCGATATCTCGCTATCTATCAGGCAGGGTTCCTGATAGTTTACGGCAGCGCGCGGCGGAGCCTCCGCGACGCAGCTCAGAACACGGGCGGGGAGCCGATCCGGGGAGAGGCCGCAGAATGAGTTCAGTGCTGAAAGAACGACACGAGGTGAAGCGCGCCCGGTACGCCGTGGCCGCCGTCTTCGCCGTGCACGGCGCCGTCACCGGCTCGTTCGCGACCCGTGTGCCGTGGATTCAGGACCATGCCTCGGTCAGCGCCGGTCAGTTGGGGCTGGCGCTGGCGTTCCCGGCGCTGGGCGCGTCCCTCGCGATGCCGCTCGCGGGCCGGATCAGCCACCGCTTGGGCGCCCGTACGGCGCTGCGCGTGCTGATCTCGCTCTGGACCCTGGCCCTGGTGCTGCCGTCCCTGGCCCCGAACCTCCCCACGCTCTGTCTCGCCCTGTTCGTCTACGGCGCCACGGCCGGTATGGGGGACGTGGCGATGAACGCGCTGGGCGTCGAGATCGAGAACCGGCTCGGCAAGTCGATCATGTCCGGGCTGCACGGCATGTGGAGCGCGGGCGCCTTGATCGGCGCGGCGGGCGGCACACTCGCCGCGCATCTGGGCTCGGACGCGCGCCTGCACCACGCGCTCGCGTCGGCGACCCTCACGCTGCTCGGCCTGACCGCCTGCCGCTGGGTGCTCGATCTTCGCCCGACCGAGGACGAGGAGCCGCCCCCGAGGTTCGCGCTGCCGCCGAAGTCGGCGCTGCTGATCGGCGCGATCGGGTTCTGCGCGGTGTTCGCGGAGGGCGCGAGCCTGGACTGGTCGGCGGTGTATCTGCGGGACGAGCTCGGCACCTCGGACGGTCTCGCGGCGGCCTCCACGACCGGCTTCATGCTGACGATGGCGCTGGCCAGGCTCGTCGGCGACGCGGTCGTGAACCGCTTCGGCTCGGTACGCACGGTCCGCGCGAGCGGCGCCCTCGCCGTGATCGGCGGTCTGCTCATCGTGGTCGCGGAGCATCCCGCCACGGCGATGACGGGCTTCGCGCTGCTCGGTCTCGGCATCGCCGTGGTCGTCCCCCTGTGCTTCGCGGCGGCGGGCCGCAGCGGCCCCAACCCCAGTCAGGCCATCGCGGGCGTCGCGACCATCACGTACACCTCGGGCCTGGTCGCCCCGAGCGCGATCGGGACGCTGGCCCAGGCGACGAGCCTGGTGGTGTCGTTCGGGCTGGTCACGGTGCTGGCGTGCGGGCTCACGGGGTTCGCGGGGGTGCTGCGCACGGGTGACCGGGACCGCCCGAAGGTCGGTCCGCCCAGCGCGGTGGTGCCTGAGCGCAGGGCCTGAACCGGCGGCTCCAGCGCGGACGCCGGACCGGCCGCCTGTCCGTCCAGATTCGTTCGGCTGCGGGTCGGTGGGGGCTGGTCGCGCAGTTCCCCGCGCCCCTGGGAGGGCGCTCCGCGCCCGTCCAACCCGCCCCGCCTGTCCTGAGCCCACTGACCAGCGCCCTGCGGTTCCGCGACCATGTCACTGACGTAGGTGCAGCTCAGCGTGCCAAGTCGTAGGCGTACGACGCCGTGAACGTGCCGGGGGTGCCCTTGCAGCCGTCCGATTCTCCCGGGAGTTTGACCCACAGGTAGGCGTCTATGCGGGACTCGCCCGTGTTCGTGGTCGGGGCGCGGCCGAGTTTTCGGCCTGCCGGGTCGCACCACTCGCCGTCGGGCGGGGCGCCGTTGCCGTTGCGGCTGGTGTCGATGACGGCGCCGAGGCCGGCGGGGCCGCCCAGGGCGTCAAGGATCTGTCGGTCGTACGCGATCTCGTCGGCCGTGGTGTGGAAGTTGGAGACGTTGCTGAAGACGCCGTCGGAGGAGGCGGCCGAGGCGGCGCCCGCCTGGCGGAGCAGGGCCGCCTGTGCGGCGGGGGCGTTCCAGCCGGAGTGGCCGGCGTCGTAGTAGACGCGGGCGTTGGGGTTGGCGGCCTTGAGGACGCGGCCCGCGCGGGCGAGTGAGGCGAAGCGGGCCGTGCGCTGGCCGGTGGACAGGCAGTTGGCCAGGGCTATCGAGTCGGGCTCCAGGATCACGATGACCTCGTCGGAGCCGAGGCCCGCCGCGAACGCGTCGATCCAGCCGTCGTACGCGGCGAGGTCGGGTGCACCGCCCTGGGAGGCGCCGCCGCAGTCGCGGTCGGGAACGGCGTAGGGCACCACAACCGGAACCCGCCCCGCGCCCGCCGCGCCGGCGGTGACCGCGCGGACCCGGGCAGTGATCGTCGAGGGCGTGAAGTCGGCGAACCAGACCGCCGCCGGACGGTCGGCGATCTCCGTCTCGATGACGGGGCGGCGCGGATCGTCTCGGTGGGCGCGGACCCAGTCGAGGACCTGGGAGTCGGGGTGGCGGTAGAGGCGGGCGGACGCGGGGGCGTTCTTCGACTCCGGCTCAGGTGTCGGCTCCGCGCTCGTCGGCGAGGGCGTGCGGCTCGGCTTCCGCGCTTCCTTCGTACGGGCGGACGGGGACGGGGACTTCGAGGCGCTCGGCGTGGGCGAGGCCGACGACACCGCGGGCAGCGGGGCGAGCAGCGGTGAGCTGCTCAGCTCGGGCCTGGCCTCGTCGGAGCCGCCACCGCCGTCGTCGAGCGCGGAGAGCAGCCCGGTGGCAGTGCCGACGGCGACCACCACCGAGGCGGCGGCGACCATGACGGAACGCCGGGCGGCGCGCCTGCGTTCGGCCCGGCGCGCGGCCAGGCGTTGGGCGCGCAAGCCTGACACGTACAGCTCCCTCTCCTCGGCCGGGGTGGGCGCGTTCCCCCGTTCTGGGGAAGCGTCCGGCCCGGCGGCACGTGCGCCAGCCTAGGACTGGGACCCTGCCCTCATGGTGCAATTGGAACAGTTCACCACTCCTGTCAATACACCGGTCGATCACGTCGTGTCCCGGATGCGCGCGCTGGAGGCACACCTGCCGCCGCGCGACGGACTGGCGGTCTTCAACCGCGTCTACCTCGCCGTCACGGAGGCCTTCGAACGGCATCTGGAGGCCGGCGCGTTCCCCGACGCGAAGGCCGCGATCGCCCTGGACGTACGGTTCGCGGAGCGGTATCTGCGGGTCGCCGAGGACGACCACGCGCCCGCCTGCTGGCGCCCGTTGCTCCAGTTCCGCCACCATCCCGGCGTACGACCGCTGCAGTTCGCACTCGCGGGCATCAATGCGCACATCGGGCACGATCTGGCGCTCGCCGTCGTGGACACCTGTCGTACGCTCGACTGCGAACCGGCCGACCTGGAGGATGAGTTCGAGCGTGTGGGCGATCTACTCGTCTCGTTGGAGGAGCGCGTCCGCGAAGAGCTGATGCCAGGCCCCGATCTCCTCCAGATCGCCGATCCGCTCACCCATCTCCTCGGCGCCTGGAGCATGGAACGGGCCCGGGCCGCCACCTGGTCGGCGGCCCGCGCGCTCTGGGCGCTGCGCCGACTGCCCGATGTCACCGAGGAGTTCACCGACCGCCTCGACGCGGCGGTCGGCTTCGCGAGCCGCATGCTTCTCACGCCACTGCCGGACTGATCCGGCCACTCCTGCGCACGACCCCCGCCAGAACTAGATGAACGTTGTACGTTCGACGGCGACAGCGCCTCTTGCGAAGGAGCACGAGCATGGCCGTCCGCCTGGGTCTGGGTCTACCGCAAACACGCCAGTACGAGATCGGACGGGACGTGCCGGACGTGGCACGCACCGCCGAACAGATCGGTTACGAGAGCCTCTGGGTGTTCGAACGCGCCCTGTTCCCGGAGCCCGCGACCCAGGGCCTGTACGGCATGGAGGGCGTCCCCTGGCCCGACATGTACCGGAGTGTGTCCGAACCACTGGTGACGCTGACGCTGGCCGCCGCGGTCACCGAGCGGGCCCGACTCGGCACCAGCGTGCTGGTCGCCCCGCTGCACGGCCCCTTCCAACTGGCCCGCGCGCTGGGCACGTTGGACGCGGCGAGCGGCGGCCGGGTGGTGGCGGGCCTCGGCACGGGCTGGTCCCTCGACGAGTACGCCGCCGCCGGGGTGGCCCCGTTCGCCGAGCGCGGTCAGGTGCTGGACGAGGTCCTCGACGTGTGCCGGGCGGTCTGGGGCCCGGACCCGGTCCAGTACGACGGCCGGCTGACGAAGATCGCGTCGGCCGTGGTCGCCCCCAAGCCCGCTCGGCCGATACCGATATTCCTGCCCGCCTTCAGCAAGAAGTCCCTGACCCGGCTCGTCGAACGCGGCGACGGCTGGAACCCGGTCGCCATGGGCGCCGAGCAACTCGCCGCCCAGTGGCAGCAGGTGCAGGCCTTCGCCGCCGAGAAGGGCCGCACCAGGCCGATCGAGACGGCGGTGCGGGTGAACCTCACGTACACGGCGAAGGCGTACGACGGCGCCGACCGCCAGGCTTTCCAGGGCAACATCGACCAGATCGTGACGGACCTCGCCGCCCACGCCGGGATCGACGGCCTCGACGAGTTCTTCGTGGAGTTCGGCGACGCCCCGAGGAACGCCGCCGAACTCAAGGACCTGGCCGCCGAGTTGTACGAGGCGGCACGGGCGGCCGGAATCTGATCAGCCCGATTCCCGTCAGTCCTCCGGGAGTTCGACGGGCGCGATCTCGTCGTAGACGTCACCGGGGCCGGGGTTGGTCGGGTCGGTCGTCCCGCCGAAGTGGTGCATGACGCCCCAGACCGCGTTCAGCGCGGTCTGGACGGCGCCCTCGGCCCAGCCGGCCGTCCAGGAGATGTCGTCACCGGCGAGGAAGATGCCCCGCTTGTCGGCGGGCAGCCGGTCCTGCATGAAGTGGGTGAACAGGCGCCGCTGGTAGCGGTAATGGCCGGGCAGGTTGGCCTTGAACGCACCCATGAAGTAGGGCTCGTTCTCCCAGGACACGGTGACGGGGCTGCCGATGACGTGCTTGCGGATGTCGACGCGGGGATAGATCTCGCCGAGCGACTTCAGCATGACCTCCATCCGCTCGTTCGCGGACAGCGGCAGCCACTTGAGGCTGTCGTCGCACCAGGTGTACGAGAGGCAGATGACGGCGGGCTTGTCGGGCCCGTCGTCGAGGAGGTAAGTCCCGCGCGTCATACGGTCGGTGAGAGTCATGGACATCAAGTCCCGCCCGGTGACCGCATCTTTGTCGAGCCAGAAGGGCCGATCGACAGGCACGAAGAGCTTGCTGGACTCCATGTAGTGGGTGCGCTCGATGGCGGTCCAGTGGTCGATCGGGAAGAGCGAGTCGTCGCAGGCGATCTTCGAGAGCAGCATCCAGGACTGGGCGGTGAAGACGGCCGCCGGGTACGTACGGATGTCGCCGCCCGCGTCGGTGACGGTGATCCTGTTGCCGGCCGTGCGGTGGAGGCGGGTCACGGCGGGGCGCGGTACGCCGTTCACGTGCAGGGACGCGAGGGAGGTCCCGTACGGCCAGTGGACGATCTTCCCGGGCTCGCGTTCCCAGAGCCGCAGGGGCAGTTGCTGTGAGCCGCCCACGATCCCCCGGTGATGGTCGTCGGCCTCGGTGTAGACGACGCGCAGGATCTCCAGGATCGAGTTGGGGAAATCGGTGTCCCAGCCCCCCGTACCGAACCCGACCTGGCCGAAGATCTCGCGGTGCCGGAAGGACTTGAAGGCCTCGGAGTCGCAGAGGAAGCCGTAGAAGGTCTGGTTGTCGAGGTTCTCGACGAGCCGGGCCCAGATCTCCCGGATGCGCGGGACGTCCCGCTCGCGCAGCGCCCGGTTCATGTCGGAGAAGTCGGCACCTTCTTCGAGGCACTTGCTCCAGGCTTCGGCGACATCGCGATAGACCTGCGGCAGATCGCCGACGGTCTCCGCGTAGTGGGACTCGCCCTTGAGGTCGACGACGGTCGAAGGGGTGCACTCGGCAAGGGGGTTGGGGAACGGCCGGGTCTCCAGGTCCACCAGGTCGATGTAGTGCTGGAGGGCGGTGGAGGAGGGCGGGAAGCGCATCGCGCCCATCTCGGCGGTGAGGGAGGGATCGCAGCCGTCGAAACCGACGGTCCGCAGCCGCCCGCCGATCCGGTCGGCCTCGTACACGACAGGCTTGAGCCCCATCTTCATCAGCTCGTACGCGGCCACGATCCCCGACAGCCCGCCGCCGATGACGGCGACCTCGGTGCCGTGCTCGGTCGCGGGGATCTGCCCGAGCCCGGCCGGGTGGGCGAGGAAGTCGTCGTAGGCGTAGGGGAAGTCCGGCCCGAACATGGTGATCGGCGGCTGCTGCGCGTCGGCGTGCTGGACGGCGGTGGGCACCGTGGACGTCATGGGGTACGGACTCCTTGCGGGGTGAAGCAGGTATGAGGCACGGGGGGGGGGTCAGATGAGGGAGCCGTACAGGCCGGGGCGGCGGTCCTGGAGGTACGGGTTCGCCTCGCGGGAGGCGGCGAGGAGGACGGGGTCCACGTCGGCGAAAAGGAGTTCCTCACCGCGGCCGGCCCGGGTACGGGCGACCCCGTCGGGTGCGGCGAGCGTGGAGAGCCCGACGAAGTCGAACTCCCCTTCCTGGCCGACCCGGTTGACGTACGCGACGTACATCTGGTTCTCGAAGGCCCGCACCGGTACGACGGACTCGGCGACGAACTGGAACGGGTGCATCTGCGCCGTCGGGACCAGGAGGAGGTCGGTGCCGGCGAGGGCGTGGGCGCGGACGTTCTCCGGGAACTCGACGTCGTAGCAGATCATCAGGCCGACCCGGAGACCGTTCAGTTCGGCCTGTACGACGGGCTGCTCGCCCGGGGTGAAGTGGTCGCGTTCGAAGCGGCCGAAGAGGTGGGTCTTGCGGTAGTTGGCGAGACGGGTGCCGTCGGCGGAGATCAGCTGGGCGGAGTTGAAGACCTGGTCGGCGGCGCGCTCGGGGTAGCCGTAGGCGATGGCCAGGCCGTGGCGCGAGGCGATCTCGGCGACCGCGTCGGCGGAGTCGCCGTCGGCGGGTTCGGCGAGGCGGCCGATGTCGTCGCCGATGGCGTACCCCGTGAGGAACATCTCCGGCGCGGCCAGCAGCGCGGCGCCCGCTGCGGCGGCCCGGGCGGCGGTCTCGTCGAGCACCTTGAGGTTGGCGACGAGGGAGCCGGGGCGGCCGGAGCTTTGGAGGAGGGCGGTGCGCATGCGGGGTCCTTGCAGGTGCTGAACGTTTTCTGGGGGCCGAATAGACGGTACGGGTGGGGGCTGGAGCGGACAAGGAGTGGCTGTTGCGCGTCGGTGGGGGAATCGTTGCGCGGGGAGGGCACGGGGCAGCGATTCGTTGTTCTCGCCCCCGCCGCCCCTACCCGTCCCATCCTTCTGGGGGCTGCGCCCCCAGACCCCCCTTTCGCGCTGAACGCGCTCGTCCTCAAACGCCGGACG
>NZ_JBIAQP010000032.1:0-88305 GCF_042889145.1 Streptomyces sp. NPDC002680
TTCGCCCCCGCCGCCCCTACCCGTTCCCATCCTTCTGGGGGCTGCGCCCCCAGACCCCCCTTTGTCCTCAAACGCCGGACGGGCTGGATAGTCAGCCCGTCCGGCGTTTGAGGACAAGGCCCCTTTCAGGGCCGACAGCGGGGGTTCGGGGGCGGCAGCCCCCGAGGGATGGGAATGGGTAGGGGCGGCGGGGGCGAAGAAAAAGCTGCCTACGCCTCCGTCAGTTCCACCTGGACCTCGACCTCGACCGGGGCGTCCAGGGGGAGGACCGCTACCCCCACCGCGCTGCGGGCGTGGACGCCCTTGTCGCCCAGTACCTCGCCGAGGAGTTCGCTCGCGCCGTTGATCACCCCGGGCTGGCCCGTGAAATCCGGTGCCGAAGCCACGAAGCCGACGACCTTCACGACACGCGCGACGCGGTCGAGGTCGCCGACGACCGACTTGACCGCCGCGAGCGCGTTCAGCGCACACGTGCGAGCCAGGTCCTTCGCCTCCTCGGGCGTGACCTCCGCGCCCACCTTCCC
Source organism: Streptomyces sp. NPDC002680 (assembly GCF_042889145.1). Classification (NCBI taxonomy): domain Bacteria; kingdom Bacillati; phylum Actinomycetota; class Actinomycetes; order Kitasatosporales; family Streptomycetaceae; genus Streptomyces; species Streptomyces sp. NPDC002680. Next base: position 525 of record NZ_JBIAQP010000032.1, read on the forward strand.
CGTGAGCGAAAGCTTTCCGTCCACCATCGGCAGCTGGCCGGATGTGTACACGTACACCCCGGACTGCACAGCCGGCTGGTACGCGGCCAGCGGCGGCACCACCGCCGGTAGCGTCAGGCCCAGTTCGGCGAGCCGGGACTCCACCGCGCTCACGGCTTCGGCCGCTTCAGGTAGGCCACGAGCTGCTCGGGGTTGTTCGGCCCGGGCACGACCTGGACGAGCTCCCAGCCGTCCTCGCCCCAGGTGTCCAGAATCTGCTTCGTGGCGTGGACGAGCAGAGGCACGGTCGCGTATTCCCACTTGGTCATGCGGCCGACTTTAGCCGCTGTCACCAGCCGCCTCGCACGCACGTTGTCCACAGCCTCCGGCGTAGCTCGGAGCCGGACTGGTTAACCTCGAATACGTGAGCAGGTTCCAGGTCGTCAGCGGTAAGGGCGGGACCGGAAAGACCACGGTCGCCGCAGCGCTCGCGCTTGCCCTCGCCACCGAGGGGAAGCGCGCGCTTCTCGTCGAGGTCGAGGGCAGGCAGGGCATCGCGCAGCTCTTCGAGACCGAAGTGCTGCCTTATGAGGAGCGGAAGATCGCCGTCGCTCCCGGTGGCGGGGAGGTGTTCGCCCTTGCCATCGACCCCGAGCAGGCGCTGCTGGACTACCTCCAGATGTTCTACAAACTCGGCAGCGCGGGCCGCGCCCTGAAGAAACTCGGCGCGATCGACTTCGCCACCACCGTGGCCCCGGGCATCAGGGACGTACTCCTGACCGGCAAGGCGTGCGAGGCGGTGCGGAGGAAGGACAAGAGCGGGCGGTTCGCCTACGACTACGTCGTCATGGACGCTCCGCCGACGGGACGCATCACCCGTTTCCTCAACGTCAACGACGAGGTGGCCGGGCTCGCGAAGATCGGCCCGATACACAATCAGGCACAGGCCGTGATGCGCGTGCTCAAGTCGCCGGAGACCGCGGTGCACCTCGTGACGCTGCTGGAGGAGATGCCCGTCCAGGAGACCGCGGACGGTATCGCCGAGTTGCGGGCGGCGAAGCTGCCGGTGGGGCGGATCATCGTCAACATGGTGCGACCCGAGGTTTTGGACGAGGACGAGCTGGAACTCGTACGGGCGGCTCCTCGTACCGCGCTCGCGAAGTCCCTGTCGGCCGCCGGGCTCGGCGGGGCGCGGCGCGGCGGGAACGCCGAGAAGCTGGTGAACCCGCTGCTGACGCAGGCCGAGGAGTACGCCGAGCGGTATGCGCTGGAGCACGAACAGCGGTCCGTGCTCGCCGAGTTGCGGCTGCCGACACACGAACTGCCGCTGTTCACCGAGGGCATGGACCTGGCGGGTCTGTACGAACTGGCCAACGAGCTGCGGAAGCAGGGGATGTCATGAGTCCGGACCCCACGTCCTCGTACCCGCAGGACGGCGGCGCCCGTCATCGCCTCTCCCCCGCGCGCGTGCTCGAAGTCGATCCGCTGATCGACGATCCGGAGACCCGGATCGTGGTGTGCTGCGGAGCCGGTGGCGTCGGCAAGACGACCACCGCGGCGGCGCTCGGGCTGCGGGCCGCCGAGCGGGGCCGGAAGGTGGTCGTGCTCACCATCGACCCGGCCCGCAGGCTCGCCCAGTCCATGGGCATCGACTCGCTCGACAACGTGCCGCGGCGGGTCAAGGGCGTCGAGGGCGGCGGCGAACTGCACGCCATGATGCTCGACATGAAGCGGACGTTCGACGAGATCGTCGAGGCGCACGCCGACCGTGAGCGGGCCGCCGCGATTCTCAACAACCCCTTCTACCAGTCGCTCTCGGCGGGCTTCGCGGGCACGCAGGAGTACATGGCGATGGAGAAGCTGGGGCAGCTGCGGTCGCGCGACCAGTGGGATCTCATCGTCGTCGACACTCCGCCGTCGCGGTCCGCGCTGGACTTTCTGGACGCCCCGAAGCGGCTCGGGTCGTTCCTCGACGGCCGGCTGATCCGGCTGCTGACCGCGCCGGCGAAGCTGGGCGGGCGCGCGGGGATGAAGTTCCTGAACGTCGGGATGTCGATGATGACCGGCACCCTGGGGAAGCTGCTGGGCGGTCAACTCCTGAAGGACGTCCAGACGTTCGTGGCCGCGATGGACACCACCTTCGGTGGTTTCCGTACCCGCGCCGATGCCACGTACCAGCTGCTGCAGGCGCCCGGCACGGCGTTCCTCGTGGTGGCGGCCCCGGAGCGGGACGCGCTGCGCGAGGCCGCGTACTTCGTGGAGCGGCTGGCCGCGGAGGACATGCCGCTCGCCGGACTGGTGCTCAACCGGGTCCACGGCAGCGGCGCCGCCCAGCTGTCGGCCGAGCGCGCACTCGCCGCCGCGGAAAATCTTGAAGAGCCCCGCATTGTGGATCAGGAGGACGGGAAAGCTGGTCTTCGTAACTCTCCCGACACGTACGGCAGTTCAGAACCCCAGGTTTCCGAGACACCAGCTCCCGCGCTTTCCGAGACACCAGCTCCCGAAGTTCCCGCAGTTCCTGAGGCAGACGTCGAAGAACACGTCGAAGGCTCCCCCATCGCCACCGACAGTGCCCCGACGGCCGAAGCGAACGACCCCACCGTCGAACAACTCACCGCAGGCCTGCTCCGGTTGCACGCCGACCGTATGCAACTGCTCTCCCGCGAGCAGCGCACACGTGACCGCTTCACCGCGCTCCACCCGGAGGTGGCTGTGACCGAGGTCGCCGCACTGCCCGGCGACGTCCATGACCTCGCGGGACTGCGGGACATCGGCAACCGGCTCGCGACCGACCGACCGGAGCTGCCGGAGGCGAGTGAGTGAGCGGGACGGCTCAGCCCACCGCCAAGTAGCTCTCGTACACCTCTTCCTCGTCGAGGGGCAGGATTCCCACCCCCCGCTCGTACTCCGTTCGCGCGGTTTCGAGCAGCCGGCGCCACGAGGTGACGGTGGGACGCCTGCGCAGCAGTGCGCGGCGCTCCCGCTCCGTCATTCCTCCCCACACGCCGAACTCGACGCGGTTGTCGAGCGCGTCGGCCAGGCATTCCGTGCGTACCGGACATCCGGTGCACACCGCCTTGACCCTGTTCTGCGCTGCTCCTTGAACGAACAGTTCATCCGGATCAGTAGTGCGGCAGGCCGCCTGCGCACTCCAGTCGGTTACCCAGCCCATACCGGCGCCGTCCTCTCCCGAATCGAGGCTCCCCCACGGCGGCAGCGGCATATTCACCGCCGCCAGTTGAGGACGTTACGGAAGGCGGGCGCAGCGCAACACCCCCTTCGGGCCCAATCTTGAATGGCCCGAACGGACTATGGGTAAGCGGCAGATCACCCGGGGGAGTGAGCGACCGACATACGTGACCTTCCCGGCAAAGCGGGACAGTTCAGCTGAGTCACAACGGACACCTCGTGACACACAAGGCGGATACGGACACGTACTCACCAAAAAAAGTTGGACTACATCCGAAACGATTCGGGTCTCACGGACGTATTGATACGTGACCTCACTGCTGTGACAGTTGTGAGTAGCTTAGGCCAAGGCCTGTACGCGTGTCCGGCGAATGAGAACGTAGGCTGCCCTCATGCCAAACAAGCGATCGGGTGGTGGCCTGTCGGCAGCGCAGCAAGCCGCCAAGTTCCTCGGCGTCAGCGTGCTCGCGGGAGCCGTCATGGCGGGCATCGCGCTGCCCGCCGCCGGCGCGCTCGGTCTCGCGGCCAAAGGGTCGGTCGAGGGGTTCGACGAGATCCCGGCCAACCTCAAGCGCCCGCCGCTGAGCCAGCGCACCACGATCCTGGACGCCAAGGGCGGCCAGCTCGCCACGGTGTACTCGCGTGACCGCACGGTGGTCGAGCTGAAGGACATCTCGCCGTACATGCAGAAGGCGATCGTCGCGATCGAGGACTCCCGGTTCTACGAGCACGGCGCGATCGACCTCAAGGGCGTCCTGCGCGCCCTCAACAAGAACGCGCAGAGCGGCGGTGTCTCGGAAGGCGCCTCCACGCTCACGCAGCAGTACGTCAAGAACGTGTTCGTCGAGGAGGCGGGCGACGACCCGACGAAGGTCGCGCAGGCCACGCAGCAGACCATCGGCCGCAAGATCAAGGAGCTGAAGTTCGCGATCCAGGTCGAGGAGGAGCTGGGCAAGAAGAAGATCCTCGAGAACTACCTGAACATCACGTTCTTCGGCCAGCAGGCCTACGGTGTCGAGGCCGGCGCCCAGCGCTACTTCTCCAGGTCCGCCAAGAACCTCACCCTCCCCCAGGCGGCCCTCCTGGCCGGCATCGTGCAGTCGCCGAGCCGGTACGACCCGGTGAACGACCCGGCGGAGGCCACCAAGCGCCGCAACACCGTGCTCCAGCGGATGGCGGAGGTCGGTGACATCACCCCGCAGGAGGCCGCCGAGGCCAAGGAGAAGCCGCTCGGCCTGAAGGTCAGCCAGCCCAAGAACGGCTGCATCGCGGCGGTCAAGGGCGCGGGCTTCTTCTGCAAGTACGTCGAGCAGGAGTTCCTCGGCAACCCGGTCTTCGGCAAGACCCGCGAGGCCCGGGCGAAGGTCTGGAACCAGGGCGGACTGACCATCCGTACGACGCTGGACCCGCAGTCGCAGGCGTCCGTGCAGGCGTCGATCAAGGAGCACGTGTACAAGTCGGACAAGGTGGCGACGGCGGTCACGCTGGTCGAGCCGGGCACCGGCAAGATCCTCGGCATGGGCCAGTCGAAGCCGTACGGCTACGGCAAGAACGAGACCGAGATCAACTACTCGGTCGGCAGCGACCGGGGCGGCTCCAACTTCGGCTTCCCGACCGGTTCGACGTTCAAGCCGTTCGTGGCGGCGGCCGCCCTGGAGGAGGGCCGCCCGGCGATCCAGGAGTACTCGGCGCCGTACGAGATGGAGTACCCGAGCCCGGTCCAGACGTGCAGCGGCAGTCCGTGGACCAACCAGGAGAAGGCGAAGGTCGAGAACGAGAGCGAGTCGGAGAAGGGCCCGTACCGCCTGCGCAAGGCGATGGAGCTGTCGGTCAACACCTACTTCGTGCAGATGATCTCCGACATCGGCCTGTGCCCGGTGGTCAAGATGACCGACGCGCTGCACGTCACCCAGGGCAACGGCGACAAGCTGCCCGAGGTGCCCGCCATCGCCCTCGGTTCCAAGGGCATCTCCCCGCTGACGATGGCGAGCGCGTACGCGGCCTTCGCCTCGCGGGGCATGTACTGCACGCCGATCGCCATCGAGTCGATCACCCAGAAGGCCAACGGCAAGCAGAAGGCCCTCGAAGTCCCGAAGTCGACGTGCTCGCGCGCGATGTCGGAGACCACCGCCGACACGATCAACACCCTGCTCCAGGGCGTGGTCGACTCCGGCACCGGCCAGTCGGCGGGCCTCACCGACCGCGACAACGCCGGTAAGACGGGTACGACGGACGAGCGCAAGAACGCCTGGTTCGTCGGCTACACGCCGACCCTGTCCGGCGCCGTCTGGGTCGGCAGCGCCATGCAGAACGTGAAGATGACCAACATCAGGATCGGCGGCGAGTGGCACGAGCTGGTCTACGGCGGCCAGGTCCCGGGCCCCATCTGGAAGGACGCCATGACCGGCGCCCTGGAGGGCAAGGACTCCGGGCAGTTCAACATCGTCCCGATCATCGAACCGCCCGTCCAGAAGCCGGACGACAACGGTGACGGCGACGATGACGACAACGGCGACGACCAGGGCAACGACAACGGCGGCAACACGGACGGCGGCAACACGACGGTCCCGACCCCGACCTTCTCCCTCCCCGAGGGCTTCATCCAGGGCAACGACAACGGCGGCAACAACGGGAACAGCAACAGCGGAACCGGAGGGTTCCCGTAAACCCCGTAGAGGCCGGTCGCAGTACGTGAATCGGTCGTAGTACGTGAATCGGTCGTAGTACGTGAATGGGGGCGCCCTTCCTGAGGAAGGGCGCCCCCATCGACGTACAGGCGCGTTGGGTGTCCGTGCTGTGGCGGCTGGTGCTGATCAGCCGGCGAGGAGCTTCTTGACGGCGGCGGCGACCCGGCCGCCCTCCGCGAGGCCCGCGACCTTCGGGTTCACGATCTTCATGACCTGGCCCATGGCCCGCGGCCCCTCGGCGCCGGCCGCCTTCGCCTCCTCGACGGCCTGGGCGACGAGCTGGTTCAACTCGTCGTCGCTGAGCTGCTTGGGCAGGTAGGTGGCGAGGATCTCGCCCTCCGCCTTCTCGCGCTCGGCCGACTCGGTCCGACCGCCCTGCGCGAACGCCTCGGCGGCCTCGCGGCGCTTCTTCGCCTCGCGCGTGATCACCTTGGTGACCTCGTCGTCGGAGAGCTCGCGCTTCTCCTTGCCGGACACCTCTTCCTGGGTGATCGCGGTGAGGGTGAGCCGGAGCGTCGAGGAGCGGAGCTCGTCGCGCTCCTTGATGGCGGCGTTGAGGTCTTCCCTGAGCTTCGACTTGAGCGTGGTCATGCGAACGATTGTCGCAGGTGCGGCAAGCGAACCGCCCGCGGATTTCCACCACTACCGCCCGCCTGACACGATGGGAGCATGCGCGCGCGATACGGAGTACCCCTGGGAATCACGGCGGTTGCCGCCGCCGGCCTCGCCTACTCGGTCGGATTCGAGGCCCGCTTCTTCCGCCTCCGCCGGGTCACCGTGCCGGTACTGCCCGCCGGGATGCGCCCGCTGCGCGTCCTCCAGGTCTCCGACATCCACATGGTCGGCGGCCAGTACAAGAAGCAGCGCTGGCTCCGCTCCCTGGCCGGTCTGCGCCCCGACTTCGTGATCAACACGGGCGACAACCTGTCCGACCCGGAGGGCGTGCCCGAGGTGTTGGACGCGCTGGGCCCGCTGATGGAGTTCCCGGGCGCGTACGTCTTCGGCTCGAACGACTACTACGGCCCGACCCCCCGTAACCCCGCCCGGTACCTGGTCGAGAAGGTCCAGGGCAAGCACGGCCTCAACGGCAACGCGCCCGCAGTCAACGTGATCCACAACCCGTGGGAGCAGCTGCGCGACGGCTTCGACACGGCGGGCTGGCTCAACCTGACGAACACGCGCGGCACGCTGAAGATCGACGGCATGTCGGTGGAGCTGACGGGCCTGGACGACCCGCACATCAAGCGCGACCGCTACGAGGAGGTGGCCGGCGGCCCGTCGCTGTCGGCGGACATCTCACTGGCCGTCGTCCACGCCCCCTACCTCCGGGTCCTGGACGCGTTCACGGCGGACGCGTACCCGCTGACCCTGGCGGGCCACACGCACGGCGGCCAGCTGTGCATCCCCTTCTACGGCGCCCTGGTCACCAACTGCGACCTGGACACGGACCGCGTCAAGGGCCTGTCGACGCACTCGGCGGAGGGCAGGACGTCGTACCTCCACGTCTCGGCGGGCTGCGGCGCGAACCGCTACACGCCGGCGAGGTTCGCGTGCCCCCCGGAGGCGACGCTGTTGACGCTGACGGAGGGCCCGTAACCGTCGTAACCCACACAGCCCGCCCGGAATGGCCCCTTTTGCGGGGTCACCCTAGCGTGAGGGCATGACCGCCCCGATACCCAACGACATACCGGACCTCCCCGCACTCCCCGGCGTACCCGCGGCCCTGCTCCCCTCCCCCGTCCCCGCCACGGCGGTGGTGACCCCGGTACGCCGCCCGGCGACGGCGGTCTTCCGCCTCCTCACAGCCGCGACGGCGGCAGCAGCCGTGGGGGCGGAACTCCTCCTGGGCAGCCCTTCGGAGGTCCTGAGCCGCTTCACGATCCAGAGCAGCATCCTGCTGACCCTGGTCATGACGGTCTCGGCCCGCCGAGCCTGGACGGCCCGCCGCCCACTGCCGGCCGGCCTCACGGGCGCCACACTCCTGTACGTGGTGATCGCGGCCCTGGTCCACCACGGCTTGGTGGCCAACGCGTCGAGCCCCTTCGCGGTCCCCTCCGCCCCAACGGGCTGGCACGCCATCACCAACCAGCTCCTGCATACGGCGATCCCGATCGCGGCACTGGTCAACTGGCTGCTGCTGACCGCCCCGGGCCGGCTGCACCTGCGCCATGCGGCACCGTGGCTGCTGTACCCCCTGGCGTACTTGGCCTTCTCCCTGACACGAGGAGAACTGCTCCTGCCCGGCACGCAGGGCCGCTATCCGTACGGCTTCCTGGACGTGGCCGAGCACGGCTACAAGAGCGTCCTGGCCAACGCGCTCCTGCTCGGCCTGGCCTTCTACGCACTGGCGGTCGCCCTCGTCGCCCTCGACCACATCCGCCCGAACCCGGTCCACCACCGCACGAAAACCGGATTTCGCCTGGAGCCACCGGTGGGCTAAAGTAAACGACGTCGCCGCGACAAGCAGGACAAGCAGCGACATCGGGGTGTAGCGCAGCTTGGCAGCGCGCTTCGTTCGGGACGAAGAGGTCGTGGGTTCAAATCCCGCCACCCCGACGCTGGTCAGAGGGCCAATCGCATGATCGCGATTGGCCCTCTTTCATGCCCGGGGGGCCAAACAGGGGGCCAAAGGGATTGCGTCAGGCCACCGCGTCGCCCTCGGCCTGGTCCGCCTCGCTCGCCTCTTTCTGATCTTCAGCGAAGATCTCATCCATGGCTTCAGCTCCCTGCGTGATCACGGGACGGAGCTGTTTGCGGTACACCGCTTCCGTGGTCGTCTGACTGCTGTGACCGACCAGGAGAGCGATCTTCTCCAACGGGATGCCGTGGTCCGAGAGCAGGGACACGAAGCTATGCCGCAACTCCCTCGGGGTCCACTCCGGCTTCAGCCCCGCCTTCTTCACGATGGCCTTGAAGTCGCGCCGGACGTTGGCGGCATCGAGCGGCTCGCCGGTCCGGGTCGTGAAGACACGGCCGGCCGGGTCCCACTCCTTCCCTTTCGAGGCGCGTTCCTTCTTCTGCCAACTCAGGTGCTCTTCGAGTACGTCGACCACCTGCTTCGGAAGCGCGATGGTTCGTCGGCTCTTCCTGGTCTTCGTCTCCCCGTGCTTGCGCACCGAGCGCCACACCGCGACGTGCGGCGGAACGTCGTCCTTCGTCTCAAGGAATACGTGATCCCAGGTGAGGGGCCGCGCCTCTTCCGTACGAACGCCGCTGAGCAGGGAGAGCACGAGGTACGCGTACAGCCGTGACGGGCGAGCGGCAATGAGCACGGCTTTCGCCTCTTCCAAGTTCAGTGCCTTGCTCGGTCGTCCGGGGCGCCCCTCCGGTGCGGTGACGAGTAGGGCGACATTCCGCGCTGCCTTGTCCCGGCGCTGAGCGTGCGCGGTGGACCGGCGCAGAATGGCGAGCAGGTCGCGCAGGCTTCGCGTCGCGAGGAACTCGGCCCTGTCGTCCAACCAGTCGTCAACGTCGTCCGCGCTGAGTTCCTTCAGCTTGGCCTTGCCGATGAACGGAATCAGGTGCTTGTTCGCCATCGAACGGTTCTTGCCGATGGTGCCTTTCTCGTCTCGCCCCTTGAGTCCGCGCTCCAACCAGTCGTTCACCGCGTCCGCCACGGTGTAGTTGGCCGGCGCCTTGACGCCGGTCTGTACCTCCTTTTTCAAGTCCCGGATCTTGTTGCGGACTTCGGTCTTCGTCTTGCCGTACACCTTCGGTCGACGGCGCTTGCCGTTCGGGGCGTGCCCCAAAGAAACGGCGCCCACAAAGCTCTTCTTCGCGGGGTCCCAATAGATCGTGTCCGCACCGTGTCCCGCCTTGGTGGCGCGTTTCGGGGTCTCGGTCATGCTGTGTTGTGCCTCCATAGGACAGGGCCGCGCCCCGGAAGGACGCGGCCCTGTTGCGGTGGGTGGTTGGGAGTTCAGGCGGTGGCTCTTGCCTCGCGCTTGAGAAGTTCGACGTACTCCGCGATGTAGTCAGGCGGCACGAGTCGACGTCGACCGATGCGAACGGTCTGGAGTCTTCCGAGCCGTATCTCCTCGTAGACCATCGAGCGGCCGATCCTGAGAACGACGGCCGCCTCTTCGGGCCTGTAGAGAATTTGTTCAGCAGGTGCAACGGCGGTGCTCATGCTGCGGTGCCTCCTCGGCAGGGAGTCGGGGGCGGTGGCCCCCTTTCCTGTCAGGTCCGCTACTTCCGCTACCTCCGCTACCGCCCTGGTCAAGGGCATGATCGTGGTAGCGGATATGGGTAGCGGTAGCGGATGGAGCCGCTACCGGCCCCGGGATCGTAGCCACGGGGCGGGTAGCGGACGGGCGGCGCGGTAGCGGATACGGAGTGCCGATCCGCTACCGGTTTTAGGGCTCTGACCTGCCCGGTAGCGGAGGTAGCGGAAGTAGCGCACTTTCCGCAGGGGGAGGGCAGTAGCGTTGCCACGCGTCGTGAAGATCGGACGCGTAATAGCCCTTCATGACGCTTCCGCCGGCCTTGATGTTGCGGGCCGCGATCGGTGCGTTGTCCGCGGTCATGTACTCGCGCAGCATCCGTGACAGGCCGCGGGCATCGAGCGGCTTGCCGCTCATGTCCGCCCACGGCGCCTCTTCGAGGCTGTGCAGCCTGTCGAGAATGGCGACGGTGGGCAGACGGTCAATGCCGTTGAACACGTAGTCGCGCAGGTCGATCAACAGGCGAATGCCGACGCTGCCCTTGTCGCTGGTCTTGGCCGCGTTCACCAGCTCGATGCACGCAGCACGGGCCCGCTCCGGCCACGTGCCGCCCGCCGCATCGGCCACGGCGAGCAGGGGCTCCCACACGTCCGCCGGCCGGTCGCTGATGCCGTCCGGCAGCTCCGGGAACACTCCGTCGACCAGGTGGCGGATGGACTGTGCCCAGTTGGCGAGCCGGTCGCGCAGTTCGTGACCTTCCTTCTCATGGATGCGCTGCCGGAAGGGTTCGACCTGCTCGTTCGGTGCGCGGCGCCGCATCCGAACAATGACCGAGCGAGTCAGGATCGTGTCGGGCAGCGAGCCGAGCCCGGCGACCGCGACTCCACAGAACGACGGGAACTCCTGTACCTGTTGGTTGGAGCCGTCGCCCACGCAGCGCCACATGACGCCGGAGCGTCGGTGGCCCGCGTTCAGGAATCCCCGGAGTTGTTCGTTCTCTCCGGCCTTGGGCCCGAAGACCGTATCGATCTCGTCGAACAGGATCGTCGGCCGTCCCTCCATCCCGGACACCGCGCGGAACAGGGCGGACGCGGACGCGTTGACCGCGACCATCGGTTGCGGCACGAGGGTTTCCACGATCTCCAGAGCGCGGGACTTGCCCGACCCCGGCTCCGGGGAGAGGAACGCGAGCCGCGGTGTGGAGTCGAAGCAGTCGAGCAGGTGCGCGTGCGCGTCCCACAACGTCACGGCGACGTACGCGGCTTCGAGCGGGAAGATGTTGAAGCGGCGGTGGAAGGCTTCCACTTCATCGAGCAGTACGGAGCCGTCCATGACGGGTGCCGGCGAGTTGGCGCTCATGCCGCCTGCCTCCCTTCCTGGTTGGTGCGGAGCGGGCATACGTCGCGGTGGGCGGTGTGGTCTTCGATCAGGGCGAGCACCTTGGTGTGGCCGACGGCGCTACGGTCCCTGCCGCACTGGCACTTCGAGGTGGCGGTCGGTACGGCGCGGCCCGGTGCGGAGATGCGCAGCCACGCGACCGCGTACCGTCCGTCTCCCTGCTGCGAGTCAGAGCGAACAGCAGAGCGGACGCCCTTGCGGGCGGCGCCTGTCGGCTCGCCCACGGCCGGACCGAGCGCGGCTTGTGCGGCGGCGCGCGGGCCGGAGTGGGGAGCGGGAAGGCTCTTCAGGAGGGGGCGAGTAGGGGCGCTCATGCCGCCCTCCGGTGCTGGTTTCGAGCAATCGACCAGTTCAGACCGCTGCGAATGGTCGCCTCGCACGACCGCGGCGAGAGACCGGCCTGCTCCCCCGCCCACTGAAGAGCCTCTTCCACCTGCTCCCTGGGAAGGTCGCCCGACGCGATGAATCGGCCCAAGGCTCGCGCCGCCCGGAGCAACGTGGCGTTGCGCTCGCCCTCCGGTGCCGTGCGAACGCTCGCGGTTTCCGCGTTCAAGCCCGCTGCCGCGTAGCGAGAGGCTCGTACGGCCGACGGTGCAGCCGTCAGTGTCCGCGATGACTGACGGACCGTCAGGCGAGCGCACAGCCAATCCGGCAGGGGCACGGGCGGCACGTCGTTGACGATCGCGTACGCGCCCGCGCTGGTGATGCTGCCGGGCGCTACGACGTAGCCACCCCACGCCCGGGTGTCGATGCGCTTACCGAGCCGTCCAGCCGTGTTGCCGAGCCGGACACCGGGCGGCGCCACGAAGTACAGGTGGACCCCACCGCCCGCGGTCCGCACCGTGCGCGTGGTGGGGACGGCATGGCCGGCGCGCTCGCAGAGCGCCGTGAAGGTCGTCACGCCGTTAGGCGTGTCCGTACTGCACTTGCGCTTGGGCATGTCGAGGTCGACGACGGCCAGCCCGGACGGGCCGGTCGCAATGCCGACGTTGAACGGGAGGTCGCCCCATGCCCGGCGGATGCGGTCCGGGTCGATCGTGGCGCGCTCTTCCCACTTCCGGTGACCGCCGGCGCAGTCCCCGATGCCGGGGCAGACGTCTTCACCGTGGAGAGCAGGGCGCTTGTCACCTGGGCGCAGAGGGAGGACGGCCCATCCTCGCTCGGCAGCGTCCAGTGCGGCGTAGAGGAGGTGACGGTTCATGCGGCGGCCCTCCCTTCGAGGGTGAGGAACTGAGTGGAGATCCAGTGGGTGTAGGCGGGCGGTACGGCTTTGCGAGCTTCGAGGTTTGTCATCCAGGTACAGCCCATGGCGTCGGCGTAGGCGCGCTCGCCCTTGTGCTCGAAGGCGAGCAGGTCTTTGTGGTGCCAGCACGGCGCCACAAGGTCCCCACCCCCGTTCCAAGAGGTCTCGAAGGCGCGGTGACGCCGAACGTTCAGACCGAACTGAGTGCCGCACAGCAGGTAGTCGGGCCTGATCGGGGCTTCAGGCACGTTCTCGATGACCCACGGAATCCCAGACGCTTCCAGCCGCGCGCGACCAGGGGCGAGCAGATCGGGGTGGTTGTCCCTGCTGCCGCGCCAAGCGGTGACCTTGGCGAAGTGCTCGCAGGGCCACGACGCGTGGACCAGGTCAAAGCCATCCAGGGGGAAGGTGAGTGCGTCGGCCTGGTGAAAGGTGAAGGGGTAGTTGGGCTGAGGCCGGTTGTCGACGCCGGTCACGTCGAAGCCAGCGAGGTAGTAGCCCATGGACAGGCCCCCGGCACCGCAGCACAGGTCCAGCAACCGCAGTCCGTTCGGCCGCCGCAGCGGCAGCACACGCGTGTTCACGCGGCCACCGCCCCGGCATCCAGCGCGGTGAACGCGTGCGTGCCGACCCACTGCGTATAGGCCGGAGGGACGCATTCGCGGATGCCATCGCGGTTCATCCAGTGCACGCCCATCACTTCACGTGCGTGGCTGACTCCGGAGAAGTTGCCGACGAACTGCCCGTAGTGACCGGGCGGGATGGGCCGCCCCATCTTCGCTTGCGGTGCTGTGTGGTCCGGGTGCGCGACCTGGTCGACGGTGAAGCCACCGCCGGTCTCGAAGTACCGGTGCCGGTAGGTCTGAAGCCCGAACATGCCGCCGCAGAGCATCACGGGGGTGCGGAGTTTGGGCACGGCGCCGCGTACGTTCTCCATCACCCACGGGCGCCCGGTCGACTCCAGCGCGGCGCGGGTGGGGCCGATCAGGTCGGGGTGCGGGTTGCCCTGGATGCGCTGGCACTCGCTGTCGTGCTGGCAGGGCGGGGATGCGTGGATGAAGTCGAACTCGGCTCCGTGCGCGCGGATGAACGCGACGGCTTCGGCCTGGATGAAAGCAAAGGGATAGCGGGGCTGCGGGACCAGGTCGACGCCGGTCACCTCGAACCCGGCATCGGCGTAGCCCTTGGCGGCGCCGCCCTGGCAGCAGAACGCGTCCAACAGGCGCGGCCGGAGTCGACCGCGCCTCGTTGGGGTGGCATGGGCCGGACGGCCCTCGCCGAATGCACGACGTTGGGTCATGCTTGAGGTCTCCTTGTTCTGTTGGAGGGACAGGAGAACCGGGGCGGGCGCAGGCTTGTGGTGAGACGGCGCCCGCTCCGGGCGTACCTAGCCGCGGAAGTGGTTGCGCTTGAAGACGGCCTTGCGGATGTGGAACGTGTTGCCTCCGCTGTGGCCGCTCGCGCTGAAGACCTGCACGGCGACCCAGCCGCCGAAGATGACCGCGGCGAGCGTGATGAGCTGGGTGATGAGCGCTGTCAACGCGGTGATGAACGCGGTGAGCATGAACAGACCACCGCAGACGGCACCGAACCCGATACCTCCGAGGGCGATGTTCACCGCCGCGCGAGAGACGGGCGGCTTGCTCGCGACGGGTTCGGGCTTGACGGGTTCGAGGGAGTAGCCGGTGACGACGCGGCCGTCCGGAAGAACGATGCTCGTCACCGCCGGGATTGTGCCCGGCTGCATGGGCACGAGCGGTGCGGACGGCACGGGGGCGAGCGGAACGGGCCGGTGGACTTCCACGGCCGTCTCACGGTGGCCGGGTACGAGGGGCTTGAAGGGTTCGTTCACGACGGGTCCTCCTGTCAGGTACCGAGCGATGCAAGGAAGCGAGCGAACGCCCGGACCGAGTCACGGACCGGGCCGTCAGCGCCGGTCCCGGCGGTGAAGAAACCGAAGAGGAACAGGACCACCGCGGCGCCGGCGCCGGTCGCCTTGGTCTTGACGGCGACGAAGGCGGCGATACCGAACAGCAGCACCGCCGAGAAGGTGAGGATCATCGGGAGGCCCCCGCCCGGGGGCCGTCGGTGCCGGCGCGGTAAACGCGGGCCCACCGGTTGTAGAGCCAACGGCCGACACGTATGCGCTTGCCGGTCGCCTTGCAGCGGCGGCAGTCCTTCCCTCGCTTCATGCGGCCCTTGCGGTCGATCTTCATCCGGAAGCCCCATCCGCTGCACTTGCGGCAGTTACCGAACGGGGAGGCGGAACACAGAGCGACGTAACACAGTGTCACGCCAAGCATGAGAGTGATAGCGAGCAGGGCAGGGGTCATCACGGGCCCTTCCAGGCGGGTTTCAGGGGTTTCCGCAGGCAGGCCGCTATCCGCTAGCTACCTGATCAGAGCAGGTTTGGGGCGCTAGCGGAGCCGCTAACGTTAGCGGTGTGTGCCGCTAGCGCTAGCGGCCCCGGACGGTCATCCCGCGTCGCGGTTTCCGTCACGCTCCGCAATCGAAGCCACGATGTGGGAGCGGTCGACACCGCGCCGGTTGACGACCTTGCCGTCGACACGGCGGCCCACCTGGACAGTGGAGACACCGTGGGGCTTCAGGGCTGAGGCCAGTGCCTCCGGCGTCCATCCGTCGTAGACGTCGGTCCGCAGTTCGGCGAGCCGAGACACGACGGTCTCGGACCACACCTTGGGTTCATCGGCAGGGATGACCGCGAGGATGTCGGCGAGCAGGTCGTACGACGTGCTCGCGTCCGTCTCCGGCTCTTCGCCGAGCGCGTGCCCCGACAGGGTGCCAGCGGCTTCGCGCAGCTTGCGGGCCCGCGCGGCGATGCTCTCCGCGTTGGGTGCGTCCACGTACACCGAGCCGACGATCCGGGCGTCCGACCCTTCACCGACGAAGTAGTGAATGCCCTTGTCGCCCCAACTGAACATGGTGGCGCGGATGCCCCGCTTGTACGCGGACGTGCCGAGCACCATGTCGTTCTCCAACTGCCCCATGACCTTGAGGCAGAACCGAGCCGACGCGTTGGCGGAAATGCCCGTGGGCAGCGCCTTCGCGTCCGGCCGCTGCGTGGCGAGCAGCAGCACGATCCCGGTAGCGGGACCACGCTTGACCAGGTCAGTGCAGATCTCTTCGAGTTCCTTGCCGTACTTCTCGTGCTCGAACCAGACCTGGCACTCATCCACCCCGATCACGATCGGGTGCAGACCCAACGACTTCTTGTTGGCCAGTTCGGACGTGACCTTGGACTCGGGGCAGATGTCCCGCGGCAGCGAGCGGATCACCTTGGCCCTGCGCCGCAGTTCGTCGCGCAGCGCGCGCAGGTCCCGCAACGCGTACTCGATGTCCTCCTCTTCGTCGCCGGCGCGGTGGCGGTGGGCGACACGCTCGCCAACCGGGTCCAGGTCACCGGTGCCCTTAAGGTCGTACGTGTGCAGTTCCGCCCGCGGGTCCAACGCAGCGATGAGCAGCAGCAGACGGAGCAGGAAGGTCTTGCCCATGCGCGGAATCGCGCCGATGACGGCCGCGATGTACATGAGCGTGATCTCGACCCAGCGTCCGCGCTGGTCAGTGCCGAACGCGACCGGCTTGAACAGGTCCGTGCTGCCCGACTTCAGCAACGGCCACGCAGGCTTCTTGGCCTTGGACATGTCCTGATCCCCGACCCACAGCACCAGGTGCCCGGTGTGCTGATCGGGCACTGCCTCCGGCCACACGCAGCCCAACGGGCGGCGCAGACCGGAAGCGAGCCGCTCGCGCCGCTCGATGATGTCCGTGACCGTGACGCCGTACGGGAGATTGCCCTCCGCACGCCATCCCGGACCGTCGCGCGTGATCGGGGCGGTGAACTCGAACCCGTCGCGACCCTTGCCCTGCGCCTGGTTGATGGCGGGAATGCCGAGCGAGCCGAGCGACCGCAGCACGATGTCTGAGGTGAGCTTGACCGCCTTGGGCAGTTCCACCGCGCGGTGGATGACCGGGGCGTCCGCCTTGCGGCCGACGACCCCGAGCGCCATGACGACCGCGCCCACCGACACCGCCTGAAGCCAGGCAGGGGCGAGCACGTAGATGGCGAGCGCAGAACCGAGCCCGGTGAACATGGCGAGCACGGTCACGAGGGCGCGCATTCGGACCCGTCCGTCGCGCTGACGCGACAGCTTCAGGTACTCGGCCGCGTCCTCGCGCCGGACCGCGGCGAGTCGGACCGGCTCGCCCTCATGGTCGGCCGCCCACCGCATCGTGCCGCCAACGAACTTCGCGGCACCGGAGGGGGCTTGGAGAGTCAGGCGAGCGGCGTAGACCGGGGAGCGCAACGCGTGATAGCCGACCGAATGGGCGTAGTGCCGAGCCACCCACGCCGTAGCGGTCTTCAGTTCCGGTACGGACTTCAGCCACAGGGGAACGACCGGCCGCCGCTGCGCGGCGAGCAGCCGACCGAGGTAGCCCGGACCGGCCGCCTTCGCGGTCGGCAGGTCGACCATCACGCGCGCGGTCGGGTCGGCCGACTCGGCATCCGACCGACTCGGGTCCGAGTCGGCCGACGGGTCGGCACCGGGTCGGGCAGTCGGGTCGGCCGACCCGATGCGGGCCGACCGCGCCTTGTCGAGGTCGACTACCTCTCCGCCGGGGTCGGGGCTCATCTCTGCTTCGAGTCGGTTGAAGAGTTCGTTGTCGTCGTCGGGGTGTTTCACTGATGTTCCTTCCAGTGGGAGGCAAGGCGGGTCCGGCCGACGCTGTAGGAGGTGGGCGGCCGGACCCGCATCAAGGAGCGTGCTGGTTGAATCGGGCACAGCCCATGCGGCTCCGCATATGCAGATCCGCATGGGCGAGCGCCATGGATCAGGCGGCGCGCTGTTCCTCGGGATAGGCGCAGGGCACGCACATGCCCAGCGAGGTGGGGATGACGTATCCCGCATCCGTGCGGCACTGCGGGCAGGTGCGGCGGGCGCGCATCGCCTTGGCGAGCGCGGCCCGCTTGCCCGGCGTCATCGGCCGGACGGGCTTGGCTCGGTCGACGCGGTAGAGGTAGGCGACCAGCGGGCCGCGCCGGTAGCGCGGGCGCATGATCTGTGCCGCGATCGACTGCCCGCCGGGCCGTAACCCGCGGGCCCGTAACTGCCGTTTGGTGGCAAGTCCATCGGGGGCGTAGCGCCACGGGTAGGTGGGCAGTCCGTACGTCGCGCCGGTCGGGTCGAAGCACTTGCCGTACATCACGCAGCCTCAGCCGCTGTGCCGTCGCCCTCCGAGTCGGCAACGGAGTGCAGCGGGCGGCCGTTGGCACGCTCGGTCTGCAACTGGTCCCGCAGCTTGCGAGCGTTGGCCTGCGAGACGTGCACGGCAGTACGGATGCGATCCGCAGTCAGTTCCGAGTCGGCCCACTCTGCGGTGGCCGTACGCGCTTCGGTGAGTAGTTCCTCGAAGGTGCGTTGCGGCTTGGCCTTGGCCTTGGAGTTCGTCTGCCGGCGCGGGCGCGGCTTGGGGTCGGCCGGAGGTACCGGCGGGGGCACGGCGGGCGCCTCCTGCTCGGCGGCCGGGGCCAGTTCGCCCATGCGCAGCATCACGCGCTCGCGCCGCGGGGTCTTCGAACGCCACTTGCGGCCGTACCGCTCGCGCAGGTCCGCACGGGCCAACTGCCGTTCCTTCTCCCGCGTCAGCGCCTCCGAGTAGGAGGTGACCTCCCACAGCGTCATGCGGCGCCACAGAGCGAACGTCGACGGGAACGCGAGCAGCCACCGAGAGAACCGGATCTTTTCCATGCGCCGACCGGTGGCCGCGCCGATTCGTGCGGCGTAGATGTGCGCACCGATCTCGGAGAACACCACCCACAGCAGCGGCATGGTGCCGTGCGCGACCTTGGCCCACATGCCCTGTCCGGCCGCAACGTTCAGCCCGCACGTAATGAGCGTGAGAACCCAAGGCACGAACCGGACCCACGCAAGCGCCATGTCCATCCGGATCAACAGCAGGTTGGCCACGGTGAACACCGGAATGGCCACGTCGATACCGACCGGCAGCATCCACGGCTCGCCGAATCCCCAGCGGGCCGCAGCAGCCGACACGGCGTCGAAGGAGGAGATGAGACCGAGCGCACCGACTCCGGCCGCGGCAAGCGCGGCGATTCCGGCGAGACCCATCTCCGGCCTGGTCAGCGGCGGCACCCCGGACGGGGGCGCCGCAAGGGCGGTCGTTGTGGCGGTCATGCCGCTTCACCACCCTGGGAGGCTCGGAGCTGTGCGTTCATCAGCTCTGCCTGAACGTCGGCCACCTGTCCGGCGACGATCTGCTCGTAGACTGCCTGGCTCTCCAGGAACATGCGGTCGTCGAAGTTCAGGTCGTCACTCATGCCGCCGCTCCCTTCCGTACGGAGCGGCGGCGGCCGGCGAACCGAACCAGGGGGATGACGTCGAACAACTCGGGGTGCGCCTCGACAACCTCGGCCGCGATGCGGACCAGGTCGTCGGGCAGCTCGGGGTGCTCAGCGAGGATGTCGCGCGCCGCGTCCAGGCGGGCCGCGCGCTCTTCGTCGCTCTCGCCCTCGACCCCGAGCCACAGCTCAACCGGGGTACCGAGCGCGAGTTCCGCGAAGTCCTCAGCGGATACGGCCTGTTGACGGCCGATGTACGTGCGCATGGAAGGCTCCTGAAGTGGGAGGGACATAGAGCCGGAGCAGCCGCAGGCGTTTGGTGAGACGGCGGCTTTTCCGGAAGAACCCGAGCCGCAGCGCGGCAGGGGAAAGCGCCCCCGGACCGAGTCGAACGGTCCGTGCGACCATCGGGGCGGTAGAGCGATCAGCGGTTGCGGACTCGGCCGGAGACGCTGTCGGCCGACACGTTCAGGTGGCGGGCGCCGGATACCTCGACATCGCCGGAGATGCTGTGGGCGCTGACGTGCCCGGCGGCGCCGCTGGTGGCCTGTACCTCGACATCCCCAGAGGTGGTGTTCAGGGCGGCGCTGCGACCGTCGTACAGCCGCACCTTGATGTCGCCGGACACCGAGTGCGCGTTGATCTGCTCGGTGGCCCGACCGACGCGGATATCCCCGGAGGTCGTGTTGGCTCGCAGCTCACGGACGCCATCGACTCCGAGGTCACCGGAGATGGAGCGGAACTCCATACGGTCGACGTAGCCGTAGACCTCGGTGTCCGCAGACTGCGAGACGACCGCAAGGGAGGACTGAGCAGGCAGGCAGACCGTGACTTCGATCGGACTGACGGTCGGCATGTCAGCCATGCCGCCGGAGACCACGCGACCGTTGATCCGGATCGTGCCGCCCACGATGTTCATGCTGCGGACGCTCTGAATGACGGTGCCGCGGCGACCCTGGACAACCACGCCGTTCGGCATCTCCGGTACCTCGATGCCGAACGCCTGCCCGTTCTGCTGACTGCGAGCACGGTTGATCGCGTCGGCCGCAGGCCCCGTGTTGTCGTCGGTGCGCAGCACCACGCGGGCGGTGATCAGGTTCTCGATCACCTGGACACGGACGCTGCCGACCGGCAGCGACAGTCCCAGCACGATCGGGCCGGAGGTCTCGGAGTCGAAAATGCGCTCGGTCATGGGTAAGCCCCCAAAGGCTTGTTGGAGTGGGACACGACGTGCGCGAACAGGCGGAACGGCCGCGGCAGTGAAGTGGTGAGACGCGGCCGTCCCGCGCGGAAGTTGAGGTGGTGCGTGTCTCCTTCATCGCGACCGCGCTCCCGTGTCAGGTAGAGCTGTCCGGCCTCGAAGTAGGCGTATGGAGACGTGACCTTTCGGTCTGAGCCCTCCGGTGAATGCCAAGGCGCCGGGTCGCCTCCCCCCGTCCGATGCGGGGCTCCTGGTCATGCGGTCTTGCAGGTCAAGCGCTTACGGGTACAGCCGGCTGAGCCCTTCCGGGCTTGCCGTACTAACTTGTAACAGCATGTACTAGCACGCACCACGCCGCAAGAGGTCGCCACAGATTCGTGCTAGGTCGTACTAGGGGTGGGTACGCTCGATGGCGTGATGAGCGCTGAAATCTCGAAAGACGACCCAAGGCCAGAGTCCGAGCAGGCGGCCGACATCCTGCGGCAAGAGATCCTGCGTGGTGACATCAAGCCCGGAGGGCATGTGGGCTCCGTGCGAGACTTGACCGAACGGTTCAAGATCTCGGGAATGACAGTGCAGCGGGCCCTTGCGATCCTCCGTGAGGATGGGCTCATCATGACGACGTCGCGGGGCAGCTATGCCCGCGACCCGGAGCAGGCCGGCGAAGGCAGCGGGACCGACGCGGTTGTCGACGTTCCCGAAGTGCTGCGCCGACTCGAACATCTCACCTCCCAAGTCTCGGAACTTCGCGGCAGGGTCGAAGCGCTCGAAGGTCGCCCCGAACCGGGTGGTGCGTGATCTGCAACCAGCATGAGCGGAACGGGAGTTGTGAGGTAAGTGACAGCCAGGGGACGGCACAACAAGGGAGGGGACATGCCCGGTGACACCCCCCTGTCACCTTCCCTGTCCCCCCGGCTCGCGCGCGAGACTCGGAGCAGGTACTCGGAGGAGGGCGCATGACCGACGACAGGCCCGCATGGGCACGACGCATCGCGGCTGAACGCGCGGCGCGCGACTGGTCGCAACGTGACGCAGTCAGGGCTCTACGGGCGCACGCTCCGACGGAGCTGCCGGCGGAAGACAGCATGATCCGCCAGTGGAAGCGCTGGGAGTCAGGCCAGACACCGAACGACTTCTACCAACCGATCATCGCGGCCCTGTTCGGCACCGTGACGCACGCGCTCTTCCCGGCGCCATCACGGCGAGACGGGGACAGGGAGATCTTGGCGGCGAGCGGGATGGAGACGTTGGAGATCGTGAGCCGGTTGAACCGCTCCGACGTCGACAACGCCACGCTTGATGCCTTGCGGATTACAACAGACCGGCTCGCGTCCGAGTACCCGTTCATGCCGAGCGAACAGCTCCTCGTTGAGGGGCGGCAGTGGCTTCGTCGTGTCGTCGAACTTCACACGAAGAGCCTCACGCTCGCGCAACACCGCGAGGTGCTCGCCCTGTCCGGTTGGCTCGCTCTGCTGGTCGGCTGTGTCGAGTACGACACGGGCGACCGTCACGCTGCCGAGTCGACGCGCCGCGCCGCCCTCTCTCTGGCGACTGAAGCAGACCACGCAGAGGTGGCCGGGTGGGCGCACGAGATGCGCGCCTGGTTCGCGCTGACGACCGGCGATTACCGCGGCGTGATCTCGGCAGCGCGGGCCGGAGCTGAAGCGGCGCCGCATCACGGCGTGGCTGTGCAGCTTGCCGCGCAGGAAGCCAAGGCATGGGCGCGGCTCGGGGACCGCCGCCAAGTCGAGGTGGCCCTCGACAAGGGACGGCGGACACTCGAAGCGATGCCGCACCCCGAGAACCTGGACAACCACTTCGTGGTGGACCCCGCCAAGTTCGACTTCTACGCGATGGACTGCTACCGCCTGGTCGGTGAGGACAAGCTCGCGCGCACGCTCGCCGAAGAGGTGCTGAGGGCAGGCACGGACTTTGACGGAACCGAGCGATCACCAATGCGCAACGCGGAAGCCCGCGTCACGCTCGGAGTCACGGCGGCGCGTGAAGGCGACTTGGAGCAGGCGCTCATCATGGGGGAGCGCGCCCTCGAAGGCGACCGCAAATCGGTGCCGTCGCTCATCATGACCAGTCGGGAACTCGCTGCCGAGATGCGACGCCGGTACAGCTCCGAGCCCGCGGCGCAGGACTACCTTGCACGGCTCCACGCGCTCGCCGAGCAGAAGCCCGGATTCCTGCCCCGATAAGCCATGACGACCGTAGCCTTCTCGAATAGGCACGAAAAGTCACGCTCAGCGCACAACCACAGCCAAGCGCGATGGCTAAATCAGGCTTAGCTCTTCGGCAGCTTCCTGAATTGATTCATCAGGAATCACCTGAATCCATTGCCGCGTTGCAAGGTTAGCGATAGCACGCAGGATATCTTCACGCTTCAACGGAGGAACGCGCCTAACCTTCCAAGCCTCTACCGCATTCAGGACTTCCGTAGCAGTCGGAAAATCACCGCTTCTGCGGTATAGGTACGAGGCCGTGTAATGCACAGTAGCCGCGATCTCCGCTTGCGTCGTGTCAAATCGGGCGACTAGATCACACGTCGAGTCAATGACTTTATCCCACGTCTCAATCTGACTAGTGAAGTCTTTTCGAGCACCCTCGTATGCGTCGCCCACTCGCACCTCAAACATCTTCCCTCGCTGCCGCTCTTCGAGCAGACCGTTATTTTGAAGCTTCGCGATTGCTGGCTTCAATTGCGATGAGAAGGGACCGTAGCTAGCTCGCTCATACTCGAACCCAGTCGGCAGCCCCGCCACAGTTGCAAAGTACGCGAGTTTCTGAAGCATGACTCGCCCGACTGGCCACCGATACGGCTGATCTTCAAGGCGATGCAGGATTTCGATCAGCGCAATGAGTGAGGGGTCAATCTTTCTTTGCGGCTCATTCCGCTTCTCGTCACCCCAGAGATTGAGCTGCCCGTCGACTACGTCAACATCATGCGGAGCATACAGCTCCACGGGGATGTCAAGCTGCCCGAGGTGATCAATCAGGATGGGCCCAACTACGGACCATTCAAGCTGTCCGTTACCACAGCCCAATGGAGGCACAGCGATGGAACGCAGGCCCCAAGCACGATAGTTAGCCTTGAGATGTTCAAGTCCATCGATGATGTCAGAAAGCTTACTCACACTGCGCCAGTGAGCCTTTGTCGGGAAATTGATCACCACGTGATCAAAAACTTCAAACGGGTATGGATGACCCAGGCGCACTTCTTTCGCGTCACACTGTCGCACATAGTCCGCGAACATATCTGGATAGCGCTTCTTGAAAGCGAGGGCAATCCCCTTGCCCATCACGCCAACAGTGTTGACCGTGTTCACGAGTGCATGCATAGAAGACTTCAGCAAGTCACCCTGAACGATCCGCACGTTGCTAGCGGAAGTAGACATGTTTATTTACCTCCACCTTCCAATGAGGCTGTGCAGCCTTGCAAATTTCCGCATGCTCGTTATTCGAAGTATAACAGCCGATGATGCAATTGGGCAATACCGAATTAGGCACCAGCACTTCAGCGCAGCGCACACGCTTCTGCTCGATTTTCTGCCAGTAGTCGCTGTGATTCCAGTTATCGGAATAGACAAGCTCCGCTTCCAGGAACGACAAGCCTGACGGCGAGGCAAGGAAACGGGTCGTATCTGCCGCCGCATTCCCATCCGTTACGACAGCACCTTGAATATCCAATACATTCGGTGCGACTCTCATGACGAGTAGGTCGTCATGTCCATTTCGCGTCAAATAATACATCATCGGATTACGCGCATCGAAATAGAGATTCGCGTAGGAGTGCAGCGGTCCGCCATTCGGAACAACTTTGCGTGCACGCCGGTCCTGCACTTCCGGCAGAGCCACCGACAAATGGTCAACGGCCTCCGCAGCGCGGTGACTCAACAGACCATGCGTTCCTATGGAGGCGAGATTAGAAATGGGGGTAATGTAATGAAGCTCTGCAACCCTCTCACGCTCCACCATCGCTCCTATCCTGCCGTGTCTCAGCCGCTGACCAGCCGCGCCGGGACCTCGGCGGCTCATCAGCGGTTGCCATGAGAACATCATGCAGGTTGGCACTGACATCGACCGTAGACATGCACAGCTTGCGGTCCACAGCGTTGCGTGAACGCGTCATAGCGCGTCACCACGTCTCGGCCGCTTCATCGCATGCTCCCCCGTGACGAGCCAGCCGCTAGGCCAGATGCGGCCTGAGCGGCGGACACTCGGGGGGCCAAACGGGGGGCCAAACGAAGCAGCCGGACCAAGACCGTCCCGGACAGTGGTGGACAGTCCCGGAGCCGAACGACCAGCCCTGATACCTTGGTTGCCACGTCACGAGGGCCCTTGACCGCGTTCGGGACGAAGAGGTCGTGGGTTCAAATCCCGCCACCCCGACAGTGAATTACCAGGTCAGGGGCCTGATCCGCGTTGCGGGTCAGGCCCCTGAGTCATTGCTGAGGTCTCTTGGGAGAAATCCGGGAGAAGATCTTGGTCTGCTTCTCCCAAGAGCAGTCTCCAGTGCGGCAGGAACAGCGGCGCCAACGCGCCCGATGAACTGCGCATTCGCGAATCCAGGGCTCGTAGCTGACCAGTAATACCCGTGCCGGCCGCCCCAACGGTCGTTAGGAACACCGCATATGGCAGGTCATCGCTCAGCTCCTTCTCATGACCGGACCCGTGCGCTCGCCCAGCGGGTACGGGCGTTAAGGGAAGACCGTGGGTGGACGCGGGAACGGCTGGCGAAGGAAGCAGGCATCGCCGTCGGAACGCTGGGCCGTCTGGAGAGCGAGGGAGCGATCCAGCCAGGTTTCCTGACCGTTGGCGCCGTTGCCGAGGCTCTTGCAGTCTCTGTCGATGATCTGTTCCGGGCGACCCAGGTCGCGCCCGTCACGCCCGGTCTGTGGTCTGCGGGGTACGAAGGGCGGGATATCGACTCGTTCGTCGCCGCGCTGGTCGACAGCCACATCGGTGTCGTGGCGGATGTACGGCTCACACCGATCAGTCGCAAAAAGGGCTTCAGCAAGACCCGCCTCGGAGATGCCCTGGCGGAGGCCGGTATCGAGTACACGCACCTGCGTGGCCTGGGCAATCCGAAGGACAACCGGGAGCCCTTCTGGGACGGCCGCCTCGAAGTAGGGCGGGCACGCTTCCGTGGCCTGCTGCAGTCCGATGAGGCAAAGTCCGACCTTGACCGCCTCGCGGAGCATGCCCGGCAGTCGCGAGTGGCGATGCTGTGCTTCGAGAAAGACGAGAGCCGCTGCCACCGGCAGGTTGTCCTGGAGACGGTTCGCAAGCGGGCCGCCGTGCCGGTGATTCCCCTGGCCTGACTTCACCCCTCGCTCCTGCACGCGCTCTTGCCCGTAGCGCATGCCTCTCCTCCAATCATCAGATCGGGAGATCTGTGGAGGGGGCAACCAATGGGGACCGCCGTCCCTGTGCTCCATAAAGCGCGACCAGGAACTGCGAGGGACGTCGCTTGGTGTCTTCCGGCCAGAGGAGTTCACCGGCTTCCGCTTCGCTCCTGCCGATCCCTGGCCGGCTTCGAAGGCGGCCCTGGCAGATCAGTTGGATCTACTCGCGCAGGACCTTCGCCAACTGGAGTGGGTGCCACTTGAGTTCCGGTACAGCTTCCGATGCGCGGATCAGGAGTGCGGTGGTCACGACCTGGGGCTGAGGGACTGGGAGGCGGGCGAGTCGTACCGCAAGTTCGTTCGCCAGTATGGGCAGGACGGCGTGGAGGAGAAGCTTCGCGAGCGCTGGTTCAATCGGATGGTCACTCCGGAGAAGGCCGTGCACTGCTTCGTCGGGAACGTCGCGGCCCGCCCCAAAACATTCCTGCTGCTGGGGCTGTTCTACCCACAACGGGACGTCGTCGAGAACTTCCAGGAGAGCCTGTTCGAGGCGTTCACGAACCGCCAGGCACAGTGGCAGGCCGTAACGGCTGGACGGAATCGGCAAGTCCACGCTCTCCCGCAAGATCGAGGCATCACTGGCCCGCAGCGAGCACCGCCCACTTCATGGCCGGCCTTCCGCTTCCCGAGCACACCGCGCGAGCACGGTGGATCAACGGAGAACAACAGACCCGCGAACGATGGCGCCACCTGGTTACGACACGTCGCAATCACCTCGCCACGGCTCGTCAGGCTTTGCACACATGCGCAGATGGCTGGTCAACGAGGCGCGACTACGATCGCCGGTCATGGACTGGCTGGAGCGCACCGCGAAGCTGAGGCAGTGGAGTCGAAACGGGAGCCGTGCTCCGCACAAGCCGTTGCTGTTGTTGTACGCCCTCGGTCGGTTCCAGCAGGATGCCGTCGGCGAACTGCGGTACAGCGCCGTGGAGGAGGATCTGCAGCGTCTGCTGACCGAGTACGGTCCGCCCAACAGGACGACACCCGCCTACCCGTTCCACCATCTGGTGAGCGACGGCGTATGGGAAGTGCGTACCGATCACGGACCGGGCAGTCCCGGTAGTGGCGTGAGGGAGTTGAGGGACGTCGGCGCTGCCGGGCGGCTGGCGCCGGAGCTGCGCGCGGCACTGCGGCGCGAGCCGTCGTTGCTCGGCCGGATGGCACGGGTCCTGCTCGACCTGCACTTTCCGCCTTCGCTCCACGGCGACTTGTGCGAATCTGTCGGCCTGGAGCTGGAGCAGGCGGAGACGACCGGACAACTCTCGGCCGTCGTGCGGAGGCGGCGGGATCCGCGGATGCGGGAGCTGGTCCTGACCGCCTACGAGTACCAGTGCGCCTTCTGCGGCTACGACGGCCGGATCGGCGCGGTGCCTGTCGGGCTGGAGGCCGCGCATGTGCGCTGGTGGGCGTTCGACGGCCCGGACGACGTCGAAAACGGACTGTGCCTGTGCTCGCTGCACCACAAGCTCTTCGACAAGGGCGTCCTCGGTGTCGGCGAGGGCCACCGCATCCTGGTCTCCCAGCGCTTCGTCGGCCACAGTCCCGCCGCCCGCGAACACGTCATCGCGCTCGCCGACCGACCACTCATCGGACCTCAGCCCGGCGCCCACCCCGTCGCCGCGATCCACCGTTCCTGGCACACCAGCCAGGTCTTCCACGGCAGCCCACGCCCCGCCACGGCCGCCTGACCGTCGAATCGTCGGCCGTGCCCCACTGGTAAGGAGTGTGATACCAAGAGTATGGTCTCTTGTATGGCCACGAAGAAGGTAACCGTGACGATCCCCGAGGATCTCCTGGACGAGATCCGCGCGGAGGCGGCCGAGCGGGGCCTGTCGGCGTACGTTGCCGAGGCGCTGCGCTTCAAGCGCGACCGGGACCGGCTCCTGGAACTGGTCGACTGGCTGCAGGAAGAACACGGCCCCGTGACTGAGGACGAGCGTGTGGCAGCCCTCGACGAGTTGGAGGATCTCGACGCCGAACACGAGCGGCGCCGCGCCTCCGGACAGCACAACGCCGGAGAGGCTGCGTGAAGAAACGAGCCGGTGAGCACGGGCCGAGGCCGCTCCGTGTTTTCGTCCTGGACTGTGAAGCCCTGTCCCTGGCAGTGCGCGGTGATCGGAAGATGATCGCCTGGCTCGACCTCGCGGCGCGAGGGGAGGCCGAAGTGGTGACGTCGCCGATGACCCTTGTCGAGGCGTACGACGGCAGAACGACCGTACAGCGCTGGGACTGGGTGCTGTCCCGGCTCCAGGTCGCCGACATCGGGAAGAACGAGGCCCGCCAGGCACGCCGGCTCCTGGCCGACGCCAAGTTGCACGGCCACAAGTACGCGATCGACGCCGTGCTCGCCGTGATCGCACGACAGCAGAAGGGACAGGTCACGGTCTTCACCTCGGACGTCGACGACCTGGAGAAGCTGGTCCCGGACACGGTCGTCGTCAAGAAAGTGTGACCCGACCCGCGCCCGTCAAAGGCTGAGGGGCGCGCTGGTCAACCTGGTGATCTGGCTCCGCCTCCATACGCCGATCCGCACCGGGAACGGGACCCGGCGCCGACGCCGGCAATGGTGTGGCTACCCTCGGGTCGCGCTTGTTGCTGAAGAAGCGGCTTGAGGGCACTGGGGGTTGTGGGGCCACAGGTCCGCTCCGCCGCCGAACGCGCCAGGCGTGGAGTAGGCAGTGCCCGGGCCACGCGTCCGTTTCGCTCCTATCGTGGGACCGCACAGCAACGCTCGGTACCGGAACAGACAGGCAGGACATGAGGAAACCGCAGATCGACTACGCGGCGGTCTTCCGGGCCCTGCCCGGCATGGTGGCTCTGCTCACCCCTGAGCTGGTGTACGCCGACGCCAACGACGACTTCGTGCGGTTGTCGGGGCGTAGTCGTGAGGAGTTGGTGGGGCGTTACATCTTCGACGTCTTTCCCGAGAACCCCAATGATCCGGCCGCCGCCGGCATGCGGGAGACCGAGGCGTCGATGCTCCGTACGGTGGCCACCGGGGAGCGCGACACGATGGCGCTGCTCCGCTACGACATCGAGGACCCCGACCAGCCCGGCCACTGGCAGGAGCACTACTGGAGCCCGGTCAACGCACCGGTCCTCGGCCTCGACGGGCAGGTCGAACTGATCGCGCACCGGGTGGAGGAGGTCACCGAGCTCATCCGCGCCTTCGGCGGCCCGGGTGGTGACAGCCGGGACCGTGCGCTGGAGGCCGAGCTCTACACCCGTGCCCGCGAACTCCAGGAGGTCAATGAGCGGCTGCGCGCGGCTCATGCCCGTGAGCGTGAGGTCGCCCTCGCCCTGCAGGCGGCGATGCTGCCCCCGCCGGGGCCGACCGGGGCGCACGACGCCGCCGTGCGTTACCGGCCCGCCGTCGGCACGCTGAACGTGTGCGGTGACTGGTACGACCTGGTCGAACTGCCCGGCGGGAGGCTCGCGGTCGCCGTCGGCGACGTCGTCGGGCACGGACTGGCCGCCGCCTGCGCCATGGGGCAGTTGCGCAGCGCCCTGAGCGGGGCCACCCGTGTCGCGGACGGTCCCGCCCAGGCCCTGGAGGCCCTCGATCTGTACGCCCGTTCCGTCGAGGGCGCCGAGTCGACCACCGTCGTGACGACCTTCATCGACTGGGACAGTCACCACATCAGTTACAGCTGCGCCGGGCATCCTCCGCCTGCCCTCGTGCACGCCGACGGCACCGTCGCCTTTCTCGACCAGGCCACCGATCCGCCGCTCGGGGCCCGGCCCGAGCGTCAGCCTCGTCCTCAGGCCCGTACGCCCTTCGCCGAAGGCGCCGTCCTGGTGCTGTACACCGACGGTCTCGTCGAACGCCGTGACGAGGACATCGACACCGGCCTGGCCCGCCTCGCCGACTCCCTCGCCCACCATCGGCACGCGGCTCCCGAGGCCCTGGCCGACGCGCTCCTGGCCGACCTCCTGCCGCCCACCGGCACCACCGACGACACCGCCCTGATCGTCCTGCGCCTGTGAACCAAGCCGGTGCTCCCCGATCGGGTGAACATCCCCGCCCTCGACAACCGCACGATTCCCCCGGACGTCGTACAGCAGCAATCCGCCATCCATTCCCCGGGGGAAGACATGAACCAGCAGCAGCCCAACCAGCACCCTCAGCAGCAGCCCGGCTGGGGTGGGCCGCAGACCCCGCCCGGGTACGGGTACGGGAACGGGTACGCCATTCCGGCGCCCCCGCCGCCGAAGAAGCATGGCGTCGGCAAGATCGCGGGGCTCGGTTGTGCGGGCGTACTCGGGTTCTTCGTCCTGATCGGGGTCGTCGGCTCGGTCGTCGGTGACGGCAGCGGCGGCAGCAGCAATGACAAACCCTTCGCCGCGCAGGAGACGCGCGGCACCTCCCGCCCCTCCGGCGACTCCAAGTCGGAGGAAGAGGCGTCGGTGCCCGTCAAGCTCTCCGCCGAGAAGGCCGCGTTCGTGAAGAGCGTTCTCGCCGATGGCAGTGAGCACACCAGCGTGCTCGTCACCGTCGCGAACAGCGGGGATCAGGAGGTCGACGTGAATCCGCTGTATTTCACCATCACCGACACCAACGGCACCAAGCACACCGCCGAGTTGGCCGCCGACGAGAACCAGATCGCCACTGTGAAGCTGGCTCCCGGTGAGAACGTCTCCGGCAGCGTCACCGGCAAGGGCGGCTTCACCCCGAAGTACGTGACCTTCACCGACGGGTTCCTGGGCGACTCGATCCGTGCCGACGTCTCCTGAACTGAACTGAATTGAACTGAACTGCCCTGACCCGCCCTGGCCGGTGGTCGGTGTCAGGTGCGGCGAGCCGCGATGCGGGTCGGGGTCGGCCAGCGGACCTCGGAGACCCAGCCGAGGTGTTCCATGAGGCGGATGAAGGCGGCCGACAGGTCTATCTGGCCGCGGTCCACTCCGTGGCGGGCGCTCGTGGGGTCGGCGTGGTGGAGGTTGTGCCAGCTCTCGCCGAAGGAGAGCAGGGCGAGGGGCCACAGGTTGGTGGCACGGTCGTGGCGGCGCGTGCGGAACGGGCGGTCGCCGATCAAGTGGCAGAGGGAGTTCACGCTCCACGTGACGTGGTGGAGCAGTGCTATGCGGACGATTCCCGCCCACAGCAGGGCGGTTACGCCGTACAGCCAGGTGCCGCCGATCGCCCAGCCCAGTCCGAACGGCAGGGCGAGGGTGAGGAGGCACAGTGCGGGGAAGGCGCGGGACACCGCCCTGATGTCCCGGTCCGCCAGGAGGTCGGGGGCGTAACGCTCGGCCGGTGTGGCGTCGTTGCGGAAGAGCCAGCCGACGTGTGCGTGCAGCAGTCCGCGCAACTGGCCGCGCAGATGCGTGCCGTAGCGGTACGGGGAGTGCGGGTCGCCCGGTCGGTCCGTGAAGGCGTGATGGCGGCGGTGGGTGGCGACCCAGCCGATGACATCTCCCTGGAAGCTCATCGAACCGGCCACCGCGAGCGCGATGCGCACCGGGCGGACGGCGCGGTAGCCGCCGTGGGTGAGGCCGCGGTGGAAGCCGACGGTGACGCCCAGGCACGTGACCGTGTAGAGCACCGCGGCCAGCACGATGTCGGCGGGGTGGATGAGACGTCCCCAGAGCAGCCAGCCGGCCAGGCCCAGCGCCACGAACGGCAGAACGACGATCAGCGCCGTCACCGTGACGAACAGCCGTTCCCCTCCGCCGCGCGGGGGCGCCGGGCCGTCGTCCCTCGGGAAGGGGGACGTCCCGTCGTAGTCCTGGGGCAGCGACTGGGCGGTCGTGGGCGTGGGGGTGGTGGCAGTAGTGGTGGTGGGCGGCGGCGACATGGGGCTCCTCGGCCTCGGTGCGGATGGCATCGCCGGGGTCTGGGGCTGCCCTGAAGAGGGGAACGCGAGGGCGGGCCGGGCCGAACGCCGACGTGGAGGGAGCCCTCGGTCTTCCCACGGTACTCCGGTACGCTCCGAAACAGGGTGGTCCGGTTCGCGTGACCACCCGCGTTGACATGGATCGTCGCCGGACGTTGACTGGCAGCACGGCGCAGTGCCGACGCAGGACCGCACGACCGACCGGGTCCCCGGGAGCCTGGAACAGGCCGTCGGGAAGACCGAGGACGCCTTCGGGCGCAACGGAAGCGGCACCGACAGATGTACGACCAGACACGCGCCCAGCAGTCCTCCGACCAGCCCCCCGGCCGCTCCCAGCGCCGGACCAGCGGCCCGGAGCCGCTGCTCGGGGCCGCCGAGCGGGACGAGATCGTGGGGCGGCTCGGGCGGGCCATCAACCACTTCGCCGACACCCCGCGTGAGGCGTTGGCAGAGGCCGAGGGCGCCTACGACGACGCCGTCGCCCAGCTCGTGAACGCCCTCGCGGAGCGGCGCCGTCTCCTCCACGAGGGCTGGCAGGGTCACGATCCCGAGACGCAGGCCGACGAACTCCGGCTCTCGCTCCGGCAGTACCGGGAGATCACCCAGCGGCTGCTCCACCTCTAGGGCCGGCGCGGAACGCCTGCGCAGCGCGCCTGCGCGCGACACCCTCTCCTTGACTACCCTTGCCCTTAAGTTCCCCTTGTGTGGTGATATCGCACAAAAGTTCTAAGGAACGGGACATGGGTACCGTTGCCGGCCTGCCAGCCGTAAAGCGAAGGTCTCGCACTCTTGCTGTCGCCGTCGCCGTCGCCGTTGGTCTCGGACTCCTCGGAGCCTGTGGCAGCGGGGGCGGGGGCAGCGGTGACGGTGGTGGTGACCGGATCACCGTCGGTGTTCT
Source organism: Streptomyces sp. NPDC002680 (assembly GCF_042889145.1). Taxonomy (NCBI): domain Bacteria; kingdom Bacillati; phylum Actinomycetota; class Actinomycetes; order Kitasatosporales; family Streptomycetaceae; genus Streptomyces; species Streptomyces sp. NPDC002680. The sequence goes on from NZ_JBIAQP010000032.1 coordinate 32,907, forward strand.
GCTTCCCGGTGGCGGCGCCTCGCGGTTCGGGCAGTTCGACAAGCCCCTCATCGAGCAGAAGCTCAAAGAGGTGTGTCCCGACTGTCCTGCCGCCAATGTCGCCGCCACCCCCGACCCCCAGGTCCAGCAGCAGCAGTTCGAGGCCATGATCACGCGGGGTGTGGATGTGGTCATCCTCGCCGCCGTCGATCCCCAGCTGATGCGTCCGTCCGTCGAGTCCGCCCATCGGGCCGGGATTCCCGTCGTCGCCTACGACCGGCTCGCCCAGGGGCCGATCTCCGGGTACGTCACCTTCGACGGGGCGGAGGTCGGGCGGCTTCAGGCCGAGGCGCTGCTCACCGCCATGGCGGCCGACGGCGGTGACGGGCGGCGCATCGTCATGATGAACGGGGCCACCACCGACCCCAACGCCGGGTGGTACAAGGAAGGCGCGCTCAAGGTCCTCAAAGGCAAGGTGACCATCGGGAAGTCCTACGACACCGTCGGATGGCGGGCCGAGAACGCCTACGTCAACATGACCGGCGCCATCGCCGCGCTCGGCGGCGAGAACATCGACGGGGTCCTCTCCGCCAACGACACCATGGCCGGTGCCGTCGTCTCGGCCCTGAACGCCGCCAAGGTCAGGCCGCTGCCGCCCATCACCGGGCAGGACGCCGATCTCACGGCCGTACGGCGGATCGTCAAGGGCGATCAGTACATGACCATCTACAAGCCCTTCAAGCGCGCGACCGACGCCACCGTGGAGATGGCCGTCGCCCTGGGGCGCGGCGAGGAGGTCGGGGCCATCGCCACCGGCAGCGTCGACAGTCCGACGACCAAGGACGTGCCGGCGGTACTGCTGCCGTCCGTCTCGGTGACTGTCGGCAATATCGGGGAGACGCTGGTCAAGGACGGTATGTACACCGTCGACCAGATCTGTACGCCCGCCCTCCGGTCCGCCTGTGATCGGGCCGGCCTCACCTGACACACACCCCGACGGCGTCCCACGGGAAGGAAGTGGCTCGTGCCCGGTCATCAGCCCCTGCTGGCGTTGCGTGGTGTCTCCAAGCGGTTCGCCGCCGTACAGGCGCTGGTCGACATCGAGCTGGAGGTCAGGGCCGGGGAGGTGGTCGCCCTCGTCGGGGACAACGCCGCAGGCAAGTCCACCCTGGTCAAGGTGATCTCCGGGGTCGGGCCCCCTGACAAAGGGGTCATCGAGTGGCAGGGGAGTCCCGTACAGATCAAGCATCCCCAGGACGCCCGGCTGCTCGGGATCGCCACCGTCTATCAGGACCTCGCCATGTGCGAGAACCTCGACGTCGTCGCCAATCTCTTCCTCGGGCGGGAGATCCACCGCTTCGGCGTTCTCGACGAGGTCGAGATGGAACGGCGTACCCGCGAGCTGCTGCACACCCTCTCCATCCGGATCCCCGATGTACGGGTGCCGCTCGCCAGTCTCTCCGGCGGGCAGCGGCAGGTCGTCGCGATCACCCGGTCCTTCCTCGGCTCGCCCCGGCTGCTGCTGCTCGACGAACCCACCGCCTCCCTGGGCATCCAGCAGACCAACCAGCTCCTCGATCTGATCGAGGAGCTGCGCGACCAGGGGCTCGGGGTGCTGCTGATCAGCCACAACATGAGTGACATCAAGGCCGTCGCCGACCGGGTCGCCGTGCTGCGCCTCGGCCGCAACAACGGTCTCTTCGACGTGAACACGACCTCCCAGGAGCAGATCATCTCCTCCATCACCGGCGCGGCCGACCACGCCGTCGCCCACCGGCCGCACCCGGAGGAGGTGTGGCCGTGAAGACCGACATCACCGTGCACATGAAGGAGCGGGTCTCGGCCTACGCCGGTGCCGTGCGGCGGAGGGTTCGTGAAGGGGGGCTCGGGCCCGCCCCCGTGCTTCTCGCCCTCGCCCTCACCTGGATCGTCTTCCAGAGTCTCAACGACAAGTTCCTCTCGCCCCGCAATCTCTCCGTCCTCAGCGTCGACATCGTCGGGACCGGCATGGTCGCCGTGGGCATCGTGTTCGTGCTGCTGATCGGTGAGATCGATCTGTCCGTCGGGTCGCTCGCCGGGCTGGCGGGCGCGGTGTTCGCCGCGCTGAACGTCAACCTCGGGATGACGGAATGGCTCGCCGTGTTCATCGCCGTCATCTGCGGTACGGCCATCGGGGCGCTCCACGGGTTCCTGTTCGCCAAGTTCGGGGTGCCCGCGTTCGTCGTCACCCTTGCCGGGCTGCTGGCCTGGAGCGGTCTGATGATCTATCTGCTCGGGCCCGACAGCTCCATCCACTTCAGCGAGGACGGGCTGGTCGCCACCCTGACCAGCCGCTACTACAGCGCCCCCGGCTTCACCTACGGGCTGGCGGCGCTCTGTACGGTGGCCTATCTGCTCGCCTCCCTCCACGACCGCGGGCGTCGCGCCGCTGCCGGGATGCCGTGCCGGCCGGTGGGCGAGGTCTGGGTACGTACCGTGCTGCTGGCGATCGTCGCGTTCACGACCGTCGCCGTCCTCGGGAACTTCGAGGGGCTGCCGCTGGCGCTGCTGATCTTCCTCGGGTTCATCGTCGCCTCCGACCTGCTCCTACGCCGTACGCCCTACGGACGACAGGTGCTCGCCCTGGGCGGCGGTGTCGAGGCGGCGCGGCGGGCGGGCGTCGACGTGACGCGCGTACGGGTCTCGGTGTTCATGGTGGCGGGGACGCTGGCGGCGATCGGCGGTCTGTTCGTCGCGTCGCGGTTCACCTCGGCGAGCCAGGTCTCTGGGTCCGGCATGCTGCTGATCAATGCGGTCGCCGCCGCCGTCATCGGCGGTACCAGCCTGTTCGGGGGGCGCGGCTCGACCTGGTCGGCGCTGCTGGGGGTGCTCATCATTCAGTCGATCGCATCCGGCATGGCGTTGTTGGGCGTGCAGACCGCGCTTCAGTTCATGATCACTGGTGGAGTGCTGATCACCGCTGTCATCTTCGACTCCCTGGCGCGACGGACGGCCGCCTCGCGGGTACGGGCCTGAGGGCAGGGCCAACAGCGCGCCTACGGTTCCTCTCCCCACGCTCCCGCGTGCGGGCCGAACCTGTTCTCGTTCTCGTAGGCCGCCATCCGGGCGTTCCGTGCGTCGGCCTCCGGCCCGTCCGGCAGGTGGTAGACCTCGCCCGCGCTCGCCGAACCGGCCTGCACCCTGGTGGCGGTGGTGAGCCGTCGGTGTACGTACCGGGTCAGCGCGTCCGGGATGTCCGTCGGCGTCGCACCCGCGAGACAGTCGCCCAGTACCGCCGCGTCCATGATCGCCTGGGCCGCGCCCTGGGCCTGGAACGGGACCATCGCGTGGGCGCTGTCGCCGAGCAGGGTCACCCGGCCGAGGTGCCAGCGGGTGAGCGGGGTGCGGGTGTGGATGGCGTAGCGGAAGACCTGGCCGGCGCGTTCCAGGGCCACGAGGATTCGGGGGTCCCAGCCGGTGAACTCGCGGAGTTGCTCGCCCGGTTCCGCCTGGGTCGTCCACGACTCCGTCCACTCCGCCCATGGCTCGGGGGCCGCCTGTGCGGTGAACACGGCGACCAGGTTGAGGAGTTCGCCGCCGCGCACCCAGTAGTGGACGACGTGCCGGCCCGGGCCGAGCCAGCCCGCGTACTCCGGCAGGTCCAGGTCGGCAACCTCGGCGGCCGGGAGCAGTGCGCGGTAGGCGGCGGTGCCGGAGAAGACTGCCTCGTCGGCGCCGAAGAGCCACTGCCGCGCCGAGGAGCGCACCCCGTCGGCGGCGACGACCAGGTCGGCACCCAGGCGATCGCCGTCGGCAGTCGTGACGTACGCCTGTCGGTCGTCCTGGTCGATGCCCACGACCTCGGTGTTCAGGCGGACCGACCCGGGCGGGACACGGTCCGCCAGTGCCTGGTGCAGGTCGGCCCGGTGGACCTGCAAGTAGGGCGCCCCGAACTCGGACTCCGCCTCGGGTCCGATGACGTATCGGCAGATCTCGGTGCCGTCGGACCAGGTGCGGAAGCTCAGCCGGGCCGGGTGCGCGGCGCGGGCGGCGACCGTGTCGAGGAGGCCCAGGCGGCGCAGTACGCGGGTGGCGTTGGGCGCGAGCTGGATACCGGCGCCGATCTCGGTGAAGCGGCGCGTGCGCTCGACGAGCGTGACGTCGTGCCCGGCCACGCGCAGGCTCAGGGTGGCGGCCAGGCCGCCGATGCCCGCCCCTACGACGATCGCCTTCATGCCCGCTCCTCTCGGCACCCCGGTTTTCCTCGCCCCCGCCGCCCCTACCCATTCCCATCCCCTGGGGGCTGCGCCCCCAGACCCCCGCTGTCGGCCCTGAACGGGCCTTGTCCTCAAACGCCGGACGGGCTGACAAACCAGCCCGCCCCCGCAAACGCCATTCGGCACCGGTCCCTCCCCACGTGGGGACCGGTGCCGAACGATGGACGAGGACCCGGGGATGTCCGGTCTGTGCCGGTTCCGTGGGTCTCGGGTTCGCGTGGTGCGGCCGACTCTCCCCGCTGGCGAATCCGGCAAAGCTGGCCGAGAACGTTCGGCCTTCGAGCTGCCCCTGGGATCGCTGCGCTGGTGGTCCGGGTGGACGCCACGCGGCTGGTTCTTCGTTGCGTCATGATCCTGCCATTCGGAGCTCAGAGAGAGGAGGTTCCGGTGTGGGCCCGAACGCTTAACCGCAGGTCAGCCGTATAGAGTGGGTTTTCCGGTCCGGATGAGACCGGACGACGCCGGATGACCGACGCGGGGGAAGTTAGGGGTGGAGACCTTGAGTTCCGACTCAGGGGCACGCACGGCCTTCGCGGAGCGACTCGCGCTGTTGTACAAGGAGGCCGGCAATCCTCCGCTCAAGCGTGTGGCCGAAGCCGTCGTCCAGTTGCAGCGGGTCGACGAGCGCGGGCGGCCCGTGCGGGTGTCCGTGCAGCGGATCAGCGACTGGCGGCGGGCCAGGAACGTACCCGCCCAGTTCGCCGCACTCGCCGCCGTACTGAGTGTCCTCGTCCCGCAGGCCCGCCGTGCCCGGCCCGTACCGGTCTCTCCCGGACTGTACGACATGGTCCAGTGGCAGCGGCTGTGGGAGCGGGCCGTCGCCGACCCCGTCGGTGACCGGGCCCCGGGCTCCCTGGACGAGGAGGAACCGCCCACCGGTGAGATCACGGCCGTGCCGGGCGCGGTGTGCCCCTACCGTGGCCTCGCCTCGTACCGGCTGGAGGACACCCGCTGGTTCTTCGGGCGTGAGCGCAGCACCGATGCGCTTGTCGCTCAGCTTCGTGCCGCCGAGACCGCGGACACGGGTAGTGGTGGGCTGGTCATGCTCGTGGGGGCTTCTGGGGCGGGCAAGTCCTCGCTGCTCAGCGCCGGGCTCGTGCCCGCCTTGCAGGAGGGCGCGCTGGGCGGCGGGCCGGGGCAGCAGGCCCGGGAGGTCGTCCAGCTCGTTCCGGGTGCCGATCCGCTCGCCGAGCTGACCCTTCGTATACCCGGGCTCTCCGAAGTCCTGACCGCTGCCGCCGAGCCCGGTACTCCCGAGTTCGCCCATGCCGTACGGGAGACCGTCGGCGCCTGGGCACGCCGTGACGGTGGGAGCGCTGCCACCCGGCCCGTCGTCATCGTCGACCAGTTCGAGGAAGCCTTCACCCTCTGCCCTGACGAGACGGTCCGCAACACCTTCATCCAGGCGCTGCACGCCGCCGCCTCGCCCCCCGCCGACGGGTGGGCGCCCGTGCTCGTCGTCCTCGGTATCCGCGCCGACTTCTACGACCAGTGCCTGCGCCACCCCGAACTCGCCGACGCGCTCCAGCACCGGCACATGGTCCTCGGGCCGCTGACCACCGCCGAGTTGCGGGAGGCCGTGATCGGCCCCGCGAAGGCCGTCGGCCTGGAGCTGGAGCCGGGGCTCGCGGAGCTGATCGTGCGGGAGGTGAGCGCCGACGGGCCGCGTGGGGCGCATGACGCGGGCGTACTGCCGATGCTCTCGCACGCCCTGCTCGCCACCTGGCAGCGCCGCAAGTCGGGGCGGCTCACGCTCTCCGGCTATCGCGCGGCCGGCGGTATCCAGGGCGCGGTGGCCGCGACCGCCGAGCACGCCTGGACCGGCCTGGACCCGGCGGCCCGTACCGCCGCCCGGCTGCTGCTGCTCCGGCTCGTGCGGCTGGGCGAGGACACGCAGGCCACCCGACGGCGGGGTACGCGACGGCAGTTGGCGGCCGAGTCGACCGACCCGGGCAAGACGGAGGAGTCCCTCGAAGCGCTCGTACGCGCCCGGCTGGTGACGCTCGACGCGGAGAGCGTGGAGATCACCCACGAGGCGCTGCTGCACGCCTGGCCACGGCTGCGCGACTGGATCGACGAGGACCGGGGCGGCAATCTGCTGCGCCAGCGCGTGGAGGAGGACAGCCGGTCCTGGGAGGAGTCGAAGCGCGACTCCTCGCTCCTCTACCGCGGCTCCCGCCTCGAACAGGCGCACAGCTGGGCGAAGTCCGCCGGTGACACCTATCTGACCCGGGGCGCGAAGGAGTTCCTGGCCGCGTCGGCCCGGCTGCGCCGGCGTACGGTCCTGATCAGCCGTGCCGCCGTCGCCGCGCTGGTCGCGCTGGCCGTGCTGGCGGGCGGTGCGGCGCTGATCGCCCGGCAGCAGCGGGACGACGCGGTGTTCGAGCAGGTGCTCGCCGAGGCGGACCGCGTGCAGTCCTCGGACCCGTCGCTGTCGGCGCAGCTCAGCCTGGTCGCCCACGCGCTGCGCCCGGACGACGCGAGCACCCGCAGCCGACTGGTGTCGATCGTGAACACCCCGCTGGCCACCTCGCTGATCGGCCACACCGGCGCCGTCTACCTCACCACGTTCAGCCCGGACGGCAAGCTGCTCGCCACCGCGAGCTACGACGGGACCGTGCGCCTGTGGGACGTGGCGAACCGGGCGCGGCCCAAGGCGCTCGGCAAACCCCTTGAGGCGAACGCGAGCTGGGTGAGCAGCGCGGTCTTCAGCCCCGACGGGAAGACCCTCGTCAGCGCGGGCGACGACGGCACGATCCGCCGCTGGGACGTGTCCGACCCCGCACACCCCGAGGCGCTCGGCACACCCCTGAACGGCCATGCCGGCACGATCTATCTGATCGCCTTCAGCCCGGACGGCCGTACGCTCGCCTCCGCCAGCGAGGACCGCACGGTCGGCCTGTGGAACATGACCGACCCCGCCGCCCCCAAGAGGATCGGCACCCTCACCGGCGCGGGCGCCGCCGTGCGCGCGATCGCGTACAGCCCCGACGGCCACATGCTCGCGGCGGGCGGCGACGACAACACGATCCGGCTGTACGACGTGTCGAAGCCGTCCGATCCGAAGCCGTACGGCACGAAGCTGACCGGGCACACGGACCTGGTGCACTCGGTGGCCTTCAGCCCCGACGGCCGTACCCTCGCCAGCGGCGCCGCCGACGACACGATCCGCCTGTGGAACGTGTCCGACCCCGCGCACGCCGCCCAGCTGGGCGCGCCGCTGACCGGGCACACCGACGCGATCTGGTCGGTGGCCTTCAGCCCGGACGGGACGACGTTGGCCGCCGCGAGCGCGGACAGCACGGCGACCCTGTGGAACGTCAGCGACCCGGAGTACCCCTCGCAGGTCGGCGAGCCCCTCGCGGGCAGCAGCGGCGAGATGTACGCGCTGGGCTTCAGCCCCGACGGCCGTACGCTCGCCACCGGCAGCGGCGACAGCAGGGTGCGGCTCTGGTCGCTGCCGACCACGGACATGATCGGCCGGATCGGCGTGTTCCGCCCGGACGGCAAGGTGCTCGCCACGGGCTCGCGCGACGGACGGGTGCGGCTGTGGAACGTGGAGCGGCCCGACCACCCGGTGGCGCTGAGCGCACCGTTCACGCCCGGGGGCGGCGAGGTACGGACGCCGGCGTTCTCGCCCGACGGCCGCACGCTCGGGATGGCGAGCGGGGACAGCACGGTCCAGCTGTGGAACGTCAGCGATCCGAAGAATCCCGTCGCCTGGGCGGACCCCGTCCAGCTGAAGACCCGGTTCGCGGCGGCGGTGGCGTTCAGCCCGGACGGACGTGTCCTGGCCACGGCGTACGAGGACTTCACCGTCCAGCTGTGGGACCTGAGCGACCCGGCCCATCTGCGCCCGCTCGGCAAGCAGCTCACCGGTCACCGGGGCTACATCAACGGCCTCGCCTTCAGCAAGGACGGCCGTACGCTGGCCAGCGCCAGCGCGGACGGCACGGTCCGGCTCTGGAACGTCACCGCTCCGGCGAAGGCGACCCCGCTCGGCAAGGCGCTCAAGGGTCATCTCGGTCCCGTCAACGAGCTGGCCTACAGCCCGGACGGCGGCACGCTGGCCACCACGAGCGACGACGGCACGGTCCGGCTCTGGGACGTGACCGACCCGGCGAAGGCGCACAGCCTGGGCTCTCCGCTCGTCGGGCACACCGAGGCGGTCGAGTCGCTGTCGTTCAGCCCGGACGGGCGGATCCTGGCCAGTGGCGGCAACGACAACGCTGTCCGGCTCTGGGACGTCTCCGACCCCGCCGATGCCAAGGCCATCGGGCAGTCGATGAGCCCCAACGCCAAGGCGGGCAACTTCCTGGCGTTCAGTCCGCGCGGCGGAATCGTCGGGGTGTCGAGCGGCGTGGACACGGTCCGGCTGTGGAATCTCGACGTCGACAAGGCCGTCGACCACATCTGCGCGACGACGCGGGGCGTGCTGACGGCCGAGAGGTGGCACGAGTATCTGCCCCGATTGTCGTACGAGCCTCCGTGTGACGCGTGAGGTGTGACGGGGGGATGGTTGTAGTACTGGAGGGGCCAAAGAGAGTGATCCCGATCACAACTGGTCGATGTACCAGAGCAGTCGGCTCCCACTGAGCAGTCTGCCTTGTTACCCTTGGCCAGAGCCCGATCGCTGGTGCATCCCCCGTCGCCAGCGGTCGGGTTCTTTTATGTCTCCACGAGGTCATCTCCTCAAGTCGTCAAGACCTCTTGAGGAGTCGTACGCTGAGGTCATGCCCAAGGCGTACGAAGTGATCGCCGACGATCTCCGCCGTTCGATCCGCGAGGGCGAGCGCAAGCCGGGTGACCGGCTCCCGGCGGAGACGGAGCTGGCGAGGGCGTACCGGCGCAGTGTCCCGACCGTGCAGAACGCGCTGCGGCTGCTGACCGAGGAAGGGCTGCTGGACAAGCAGCACGGCCGTGGCAACTTCGTCCGCCGCGCCCGCACCCTGGCCGTCCGGGACAACGGGCGGCACCAGTGGGAGAAGAACCGGGCGCGCCGGCCGATGTCCGAGCGGGCGGTGACGGGCGCCACGGAGCACGACACCGGGCTGGAACTCCGGGATCTCGTCTTCCACGCCGAGTACCGCGAGATCGGAGCGCCGGAGGAACTGGCGGCCGAGTTCGGCGTACCGGAGGGCACGCTGCTCGTCGAGCGGTCGTACCGCACCCGCTACGAGGCGGAGACGGCCCCCTTCAACCTGGTCACGTCCTATCTCCTCCGGGACATGATCGCCGCCAACCCGGCCCTCCTCGACGACACCAACGAACCGTGGCCCGGCGGCACTTCGGCCCAACTCCACACGGTCGGGATCGAGTTGGACCGGGTCGAGGAACGCTTCACGGCCCGCCCGCCGACCCCGGAGGAGGCGAGCGAGCTGGAACTCCCCCCGGGCACCTCGGTGATCCTCCTCCGCAAGAAGTCGTACGACATCGACGACCGCGTGGTGGACGTGTCCCGTGTGACACTCCCCGGCGACCGCACGGAACTGCTCTTCACCACTCCCCTGGAAAGGTGGTGAGTGCTGCCGTGCCCCGGCGCATCATCATCGTCACCGCTGTCCACGCCCCGTCGGCCCGCTTCCTCGCGGAGGCCTACAAGTCCCTGTGCGAACAGGAGTTGCCGCCCGGCTGGAGCTGGCACTGGCTGATCCAGGAGGACGGAAGGACGGACGAGGTACGCCCGTACGTCCCCGACGACGAGCGCGTCACCTTCCGGCAGGGCCGCGCGGGCGGGCCGGGGGTCGCCCGCACGATGGCGTTGTCGGCGGCGGACGGCCCGTACGTCAAGATCCTGGACGCGGACGACCAGTTGGCGCCGGGCGCGCTGGCGCGGGACCTGGCGGCCCTGGAGGCGGACGCGTCGCTCGGCTGGGCGACGTCGCGTGTGCTGGATCTGTTGCCCGACGGCTCCACGGCCGGGTTCCCGGGTGATCCCGAGGCCGGCGTGATCGAGCGCGGGGCGGTGCTCGACTTCTGGAAGGCCAACGACTTCCGCGCGCAGGTCCATCCGGCGACGCTGTGCGTACGCCGGGAGCTGCTGCTGGCCCTGGGCGGGTGGATGGCCCTGCCCGCCTCCGAGGACACGGGGTTGCTGCTGGCGCTGAACGCGGTGAGCCGGGGGTGGTTCTCGCCGGAGGTGGGGCTGCTCTACCGGAAGTGGGAGGGGCAGGCGACCGGGCAGGCGGCGCACGTGGACTCGGGTGAGCGGGCGGCCCGGATGGGGGTCGTGGAGGCGCGGGCTCGGGCGTTGGCGGAGCTGGGGTGGGGATATTCGGGTCACGGGTGACGCCGGCCGCGCTCAGCGGGCGTCAACTCCTCGTCGTACGCCCGTAGTTGGTGTGAGATGGGGTGATGTGGAAACGACGTGAGGCGAAGCGGCGGCGGCGCGAGGGAATGCTCGACTCCGAGGCCGCACGACTGACCGAACAGGCGATGCTCCTCTTCTACGACGCCGACTACGAAGCCGCTCTGCCGCCGATCGACCGCGCGGTGCAACTGACGACCAAGGCGTACGGCGACCAGCCGCGCTTCGACTCCGACCAGTACGCCCTGGGTGACCGGTTACGGTGGCGCGCCGAGACCCACCAGGCGCTGGCCGACCCTCATTCGGCGCTGCGGGACGCGACGAGGGCGCTGGCCCTGTTCGAGGCGCAGAGCAGCAGCCGGTACCCGCTGCTGATACCCATGGTGCACGTCCAACTGAGCCTCCTGCACGCCGTGGTGGGCGACGCGGAGGGGGCGCGGCGGCACGGCGAGTCGATCGAGCCGTTCCGGGAGAGCCTCGCCTCCGACGGCCAGGGGGCACTGCTGGCGGCGAAGGCGCTCGCCGAGTACGCGACCGCGATGTGGCACATCGGCGAGCGTGACCTCGGGACGGCCGCCGCCCGCGAGTCCATCGCCGCGTACCGGAGCGATCTGGGCTCGGTGTTCAGGCGCGACAGCCGTATCACCTTCGCGCGGATCGTCTACCAGCTGTCGCTGACTCTGGAGCCGCCCGACCCTCGCGACGCCATGGAGGTCCTGCTGATGCTCCAGGACGTCGTGGAGCAACTGATCCTGGTGATCCCGTGGAGCCTGACACCGTTCGCGGAACCCCGTTTCCGCACTCACGGGGTGGCATTGCTGAACACCCTCGAACGGCAGGGGATTTGGGCGGCGGCGCTGGACGAGCCGGAGCTGGCCGACCGCTTCCGGCAGCTCTCCCAGCACCTGCTGGAAATGCCGATGCGGCAGTGGAGACCGACCATGGAGGAGTCTAGGGCCCTGCTGGAGAGCCTTCGGTCGCGTAAGGGATGAAGTCGGCCCAGGTGGTGGGGGTGAAGGTGAGGTGGGGGCCCACTGTTGTGTGCTTGGAGTCACGGACGTGGATGGTGTCGGGGGCGGGGGCTATCTCGACGCAGGAGTCGCCTTCCGTACCGTCGCTGTAGCTGCTCTTGAACCACGCCAGTTCGGAGGGGGCTCCGGCGAGGTGCTTGCGGATCATGTCTCTCCCAGCAGTTGCTCGATGAAGGCGAGTGACTCCCCGGAGGTGAGGGCCTCGGCCCGGATGGTGCTGTAGCGCAGTTCCAAGATGCGTAGATCCTTCGGCTCCATTGTCGGACGGCCGTTGAACGCCCCGTCGGAGCGCCCCACAGCTGTACCGTCTGCGAACCTCAGCAACTCGATCTTCCCATCCACCCCAGGGTGAGCATCGCTCTCCGTTGGCATCACCTGGAACGTTACGTTGCGCATCTGGGCGACCTCCAGCAGGTGTTCGAGCTGTCGGCGTCGCACCATTGTGCCTCCGACGCGACGGCGCAGAGCCGCCTCTTCCTGGACGAAGCTGAGCGCAGTCACGGGTGACTTGTCGAAGACCGTCTTCCGCGCCATGCGTGCGGCCACCAGGCGTTCCACTTCCCCCTCCGTGTACGGCGGTTGGCGCGCCTCGAACAGGGCTCGCGCGTGCTCAGGTGTCTGCAACAGGCCGTGGAGGCTGAGCCCGACGTACACCCCGATCTGTACCGCCTTCGACTCCAGCTTCGCGATCTCCCGAACCTTCCTCGGGTACCGGACCTTCTCCAGGTCCTCGTTCATCGCCCTGAGGAGACCGCCCGCGTCGAGAACCTCGTCCGCCTTCTCCATGTACTCGGGGCGCGGGATCCGTTTCCCGCCCTCGATCTTGTAGACCATGTCCTCGCCGTACCCCAGCTGCCTGCCGAAGTCGGCGGCCCGCATGCCTACCGCCTCCCTGCGCAGCTTCAGCTGGCGGCCGACCGCCTCCACGACCGCCACACCCCACTCGTCGTCGGGATCCACCTCCCAACCCGGCTCGTCCGCCTCACCCTTGAGCTGCCCCGCCTCGCCGTTCACAGTCATGCCTCCGCCCTTACCCGTACGCCCCGTCCCGACAGCCCGGACACGACCGGACAAGCTCCGGACAGTCACCGTACGCATCGGCGGAGTCACTGCTCACGGTAGGCACAGGCGGCCACTCTGAGTGACGTGAATCAAGAAACCGCCGCCCCCGAGGCCCCACTTGAGAACTTCTTCCGCAACTTCAGCGTGCGCCTGTCCCCCACGCCCCGTGGCGCCCGCCTGGCCCGGCTGCTGACCGCCGAGCAACTCCGTTCCTGGGAGCTCCCGTTGGACCCGGCCCGCCAGATCGTCGCCGAACTGGCCGCGAACGCGGTCACGCACGGGCGCGTCCCGGGCCGGGATTTCCGGCTCACGGTGTACGTCATCGCCGACACCCTGCGCATCGAGGTGACCGACACGTGCGGTGACCGCCGGCCCTGTCCTCAACCCCCGTCCACGGACGCGGAGTCGGGGAGAGGCCTGGCTCTGGTGGAGGCGCTGGCCGACCGCTGGGGCTGGGGTCCGGGGTTGCGCCCGCGCAAGACGGTGTGGGCGGAAATCGATGTGTCACCGGAACCCGATTCCCCGTGTTCCGGCGGGACCAGCGCTCTTTCCAAAGAACCGTAGAGGGCAAGTACCCCCACCAAACCCCACCCCTCCCGCCCGCCGCCGTGGCCCGTCACTCCCCCGAGTGAACATCACCAACTCAGCTGGATTTGTGCCCGGTTGCCTGCCTTACGCTCAGCCCAGCAGCACGACCACAGACAACCCCAGACAGACGACGGCCCTCGCCGGGACTGGCATCCCAATGCGAGGGCCTGACCACCTAGGAAGACATCACCTTCCCGAATGGACACGCAAAACCCTAGCGCGCCCCCGTGCGCCGAAGCCCGTCCCGCGGGCAAAAATCACCCCCACCGGCGCCCCAATTCCGGCGTTTCCGGCATCGTCCACGACAACGCCCGCCACACCACCCGCTACACGGTGATCGGCAACCACCTCGCCCAGCACCGCGAGCTGTCGCTGCTCGCCATCGGGCTCGCCGTCCACATCCAGTCGCTGCCCGCCGGTGCCCGCGTCGACATCAAGACGCTCACCGCCCGTTTCCCGGAAGGGGCGGCCCGTATCGCCGCCGCCCTGCGCGAACTGGAGACCCACGGCTACCTGAGCCGTTCCCGCGAACGTACCTCCACCGGCCGCATCATCACCCGCACGGTCTCCTGCAACCGCCCCGGCCACCACAACGAGCCCCCGGCGGACACCGGGGCGAGGTCCAGCCGCCCTGCCCCAGCTGCTCCGCCGAAGAAGCGCGGCCCGCGCAAGCCGCTCCCCGCCGTACCGCAGCCCTCGTACAAGGGGCCGGGGCTCCTCCAGGCGGCCACCGACCTCCTCGCCGGTCTCCGCCGCCACGACCCCGACCTGCTTCTCTCGGCCTGCGACACGGCCCACCTGGCGCCCGGTGTCGCGGCCTGGCTGGAGAACGGCGCCAGCCCCACCTCCGTACGGCACGCCCTGCTCAGCGACCTCCCACCGGAGGGAATGCGCCGCCCGGCCGCCTTCCTGGCCCACCGTCTGACGGCCCAGCTGCCACCTCCGACCGCCTTCGGAAACCCGTACTCGCAGGAGCAGCCGGAGCCTGTCCCGGTCCGCCACCCACTCCAGAACTGCGAGAGCTGCGACCGAGGATTCCGGGGGCCCGAGCGGGGCCGCTGCCCCGGCTGCACGGCGGCAGGCCGATTGCCAGGAATCCTCTGCAGTTTGGTCACCAACCCGCCAGGATGAATCCTCCCTTCACCCGACAGGACCCCTTACATGCTGCCTTCCTTCGCCGAGAACGGATTCCTTCCCCTGGGCCGGTACTCCGTCTCCTTCGACGAAGCGGAGTCCATGCTGGTCAGCGCTCCCGAGTTCCACGATTCCGCGACGCGCACGGAGTTGTGGGACGGCCTGAACGGGTATCTGGACCGCTTTCTTGAGCTTGAGGACGTGTACACGGACCTCCTGCGAGGCCTCCCTCTCATCCACCGGCTCTGCCCGGGGCAGCTTCGTCAGTGCGAAACCCGACCCCGGGAACATCGACGCCAGCATCCTGATCGACACACGCGCCGAGCGCACCGTCCGGGGCAAACCCGGGTCAAAGTGGCTGACCACCGCCTTCCAGAGCCGGAACAGGATGCGGGAGAGGTTTGGCGTCTCGCCACTCAGAATCGGGTACCAGCCCGTTGCCCATATCTTCGAACCGGAACGCTTTACCCCCGACCAACGGACATACTTCACAGAACGGGGTGTGTGGGACGACTGGTGGCAGCGTTGTCGGCTGTCCGACCAGACTGACCGCTCACCATCGGAGGACAGTGCCGCCCCGGCACGTGGGTACCTGGAGGTGCGACTGTGACCGGCGACAGCTGGCGTGAGCGCAGGCGTGCGCTCCTTAGGTCGGACCCGGACGCGGCCGAGAATACGGCGCGTCTCCTTGAGGAGATGGGCATCGAGGACAGGGACGACGAGGAGATCGAAGGGGCCCACCGTGCCAGCCGCCTCGCAGCGGCGCGCGAGTACGCGCCGGACGCCCGGCTCGACGAAGAGCTTCAGCTCCGCCTGACAGGCCCGGACGCGGAAGGCGGCGGTCTTCGCTTTCAGTGGGGGGACGCCCTGCTCAACCCCGTGGAGCACGCGGTCTCCGTTGCCGCAGGCACACCGGTTCAGCTGGAACTCACGGGAGTCTCGGCAGGCAGCACTGTGTTGCATGCCCGGCCCGTGCACCCCTCCGTCTCCCCCAGGCCGACTGCCCTGAACGCCCAGGGTGCCTTGGATGCTCCGGCCGCATCCGCCGCGAGCACAGGCCTGAGCACGCTCACCGAATTGCTGGCCGCTCTGGAGTCGGAGTCCGACATCCGCGAATGGGCGAGGCTCTTCGACGCAGTCGAGGCACTGTCACGCGCGCTGGGCAAGTACGGGCTCAACCTGGGCGTGACCTGGTACGGAGCCGACGGCAGCATGCGCCGGGCCCGGCTGACCGAACGGGGCAGGGGCTACGTCGAACGGCTCCGTGAACCCAGGAATCGCGATCAGGAAATCACCATCTCCGGCCGCATCACCGAACTGCGAGAGAGCGGCTGGGTGAAAGTGAAGACGGGCACCGCCAAGAACTCGCCAGCCTATGACGTCCGCTTCGAGGAACCCGACGAGCTGCTGCGTATGCGCCCCGGCCTCGGGGACAACGTCCACTTCCGGGTACGTTTCCGGCAGGGGCTGGACTCCGTGGGTATCGCAAGGTCAACGGAGTACACGTACTTGGGACCAGCCCCGGAACAAACGGCACTTCTGCTCGAACCCTAGGCAGTCCGCCGTTTCAGTCGTTCGAGGCATCTTCGCCGTGCGTGGTGCGACGACTACGGTGACGTCATGGGTGAATTCGCTCTCCGCCTACCAGATGATCTCGACGCCGAGGTACGCAAGGCCGCGGCGGACGCGGGGCTCTCGTTGAACGCCTACATGGTCCGCACCCTGCGGGAGCAGACCCTGCGGGAAGCGCTGGCCGCCGTGGACAGTGAAGGTGCGCTGCTGGTCGACACCGGGGACGACGATCCGGCGGAGGACATCCGTTGAAGCGGGGCTCGGTCTGGGAAGTCCCGGTCTGCGAGGCCACTCGTACGGTCGCGGTGCCCGTGAACATCACCCAGTACGCGGCCCGGCGCTTCGAGAACGCCAAGCGACTGGGCGCGGTCACGCCCGAGACGATGGAGCGCATCGAGCGCGCCGTTCGCTCCGTCATGGGCCTGTAGGGGCGCAGCGGACACTTCCTGGTCTCCAGGGCCCGGTGTACTGTCGGAGCACCGGAAGTAGAAACGCGTGCTCACTGCTGGGCAGGGGACACGCGCGCATACGTGACTCGGACGGGTCGCCACTTCTTCACCTTGAAGGAGTGCGCAGTGAACGTCCGTCGCCATCTTCCTGATCTCTCTGATCTCCCTGATCTCCCTGGAGCTGATCCCTCTCTTTCGCCTCGCTCCCTCCGGGAAGCCTGGGTCGCCCTCGCCGGGCTGTCCGCGGTGTTTCTGTTCGAGATGCTCGACAACTCGGTCCTCAACGTCGCGCTGCCCACCATCGGCCGCGAGCTGTCCGCGTCGACGACCGTGCTTCAGTGGGTCACGGGCGTGTACGCCGTCGTGTTCGGCGGGCTGATGCTCGCCCTCGGCGCACTGGCCGACCGGGTCGGCCGCCGCAAGGTCATGCTGGTCGGGCTGGTGCTGCTGGGTGCGGCGAGTCTGGCGACCGCGTTCGTCACGACGGCCGAGCAACTCATCGCGGTCCGGGCGGCGATGGGCGTCGCCGCCGCGATGACGACGCCGGGCTCCCTCGCCCTGGCCTTCCGCCTGTTCGACGAGGACGGGCTCCGCGTCCGCGCGACCACGCTGATCTCGACCGTGGGCCTGGTCGGACTCGCGATCGGACCCACGGCGGGTGGCCTCGTACTCGCCTTCGCTCCCTGGCAGACGCTGCTGCTGATCAACGTACCGATCGCCGCACTCGCGTTCCTCGGCATCCGCCGCGGCATCCCTGCCGACCGGGCGGACGAGCTGCACCGCGACCCGATCGACGGCGCGGGTGCCCTCCTCGGTACGGCCACGATCGTGCTCGCGCTGGTCGCGCCGACGCTGTTCGTCGACGCGGGCCCCGCAGCGCCGCTCCCGTGGCTGACCACGGCGGCGGCCGTCGTGACGGCCGTGCTGTTCGTCCTCCGGGAGCGTTCCGCCCGCCATCCGCTGCTCGACCTCGGACTCGTCGCCCGCCCACTCGTGTCGAGCGGCCTGGCGTTCAAGGCCGCCGCAGCCCTCGCGACCGCCGGCCTCGGCTACCTCGTGACCCTCCAGCTCCAGCTCGACCGGGGCTGGACGCCCGCCCAGGCGGCTCTGGGGATGTTGCCGCAGGTCGTCGTCCTTATCGCCGGGGGTGCTCTCATCGGTCCGCTGGTCACCCGCGTCGGTCTCGACCGGGCCGCCCGGCTCAGCGCCGCCGCCGTCGTGTGCGGGCTCGCCGTCTACGGGCTGCTGGGCCGCTTCGGGTACGTGTGGATCGCCCTCGCACTCGTGCTCGTCGCCGCCGGTATGCGCGTCGTGGGTGTCGTCGCCGGGACCAACGTGATGCGTGGTCTCCCGGCCGACCGCACCACCGTCGGAGCGGCGCTGGTGGACACCGCGGGCGAGGTCACCACCGGCATCGGAATCGCCGTCAGCGGGACCATCCTCGCCGCGCTCTTCACCGGCGACATCGCCGCCTCCAACTGGAGCGCCGACCAGACCTCCGAGTTCCGCGAGGCGGTCACCTGGGCCGGTCTCGCGCTCACTGTCCTGGCGGCGGCGCTGGTGGGATGGGGGATCGCCCGCGCCCGTCGCGCCGCAGTCGTCGACGAGTAGACGAGGTATCGAGGCCCGGTGTTCGGGCCCGGTGTCAGGGCAGCCTCTCCGCGTCCACCCGCGAGAAGATCAGGTCGCTCTCCCCCACCACCGGGCCCCGCCACCTCTCCGGTACGCCGATCTCGCCCGGGTCCGCCGCCAGCGCGTACGCGTAGCTCTCCGGGGCGTAGCTGTTCGGGAGGCGGTAGAGGTGGTAGCCCGCCTCCCGCATCGTCTTCAGCAACTCCTCCGCCGAGTCGCCCAGTTGGGCCATGCGCTCGGGGGTCACCTCTACCGTGATCTCCGCGTCGGGGCGGAGTTTCGGCAGCATGGGCGCCAGGCCCCGTACGACACTGCCCTCCGCGCCCTCCACGTCGATCTTGATCACGCGGGCGTTCTCGATCTCCGCCGGTTCGAGGAGTTCCGGCAGCGGGCGGGCCTCGATGTCGAAGGTGGACTCCGTCGGGCCGTCCCACGGGACGATGCTGTTGGCGCCCATGTTCTGCGAGCTGGAGAGGATGAAGGTCAGGGTGCGGTGGCTGTCGGACACCGCCGCGTTCAGCGACCTGATGTTGCGGCAGTCGTTCAGGGCGCTCTGGCGCAGGAGGATGTCGTGGAAGGTCTGGGACGCCTCGATCGATACCACCCTGCCCTTGTCACCCACCAGTTGTGACGCCAGCACGCTGAACACCCCGACATTCGCGCCGACGTCCACGAACGTGTCCCCGGGGCGCAGCCTGCGGCTGAGCCAGGCCGACATGTGGGGTTCCCAGACGCCGAAGAGGTAGACGTAGCGCTGGATCAGGTCCTGGGTGTCGACCGCGAAGCGGGCGCCGTCCCGGGTCTCCACGACTCTCCTGCGCGGGTGCTCCCTCAGGTGGGGGTTCAGGAAGCGGGCCGCCAGCAGCGCCTTGCCGACGGATCCCGGGGCCTTCCGGACGTACTGGCGGCCAAGGGTCACCAAGATCTCCGACAGCCCCGCCGTGGGAACACCGCTCATGCGATCCGCCTCTCCACCGATCCGGGACCAACCTACTCCGGCCCCTGTCATGGCCTCCGCCGGGCACCTCCTCCTAAGATCATCCGACGGAGACTCACATACGGGCACGGGGGACGGGGCACGATGGGAACCGGTGAGCAACTCATCACCGTAGGAGCCGTGTTGCTCGGGGCGCTCACCACGCACGCGACCAACTACCTGATGGAGCGCGGCCGTAACCGCTACCAGCTGCTGACCCGGTGGGACGACAAGAAGATCGAGACGTACGCGGAGTACGTGGACGCGGCGAAGATGCGCATCGCCAACGCCGTCCGGGTCTACGAGGCCAGGGAAGGGCTGCGCGACGAGCACCGGCCCATGCCGGAGCTGCGGGAGGATCTCTCGGACGCGAGCCGGCGGTGGGGGTCGGCCTTCGAGCGGGTCATGCTGCTCGGGGGCGACGACGCCATCGAGGCCGGGCACGAACTCAACACCGTGCTCTCCGAGATCGACTGGCAGGCCACCGGGCGGATCACCGGGACCCTGGAGGAGTGGCGCGAGCGGCACCGGAGCGCCTTCCGGTGCATCAACGCCTTTCACGAGGCCGCCCGCGTCGACCTCGGCATCCAGGGCAGCGTCACGGGCGAGAGGCATCCCGAGCGGGATCTTCTGCTGCCGTCCGCCCGGCACAACCGGCAGGACGGCAGCTAGCCGACCGACCGGCCGGCTGACCGGCTGACCGGCTGACCGGCTACCTGCCCGCCGCCGCTGCCGCCACCGCCGCCCGTGCGCGCGACCTGAACGCCTCCAACTTGTCCACCGGCTCCGTCAGTTGGCGGCTCCGGGAGCGGATGCTGACGTCGTGGCCCTCGGACGTCTTACGAAGGGCGCCGACCGTGGCCTGCCCCTTCGGGATGTGCGAGAAAGGGTCGAAGGAGTACCAGCGCATCGCGTTCTCGTGGGTCATCTTGACGATGTCCTCGTCCGGGACGGAGTGCTTCTCCAGGACGCCGTGGATCTGTTCCGGCGCGTCCGGCCACATGGAGTCGCTGTGCGGGTAGTCGCCCTCCCAGCAGATGTTGTCGATGCCGATGTCGTGGCGCAGCTTCACGCCCAGGTCGTCGCTGATGAAGCAGGTCAGGAAGTGGTCGCGGAACACCTCGGACGGCAGCTTGCCGCCGAAGTCCTGGAGCGTCCAGGTCGCGTGCATCTCGAAGGTGCGGTCGACGCGCTCCAGGAAGTACGGGATCCAGCCCGTGCCGCCCTCCGACAGCGCGATCTTCAGGTCCGGGTACTCCTTGACCACCCGGGACCAGAGCAGGTCCGCCGCCGCCGACACCAGGTTGATCGGCTGGAGCGTGATCATCACGTCCGGCGGTGAGTCGACCGCCGGGATGGCCAGTCGCCCGGACGAGCCGATGTGGATCGACATGACCGTGTCCGTGTCGGACAGCGCCTGCCACAGCGGGTTCCAGTACTCGTCGTGGAAGCTCGGGTAGCCGAGGGCGGCCGGGTTCTCCGGGAAGGTCAGGCTGTGGCAGCCCTTTTCGGCCACCCGCCGGACCTCCGCCGCGCACAGCTCGGCCGACCAGATCGCGGGCAACGCCATGGGGATGAAGCGGCCCGGGTACGCCCCGCACCACTCATCGATGTGCCAGTCGTTGTACGCCCGCACCAGCGCCAGCGAGAAGTCCTGGTCCTCCGTGGCGAACATCCGCGCGGCGAAGCCGGGGAAGGACGGGAAGTTCATCTGGGCCAGCACACCACCGGCGTTCATGTCCTTGATGCGCTCGTGCACGTCGTAACAGCCCGGCCTGATCTCGTCCATGCCCTGGGGGTCGAGGCCGTACTCCTCCTTGGGCCGCCCGGCGACCGCGTTCAGCGCGGCGTTGCCGACCGTGTTGTCGCGGAACTGCCACACGTCACTGCCGTCCTCGCGGTGGATCAGCTTCGGCGCGTCGTCCAGATACCGCTTCGGGAGGTGGTTCACGAAGATGTCCGGCGGCTCGATGATGTGGTCGTCCACGCTGATGAGGATCAGGTCGTCCCGTTCCATGACGTTCCTCCGCAGTTACTCCGCAGTGATTCGACTGTGCCTCGACGGTGATTCTGACCTTCTCTGTCAACGTAAATTAGCTTCTCACTATCAGAGAATCAACCGTTCGGACGCAGCAGGAGGGGCCCGGTCCACACCGCGGACCGGGCCCCTCCTCCACTTCGCTTCCGTTCAGACGCTCAGCGCCGCCCTCACCGTCTGCTCGGCCCCCGCTCCGCCCTCGCCGGACGAGGTCACCCGCCCCGCTTCCAGTACGTAGTAGTGCTGGGCGGCCCGCATCGCGAACCCCACGTGCTGCTCCACGAGGAGGACGGAGAGGCCGCCCCTCGCCGCCAGCGTCAGGATCGTCTCCTCTATCTCCGCGACCACCGACGGCTGGATGCCCTCCGTCGGCTCGTCGAGGAGGAGCAGGCTCGGGCGGGTCACCAGGGCCCGCGCCAGGGCGAGTTGCTGGCGCTGGCCGCCCGACAGCAACCCCGCCCGGCGGCCCGAGAGTTCACGCAGCGCCGGGAAGAGGTCCAGCGCCTCGGCGACCGCCTCCTTCCCGTCCGCCCGTCCGTCGGCGACGAGTTGGAGGTTCTCGGCGGTGGTGAGGTGCGGGAACGACTGCTGTCCCTGCGGTACGTACGCCATGCCGCGCGCCACCCGCTGGTGCGGGGAGAGGCGGGTGATGTCCTCGCCGTTCAGCAGGACCTTCCCGGCCGTCGGCTTCAGCAGACCCATGGCCGCCCGCAGCAACGTGCTCTTGCCCGCGCCGTTGTGGCCGAGGACAGCGGCCACCCCGTCCTTCGGCACGGCCACGGTCACGCCGTGCAGGACGGTCGTACGGTCGTAACCCGCCCGTACGTCGTTGATCTCCAGCAGAGACACGGACTTGGAGATGGACTCGGACATCGGCGTCACGCCTCCTCTCCGACAGGTACGGGCGCAGGCTCTGTTGCGCGGCCCAGATAGACCTCCTGGACCCTCGGGTCCGCCTGGACCTCCGTCACCGTGCCCTCGCTGAGCACCTTGCCCGCGTGCAGGACGCTGACGCTGCGTGCGAACGAACGCATGAAGTCCATGTCGTGCTCGATGACGACGACCGTGTGGTCCTCGCTGACCCGCTGGAGCAGCTCGCCGGTCGCCTCGCGCTCCTCGTGGCTCATGCCTGCCACCGGTTCGTCGAGCAGCAGCAGCCGTACGTCCTGGACGAGCAGCATGCCGATCTCCAGCCACTGCTTCTGGCCGTGGGCGAGAGCTCCCGCCGGGCGGTCGGCCAGTGCGGTCAGGCCGGTGGTCTCCAGGGCCCTCGTCACCGGTTCCGGAACTCCCTTGCGGCGGCGGAGCATCGTCCACATGCCGCGTCCGGCGCCCGCCGCGATGTCCAGGTTCTGGAGCACGGTCAGCTCCTCGAACACCGTCGCCGTCTGGAACGTACGGCCGATGCCCATGCGCGCGATCCGCTGCACCGGCTTGCCGAGCAGCTCCTCGTCGCCGAAGCGGACCGAGCCCGTCGCCTTCACCAGGCCGGTGACGGCGTCGACAAGGGTCGTCTTGCCCGCACCGTTCGGCCCGATGAGGAACCTCAAGTCACCTGGCTGGACAGTCAGGTTGACGCCTTCGACCGCCGTGAAGCCGTCGAAGGTGACCCGCAGGTCGCTGATGGTCAGCGCCTCGCCGCTCATGCGGTGCCTCCTGAACTCGCTTGCTGCGTAAGGCGGTTGCGGGCCACCGTCCACAGGGACGCCAGGCCGCCGGGCAGGAAGCCGACCGCCAGCACGAACAACAGGCCCTGGAAGTAGGTCCATCCGGCCGGGTACGCGTCCGACAGCGTGCTCTGTGTCCAGGCGACCGCGATCGCCCCGAGCACCGCGCCCACCAGCGACGCCCGTCCGCCGACCGCCGCACCGATGACGAAGCCGATCGACGGCACGATCCCGATCAGCGCCGGGGAGATGATCCCGACGGCGGGCACGAAGAGCGCGCCGGCCAGCCCCGCCATTCCTGCGGCCACGACATACGCGACCAGCTTGACGTTGGCCGGGTTGTAGCCGAGGAAGCGGACCCGTTCCTCGGAATCCCTTACCGCGACCAGGAGTTCGCCGTACCGGCTGACGAACAGCTGGCGGGCCAGGGCCATGAGGAGCAGCAGGACGACGGCGATGACGACGTAGACCATCCGCTGGTTGACCGGGTCGTCGAGCGAGTAGCCGAAGAAGCCCTGGATGTCGGTGAGGCCGTTGGTGCCGCCGGTGGTGGCCTGTTGGCCGATCAGCCAGATGGAGAGGGCTGCGGCGAGGGCCTGGCTGAGGATCGCGAAGTACGCGCCCTTGACTCGGCGCCGGAAGACGAGGAAGCCGAGCAGCGCGGCGACCGCCATGGGGAGGATCACGGTCATGGCGAGTGCGAACAGGGGGTTCGCGAACGGCTCCCACCACCAGGGAAGGGCGTCCCCGGTGCCGTACAGCTGCATGAAGTCGGGGAGTTTCTCGCCGGTGTCGGCTGCGTCGGCGAGCTTGAGGTGCATGGCCATGGCGTAGCCGCCGAGGCCGAAGAAGACGCCCTGGCCGAGGACGAGGAGTCCGCCACGGCCCCAGGCCAGGCTGACGCCCACGGCCACGATCGCGTAGCACAAGTACTTGGCGAGCAGGGCGAGTCGGAAGTCCGAGAGGGCCAACGGGGCTATACCGAGGAGGAGTACGGCGCCCAGGGCGAAGCCGCCAGGGACGCGGAGGCGGTGGAGGAGGGGGGTCTGGGGTGGGGTGGGAGGGGTAACTGCCGTGGTGGGCTGGGGTGTTGTTGTCGTCATGCCAGGCTCCGGGTGCGCAGTGTGTACAGGCCCTGCGGTCGCCACTGGAGGAACGCGACGATCGCCACCAGGACGATGACCTTGGCGACGCTGACGGTGGTCGAGTATTCGAGCACCGACTGGAGCACGCCGAGTGCGAACGCGGTGATCACGCTGCCCTTGAGCTGGCCGATGCCGCCGACCACGACCACGAGGAAGGCGTCGACGATGTAGTTGGTGCCCATGGTCGGGCCGATCGGCCCGACGAGGGTCAGCGCGACGCCTGCCACTCCGGCAAGTCCCGAGCCGATGAAGAACGTCATGCGGTCGACCTGGCCGGTGGCTATGCCCGACACCTCGGCGAGGTCGCGGTTCTGGACGACGGCTCGGATGCGGCGGCCCAGGGGGGTGAGGCGGAGGATCAGCGTGAGGGCGAGGACGCTGAGGAGGGCGAGGCCGAGGATGAACAGGCGGCTGTTGGCGAGGGTGATTCCGCCGCCGATCGAGACGTTGTCGGTGAGGAGGTCGGGGGCGTGGGTCTGGACGTTGGGGGCGCCGAAGATGTCCCTGGCCAGTTGCTGGAGCATCAGGGAGACGCCCCAGGTGACGAGGAGGGTGTCCAGGGGGCGGGTGTAGAGGCGGCGGATGAGGAGCCATTCGAGGAGGGCGCCCATGAGGCCTGCGACGACGAAGGCGGTGGGGAGGGCGACGAGGAGGGAGATTCCGGCGCTGCTGATGGACTTCTGGAGGACGTAGGTCGTGTAGGCGCCGGCCATGATGAACTCGCCGTGGGCCATGTTGATGACGCCCATCTGACCGAAGGTGAGGGTCAGGCCGAGGGCGATGAGGAGGAGGACGGCGCCGATGCTGATGCCGGTGAAGGATTGATTGAGGATGACCGTCATGGAGCGGCTCCTGGTCGGGGGCGGGGTGCGGGTGGGGTGCCTTTTCTCGCCCCCGCCGCCCCTACCCGTCCCATCCTTCTGGGGCTGCGCCCCAGACCCCCTTTCGCGCTGAACGCGCTCGTCCTCAAACGCCGGACGGGCTGGAGGGTGGCCCTTTGTCCTCAAGCGCCGGACGGGCTGAAAGACCAACCCCGGCCGGTGCTTGGTCTTTCAGCCCGTCCGGCGTTTGAGGACAAAGGGGGTCTGGGGGCGCAGCCCCCAGGGATGGGTATGGGTAGGGGCGGCGGGGGCGAGGAACTGTGGGTCAGGACAGGGACGCGGCCCAGTCGTAGCCCTTCAGGTAGGGGTCCGGCTTTATGGGCTTGCCTGAGTTCCAGACCTCTGTGATCAAGCCGTCCGCGCCTACCTTGCCTATGCGGGCTGTTTTGTAGACGTGCTGGCTCGCGCCGTCCACCGTCACCTCGCCCTCGGGCGCCGCGAACGTGATCCCGTCCGACGCCGCCTTCACCTTCGCGACGTCGAAGGAGCCCGCCTTCTCGACCATCTCCTTCCACAGGTACACCGAGACGTACGCCGCCTCCATCGGGTCACTCGTCGGCTTCCCCTTGCCGTACGCCGCCTGATACGCCGCGACGAACTTCGTGTTCGCCGCACCCGGCGTCGTCTGGTAGTAGTTCCACGCCGTCAACTGGCCCTCCAGATACTGCGTCCCGATGCTCTTCACCTCCTCCTCCGCGATCGAGACCGACAGCACCGGCATGCTCTTCGCGGTCATCCCGGAGGACTTGTACTCCTTGAAGAACGCCACGTTGCTGTCACCGTTGAGGGTGTTGAACACGGCGTCCGCGCCGGAGTCCTTGACCTTGTTGACGATCGTGGAGAACTCGGTCGAGCCCAGCGGCGCGTAGTCCTCGCCGACCACCGTCATGCCCTTGGCCTTCGCGTACGCCTTGATGATTTTGTTGGCCGTGCGTGGGAAGACGTAGTCGCTGCCCACCAGGTAGAGCTTGGTCAGGCCCTGCTTCTTCAGATAGTCCAGCGCCGGCACGATCTGCTGGTTCGTCGTCGCGCCCGTGTAGAAGATGTACGGCGACTCCTCAAGTCCCTCGTACTGCACGGGGTAGAAGAGCAGCGACTTGTACCGCTCGAAGACGGGCTTCACCGCCTTGCGGCTCGACGAGGTCCAGCAGCCGAACGTCGCGACGACCTTGTCGTCCTTGATCAGCGCCTCCGCCTTCTCCGCGAACGTCGGCCAGTCGGACGCACCGTCCTGACTGATGGGGTTCAGCTTCTTGCCCAGCACACCACCGGCCGCGTTGATCTCCTTCACCGCGAGCAGCAGGGAGTTGTGGACGGTCACCTCGCTGATCGCCATCGTGCCGGACAGCGAGTTGAGCAGGCCCACCTTGACCGTGCTGCCGGAGGTGTCGCCCTTGACGCCCGCGTCGGAGGACGTGTCGGAACCGGTCTTGGCGCCACAGGCGCTGAGTGCGGCGGACGCCCCGACGGCCGATATACCGGCCAACAGGCCACGCCTGTTGATACTGAGCCCAGACATGCAGAACCGCCCTTGAGGAGGGGAGAAGTGGCGTCCACAGCCTGGGAGTTGACTGTTTCGAGGGCGTTTCCGCGCAATTGAAGAACAGTTTCTGACGGAACTAAATTTCTTCAATTAATGCTTCCGCGCGGAAGAATCTATTTGCCGGATTCCAACTGGGCTACGACCGTGAAGTCCAGGCCGTCCGCCTCCGCCAGGTAGATGCGCTGGCGTACATGCCGGTCGCGCAGGCGCAGGAGGCCGCGCGGCCCCTCGTACGACACCGCCTCCGCCGCCGCGCCGATCGCGGACACGTCGAGCGTGCGGGCGCGTTCGATCAGGGCGGCGAGCAGCAGCACGCCCTCGTAGCAGGACTCGCCGAGGCTGCCGGGGGCCGGGGCGTCGATGCCGAAGCGGGCGGCGTAACTGCCGTGGAAGTCCAGGGTGTCCTGGTTGGCGAGGGAGGCGAAGAAGCCGGCCGTGCTGAACAGGTCGCGGGTCGCCTCGGGGCCGCTGGCCATCAGCATGTTCTCGTCCATGAGGGTGCTCAGGCGCAGACTCCGCCGGTCCAGGCCGAAGGCGCCGAACGCCCGGTTGAAGCGGACCGCGTCACTGCCCACAAGGAGCATCAACACGCCATCCGCGTCCGCGTGTTCGATGCGGCGCAGTACGTCGGTGAAGTCGTCCGTGCCCAGCGGGAGATACGCCTCCCCGCACACCCGGGCCCGGCTCTCGCGCGCGTACCGGCGAGCGGCGCGGGCCGTCCGACGGGGCCACACATAGTTGTTGCCGACGACGAACCAGCGCCGTACGCCCCGCGCCTCGCTGATCAGCCGCATCGCCGGCCGCAGCTGCCCGGCGGGCGTCTCGCTCGTCAGGAAGACCCCCTCGGTGCGCTCGCCGCCCTCGTACAGGGCCGTGTACACGTACGGCACCCGGTGGGCGACCCGGGGTGCCAGGGCCTGCCGTACGGAGGAGATGTGCCAGCCGGTGACGCCCTGCACCACCCCGGTCGCGACCAGCGCCTCGACCTCCCCGGCGACCCGGCGCGGCTCGGCGCCCCCGTCGACCTCGATCAGCCGCAGCTCCTTGCCCAGCACCCCGCCCGCCCGGTTGACCTCCTCGACGGCCAGCCGCGCGCACGCCTCGCACGCCGGGCCGAAGATCCCGGCGGGCCCCTGCATCGGGTACACCAGCGCGACGTTGAGGGTCGCGTCATCGGCTGTGAACCACTCGGGGGTGTGGAGGTGGGGGTGGCGGGGGTGGGGCCGCTGCATGGGGTCATGATTGCGGCATCGGACCCGGTCGGGAACCACCTGTCCCAGTGCGGCAGTCTTTTCCCTCGTGGCGATCCTGGGGAACCTTCCGAGTCAGAGCGGGCCGAACGGACCGGGTACGGCTGATCCGGCCGGTCACATGATCGTGTGCGGCGACGACGGGCTCGCCCACCGGCTCGCCCATGAACTCCGGAACGTGTACGGCGAACAGGTCACCCTCGTCGTACCGCCCTCGGAGCGGAACGTACGGCCGCCGGTGGTCGTGCGGGCCGCCGGGACGGCGTCGGCGCTGCTGGACCGGGTGTCAGCCGTCGTCAACCGCGCGGCGGGCAACGGAACCACTCCTACTGGCGTCGCTGAACCCGCCCTGCACGAAGGGGTGTTGGAGGCCGTCGAGCTGACCGAGGCCGTGCTCGCCGAGGCGGGCGGGGAGCGGGCGGCGGCCCTGGCGCTCGTGTACGACGACGACGAGACCAACATCCGCGCCGCCCTCACCGCCCGCCGCCTCAACCCGCGCCTGCGGCTCGTACTCCGGCTCTACAACCGGCGGTTGGGCCAGCACATCGAGGAACTCCTCGACCAGGCTTCGGCGTTGGCGGCGGTGGCAGCGATGGCCGAGGGTGACGGCAGCAGTGCGAACAGGAGGGTCGACGCGTCCACCACCGTCCTGTCCGACGCCGACACCGCCGCCCCCGCCCTCGCCGCCACCGCCATCACCGGTACCAGCAAGGTCGTCCAGACCGACGGGCTGCTGCTGCGCGCGGTGGAACGGCAGCCGCCCGCGCCGGGCGAGGTCGCCGACCCCGGCCTGTACACACTCGCCCTGCTCTCCGCCACCAGCAGCGACCCGGACGGCGCCGACGGCTCGGAGAGCGACGGCGACCAGGGGCCCCGGCTGCTCCCCGACGAGGCTGCGGTGGCGGCGGCGACCGGGCGCGGGACGGTCGTACTCCAGCAGGTGGCGTACGCGTACTCCGGGACGTCGATGTCGGGCGGGCGGGGCCGGGGCGTGGTGCCGCCGTTCGCGTCCCTGTTCTCGCGGCGGCTGCGGTGGTCGCTGGCGGGGATGGCCGGTTGCGTGATCGCCCTCGCGGTCGCGCTGTCGGTCGCGACGGGCGACCATCCCGTCCACGCGACGTACTTGACCCTGCTGGACCTCTTCGCGATCAACGACCCCGCGATCGGGGCGTCGATGACCCGCCAGATCCTCCAACTCCTGTCCGGGCTGGTCGGGTTGCTGCTGCTGCCGGTGCTGCTGGCCGCGGTGCTGGAGGCGTTGGGCACGTTTCGCAGTGGTTCGGCGGTGCGCAAGCCGCCGCGTGGGCTGGGCGGGCATGTGGTGCTGCTCGGGCTGGGCAAGATCGGCACACGGGTGCTGACCCGTCTCCGCGAACTCAACATCCCGGTGGTGTGCGTCGAGGCGGACCCCGAGGCGCGGGGCCTCGCGACGGCACGGCGGTTGCGGGTGCCGGTGGTGCTGGGTGATGTGACCCAGGAGGGCGTCCTGGAGGCCGCGAAGATCAACCGCGCGCAGGCCCTCCTCGCCCTCACCAGCGCCGACACGACCAACCTGGAGGCGGTGCTGTACGGGCGTTCCGTACGGCCCGACCTGCGCGTCGTCCTGCGCCTGTACGACGACGACTTCGCCACCGCCGTGTACCGCACCCTGCGCGCGGCGCACCCCGGCGCGACGACCCGGAGCCGGAGCGTGTCGCATCTGGCCGCGCCTGCGTTCGCCGGGGCGATGATGGGCCGCCAGACGCAGATCCTGGGCACGATCCCCGTCGAGCGGCGGGTGTTGTTGTTCGCGGCGATGCGGGTGGGTGGGCATGTGGAGTTGGAGGGGCGGACTGTGGGGGAGGCGTTTCGGGCGGGGGCTTGGCGGGTGCTGGCGTTGGATACGGGGGTGGGGGTGCCGGTGGAGGAGGGGCGGGCGTCGGGGCTGGTGTGGGATCTGCCGGAGACGTATGTGCTGCGGGCGGAGGACCGGGTGGTGCTGGCGGCTACTCGGCGGGGGTTGGCGGAGTTGTTGGGTCGGCGGCGGGGGCGGGATCGGGCGGGGGCGTAGGTTTTTCTCGCCCCCGCCGCCCCTACCCGTCCCATCCCGTTCCTGGGGGCTGCGCCCCCAGACCCCCGCCACGGCCCTGAACGGGCCTTGTCCTCAAACGCCGGACGGGCTGAAAGAAGAACCCAAGTGCCGCTCCACGAACTCCAGTTCCAGCCGGACCTGCTTGATGCGCTCGTCCACGACCAGTGAGCCGTGGCCCGCGTCGTAGCGGTACACCTCGTGGGTCGCGCCCCGGGTCTCCAGCCGCTTCACGTAGTTGTCGATCTGGCGGATCGGGCAGCGGGGGTCGTTCACGCCGGCCGAGATGTACACCGGTGCCTTCACCGCGTCGACGTACGTCAGGGGCGACGACGCATCGAAGCGTTCCGGGACCTCCTCCGGCGTACCGCCCAGCAGGGTGCGGTCCATCGCCTTCAGCGCCTCCATCTCGTCGTGGTACGCCGTGACGTAGTCCGCGACCGGCACCGCCGCGAGGCCCAGTGCCCACGCGTCGGGTTGCGTGCCGAGCCCGAGCAGCGTCAGGTAGCCGCCCCAGGAACCGCCGGTCAGGATCAGCCGGTCGGGGTCCGCGAGGCCCGAGGTCACCGCCCATTCCCGGACCGCCGCGATGTCCTCCAGCTCGATCAGACCGACCCGGTGCTTGAGGGCGTCCGTCCACTCACGTCCGTACCCGGTGGAGCCCCGGTAGTTGACCCGCACCACCGCGTACCCGTGGTCGACCCAGGCCGCCGGGCCCGCCGCGAAGGCGTCGCTGTCGTGCCAGGTGGGGCCGCCGTGGATGTCGAAGACCGTGGGGAAGGGGCCTTCTGCGCCCGTCGGCTTCTGGACCAACGCGTGGATACGGCCTCCCGGGCCCTCCACCCACACGTCCTCCACCGGCACCGAACCCGGTGACTTCAGGCCGGGCGGGTCCAGGACCACCGACCCCGTCGTCGAGCGCACCGACGACGGTTCCGCGGCCGACGACCACAGGTACTCCACGCTGCCGTCGGGCCGGGCCGTCGCCCCGGAGACCGAGCCGGGCGGCGTGTCCACCTTCACCAGCTCGCGGTCGGTCAGGTCGTAGCGGAAGAGTTCGCTGCGGGCCTCGAAGCTGTGGGCGATGAGCAGGCCCGAGCCGTCCGGGTACCACTCCGCGCTCACGTCGCCCGGCAGGTCCAGGGCCAGGTCCGTCTCCTCGCCGCTCGCCACGTCCCACACCAGCGGCTCCCAGCGGCCCCGGCGCTGATGCCCGACCAGCAGCCGCGTGTCTCCCTCCACGGGGGCGAAGCCCAGCACCTCCAGGCCCAGTTCCTCCGCGCCGCCCTTGGTGTCGTCGAGGTCGGCGATCGTCGTGCCGTCCGGGCGCAGGACGCGGAGCGCGGAGTGCATCGCGTCGCCGTGTTCGGTGTGTTCGATGGCGATGAGTGTGCCGTCGTGGGAGAGGTCGCCGACGCCGGCGGACTCGCGGTGGCGGTAGATCACCACGGGGGGTGTGTCCGCCACGGTGAGGTGGATCGTCGTGCCGTCCTCGTCGGTCGAGCGGCCGACTACCGCGGTACGGCCGTCGCGGGCCAGCGCCAGTCCCGCCGGGTAGGAGGGCTCCAGGCCGGGGGTCGCGGGCTCGTCCTCGCCGCCCGCGAACGGCTGGCGGCGCCAGACCCCGAACTCGTCGCCGTCCTTGTCGTCGAACCACCAGATCCACTCGCCGTCGGGCGACAGCACGCCGTCCGTCGTGCCGTTGGGGCGGTTCGTCGCCTGGCGCTGCTCGCCTGTGGCGCGGTTCCAGGCGTACAGCTCGTACGTGCCTGTCGCGTTGGACACGAACAGGGAGCGGTCGGGGGCGTCTTCCGCCCAGTCGGGGAGGGAGACGCGCGGGGCTCGGAACCGCTTCTCCCAGTCGGGCATGGCTTCTGCGTCACTCATGTCTCTATGTAACCCGATCGGCGCTGGGGCGTTCCACGGATCACCCTGGGCCGGGTGACGCGCCGGCCCGGTCGCCGGACGGGTGCTCAGAAGCGGCCGGAGAGGAACTTGTCCTCCGAGTCGGAGGCGACGGTGGTGACGGTGTAGAGGTCGCGGCCCGCGTCACGGGCGCCCTCGGCGTGGTTGTACTGGACCTTGAAGACATAGGTGCCGGCGGCCAGGGTGACACCCGACTTCAGCGTGATGACGTACCCCACTTGGTCGCTGGTGGAGTTCTGGCCTATCGCCACCTTGTCGCCCAGGGAGGTCCAGGCGCCGGTGCTCGACACGCCGCCGGTCTGGATGACGCGGACGACGACCTTGAGCGAGCTGAGCGGCTTGGTGGACTTGACGGTGATGGTGCTCTGGTCCCAGTAGTCGTTGGAGTCGGACTCCACGCTCCCGTCGGCCCACAGATAGCCGGCCGTCGACTGCGACCCGGTGTTCTGTGTGGTCGTGGTCGTGGTCGTCTTCTCCTGGGTGCCGGTCGTGCCGGTGCTGCCGGTGCCGCCAGTGGTTCCTTCGGCGGTACCCGTGGTGCCGGTGGCGCCGGAGTTCGTGTCGGAGTCCGGCGCGGACCCGTCCCCGTCTCCGCCGGTTCCGCCGGAGACGGGGACGTAGACGACCTCGGGGTCCTGCTTGCCGCCGGCCCCGCCGGTGCCGCTGTCCTTCTCCTTCGGCGACGGGACGACCGTCGCCTTCCGGGTGTCACCGGAAGTGGACTTCTCCTTCGTGGTCTTGTCCGCCGCCGTGGTCACCTTCTCGGAGGAGCCGCCGCTCCAGTCGATGGCGGCGACGGCCGTCGCGGAACCGGCGATCACCAGGACCGCGACCGCGGAGCCGCCGACCGCGTTCCAGACCCGGCGGCCGGGCAGGAAGCCGCGGAGCGGAGTGCGTGTCCTGCGGGCGAACAGGTCGGCGAACTCGCCTTCCCTGTAGTCGCTTTCCCTGTGGTCGCTCTCCCGGTCGTCCGGGCGAGCGGGCGTGTGCGGCATGGAGTGGGTCCTTACGAGGTCGTTCTGCGGGGGCAGGGGGACGTGGGAGGGGGACGTGGGAGGGGCTTACCGGCTCACAGCGTCTGCGGGATGTCCTCGGGCCTGAGCGTCATCACGTCGGACTCCGAGGCGTCCGGCAGCTCGGCGACGCGGTACGCCTGGCGTTCCGTCATCGCCTGGAACAGCTGGCGTGCCGTGCGGCCGTTGCCGAAGCCACGCTCCCGGGGCATCGTGTCGAAGCGGGCGGTGAGCGACTCGCGGGTGGCCGGCCCGAGTTCGTACTGGTGCTGTGCGGCCTGGTGCTCCACGATGCTGACGAGTTCGGCGCTGCCGTAGTCCTCGAAGAGCAGGGTGCGGTTGAAGCGTGAGGCCAGACCGGGGTTGGAGCGGACGAACACCTCCATCTCCTTGAGGTATCCGGCGACGATGACCACCACGTCGTCGCGGTGGTCCTCCATCAGCTTCAGCAGGGTGGCGATCGCCTCCTGGCCGAAGTCGTTGGACCCGGCGTACTGGGTGAGGGAGTACGCCTCGTCGATGAACAGCACCCCGCCCCGGGCCTGCTGGAACAGCCGCGTGGTCTTCGGGCCGGTGTGGCCGACGTACTCGCCGACCAGGGCCGAGCGGTCCGCCTCGACCAGATGGCCGCGCTCCAGGAGGCCCACGGCGGCCAGGATGCGGCCGTAGAGCCGGGCGATGGTGGTCTTGCCGGTGCCCGGGTTCCCGGTGAAGACGAGGTGGCGGCTGAGCGGGGGCGGGGCCAGGCCCATCTCCTCGCGGCGGCGCACCATCCGCATCAGCTTCACCAGCGAGGAGACGTCCTGCTTGACGCGGTCCAGGCCGGCCAGTCCGTCGAGTTCGGCGAGCAGGTCCTCGATGGTGTCCTCGGGGGGTGCCTCGGTCTCCCGCGCGGTCGACCGCGGGTCCCCGCCCGGGCTTCCGGCGGCCGCCAGGGACTGGTCCGCGCCGGTCGGCAGGGACGGGTTCCTCACGTCCCGCGACAGGCAGTCGTCGAACACCGGGCGGGCGCCCTTCTCCAGCGCCACGTCCTCCTCGGTGTCGCGGACCAGGCAGCCGCGCAGCACGGGCGCGCCCCCGGCCGCCACATGCAGTGCCGGGAAGGCCGCGCCGTCGCTGCCCGCCCCGGCGAAGACACAGTCCTCGAAGGTGCCGCGGGCCTTCTCGCCGACGAACAGGCTGTTCTTGCCGGTCCGGGTCACCGTGACGGATCTGACCCGGGGTTCGGCCTGCGGGCCCACCACGAGACCGGAGCCGGCCGCGTCCCGTACCGTGCAGCCCTCGACGCTGGGGGCGGCGCGTTCGCCGATCACCAGGCCCGCGGTGCCGGTCCCGGTGATCCGGCAGTCCCGCAGTACCGGCGTGGTCCCGGTGCCGCAGGAGATACCGGCCCGCTCGGCGTCCGCGACGTCGCACTCCTCCAGGATCACCGTGCCGGTCGACTCGGTGGTGATGCCGGCCCGGCCGCGCACCACGGAGAGGCCGCGCATCCGTGCCTCGGCCGCGCTGTCGATCCGCACTCCGGACAGTCCGCAGTCCGTGACGCGACCGCCCTCGACAGTGAGCCCGGCGCGGTCGGTGGCCCGGATCCCGTGCTCCGCCGTCGATCCGATACGGCACGAGGTGAGGGTCACCCGGGAGTCCTCGCAGGCGTGGACCGCACTGAACGAGCACTCCGTCATGTCGCTCGTGGCCATCCGCACCTCGGAACGGTCCCCCGCCAGCAGACCGTTCGCCCGGCTGCCGGTCACCGACGTGCCCTCGGCGGTGAGCCGGGCGGTGCCCTGGGCCACCAGACCCGAGCCGTGGGCCCGGTCGACCTGGCAGTCCACCAGCTCGGCGCGGCTGTCGCCGTCCGCGCTCACCCCGGGCCCCGAGCCGTCCCGCAGACGGCAGTTCAGCAGCAGCACGTCCCCGGTACCGGAGACGGCGACCCCGTCCGTGCCGGTACGCAGTACCTCGCAGCGGACGAGCAGGACCCCGCCGTCCGTGCTCTCCCGGTCCTCGGGGCGGGGCGAGCTGCCCAGCACCCGTACGCCCTCGGCGGCTGTCTCCTCCACCCGGCAGTCCAGCGCGGCGACGGCCGCCTCGTCCTCCACCAGCAGCCCGCTGCGGCCGGGACCGGAGATCCGGCAGTCGCGCAGGACGGCACGGGCGCCGCCCCGTACGCGGACACCGGACCCGGTGACGCGCCGTACCGTCAGCTCCGTGGCCTCGACGGCCGCCCGGGAGCCGATGACGACACCGGTTCCCTCGACGTCCTCGACCTGGACCCTCGTCAGCCGGGCCGAGCCGGTGGTGTTGATGTGCACGGCGGCCAGTTCCGCGCCCCGGACCCGGCAGTCCGTCAGGGCGAGCGACGCGTCGCCGCCCGCCTCGACCCGGCCGCCGGATATCGCGCAGGCGTCCAGTTCCAGGCTGCCGGCGCCGACCAGCACGGCGGGCTGCCCGGGGTCCTGCCCGGTCAGGGCGATGCCCTCGATCCGTACGCCGGACGCGGTGACCTCCAGTACGGGCCGCCCGGGGGACGCGGCCAGCACCCGTACGGCGTGCTCCGGCCCGTCCTCCGGCAGCAGGCTCACCGCGCGGTCGAGGAGCAGTTGTTCGACGTACTCGCCCGGGGCGATCCGGATCTCGTCGCCGTCGCGGGCGGCGCGCACGGCGGAGGCGATGCTGCGGTGCGAGCCGCGGCCCTTGGGGGCGACCCGGTGCACGGTGGCGGTGGGGGTCACGTGAGTTCCAATCCCTCGATGGGCGAGACGGCCGGTTGCTGGGTCCCCTGCGTCGGCGTCGTGGTCGACGGGGTCGTGGGTCGGGTGGTCGACGGCGGGAACGGATGGGTCGAGTCGATGTGGG
This sequence comes from Streptomyces sp. NPDC002680, assembly GCF_042889145.1. Classification (NCBI taxonomy): domain Bacteria; kingdom Bacillati; phylum Actinomycetota; class Actinomycetes; order Kitasatosporales; family Streptomycetaceae; genus Streptomyces; species Streptomyces sp. NPDC002680. Next base: position 68,280 of record NZ_JBIAQP010000032.1, read on the forward strand.
CGCCCCTGGTGTTGATCCAGTAGTTGAGGATGCCCGTGGTCAGCGACTCGGCGCTCTGCCAGATCAGCTCGCCGGGGCCGCCACGATGGAAGATCCGCGAGCCTGAGGTGGCGTGGAAGGTGTACCTGCCCAGTCCGCTGGTGACGCCGGTGAAGAGCGAGCCGGCCGCGCCCCAGGCGCCCGCTTCGAGGGCTTCGAGGCCGGTGTGCTTCTGGCCGCCCACTCCCCATATGGCCGAGTTGAGGGCGTTGTTGACGAACCCGGTGAGCGCGCTGACCGTCAGGCCTTCGAAGAAGGCGTAGGAACCGGACCGCCAGCGGACGGGGTTCTCGTACGACGACCACTCGCCGGCCCAGTCGTCGGCGGAGGCCAGCGGGTGGCGGTTCCAGTCCTGGCCCTGGTCGAGGTTGGTCAGGCCGTACTTGATCTTGCCGAGGGCGGTCACGTCCTGGGCCACGTTGAAGCCGGCCCGGATGCCGCCGCCGACGGCACCGTTGAGCAGAGCCCGCTCGAAGGCGACCATCGGGTCGAAGCGGGTGTTGGCGAACTCGGAGACGATGGCCGACACCGCGAGGCTGGTGCCGAACTCGATCAGGAAGCCCGTCGCGAACTCGGTGGCCGCCTTGCGCGCCACGTGGCGCCACAGCGGCATGGCGGCCGAGGAGCCGTCCTGGACGCCGGTCCAGATCTCGTGGAAGGGGTCGCGGAACTCGCGGTTCAGGCCGCGGAACTCGTTGGTGTAGCCGCGGAAGTCGGCCTCGCGGCCGATGAGCCGCCAGGCGCGGTGGCCGTCCAGGCCGACCTGTCCGCCGACCGACGGCAGGCTGCTGATCTCCGGCAGCTTGGCGATGTCGAACGCCGACCAGCGGCCGAAGGCGTCGGTGGCCCAGACCCGTCCGGTGATGGTGCGCTGGGCGACCAGCCGGTCGCCCTGGTACTCCCGCCACTGCCCCCACAGCGACTCCGACTCCCGGTACCGGCCCGGGACGCCCTCCACCGCGTCACGGCGGTGGAGCACCTTGCCCATGTCGAACTCCCGCCAGACCTCCCGGTCGACGGTGACCGTCGTGGTCGGCTCGAAGTGGCGCGCGGAGCGCGACAGCAGATCCGCCAGGGTGGTCGGGCCGGTTTCCGGCAGAGCGGTGAGGGCCGGAGGGGCTGTCTCCCGCACCGTGTACGCGTACTCGCGGACCCGGCCGCCGGTGCGCTGCCTCACCACGTCGTCGCCGATGCGGTCGGTCCAGCGGCCCTTCGCGAAGTCCTGGTAGTCGCGGACGCCCTGGGAGTGGACCGTGCCGTCGGCGTCGGTCTTCTGCCAGGTCCAGGTGTGGTCGGGCTGCCGGGTGGTGTCGATCCAGACGGTGCCGTCGTCGGTGGCGTCGCGTTCCCGGAGCGCCTGTCCCGGCCGGCCGTTCTCCAGCCGCTCGAAGTCGGTGAACGAGTCGTCCCAGGTGCGGGAGTACAACGAGCCGCGGTTCTGCATGCGGATGCCCTCGGTGACCGTCCCGTCCGGGCCGGTGGCCTTCCATTCCCAGGTGCGGTGGCGGGGGTTGCCGTGCGACTCGATGTGGAGGTCGCCCCAGTGGTCGCGCCGTCCCGTGATCTGCAGCTGGGTGTTCTTGTCCACCCACGCCCCGGAGACGTCGTCGCGTCCGATGCCGCGCGCCGGGTTCTCGCCGAGGTACTCGCGCACGCCGGTGCCCTGCGAGCGCATCGACAGCAGCTCGTCGCCGGCGGCGTTGGTGAACACGTCCTCGAAGCTGCCGTCGCCGGCGACATGGCGGGTGCCGGAGACCCCGCTCTTCGTGTCCAGCCAGGGCAGTTCGTACGAGTCGGCGGAGCCGTTCCACTTCGGGGCCGGGGCCCACCGCGTGGGATCGTCGAGACTGCGGCCGACCTCGACGACGTCGCCGTTCTCCAGCTTGCGGGTCTCCCGGACGATCCGGCCGAACCGGTCGATGTCGCGCCAGCTGTGACCGGCGTGCGAGACGAGTCGGACACCTTTCAGCCGGGTGCCGTCGGCGGCGGTCTCGGTCCACTTGGACACCGTGAACATGGAGTCCCCGGTGACGAGGTTCCCGAAGAACCCGTCGAACCGGCCGACGCCCGTACGCGTCTGCCAGAGGCCCGCGGGCATGCGCTGGTCGGAGATGCGTACGACGTGCAGGGTGCCGCCGTCCGCGAGGTGCTCGATGACGTCGATCGGCTTGTTGGCCGGGCCGACGGCGGAGTGCAGCTCGGGGTTCACCCGCAGGCCCGCGGGGCTCTCACCGGGCAGTACGGGGTGCTCCAGATACTGGCGGGAGCCGTGGTAGCCGTCCAGCGGCCACATGTTGCCGCGCTGCTGGGCGACGGTCACCTGCCCGGTGGCCGGGTCGAGGTAGGTGTCCTTGAAACCGATGTGGTTCCAGGACCACTCGCGGGTGCCCGACAACACCTCGGTGCCGCCGGAGTCGAAGCGCGTCCACTTCCAGTCGCCGGTCGCGGTCTTCTCCGCGCGGATCAGACCGCCGTCGACGGCCTTGGTGTACGTCCGTACGTCGAGGACGTCCACCGGGGCCCAGCGGTACGAGAGCGTGTCGTGGACGGTCCTCCGGTCGCTGTCCCAGATCCGCTCGCCGGCCCGCACCTTGGTCCCCGCCGGGTCGAACTCGGTCCAGCGGGCCCGGCCGACCCGGTCCAGGTCGATGTGGAGGACGTTGCCGTTGCCGAGCACCTCGCGCTCGAAGAGGGTCACGTTGCCGTCGCCGGTCAGTTTGAAGCGGCCGGTTCCCGACAGGTCCACCTTGGCCGTGGAGAAGCGGCCGGTGAGCGGAGCGCCCGCGGAGTCGACCCGTACGGCGGTGCTGGTGGCGTGGTCGATCTTCCAGTACTCGCCGTTGGCCTTGCCGCCCTTGATCCGTACGGCGATCGTCTCCTCCAGCGGCGTGCCGGTGCGGCTGAAGACGGCCCGCTCCATGGGTTGGGCCGCCTTTCCGGTGGGGACCAGCGCGATCCGGCCGTCGGCCGGCAACTCGACACGCGTCCCGGGAAGTTGACGGCCCGCCGAGTCCAGCACCTGCGGTACGCCGCCGGGGGCGTCGGCGTCGAAGCGGAGGACGCCCCGGTCGCCGGGCAGCTTCACGTCCGTCAGGGTGTGCACGCCTTCGGGGCCGTAGTGCCAACTGGTCGTGCCCGCCGCGTCGGTGAGGGTGAGACCGCCGCGCGGTTCGGTGCCGGGGGCGAGGGTGAAGCCGTCGGCCGTGCGGGTGCCCACGAAGTCGAGCGAGTCGGGGGTCCACGGACCGCCGTCGGCCGAACGGCCGGTGACGCCGATCTTCAGCCCGTCCAGGTCCGCCGGGCCGCCGCGGAGGAACACCTCCTGGTAGCGGAGTTCGCGGTTCGGGCCGAAGCCCAGCGTGATGTCCGACGGGTTGTGGTGCACGGTGTAGCGGCTGCCGCCGGGTCCGCCGTGCGGTGTCGGCGTGACGGTGAAGTCGCCGAGGTCGCGGCCTGCCGGGGGCATGGCCCGAAGGTCGTCGAGGCGGGTCGCGAGCGGCAGGTCCAGATAGTCGCCGAGGGCGGTGCCCGCCTGACGCCGCAGTGCCAGTCGGGCCTGTGCGGTCAACTCCCGCAGTTGGTCGCCCAGCAGCCCCGGGCGCAGACCGAGCCTGTCGAGCGAGGCGGTCGCGTCGTCGGCGAACTGCTGCACCCCTGGCAGGTCCAGCGTCTGGAGGCCGTGCGTGTCGGGGGCGGCGTGCAGGAAGTCCATGGCTCCGGCGATGCCGGACATGTCCACCGGGGCGCCCTCGGGCACCGTACGCAGGCCCGAGGCCTCGTCGAGCGTACGGTCGAACACCTGGGCGAGGTCGATGGCGCCCAGGGCGTCGTCCAGGACGTCGTTCTCCGCGATGGAGTCGAGCGGGAAGCGTTCGCCCAGATCGCCGCCGAAGTCGCCGAGTTCGCCGAGTTCGTCGAGCCGGACGGGCGGGGTGCCGGGCCCCGCGCCCTCGGTGAAGCGGAGGAACCCGGAGCCGTCCGGGTCGGGCAGGTCGCGGAGGGCGAGGCGGCCGGTGTGGTCGAAGTGGAAGCGTGAGCCGGTGATGGTGTCGGTGAGGGTGGAGCCGCTGGGCAGGCGGGTGGCGAGCGTGCCGGTCGTCGGGGTGAACCGGACGGAGCCGGCGGCACCGGAGGGGACCAGCAGATCGACCGCGATCCGCCCTGTGCCGTCCGCTTCGGTGACGACCGTCGTAGTGAGCCGTATGCCCTCCGGTAGTCCGTCGAAGGTGAGAAGGGTCTCCCGCCCGAGGAAACGGCCGTCCGGCCCGAGCGTGAACCGGGTGGTACCGGTCGGGTCGATGACGGCGAACCTGCCGCTGTCGTCGAGCAGTTCGACCGTGAAGTCCGATGCGCGCACCGGTCCGGTCCCGCCGGGCGTGCGGTCGGCCAGTTCGAGCCGGTACGAGCCCTGCGGTGCCTCGTCGGTCGCCGGGAGGCGGGTCACCCGCAGGTCGAAGTCCGCCAGTTCGTCCACACCGGACAGCGGCACGTGCAGCGGTTCGTCCGCGCCCAGGGGTCTGTTGTCCATCCGCCTGATGTTGTCGAGGCGCGCCTGGAGGTCCGCCAGTTCGGTGTCCGACAGGTCGTCGAGTTCCGAGAGCGAGTCGGTGCGCGGTGAGTCGGGAGCCCGGACGCGGTTCAGTTCTTCGGGGGTCAGCGTCCGTACGTCGTGGACCACGCTGTTCCAGAGGTCGTCGAAGAGCTCACGTTCCCCCGGGGCGAATTCGTCCAGTGCCGGGAGCGCGTCGGTGCGCGGCGCGTCCGGACCCGTCAGGCGGTCGAGGTCGTCGAGGGGGCCGCGTACGCCGCCCGCCTCGTCGAGCGTACGGTCGAAGATCCTTGCCACATCGCCCAGGTCGCCGCCGAAGTCGCCGAGTTCGTCGAGCCGGACCGGTCGGGTGCCGGGTGCGGCGTCCTCGGTGAAGCGGAGGAAGCCGGAGTCGTCCCGGTCGGGTACGTCCCATATCGCGAGGCGGCGGTTCGCGTCGTAGTGGAAGCGGGCGCCGGTGACGGTGTCGGTGACCGTGAAGCCGTTCGGCAGCCGTCCGGCGAGGGAGCCGTCCATCGGGCCCAGCCGGAAGGAACCGGTGAGGTTCGACGGCCCGGTCAGTTCGAGGACCCTGGTCATGGTGGAGCCCGGTCCGGGGGTGATCGTCACCTTGACGCCCAGGCCGGCCGGGCCGTCGATGCCCGGCAGCGTGAGCGGCAGCTCCTGTTGGCGCAGGGTGCCGCCGGGTTCGAACCGCCACACCGCCGTGAGCCCGTCCGTGTCCGGCACGGGCACCCGCACGGTCAGCTCGCTCAGCGCACCGGTCGTGTCCCTGACCGGCGTGAGCGTCGCACCCTGGACGGGCACACCGTCCTGGCCGACCACCCTCGGCATCGGGTTCACGGCGTCGTCGGTAAAGCGCAGCGCCAAGTCGGTGCCGGTCAGCGGCAGTTCCCGGTACTCCAGCTGACCGAGCCCGTCGAACTGCCAGCGCACCCCGCCCTGCGGACCCGTGATGCTCAGTCCACCGCCCTCGCGGAGGGTCACCGTCACGTTCTCCAGCCGCACCGGGCCACCGGGGGCACCGAAGTCCATCACGTCGATCCGGAACGACGCGGGCGCCAGATCGGTCGCCGGGAACTCCGTGAACCGCAGCCGCAGATCCGTCAGCTCGTCCGCCCCGGACAGGGCGATGCCGTCGAACCGCGACGGATTCACCGGAGTCGGGGTGCCGTCGGTCGGCGTCGACGCGAACCGGGCGTCGAAACCGGCGGGCTGCGGCGTGAGATCCGTACGCGGCAGGTCGGGGAGCGCGAGCCGGTCCAGCGAGCCCACCTCACCGAGCTCACCCAGGCGGCCGAGGTCACCGAGACGGCCGAGGTCGCCGACATCACCCAGGTCACCGAGTCGGGCGGTATCGCCGAGGTCACCCGACTCGCCGAGGCGCCCCAGGTCACCGGGGTTGCTCGAATCGCCGAGCCGACCGAGGTCGTCGAGCGTCGAGGACAGGTCCACCGTCGAGTTCGGCGTCGCCGAGCCGGACACGTCCAGGCGTAGCGGCGTCGCCTCCTCCGCCGGAAGGTCCACGAACCGTCCGCCCCGGTCGAGAACGAACCGCCCCCCGGTCGCCGTGTCGGTCACCGAGAACCCGCCGGGCAGCCGTTGGGCCAGATCCCCGTCCAGTCGTACGACGTCGAAGGCGCCGTCGCCCAGCCCCGGCGCGGTCAGCCGGTACGTCGCCGACTGCGCACCGCCCGGCAGTTGTGTGAACGTCGTGGTCAGCCGGGCCCCGGTCAGCGGGCCGCCGACGGGGCCGGACAGGGTCAGCTGCTCGGACAGCCGCGTACCGTCCAGGTCGAACCGGCCGATCCAGACGCCGTCGGGGGACTGCACCCGTACACCGGTGACCACGCCCAGCGCGCCCCTGACCGGCTCGATCGTCGCACCGCCGGGCAGCGGCACTCCGTCCTGCCCGACGATCCGGGGCAGGGAGCCCGGCCCGGCATTGGCGTCGAAGCGGACGAAGCCGTCGCCGATCGGGAGCCGCACATCACTGAATTGGAGGACCTCGCCGGCATCGAACACCAGCCGGATGTCCCCGGCCTGGTCGGTGAACATGAACCCGCCCTCGTCCAGCGGGGTGCGCTGCCACTCCGTCCGGAAGCCGGTCACCCCGGCGAACTGCTGCGGGTCCAACTGCACGGTCTCGGCCCGGGGCGCGGGCGCGTCGAAGCGGTCGAAGTGGAACTCGTCCGAGAGATACCCGAGATCGTCCAGCTGACTGCCGACCTCGTCCAGGGAGTTGGCCCCGTTCAGGGAGCCGATGTCGTCGAACGCCCTGGCCTCGCCCAGATCGAGCTGGTCCAGCAGCCGCAGCTGGTCGTCGAGGGACAGCCCCTGGAAGTCCAGCGCGCCGATCCCCGAGGTGCCCTCCCCGGCGCCCTTCAGATCCACCGCCAGGTCGGGGAGCGGGTTGTTGCCCCCGAAGTTGGGGTTGGGGATCCATTCGAGGAGGTTGTGCCGGCCGTCCATCCGGTACGCGCCACGGATGAACTCCGAGGCGATACCGCCGGGGAAGGCGATCTCGTTCTCCGACGCCCAGCCCGATGCCCGCCAGGCGTCCGGGCCCATGGAGCGTTCGAAGCTCCTGCCGACGTCGATCCCGCCGGAGGCCTCGATCTCGAACTTGAAGATGCCGTCCCAGACGAGGTTCTTGTCGGTGGTGGTGCTCACGAACGCCGAGGGCTGGCCGGTCCTGACCATGACGTCCAGGTTGGTCTCCAGGGGGTCGCGGACGGTGAACCCCTCGCTGAAGACCTGGTCGAGGGGGCGCCTGCCGCCGATGCGCCACAGCGTCTCGTCGGTCGTGCGCCACACCGGAGCCGGCGTGATGGTCTGGATGTCGACGGAGCGGTCGGCGGCGAAGGCGAGCCGGTCCGGTTGGCGCGGCGCGGGCAGCACCACCTCGTCCAGGCCCGTCCCGGGCAGCCGGGGAAGCGTGACCGATCCGGGATCGCCGAGGACCGTCGGACGGCCGTCGGCGCCGAATCGGGTGACGACACCCTCGGGGGTGGTGACCGTGAAGACGCCGTCGGCCATCCGCACCTTGACGTCGGGGACGATCCCGGCATCCGACCTGAGCACCCAGGTGACGGTCGGCCCGGGCTCCATGGTGATCCACTGACCGGTGGGCCGCCCCAGGTCGTCGAGCAGCCGCAGTTCACCGGTGGGCATGGTGCCGGCCGGTCCGTCCACGCGGGTCATCATCACCGTGATGTCCCGGCGGACGGTGTCCAGGTTCATCCCGAGCCGGTCGAACGCGATCCGGGACTGGTTGAAGTCGATCTTCGCAGCGCTCAGATCCAGCTCGGCCCGGGCACGGCCCAGCGGCGGTACGTCGGTCAGTCCGTCGATCTCGGAGAGCTTGCGCCCGGCGGTGTCCAGCTGGAGCTGGGTCGACTGGGTGCGCACCCAGGCCTGGAAGCGTTCCGTGGCGAGCTTGCCGGTCGCTCCGCCGGTGACGATGTCCCGCAGGGTCAGCGGGGTGAAGGCGGGGCTCTTGGCGAGCGGGGCAGCGGTGAGGTCCGTCCTGGCCGGTCCCAGGCCGAGCAGGTCGCGTGCGGTGCGGGAGCCGTCGGTGGTGTCGGGGATCAACCTCGTGAGGTCGTCGAGCTTGATCCCGAGCTCGTCCAGGCGGTCGGCGCCGGTCGTCGTGTTCCAGGTCGGGACGCGGGGGTCGGACGGTCCGAGGACGTCGACCTTCACCCCGTCCTTCAACCGCACCCGGACGTCCACCGGATCGGTCTTCCCGACACGCAGGACGACTCCGTCCGGAGCGACGTTCACCAGGTCGATCTCGCCGTCCAGGATCTTGCTCACCTGGAACCCGGTCAGACCGCCGATCCTGCCGTCGAGGCTCAGTTCCGCCAGGTCCGTCAGATCGTCGAGCGGCTTGAGCAGCCCGGTCGCGGTGCGCTCCAGGCCCGTCAGGGTGTCCAGGTTCCGCAGCTGGTCCCCGAGCCGCTGTCCGGCGGGGACCGTACCGACCGGCAGTCCGACCGTGTCGAGGGTGTTCACGGTGTCCAACCGGACGCCCACGTCGTCGAGACGGCCCGGCATCCGGACGGGCGTGGTACCGGGCAGGGAACTGAAGCCCCGCGTACGGGGTGCCGTGACCGAGGTGATCGGGATGTCGGCCAGTTCGTCGAGGGTGTCGTCGAACTCCGGGGTCCCGGGGACGGCGAGCCGGTCCGTGTTCGTGGTGTCGAACGGGCGAAGGTTTCCGCCCCGGTCGAGGTTCCGCCCGGTCAGCTCCGCGAGGTCCCCGGCCAGGGAGCCCGTCCTGCCGAGTGTGCCGAGGGGCCGCGAGGTGAAGTGCAGGCCCCGGTCGACGAACCCCATTCGGAAGGCGCCCCGGTAGCCGAACCGGGCGATCTCCGAGTACCTCATGGGCAGCAGCGCCGTCATCGTGAGCCGGCCCAGGCTCATCACCGTGAAGACGCCGAGCCGCCCGGCCGTGTTGCCGCCGACGAACGCGGTCGACTCGACGAAGTCGCGGGACAGCGAGGACCAGCCCTGCCGGAAGGTGCTCCGGGCGAATCCGCCCATGAGGCGCAGGGCCGACCCCAGCATCGCGGGCGTCCTGGACAGGACCCGGGGCAGCGCCATGAACCCGCCCGCGGCCCGGCTGCCGAGCCCTCCGCCGAACCGCACGAGGCCCTGTCCGGCCAGCGACAGGAGTCGGCCGGGGGCGGAGAACAGCATTCTGCCGCCCCGGAACAGCAGCCGCCCGCTCGCGGAGAGGGCGCCACTCAGGGCCTTCGTGCCCGCCGAGGCCATCCGGGCCAGCCCGCCGAGGGTGGTGAGCCCCTTCGTCGAGGGGAACAGGATGCCGAGGAAGGCGAGGCCCAGGCTGAGGGCGTTGCCGTTGCCCGTGGCGTAGTCGACGAGGGCCTTGGCGAAGAGCACCGCGCCGAGCCCGAAGGCCACCAGGCCCAGCGGGCCGCCGATGACGGCCGCGACGAGGGTGATGACCAGCGCAACGATCTCCAGGACCTTGAAGAACGTCGACACGAACCGCTTCCAGAAGCTCTTCTTCGGCTTCTTCACGGGCCGCGACACCAGCCGGGCGGCCTCGCGCAGCGCCTCCTCCAGGATCTTCCCCTCGGCCTGGATGGCATCGGTCTCGGCGTCCACCTCGCCCCGGGCGCGGGTCAGCTCCGGATCGTTCTCGGGCAGCGGCTGACCGCCGACCCGTTCCAGCGCGGCGACGGTGTCCGCGGCGTTCTCGGCCCGGTCCTGCGAGTCCCCGAGGGCGCGCGCGTAGCGGGCCGTGGCGTTGGCCGCCATGTCGAACGAGCGGTTGACGTTCGCCATGAACGTCTTGAGCTCGTCCTTGACGTAGGTGCGCAGGGCGTCCGCGGTCCGCCCCTCGAAGCCCCCGTCCTCGGCCTTGGTCAGCAGGGCGTCGAGGCCGCTGTCGACCCGGCCGGCCAGATCGCTGAGGCCGCGCAGCTCCTTGGTGATGTTGTCGACGACGCCCGGATTCCCGGTCACCGGATTGCCGGTGAATCCGACTCTGCTCCACTCGTCGGAGGTGGCCAAGGAGTCCTCCACGCGGTCCGGGACTTGGGGTACCGGAAGCAGACGTACTGGGGTGGGCCGAAAGTTCAAGAAAGTGGCGCACGCCACAGTTTTCGCCGGTCAGCGGGGTGCGGACGAAATCTCTTTGAACCATCCGGCCCCGACTCCTCGTCTACAGGGCGGCTCGGCACCGACACGGGACCCGCCCGCTTCGAGGAAGGACGGCAGACATGGTGCGCATCTCCTACGACTACGACCTGATGACCGTCCTCGCCCGCCATCTGTGGCACCTCCGCGACGAACTCGACGTCACCTCGCACACGGACAAGACGTTCGCCCCGGGGGACATCGGCCCCCGCCGGGAGACGGCCGAGGCGATGGAGGACTTCTACGGCGCCTGGAAGAAGTCGTTCGGTGAGGGCTGGCAGGCCATGACCGACCTCGGGAACCTCCTCGACAGGGCGGGCAAGGCCTTCTACGACCAGGACGCCTCCCAAGCCGCCGGCGCGGCCCAGCAGGTCACCTCCCAGGTCCGCGACGAGGCCACCCGGCAGAACGAGATACGCAAGCAGGCGCTGGACGGCAAGCTCCGCGCGGACGAGGCCGGAAGGCTGGAGGCCCGCTACAAGACCCAGCAGGCGCGCCTGAAGAAGGAACAGGACGCCCTGGTCGAGAAGCGGCTGCAGCTCGACGAACAGACCGCGGCCCAGCAGAAGCGGCAGGAAGAGCTCAACAAGGAGCAGGAGGATCTCGCCAGGAGGCGGGAGCCCCTGCTGAAGCAGCAGGACGAACTCGAGGCGAGACAGCAGCAGCTCTGGCAGGAGGAGAAGGAACTCCTCAAGCAGCGCGACGAGAAGCTCCAGGCGAAGCGGGACGAGCTGCAACGGGAGTACGAGGCACTCCGCAAGGACCAGGAGCCTCTGCTGAAGCGGCAGGAGGAACTCCAGCGCGAGCAGCAGCAGCTCTGGGCGGACGAGAAGGCCCTCCGCGCGGAGCAGGACGCGGCCATGGAGAAGAAGGCCACCGCCCTGGAGCAGGAGCAGAAGGCCTACGACGCCAAGCAGGACGCCCTCCAGGAACGGCAGGACGCCCTCTGGCGGGAACGCGAGACCCTGCTCGGCAAGGGGAACGCCGCCCAGGCCGACCTCGACGCCTGGCAGAGCAAGCAGGACGCCCTGGACAGGGAGCGGGACGCCCTGTGGGAGTCCGAGGGCAAGGGGCTCGCCGGGCGATGGGACGCCCTGGAGCAGGAACAGCGCGACCAGGAGACGGCGTTCGCCCCGCTCGATGAGCGGCAGAAGGAACTCGACGACGAGCGTGACGCGCTGAGCCGCGCCCAGGAGCCCCTCTCCGAGCGGCAGGACGGACTCCAGACCAGGCAGAAGGACCTCTGGGCCCTGGAGAAGTCCACCCAGAAGGAGGTCGAGGACGCCATGGAGGGGAAGCAGGACGGCCTGGACGCCGATCGCGCCGACCTCCAGACGCGGCTGGACCCGCTGGACCAGGAGTCGAAGGACCTGCAGGACCGTCAGAAGGAGTTGTGGGACGACCAGTCGGACACCGACAAGGCGCAGACCGCGCTGACCGAGGAGGAGAAGCCCGTCCAGCAACGGCAACAGGATCTCCAGGACGGCTTCGGCGAGGAGTACGACAAGCTGCGCGACCGGGATCCGGATCGCGACGCCGACGTCGGCCGGCTCAGGGGAATGCGCGGTCAGCTGGACGATCTGCCCGACGAGGCCTTCGTGCCCAAGGGCTACACCATCGAGGACGCCAACAGCACCACCACGGTGTCGTACCAGCTCGACGAGAACGGTGAGATCAAGGTCGACAAGAACGGCGACGCCGTCGAGACGACGACCACCGTCACCAACAAGAACACGGGGCTGAGCTACTCCGAGACGTACCACCCCCTGACGCGGGACGGCGACTCCGTGACGACGATCCGCAGCTCCGACGGTTCCGTCACCAAGATCTACACGGACTCCTCGCCCGAGGGATCGCCCGACGGCTGGATGAAGCGCTACGTCACCGACGAGACCGGCCAGGACACGCTCCAGATCTGGACCAAGCGGCCGGACGGCGACTGGGAGCTGACCATGGACAAGGAGACCTACCTCAACTCCGAGGCCGGCCAGCAGGACGTCCAGCAGCGGCTGGACAGGCCCCCCGCGTATCTCACGGTGGAGAACCCGCTCGTCGACGGGGACGGCCGTCCGTCCGGCTCCACCGCTCCGGGGACGACGACCACGGTGCAGGAGGGCGTCACCCGGACCGACTACACGGGCTCCGACGGTTCCCTCACCAAGGTCGTCACCAACGAGAACACGGGCACCCGTTTCGTGGCCGACGCGAGCAACGAGATCCAGGAGATCTGGCAGCGCGCCGAGAACGGGACCTGGTACCTGCGGGAGTCCATCACCCAGCACGAACGCAGCAGCGCCGAACCGCCCCTCGGAACCCTCGGCGAGAACTGGCGCTGACCCCCGTGGGGCCACGCCCCACCCCCGAAACTCCCTGCGCGCGCCTTCCCGGCGCCGCCGGGCCCCTCGCGCACCGAACGACCGGTGTGCGCCGGCGCAACAGAGAACGAGGTGCACCATGCCCAAGAACGTCATTGACGACGAGGCAGTCGAGAGCACGGCGAAGAAGCTCGACTCCGCCGTCAGCGACACGCTGGTCCCCCAGCTGTCCTCGCTGCAGGCCGAGGTCGAGAACCTTCTCCAGGGCGGCCTGTTGCTGACGGCGACCAGCCCGAAGATGCAGACGTCCTACGCGAACTTCAACAAGTCGTTGACCGAGGCGGTGAACAACATCACCCAGTTCTCCAAGCAGTTCCGCGACGTCTGCAACGCCGTCAACAACCTGGACTCGCAGATCGCCGGCGGCATCCCCACCTGAGCCCGGCCCACCGAGCAGGGGCGTCGATCCCCACTCCCCCAGGGAGCGGCGCCCCCCGCTCGGCCAACATTCTCGTCGGTAACCTCACGTTCTCCTCAACGCCCCTTGAAACTTACAGAACCGCTCTTAGACTCCATCACGGAATCTCATATTCCGTTCGGAATCGTGAGGTCACCCCAGGTACCCGTGCTCAGCCCTGCCCAGCCAACGCCGCCGCCGCGGCGCCCGACCGGACCGGCTCAGAAGACATGCGCCGCCCCTGGGGGAATCCATGAGACCGTCCACGCCGACTCCCGTTCCGACGGAAAGTGCCCCCGCCGCCGACGGAACCATGCGCACGCTCTACGAAGAACACCACGGTCCGCTGCTCCGCTATGTGTCCGGCCTGATACGCGGCGACCGGCAACGGGCCGAGGACTTCGTCCAGGAAACCCTGGTACGCGCCTGGCTGAGCACCGCGAACCAGCCGCCGGGCTGGTCGCCGTCCCGGGCCTGGCTGATGAGAGTGGCGCACAACCTGGTGATCGACTGGTCCCGGCGCGAGCGGCCGCATACCGAAATCACGCATGAACACGCCCTGGAGCAGCATGCCGAGACCGTGGACCCGATGAGCCAGGCCGTCCAGCGCCGCTTCATGGTCCACGCCCTCTCACGGCTCTCGCACCCCCACCGCGAAGTGCTCTTCTACGTCTACGTCCTCGGCTGCACCGGTTCCGACGCCGCCGACGCCCTGGGCATTCCGCCGGGAACGGTGAAGTCCCGGACCCATCACGCGATACGGGAGCTGCGCCGCCGGCACCCGGAGCACACACTGGCGGCGGCATGACCACGGCCGCCGCGACGCACGGCTCCGTCATCGCGCTGGGGAAGCCCGGCGACTCGCTGCTCACGGTCGTCATCGTGGCCGTCGTCGTCCTGCTGCTGCTCTTCCTGCTGCTCCGGCATGTGATCCGCAAGCACGGCGGATGGCGGCGCTTCCGGCGCGGCGTCGGCCGTGAACTGGCCCTGACCCGGCGGGCGTTCGGCGAACCCCTGCGCGCCTACCGGCGCCACCGTCGTGGCGTGCGCGCCCTGGCCCGTCAACTGTCCGACCCCCGAGGCGGTCTGCTCGTACGACGGCTGCTGGACGCGGCAGCCGCGGCCCTGACAGACGCGCCCGGCGCCGTTCCCCACGCCGTGCGGACGGAACCCGGACTCGCCGCCGTGCAGATCGCCGCCCGCCCGCTGCCCGAGCCGCCCGCCCCTTGGGAGACCTCCGACGAGCCCGGCCCGCAGCGCTGGGAGCTTGCCCTGACGGAGGAGGACGCGCTGCCGCAGGGCCGACCCCGCGCGGGTGCGCACCCCCGTCCGCTGCCGGTCGCCGTCGGTATGGCGGACGACGCCTGTGTCCACCTCGATCTGGCCGCCGGACCACGGCTGATCACCGTGGAGGGCGACCTCGCCGCCCGGGCCCGGCTGCTCCAGGCGTTGGCCGCACAGCTGGACCGGCCCGGCAGCGGAGCCTCGGTCACCGTCACGGACGGGGTCCATCCGCAGTACCGGGGGGAGCGGCTCGACACCGTACTGCGAGAGCTGGAAGAGGCGGCCGAGGAGCGCGGGGAAACCGAGGGAGCCGGTGAGTTCGACGAGTCCGGCCGCGCCGCCACGACGGTTCTCGTCTGCGCCGCCCCCAGCCCGGAGCAGGCGCGGCGGCTCAGTGCCCTCGCCGCCTCGGGTACCGCCGTCTGTCTGGCCGACGGCCGGGTGGCGGGGCACAGCTGGGCCCTCCGGGTCGACGCACGCGGCCGGGTGACCGCACCGGAGCTGGGGCTGGACGCGGACTCGGCTCCGCTGGGCAGAGCCGTCGCCGCCGCCGTCCGGGCGGACCGCCGCAGGCTGCGCCGCGAGTCGGCCCCGCGCCGGGGCGCACCCGCTCCACAGCGGCCCCGTACCCGGGAACTCCAGGAAATCCCGTCACCGGAGGAAACCGAGATCCTTCAGGAGGTGCCCCCGGAGCCCGACCGACAGGTCACGGCCCCCGCCCGGACCACCAGCGGATCCGATCCGCTCACCGAGCCGACCTCCGCCACCACCCGGGAACGCACCACCGCGGCCTCCTCCGGCACACGCGAGGACTAGGCCTTGTAGGCCTGGGACGCACCGCGCACACCCCCTGAACCATCGAACCATCCGCCCCCGAAGCATCCCGAAGGGGAGACGTGAAACTCCTCATCACCACCGTCGCCGACGGCGACTCCACCAGCCGCCAGGACGTACTGCTCACCGCGTCCGGCAGCACCCCCGTCGAGGACGTCGCCGCGCATCTGGCGAGGCTGCGCACCGGCGACACCGACGAGACCGGGCCCTCACTTCCCGGATCGGGGCCGGCCCCGTCCTGCTACCTGGGCGACGAGCCCCTCGCCCCGGGCACCCCGCTGGCCGCCACCCGCCTCATGGACGGCAGCGTCGTCGCCCTCGGTGCCCCGCAGCCACTCGCCGCCACCGCCTACGGCCCCGAGCGCGACGCCATGCCGCAGCCGCACCGGGTGGACCACTCACCCGTGGTCGAACTCCAGGTGGTGGGCGGCCCGGACGCCGGACGGGTGTACCCGCTCGGCCTCGGCACCCACGGCATCGGCCCGCTGGCGGACGCGGCCGTCCCGCTCGAAGGCCGGGGCATGCCGGGCGAGGGCATCCGGGTGACCGTACGCCCGGACGGATCGGCCGTCGTGGAGCTGCCCGAGGGCGGCCCGGCGCGGCTGTCCGTACCGGAGCCGCCGGAGCACCGGGGCAGGCCCGGCATTGTGCTGCTGCCGCTCGCGGAACAGGACGACGAGGACACAGCAGACGCGGCGGACGCCGAGCCCGAGGAGGTGGCCGACGGCTGGGTGCTCTGGTCCGTCGGCGCGGAGCTCTCCGTTGGCGAGTACCTGCTGCGGCTGGCCGAACCGACTCCCAGGGACGCCGCGGTGGTGCCGTCCGAGGGCGGCGGCGGACTGGACTACAACCGTCCGCCGCGCATCCTGCCGCATCTGGCGCCCGAGCGGTTCCGGCTGCCCGGACCGCCCGACCCTCCCGGGCGCAGGCCGATTCCGCTGCTGGTGGCCCTTGCCCCGATGCTCTTCGGCGTCAGCATGATGCTGTTCCTGAACTCGTACTTCTACCTGATCTTCATGTTCCTGTCGCCGGTGCTGATGGCGGCGAACTACCTCAGCGGGCGTCGCCAGGCACGCAGGGACTACGAGGAGAAGTCCCGTGTCTACCGACAGCGCCGCGCCTCGTTGGAGGAGGACGTCCGGCAGAAGATCGCCACCGAGCGGCGGCTGCGTACCGACAGCGCGCCCGACCCGGCGGTGGCCGGACTGTGGGCGGTCGGCCCCGGCCGCCGCCTGTGGGAACGGCGCCGCGGCGACCCGGACCACCTGGCCCTGCGTATCGGCACCGCCCCGCAGCCGTCCCTGCTCGGCATCGACGACACCGCCCGCGAGGACAACCACACCGCCGTGCACTGGACGATCCCGGACGCCCCGGTGAGCGTCGACCTGGTCGAGAACGGTGTGGTGGGTCTGGCCGGCGCGACCGGCCCGGTCCAGGCCCTGGCCCGGTGGATGACGGCCCAGGCCGCGGTGCTGCACACCCCGCGCGACCTGCGGATCGTCGTCCTCACCGACAAGGCCTCGCAGGACTCCTGGCACTGGGCCCGCTGGCTGCCCCACTCCCGGGACGGCCTGCCCGGCACCCGTGGCGGTGCCGTCACCCTGATCGGCAACGACCCGGAGACGGTGGCCAACCGGGTGGCCGAGCTGGTCTCCACCCTGCGCACCCGCCAGCGGGCCGCCGAGTCCACCATGAGCAAGGCGCTGCTGAGCGAACCGGACGTCCTGGTGGTGATGGACGGAGCCCGCCGCCTGCGTGACGTACCCGGTGTGGTCTCCATCCTCAAGGAGGGCCCCGGCGTCCGGATCTTCCCGCTCTGCCTGGACCAGGAGGAACGGCTCCTGCCTGAGGAGTGCACCGCCGTGGTCCGCCACGAGAACCACCGGCTGACCCTGCGCCGCACCGGACAGCCCGATGTCCCCGACATCCGGCCGGACCTGGTCGAGCCGGACTGGTGCGAGCGCGTGGCCCGGGGCATCGCCCCGATCCGCGACGTCACCCCGGACGCCTCCGAGGGCCTGCCCGCCGAAGTGGGACTGCTGGACCTGCTGGGTCTGCCGCAGCCGAGCGCCGAGCAGATCGCCGCCCGCTGGGCACAGCGGCCGGCGTCCACCGGTGTCCTGCTGGGCGCCGGCTACGACGGACCGGTCGCCTTCGATCTGGTGAAGGACGGTCCGCACGGCCTGGTGGCGGGGACCACCGGATCCGGCAAGTCCGAGCTGCTCCAGACCTTCGTGGCCGCGCTCGCCGCGGTCAACCGCCCGGACGAGCTGACCTTCGTCCTGGTCGACTACAAGGGCGGCAGCGCCTTCAAGGACTGCGTGGACCTGCCGCACACCCTCGGCATGGTCACCGACCTGGACAGCCACCTGGTGCAGCGGGCGCTCACCTCGCTGGCGGCCGAACTGACCCGCCGCGAGCACCTCCTCGCCGAGGCCGGCGCCAAGGACCTGCCCGAGTACCAGGGCATGCGCCGCCGGACCCCCGAACTGGTGCCCGTGCCCCGGCTGGTGATCATCATCGACGAGTTCGCGACCCTCTTCCGGGAGATCCCGGACTTCATCCCCGGCCTGGTGAGCATCGCCCAGCGCGGCCGTTCCCTGGGCATCCATCTGATCCTGGCCACCCAGCGCCCGGCCGGAGTGGTCAGCTCCGACATCCGGGCCAACACCAATCTGCGGATCGCGTTGCGGGTCACGGACTCCTCGGAGAGCCAGGACGTCATCGACACCAAGGACGCCGTCAGCATCTCCCCGGCCACCCCCGGCCGCGCCCTCGCCCGCCTCGGCCACGGCACTGTCGTACCCTTCCAGACCGCCTACGCCGGAACCCCCCTGCGCGGAGCGAAGCCCTCCCCGGAGCCCCGGGAACAGCAGCCTGTGGAGGAGTCCCGCGTCTGGGGCACCGCACTCCACTGGCAGCGCCTCGGCCGCGCCGTCGGCCTGCCCGGCACGGCCGGGTCGGAGCCGGGCGGGGACCCGGCGCCGGACCCGGGCGCCGACGACATCCCCACCGACCTGAACGCGCTGGTGGAGGCGCTGTCCGAGGCGGCGGAGCTCGCCGGCTGCGTCCCGCAGCCCAGCCCCTGGCTGCCGGCCCTCGGCCCCGACGTCCTGATCGACGACCTGCCGCAGCCCGACGCACCCGGCGGCGCCCGGCTGGCCCCGGTGTCCTGGGGTCTGTCGGACCTGCCCGAGGCACAGGCCCAGCTGCCCGTCCGCCTGGACTTCGCCGAGTTCGGACACCTGTACGTCATCGGAATCCCGCGATCCGGCCGCTCCCAGGTGCTGCGCACCATGGCCGGAGCACTGGCCCAAGGTCATTCCAGCGCCGACGTCCACCTCTACGGCATCGACTTCGCCGGTGGCGCACTGACGGCGTTGGGCGTCCTCCCGCACTGCGGCGCCATGGTGCCCCGTGGTGACATCGAGCGGTTGGAGCGGCTGTTCGCCAGGCTCGACGCGGAGCTGGAGCGGCGGCAGGAACTCCTCACCGGGCACCACGCGAGCAACCTCACCGAGCTGCGCGAGATCGTCGCCGCCGGTGCCCGTCCCGCGCACATCATGCTGTTCATCGACGGCTGGGACGCGTTGATCGAGGCCGTCGCCGACCACAACGGCGGCCGCCTGGTGGAGCAGCTCAACCGGCTGCTGAGAGAAGGCGCCGCCGCGGGCCTGCATGTCGTCGCCACCTCCGAACGCGCCCTGCTGTCCGGACGGGCCACCGCGCTCAACGACAACAAGCTGCTGCTGCGGCTGAACGACCGGACCGACTACCACGCCGTCGGCAAGCGCTCCCGCGACATCCCCGACATCATCCAGCCCGGCCGCGGCTGGACCTCCGACGGCGGCACCGAGATCCAGGTGGCGCTCCTCGCACCAGGCGCCGCCGGACAGGACCAGGCCGAGGCGCTGCGCCGGATCGGCGCCGAGGCGACCCGGCGCGACGCCGGACTCCCCGCGGACCGCAGGCCCGCCCGCATCGGCACCCTGCCGGTGAAGGTGACCTTCACGGACGCGTACGAGAAGGTGGGCAAGGAGTTCCGCCGGCCGATGTGGGGTCTGCTGGGCCTCGGCGGCGACGACGTCTCGCCCGTGGGCGTGGACTTCGCGGACACCGCACCGACCTTCTCGGTCGTCGGCCCGCCCGGCTCCGGCCGCAGCACCACCCTCGCCTCACTGGCCGTCTCGTTGCTCGCCTCCGGCACCCGACTGGTGATCCTCGCTCCCCGCGAGTCGCCGCTGCGCACCCTCGGCAACCATCCCGGCGTCCGGCTGATCACCGCGACGGAGCCCACGGTCGAGGAGTTCACCGAGGCCCTGGAGGCCGGGAGCGGCCCCCGGGTGGTCGTCGTGGACGACGCCGACCTGTTCGTCCTGCCGGACATCGACCAGGACCTGCGTGCCCTGGCCCAGTCCGGCAGGGACCGCGGCATCGGCATCGTCGTCGCCGCCACCGGGGAGACCATGACAGGAGCGATGGGCTGGCTCAGCGCCCTGAAGCGGCACCGCAAGGGTGTCCTCATCGGACCGCAGAGCATCCTGGAGGGCGACTTCATCGGGGCCCGCCTGGCCCACGCCCACCTGCGCGGCCGCAGATCCGGCCGGGGCCTCACGGTCGACCCACGCTCAGGGGAACTGATCAACGTGCAGATCCCCGAGACCGTACTCGAAGGGGACGACACGACAGCCTGACCCCGGCCAGGATCCGGCAGCGTCTTCGCAGGCCAGCCTGTGGATTCTTCGCCCCCGCCGCCCCTACCCGTCCCATCCTCGGGGGCGCTGCCCCCGAACCCCCGCTCCTCAAACGCCGGAGGGGCTGGATAGTCAGCCCGTCCGGCGTTTGAGGACAAAGGGGGGTCTGGGGGCGCAGCCCCCA
>NZ_JBIAQP010000033.1:0-78881 GCF_042889145.1 Streptomyces sp. NPDC002680
GGCCGGGGGGGGGGGGGGGGGCGCCCCCCCCCCCCCGCCCCCCACGCGCGGGCGGGGGGGGGGGGGGCGGGGGGGGGGTGGGATGGTCGGCCTGAACGGGCCTTGTCCTCAAGCGCCGGACGGGCTGGAGGGTGCGGGTCGGTCCTGTGATTTCTGGTTGGCTGGGGCAGGTCGGAACAGAGGTGCCGCGGTCAGGAGTAGGGCCAGGCCCAGCGTCGGCAACAGCGCTCGGTGGTCGACCTGTTCGACCAGCGCCGCGCCCACGGCCAGACCGATCGCCGTCGGCGCGAACATCAGGGTGTTGGCGGTCGCCGCCGTACGGCCGAGCAGCTCCTGCGGGGTCTCGCGCTGTACGGCGGTGAGGGCCGCGATCAGGACGCAGGGCAGGCCGAACCCGTTGGCGACGGCCGACGCGAGGACCGCGGGGTCGGCCGGGACCGCCCGCAGTGCCGTGGCGGTGGCCGTCAGGGCGATCCCGTACGCGGCGAACCGGCGCTCCCCGAGGCGCCGCAGCAGCGGGCCCGAGGCCAGACCGACCGTGACCGAGCCGACGCCCTGGAGGACGTACAGCGGACCGGCGTACGCGGGGGAGTGGCCGAGCCCCTCGATGACGGCGTAGAGGGTGGCGGAGCTCAGGCCCGACAGGAGCATCGTCGTGCCGCCCGCCAGGACGAGCGGGCGCAGGTGGTCGTGCCGCCACAGGAAGCGGGCGCCCTCGGTGGTGCCGGTGCCTGAACCGGTTCCTGTGGTCCGAGGGGCGGTCTCGCGGACGCGCAGACAGGCGCACAGGACGGCGGCCAGGACGAACGTGACCGCGTCCAGGAGGGCCACGCTCGGGCCGCCGTACGCCGCGTAGAGGCCCGCGCCGGCCAGCGGGGCGACCAGTTTCATGCCTTCGTTCGCCGTAATGCGCAGACCGTTGAAGTCACCCAGCAGCGACTTGTCGACCACCGTGGCGACCAGCGCCGCCTCGGCCGCGTCATGGACGACGCCCGCCGTGCCGTACACCAGCAGGACGGAGAAGAGGATCCACAGGCGGTCCGCGGAGTCGACCGCGAACAGGGTCAGCAGGAGGGCCGCCAGGGTCAGGTTCGTCCAGATCAGGAGTGGTTTGCGACGGGTACGGTCGGCGAGCGTGCCGAGGAGCGGGCCCGCCAGGCTCGGTGCCCACATCGCGAACAGACAGAGCGCGGCCAGGCCGTCCGAGCCGGTGAGGTCCTTGACCCAGATGCCGGACGCCAGCCACAGCGCCGACGTACCGAAGCCGGAGACCACGACTCCGGCGAGATACAGGCCGGCGTCGCGGTCGCGCAGGACACGGACAACGGACCAGGTTCGAGTCGTCATGCCTGGTCATCGTGGGGCTAAGGGGTGGGGGGAGGGATCGGGCAGGTGCCTTAGAAGCAGGTGCCTTGGAAACGGAACGGACGGGGTGCGTATGTCATGCGCCGTCCTGGCTCTGCAGCGCGTCGAAGAGAGTGAGGAAGACCAGCAGGTTGGGGAAGCCGACCGCGGGCAGCACCATCCAGGGTTTCGGGTCGCCACGCCGGTGGATCTGCAGGCCGCCGTGCTTCACGTCGATCCGCTCGACCTCGCGCCAGCCGAGCCGCCGACCGTCCTTCCCGACGCCTCCCGTGTTGATGTCGACGAGGCCACCGAAGTCCACGCGCTCACCCGCGTTGAGCCGGGCCGCGTCCTTCCTCACCCGCGAGTTGCTGAAGGCGTCGGTCAGTCCCTCGACGAACGCGAGGACGCCGGGGTACGTGTTGTCCACGACGATCAGGCCACCGGCCTCCGGTATCACCAGCAGCCGGTACTGCATATAGCTGCCGAACTGCTTGACCACCTTGATGTCCTGCCTGGCGACCATGTCGATCTCGTCCCAGCCGTACGCCTCGGGCTCCAGGTCGGCGACTTGACGCACGACGCCGTCCTCGTACCAGGCGACCCAGGTCTTCGGCGGCCTGGCACGCAGCAGGAACCAGCAGGCGAGCCCCAGCGCGAGCGCCGCCACCGCCAGCATGGGCAGTCCGAAGTACCAAGTGCCGTCCTGGCGCTGGTTCTCGACGGCGATCGCGATGCCGAAGGCGAACGCGCCCAGGCCGACGAGCGACAGGGGAACGATCGCCGCCCATTCGCGACGCTTGGGGTCGTTCTCCACCAGACCCCCGAGAGTGCCGAGTTCAACTTCCTGCGCAGCTACCGCTATTGCTCTCGGTTCCATGGAACGTCCCCCCTTGCCGTAATGGCTCAACGTGGCCCAAATTATGGATCACAGGCGGTATTTCGGCCACTGGCCCGGATCGCACCGGTTGTCCGCAGGGGAACGGAGTGGGGCGATGGTGCAAGTGGAGAGCGACGGCACGCGGACGGTCTCCGCGCTGGCCGAGCTGTGGCTGGAGTCGCTCTTCGACGATCCGGCGACCCACGGCGGACGTGATGTGATCTGCTCGCCCGCCGCTCTGTGGCTGGCACTGACGGCCTTGGCGGCCTGCGCGGACGGGGCCACACGCGACGAACTGCGCGGAGTCGTCGGCCCGGTCGGCGCGCAGGACACAGTGGTCCGCGAACTCGGTCGCGACGGCGTGTTCGTGACCGCGGCGCGGGTGCTGAGCCAGGTTCCGGCGCGGCCGGAATTCACCCGCCCGTACGGCATCACGGTCGGGCGGCCCGGCTCCGACGGCCCGAGTGGGCTCCACCGGTGGGCGCACGGCACGGACACCCCGCTCGGCCGGGTGGCGCGGTGTGCCGATCCCGCGCGCTGTGCCCTGCTTGTCGGCACGGTCGCGCTGGCGGCCGAGTGGGAGCAGCCCTTCGAGCCGTCCTTCACACGAGAACTCCTGTTCACCGATGCGGGGGGAGTGGCCCACCCCGTGCCCGCCATGGTCGCGGAAGTGCCGGTCGAGGACGCCTGGACCCTCGTACGGCCGGGCGGCCGGGTCATGGTGGTCGAACTGCGGGCCCGTGCGGCGGGCGGGGGAGCGGTGCCCGCCGCGGGACCCGTCAGGGTGCGTTTCGCACTGGGCGAGAACCGGCAGGTCCCGCCCGCGCAGGTGCTGGCGGCGGCATGGGCCCCGGCCGCTCACGGGAAGGCGCTCCGTGGGAGTCGGGCCGGGGGACGCCCCGAGGCGGTGCTTCTGGAGCTGCCACGTCTCCGGATGTCCGGCGACATCGATGTGACGCCCCATCTGACCGCGCTGGGCGTGGAACGCGTCTTCTCGGCGTCGGCCGAACTTCCCCGCATGTTCTCCGAGCCCGTCCACTGCGAAGGCGTCGTCCAGAGCTGCGCCGTACGGTTCGGCGAGGAGGGCATGTCCTCCGGGACCGCGGGTAGCACGGTCGAGGACCGGCCCTGGGCGAACCAGGCGGACCGGAACCACTTCGACGGCCCCGGACAACTGCTGCGGACGGTCCCGGTGCGCCTCGACCGGCCGTTCGCCGTCGCGGTGCTGGACGGGAGCGGCGTGCTCCCCCTGCTCGGCGGTTACCAGGCCGGCCGTCCCGGGGGAATGGCGTGACGTGTGCGGGGAGCGAGGTGAGTGCGGTGACGTGTGCGGGGGCGTGGGCGGCGGCCCCTGCCTGCACGGCCTTCCATTCCCCGTACGCCCGCCCGCACCGCCCCGTACGCTCCCCGCATGCCCCTGAGCCTCACCGTCCTCGGCACCGCCTCCCCCCACCCCACGCCAGGACGCCCCTGCTCCGGCTACCTGCTGCGCGGCGGCGGTGCCGAGATCTGGGTTGACGCCGGGCCCGGAACCTTCGCGGAGTTGCAACGGCACACCGACCCCGCCCGGCTCACCGCGATCTGGATCTCCCACCTCCACGCCGATCACAACGCCGATCTGCTTGCCGCCGTGTACGGGTTCGCGTACGGCGGGCTCACCCCGCCCGCGCCCATCCCCGTCTACGCCCCGCGTTCCTGCGCCCTCCGCCTCGCCGGCTTCTTCGGGCGGGCCGACACCTCGTTCCTCAGCGGAATCCTCGACTTCAGGCCCCTGTACGACGGCCACACCGTCCGGCACTGGAACCTGCGCCTCACCACCCGCGCGGTCTCCCACGGCACCGAGGCGTACGGGCTGCGCGCCGAGTCGCAGGGCAAGGTGTTCGCGTACTCCGGTGACACCGGACCCTGCGACGCGCTCGCCGAACTCTCCCGCGGCGCCGACCTGTTCCTGTGCGAGGCCGACATCGACCGGCATGGCGATCGCGATGGCGAACAGGTGCATCTGACCCCGGAGGACGCGGGCGCGTACGCGAAGGGCGCCGCTTCGTTGCTCATCACCCACGTCGGGCCCACCCTCACCCCCGACATCGCGACCGAGCGCGCCGCAGCCGTCTTCGGCGGGCCCACCGACACCGCGTACGAGGGCACGACCAAGATCATCTGATCGCCCCTCTCCTCTCGGCTCCCTCTGTTTCCCCTGCCCCCTCTGTCAACTTCCTTTGTCAGAAGCGTTGACGAAACACACAGCCACTCCTACCTTCAACCCGTCGTACTTCGTACGTCATATATGAGACGCGATATGTGAGATATTCGAGAGGCGCGCATGACCTCTGTGCCCATGCCGATCCCGTCCCGCACCCAGTTCGTGCTGGAGGGGATCAAGCACCGCATCCTCACCGGGCAGTTGACCCCGGGGCAGGCCCTGGTCGAGACCGAACTCGCCGCACAGTTCGGGGTGTCGAAGACCCCGGTGCGCGAGGCGCTCAAGACGCTGGCCGGTACCGGGCTCGTCGTGATGAACCAGTACAAGGGCGTCACGGTGCGCATGGTGGACGCGGACATGGCGCGTGAGGTCTACGACGTACGGCTGCTCCTGGAGCCGGAGGCCCTCAGGCGGTCCGTGCGGAGGGGAGCCTCGCTCGATGCCGCCCGTGACGCGCTGACCCGCGCCGATCAGGCCGCCGACACCGCCGAACGCTCCCTGGCCAACCGGGAGTTCCACCGTTCGCTCTACGTCCGGTGCGGCAATCCGCTGCTCGGCCGGATGCTCGACGAGGTGCGCGACCAGGCCGCCCTGGTCTCCGCCGTCGCCTGGGCCGCCAACCCCTCCTGGGAGCGGGAGGCCGACGAGCACCGGGAGATCCTGCGGCTCGCCCTCGACGGGGACGCCGACGGCGCGGCGCGTGCCCTGCACGCCCATATCGAGTCGTTCGTGCAACGGGCTTACCCCGCAGGGGAGTCCGAGGTCCAGGGAGAGGACGGTCAGGAATGAGCGGCGTGGCGTTCGAGACCCAACGTGCGGCCCTGGCCGACGTGGTGGCGATCCCGGTGACCCCGTTCGCCGAGGACGGCACCGTCGACCAGCCCGCCCACCGGGCCCTGCTGCGCCGGCTGCTCGACGGAGGCATCAACACCCTTACGCCGAACGGCAATACGGGCGAGTTCTACACCCTCACCCCCGAAGAGCGGTTCCTCGTCACCGAGTTGACCCTCGACGAGGTCGGCGACCGGGCCGCGATCCTCGTCGGCGTCGGACACGACGTACCGACCGCAGTGGCCGCCGCCCGGCACGCCCGCGACAGCGGCGCCTCGATGGTGATGGTCCATCAGCCCATCCATCCGTATGTCTCGGAGGGGGGATGGGTCGACTATCACCGGGCCATCGCCGAGGCCGTGCCCGAACTCGGGCTTGTGCCCTACATCCGTAACGCCTCGCTCAGCGGTCTGCGGCTCGCCGAACTCGCCGATGTCTGTCCCAACGTCATCGGTGTGAAGTACGCCGTTCCCGATGCCGCTCGATTCGCCGCCTTCGCCCGTGACGCCGGGCTCGAACGCTTCGTCTGGGTCGCCGGGCTCGCCGAGCCCTACGCCCCCTCCTACTTCTCCGCCGGCGCCACCGGCTTCACCTCCGGGCTGGTGAACGTCGCCCCGGCCGTTTCGCTGAACATGATCGAAGCGCTTCGATCCGGCGACTACCCGGCCGCCATGAAGGTCTGGGAGCAGATCCGCCGCTTCGAGGAGTTGCGCGGCGCCAACGCCTCCGCGAACAACGTGACCGTCGTCAAGGAGGCCCTCGCCTCGCTGGGACTGTGCCGGCGCGATGTCCGGCCGCCGAGTCGCGCTCTGCCCGAGGACGAACGCGCCGAGGTCGCCGCCATAGCCTCCGGGTGGTCCATATGACCGGGGAGAAGGGCAAGAAGCGGCCCGAGGATCTCAGAAGTCATCAGTGGTACGGGACCGACGGGCTCCGCTCCTTCAGCCATCGGGCCCGTACCCGTCAGCTCGGCTACCTTCCCGAAGAGCACCTCGGCAAGCCCGTCATCGCGATTCTCAACACCTGGTCGGACATCAATCCCTGTCATGTACACCTCCGTGACCGGGCGCAGGCCGTGAAACGGGGAGTCTGGCAGGCGGGCGGATTCCCCCTGGAGTTCCCGGTCTCCACACTCAGCGAGACCTTTCAGAAGCCGACCCCCATGCTCTACCGCAACCTCCTCGCCATGGAGACGGAAGAGCTGCTGCGCTCGTACCCGGTCGACGGTGCCGTCCTGATGGGCGGCTGCGACAAGTCCACGCCCGCCCTCCTCATGGGGGCTGCCTCCGTCGACCTACCCGCCGTCTTCGTGCCCGCCGGGCCCATGCTTCCGGGGCACTGGCGCAACGAGATCCTCGGCTCCGGCACCGACATGTGGAAGTACTGGGACGACAAGCGCGCCGGGCTCATCGGCGACTGCGAGATGACGGAGCTGGAGAGTGGGCTCGCCCGTTCGCCCGGGCACTGCATGACCATGGGTACGGCGTCCACGCTCACCGCCGCCGCCGAGGCACTCGGGGTGACCGTGCCGGGGGCGTCCAGCATCCCCGCCGTCGACTCCGGGCACGACCGGATGGCCGCCGCCTCCGGCCTCAGGATCGTCGAACTGGTCCACCAGGACCGGAAGTTGAGCGACATCCTCACCGTCGACGCCTTCACCGACGCGGTCACCACCGTGCTCGGCCTCGGCGGCTCCACCAACGCCGTGATCCATCTGATCGCCATGGCGGGCCGAGCCGGAGTCCGGCTCACCCTCGACGACTTCGACCGCATCGCGCGGACCGTGCCGGTGCTGGCCAACGTACGGCCGGGCGGACAGACGTACCTCATGGAGGACTTCCACTTCGCCGGTGGCCTGCCCGGATTCCTCTCCCGGATCACCGATCTGCTGCATCTCGACCGGCCGACCGTCTCGTACGACAGCATGCGCGAGCAGCTCGACGGTGCCCAGGTGCACAACGACGAGGTCATCCGGCCGCGCGACAAGCCGGTCGCCAGTGAGGGCGGGGTCGCCGTTCTGCGCGGCAATCTGTGCCCCGACGGTGCCGTCATCAAGCACATCGCCGCCGAGCCGCACCTGCTCAAGCACACCGGGCGCGCGGTCGTCTTCGACGACTACAGGACCATGCAACGCACCATCAACGACCCGGAGTTGGGCATCACCGCCGACACCGTTCTGGTGCTGCGCGGCTCCGGCCCCAAGGGCGGTCCTGGCATGCCCGAGTACGGGATGCTGCCCATCCCCGACCACCTGCTCAAGCAGGGCGTACGGGACATGGTGCGGATCTCCGACGCCCGGATGAGCGGGACCAGTTACGGCACGTGCGTGCTCCACGTGGCGCCCGAGTCCCATGTCGGCGGGCCCCTCGCGCTCGTCCGCACCGGCGACTCCATCACCCTCGACGTCGAGGGACGATCGCTTCAACTCAACGTGGACGACAGCGAGTTGGCGCGTCGACGGGCGGATTGGACGCCGCCTGCCGAGCGGTACGAGCGCGGTTACGGCGCGCTCTACAACGAACAGATCACGCAGGCTGACACCGGCTGCGACTTCGAGTTCCTGGCCCGGCCGGGCAAAGTGCACGACCCGTACGCGGGCTGACCGCAAGCAGAGCACGACCTCGCACGACCTCGTACGGCCTTGCACCACTCGCACGCCCCTGTAGCACCCGCACACCCCTGCACCAGGAGAAAGCGCTTCCCGTACGACGCAAGCACGACGCACGCACGACGTACTGAACGGAGAACAGTCATGGCCCAAGCCGCAGCCGTGGCGAAACCGCCCGCGCCACCCCGGCGGCGACGTGCCTCCGCGACGCCGCGCAGGCTCCCGTATCTGCTGATCGCACCGGCCGCCCTGCTCATGCTGAGCTTCATCGCCTACCCGGTGATCAGCGTCTTCTACTACAGCCTGCAGAACTTCAACCCCACCAAGCCGTGGCGCAACGGCTTCGCGGGTTTCGACAACTTCACGCACGCCTTCACCGACGACCCCCAGTTCTGGGACACACTGATCTTCAGCGGGAAGTGGGTCGTCGTCGAGGTCGGCCTGCAGCTGATGTTCGGTCTGGCGCTCGCGCTCATCGTCAACCAGACCTTCGTGGGGCGGTCGATCGGCCGCGCGCTGGTCTTCTCGCCCTGGGCCGTCTCGGGCGTACTGACGTCGGCGATCTGGGTGCTGCTCTACAACTCCCAGACAGGCATTACTCGTTACCTCGCCGACGCGGGCATCGGGACGTACGGCACGAGCTGGCTGTCGGACACCTCCACCGTGTTCCCGGCGGCGATCGTCGCCGATCTGTGGCGAGGCGTGCCCTTCTTCGCGATCCTCATCCTCGCCGACCTCCAGTCCGTGTCGAAGGATCTGTACGAGGCCGCCGAGGTCGACGGGGCCAGCCGGATCAAGCAGTTCTGGCACATCACGCTGCCACACCTCAAGGACGCCATCGTCCTGTCCACGCTGCTGCGCGCGGTCTGGGAGTTCAACAACGTCGACCTGCTCTACACCCTCACCGGCGGTGGACCGGCCGGCGAGACCACGACCCTCCCGCTCTACATCGCCAACACCAGCGTCGACGCCCACAACTTCGGCTACGCCTCCGCCCTCACCACGGTCGCGTTCGTGATCCTGCTCTTCTTCTCGATCGTCTACCTGCGGCTGAGCAAGTTCGGAGGGGAGAACAAGTGATCACCAAGGAAGCCACCGTGATCGTGCCCACGCCCGTGGACGACATCCCCGAGCCGCCGCGCCCGCACAGGAAGCGGCGCCGCGCCTGGGACGAGGCCCCGCGCTGGCAGATCTACCTCCCCCTCGGCATCTATCTCGTCTTCACCCTCATCCCCTTCTACTGGATTCTGCTGTTCGCGCTGCGTCCGGCCGGTTCGACCTCCCTCGTGCCCTGGCCGATGACCCTCGACCACTTCGAGAAGGTGTGGACCGAGCGGGCCTTCGGCACGTACTTCCAGAACAGCATCCTCGTCGGCGTCGCCACGCTGCTGATGACGACGCTCGTCGCCCTCGCCGGCGGCTACGCCCTCGCCCGCTTCGACTTCAAGGTCAAGCGCGCCTTCATGCTGGCCCTGCTCTGCTCCCAATTCGTGCCGGGCGCCCTGCTGTTGGTGCCGCTGTTCCAGATCTTCGCCGAACTCCAGATGATCAACTCGCTGGGCAGCGTCATCATCGCCGAGACGGTCTTCCAGCTCCCGCTGTCGATGATCCTGATCAGCGGGTTCATCAAGAACGTGCCGTACTCGCTGGAGGAGGCCGCCTGGGTCGACGGCTGCAACCGGTTCACCGCGTTCCGGGTCGTCGTACTCCCGTTGCTGCGGCCCGGGTTGATCGCCGTCGGCTCCTTCGCCTTCGTGCACTCCTGGAACCACTTCCTGTTCGCCCTGATGTTCCTCAGCGACCAGGGCAAGCAGACCATCCCGGTCGGCCTCAACACCCTGATGAGCGCGGACAGTGTCGATCTGGGCGCCCTCGCGGCGGGCGGCATCATCGCCGCCGTACCCGTGGTGATCGTCTTCGCCTTCATCCAGAAGTGGCTGATCACCGGCTTCAGCGCGGGGGCGGTGAAGGGATGAGACGCCTTCTTCAAGTCACGTCCGTGGTCGGCCTGTTGGGTGCCGTGCTCAGTACGCCCGCCGGTGCCGACGCCCGCGACCTCGGCCGCGACACCCTGCCCACGAACGACGGCTGGGCCGCCGCCGACGGTGGCACCACCGGCGGTGCGACCGCCGACGACGCGCACGTCTTCACCGTACGCAGCCGCGGTGAACTCGTCCGGGCTCTCGACGGCGGCAGCGCCACCCCGAAGATCATCCGTGTTGTGGGGACCATCGACGCCAACACCGCTGAGGACGGTGGGAAGTTGGGCTGCGGGGACTACTCGGACGGTTCCGGGTACAGCCTGCGGAAGTACCTCGCCGCCTACGACCCCCGCACCTGGGGTTCCGCCAGGCCGAGCGGAGTCCAGGAGGAGGCCCGGCAGTCGGCTGCCGCCCGGCAGGCCGAGCGGGTCGTGCTGGCCGTCGGGTCCAACACGACGATCGTCGGGCTCGGTTCGGGTGCCGTTCTCAAGGGTGCGAGCCTTCAGGTCAAGAACGCGGACAACGTGATCCTCCGCAACCTCGAACTCCGCGACGCCTACGACTGCTTCCCCGTCTGGCAGCCCAACTCCGGTGGCCTGGGCGACTGGAAGACGGCGTACGACAACATCTGGCTCAACAGCGCCACCCATGTGTGGGTCGACCACGTCACCGCCTCCGACAAGGGGCACGCCGACGCCGACGAGCCCACCCACTTCGCCCGCAACTACCTGCGTCACGACGGCCTGTTGGACATCACCAACGGTTCCGACCTGGTCACCGTCTCCTGGAGCCGGTTCGCCGACCACGACAAGGCGATGCTCATCGGCAGCGGGGACGCGGCTGTCGGCGACCGCGGAAAACTTCGCGTCACCCTGCACCACAACGAGTTCCGCTCGGTCACCCAGCGCGCCCCGCGCGTCCGCTTCGGCCAGGTGCACGTCTACAACAACCGCTACCTGATCGACCACGGCGACGACTACCGCTACTCGCTCGGCGTCTCCACCGAGTCCGCCGTGTACGCCGAGAACAACGCCTTCACCGCCCCGGGGCACGTCGAGGTCGCCGACCTGGTCAAGAGCTGGAACGGCACCGCCCTGCACCAGACCGGCACCCTCTTCAACGGCTTCCCCGTCGATCTTCTGACCATCTACAACGCCTACAACTCGGGCAGCGAGCGCGACCTCACGGCCGACGTCGGCTGGACGCCTACCCTGCACACAAAGATCGACAGCGCCGACACGGCCGACCGAGAGGTGGCACGCGGCGCGGGCGCAGGGAGGCACACATGAACACGACACACCTGACGACGCCGGTTCCGGTGGTCCTCGCGGGAGCGCGCGGGCACGGCCACTGGCATCTCGCGAACATCCGCAGGCTCCAGGACAAGGGGCTCGTACGGCTGGCAGGCGTCTGCGAGCTGACCCCGCTGACCGACGAGGAGCTGGAGGGCCTCGGCACGCCCGAGCAGTCCGCCGACTTCGGTGCGCTCCTCGACTCCACCGGTGCCGCCATCGCCGTCATCTGCACGCCGATCCCCACCCACACCGACCTCGCGCTGATCGCCGCCGCCAAGGGCGTGCACCTGCTCCTGGAGAAGCCGCCGGCGCCGTCGTACGCCGAGTTCCGCCGGATGGCCGACGGGGTCGCGGCGGCCGGGGTCGTCTGCCAGATCGGGTTCCAGTCGCTGGGCTCGGGCGCCGTGCCCGCGATCCGGGAACTGATCGCCGAGGGTGCCATCGGCACGGTGACCGGCGTCGGCGGGGCCGGCGCATGGGCGCGCGACGAGGCGTACTACCGGCGCGCGCCCTGGGCGGGCAAGCGCAGGCTGAACGGCGTGGACGTCATCGACGGCGCCCTCACCAACCCGCTCGCGCACGCCGTCGCCACCGGCCTCGCCCTCGGCGGCAGCACCCGCGCCGAGGATGTCACCGGCATCGAGACCGAGCTGCTGCGCGCCAACGACATCGAGTCCGACGACACCTCGTGCGTCCGCGTCAGCACGGCGAACGGCGTCCCGGTCACCGTCGCCGCCACTCTGTGCGCCGAACACCCGGACGACCCGTACGTCCTCGTGCACGGCAGCAGCGGCCGGATCACCTTCTGGTACAAGCAGGACCGCGTCCTCCTCCAGCGCTCGGGACACGGCCCGGAGGAGTACGAGTACGACCGCACCGACCTGCTGGAGAACCTCGTCGACCACCTCACCGAGGGCGCCGAACTGCTCGTCGAGCCCGACGCGACGGGTGCCTTCATGCGGGTCGTCGAGGCGATCCGGCAGGCCCCCGACCCGGTCGAACTCCCCGCGGACGCATGGGAGTTCGCGCCCGGCGAGGACGGGAGTGTCCGCCGCCGAGTGGTCCCCGGCATCGACGGCCTCGTCGCCGCAGCCGCCGACACCCTCTCCCTCTACTCCGAGCTGGGCGCCTCCTGGGCGCTCCCCAAAGAGGTGAGCACCTGATGACCCAGATGAACCAGATGCCCAACGAGTCGCTGGTCTTGCGGGCCGCCGGCCGCCCGGTCGGCCGCTACACCGGCCGGCCGGAGCTGCCGCTCCGCCACGCGCCCCGCCCGTATCTGCACCCCGTGACCACCCTGGCAGGCACCGCCGTCACCGAACTCGGCCCCGCCGACCACACCCACCACCTCGGCGTCGGTGTCGCCATACCCGACGTCGAGGGGCACAACTTCTGGGGCGGGCGCACCTATGTACGGGACCAGGGGCCGACCGAGCTGGACAACCACGGCACCCAGCGGCACATCGCCTACCAGCTCCGCGACCCCGACGGCTTCGTCGAGGAACTGCGCTGGATGGTCGGCGGCGCCGAACTGCTGCGCGAGCGCCGAACGGTCGCCGCCACCGAACTGACCAGCGCGGCCTGGGCGTTGGACTTCACCTTCTCCCTCACCAACACCACCGCCGCCCCGCTCTCCATCGGCAGCCCGGCCACGAACGGCCGTCCGGGAGCGGCCTACGGCGGCTTCTTCTGGCGGGCACGGAAGGAGGCCACGGCCCCCGACGTCTTCACGGCCTCGACGGAGGGCGAGTCGGCGGTCCACGGCAGCCGCGCCGACTGGGTCGCCCTGGCCGGTACCACCTGGACGCTCGTCTTCGCCGGTGCCACCGAGCAGACGCGCCGCGACCCGTGGTTCGTCCGGGCGGAGGAGTACCCGGGGGTCGGTTCGTCCCTCGCGTTCGACGACCGGCTGCCGATCGGGCCGGGCGAGACCGCCGTACGCCGGATCGTCACCGTCGTCGCCGACGGGCGGCTCGACCGGGGCGAGGCCGCGGCCCTCGTACGCAAGGCGGTGAGCCTGTGATCGCCGGCGCCGATCTCGGCGACGGGACCTACCGCAACCCGGTCCTGAACGCCGACTGGTCCGACCCGGACGTCGTCCGCGTCGGCGACGACTTCTACCTCACCGCGTCCAGCTTCGGCCGGGCGCCGGGCCTGCCCCTCCTGCACTCCCGCGACCTCGTCAACTGGACCCTCGTCGGCCATGCCCTCGAACGCCTGCGACCGGCGGACGAGTTCAGGGTCCCGCGCCACGACTGCGGTGTCTGGGCACCCTCGTTGAGGTATCACGACGACCGCTTCTGGATCTTCTGGGGCGACCCCGACCACGGCATCTTCCAGGTCAACTCCCCGGAAATACGCGGCCCTTGGACCCTCCCGCACCTCGTCAAGGAGGGCAAGGGGCTCATCGACGCCTGCCCGCTGTGGGACGAGGAGACCGGCGAGGCGTATCTCGTGCACGCCTGGGCCAAGTCCCGGTCGGGCGTGAAGAACCGGCTCACCGGCCACCGAATGCACCCCGAGGGCACGGGAGTTCTGGACGAGGGCAAGGTGATCGTCGACGGCGACCGCATCCCCGGCTGGTTCACCATCGAGGGCCCCAAGCTCTACAAGCACGACGGCTGGTTCTGGATCCTGGCGCCCGCCGGGGGAGTCGAGACCGGCTGGCAGGGCGCATTACGCTCCCGCGAGTTCTTCGGGCCGTACGAGGAACGGATCGTCCTGGAGCAGGGGGACACCGACGTCAACGGCCCCCACCAGGGCGGCTGGGTGCGCACGCCGACCGGCGAGGACTGGTTCCTCCACTTCCAGCAGCGCGGCCCGTACGGCCGTGTCGTGCACCTTCAGCCGATGAGCTGGGGCGCTGACGGTGCGGACGGCTGGCCCGTCATGGGCGACGCCGGTGCCCCCGTCGCCGTACACCGCAAGCCCGATCTGCCCGTGCAGCCGCCCGCCGCGCCCGCCACCGACGACGACTTCCCCGGCGGACGGTACGGCCGACAGTGGCAGTGGACGGCCAACCCGCAGGACGGCTGGGCCACCCAGCACTCGGGCGACGGGCTGCGACTGAGCTGCGTACGCCGGTCCGACGCTCATGACCTGCGGAAACTCCCGAACGTCCTTACCCAGCGGCTGCCCGGCATCCCCTGCGCGGTCGAGGTGGAGCTGCGGCTCGACAGCGAGGAGCCGGGGGCGCGGGCCGGGCTCGCCGTGCTGGGGGACTCCTTCGGCTGGATCGGACTTGAGCGGGCGGACGACGGGACGGTCCGGCTCGTCCACCGGTTCGCGGAGTCCGTCGCCGAGCGCGAGCGGGACGCCGATCGGCCGAGGCCGGCTCCGGAGGGGCGGGTCCGCCTGCGGATCCGGATCGGGGCGGGGGCGCGCTGCCGGTTCTCGTACGACCTCGGGGCCGGGGACGGCTGGGAGTCGTCCGGGCCGGTGTTCGCGGCCACGCCGTGGCGCTGGGTCGGCGCCCTGCTCGGGCTCTTCGCGCTCGCGCCCGTCGGCGGGGGACACGCCGGCGCGGCCACGTTCACACAGTTCAGGGTCAGTCCTTTGTAACTCGCCTTATTCGTATGCCTGTTGGGAGCCGCAATGACGCACTTCCCTAGCAAGCGCTTGCCGAGACCGGGGGTCGGTGTCGGCAGAACCTTGGCCGCCGTCGTGGGGCTGGTGGCCGCCCTTGTCGTGGGGGCGGTCGGAGAGACCCAGGCCGCCGCCACCAACTCGGCGTCTGCCGCTCCCCGTTGGACAGATCGACCGCACGGCTTCGCCTCCCTCGCCGGTGGCACCTCCGGCGGTGCGGGCGGCAAGGTCGTGACGGTCAGCGATCAGGCCTCGCTGGTGAAGTACGCGGCGGCCGAGGAGCCGTACGTGATCCGGGTCGCGGGCTCGATCGCCGTGGCGCCGTTCGGGGCGGACGTCGTCGTGGCCTCCGACAAGACGATCATCGGCGTCGGAGACTCCGGCGAGATCGTCCACGGGGAGCTGCATCTCAACCCCGGTACCGGCAACGTGATCATCCGCAATCTGACGATCCGCGACTCGTACGTCGAGGGCGACTGGGACGGCAAGACGACCGACTTCGACGCCATCCAGATGGACACCGTCGACCACGTCTGGATCGACCACAACCGCTTCACGCACATGGGCGACGGACTGCTCGACATCCGCAAGGACAGCCAGTACATCACCGTCTCCAACAACCAATTCGCCAACCACAACAAGGCGTTCGGGATCGGCTGGACGTCGAATGTATTGACCCAGATCACCATCGACCACAACTGGTTCACGGGGACGAAGCAGCGCAACCCGTCCGCCGACAACTGCGCCTACGCGCACCTCTACAACAACTACGTGTCGGCGCAGGTCGCCGACGGCGATCCCGTCTGGACGTACGGCAACTGGTCGCGCGGCAAGACCAAGATGGTCATCGAGAACAGCTACTTCGACGGTGTTCAGCACCCCTACCAGGCCGACGCCACCGCCGAGTTGGTGCAGCGCGGGTCGATCCTGAAGAACGTCAGCGGCCGCCAGGACACGTGGGGCACCGCCTTCGAACCCCGTGACTTCTACGCCTATCGGCTCGACCCGGCCGCCGCCGTACCCGCGCTGGTCAAGCGCTTCTCCGGGCCGCAGCGGCGGATCGGCGACGCGGTGACGCTGCATGTCCCCGCCGACTACCCGACCGTCCAGGCCGCTGTCGACGCCGTGCCCGACGGGAACACCGGTCCCGTGACCATCGCCGTCGCGCCGGGCACGTACCGCGCGAAGGTCTTCATCCCGGCGACCAAGCCGAACATCCTGCTCCAGGGGACGGGCCGAGACCGCTCCGACATCGTCATCGTCTACGACACGCCTGCCGCGTACGGAGGTTCGACGGGGAGCGCGACGGTCCGGATCGCCGCGAACGACGTCACCGCCCGCAACCTCACCTTCAGCAACGACTTCGACGAGGCCGCGGTCGAGCTGAACGGCGAGCAGGCCCTGGCCATGAAGACGACCGGCGACCGGATCGTCTTCGACAACACCGCCTTCCTCGGCAACCAGGACACCCTGATGACCGACAGCCCCAAGCTGGACGTCATCAGCAGGGTCTATGTCCGCGACTCGTACATCGAGGGCGACGTCGACTTCATCTACGGGCGCGCGACGACCGTCATCGAGCGGTCGGTGATCCGCGCGCTGAGCCGTGGTTCCGCCACCAACAACGGCTACATCACGGCCGCTTCGACGTGGACGGGCAATCCGTACGGGTTCCTGATCACGCGGTCCAAGGTGGTGAGCGACGCGCCCGCCGACTCCTTCCACCTCGGCCGGCCCTGGCACCCGGGCGGCGAGCCCAACGCCGTGGCCCAAGTCCTGTTCCGGGACACCGAGTTGCCCGCCGCGGTCAAGGCCTCGCCGTGGACCGACATGAGCGGCTTCTCGTGGCGCGACGCGCGTTTTGCCGAGTACCGGACGTACGGGCCTGGTGCCCAAGTGACGGTCGACCGACCGCAGTTGAGCGCGAGCGACGCTTCTTCGTTCACCGTCGCCGACTATCTGCGCGGTACCGATGGCTGGGCTCCCTACGCCCGCCGCTGACCCCCCACAACTTCACAG
The DNA here is from genome assembly GCF_042889145.1 of Streptomyces sp. NPDC002680. Classification (NCBI taxonomy): domain Bacteria; kingdom Bacillati; phylum Actinomycetota; class Actinomycetes; order Kitasatosporales; family Streptomycetaceae; genus Streptomyces; species Streptomyces sp. NPDC002680. The sequence continues at coordinate 16,748 of NZ_JBIAQP010000033.1, forward strand.
TTCCGTCTGATCCAGAAGAGAGAGTGCCGACCAATGAAGATCAGCATCCGCAGAAGCAGGCGCGCGGCCATCGCGGTCGCCCTGGGTTCCGTGCTCGCGCTGACCGCCACCGCCTGCGGCGACGACGGCAGCGGAGCGGGCGGGGACAAGGGCAACGAGGGCTCGGGCAAGGGCGAGATCACCTTCTGGGACAACAACGGCGGTGTGCGAACCGACGTCTGGAAGGAGATCATCGCCGACTTCGAGAACGCCAACCCCGACATCAAGGTCAAGTACGTCGGGATACCGTCCGAGAGCATCCAGTCCAAGTACGACACCGCGATCCAGGGTGGTGGCCTGCCCGATGTCGGCGGGGTCGGGGCGGCCATGCTCGCCGGCATCGCCGCCCAGAACGCCCTGGAGCCGCTGGACGACCGGCTCGCGAGCAGTTCGCTGAACGGCAAGCTGACCCCGGGCATGATCGACAGTGTGCGCAGCGCGGGCGGCGGCGACGAGCTGTTCACCGTCCCGACCTCCGCGAACAACGGCACGCTCTGGTACCGCACCGACCTGTTCGAGGCGGCGAAGCTGGAGGCGCCGACGACCTGGTCGAAGTTCTACGCCGCCGCCGACAAGCTCACCGACGCGGACAAGAACAAGTTCGGTTACACCATTCGCGGTGGTGAGGGGTCGATCGCCCAGGCTCTCGACGCGATGTACGGGCAGTCCGGCATCACCTCGTTCTGGAAGGACGAGAAGACCACCGTCAACGACCCGAAGAACGTCGCGGCGCTGGAGAAGTACACCGCGCTGTACAAGAAGGACACGCCGTCCGCCGACGTCAACAACGACTTCAAGAAGATGGTCGCGCAGTGGGACAGCGGCGACATCGGCATGCTGAGCCACAATCTCGGGTCGTACCAGGACCATCTGAAGGCGCTGGACGGCAAGTTCCGGGGAATTCCGAACCCGACGCAGGACGACGGTACGCGGGTTCAGGTCTCCAACCCGGTTGACGGGCTCGGTCTGTTCAAGTCCAGCAAGAACAAGACGGCCTCGTGGAAGTTCATCGAGTTCGCGGTGTCGCACGCGTCGAACAGCAAGTGGAACGAGTCGGCGGGGGCGATTCCGTCCAACACGGAGGCGGCGAAGGATCCGTGGATCCAGTCGGCGGAGGCTACGAAGCTTGCCGCCGAGTCGTTGAACAGCGGCACGATCAAGATCGTGCAGTTGCCGTACTACCTGCCTGACTGGAACACGATCTCGAAGGCGGACAACGAGCCGAACTTCCAGAAGGTGTTGCTGAAGAAGATGAGTGCGAAGGAATTCCTGGACACGTTGGCTGAGCAGCTTAATGCTGCTCAGGCTGAGTGGAATGAGCAGATGGGTTAGGTCGGTGGTTGGCCGCGGGTATCGCCGTGGCTGGTCGCGCAGTTCCCCGCGCCCCTAAAAGCGGCGCGGGGGCCCTGTCCCCTTTCCTGAAAGGAACTGTTCGTGTCTCTTAGCCGTCGACAAGTCGCCTTCGCCGCTCTTGCCGCCGTGCCTATGGTCGCTCCTTCCTACGGAAGGTCTCGGCCTGTGCGCACCCTCTATATCGCCGGGGATTCCACCGCCGCCCAGAAGTTCGCCGATGCCGCGCCCGAGACCGGGTGGGGAATGGCGCTTCCCTTCTTTCTTGGGAAGGGGATCGGTGTTTCCAATCATGCGGTGAACGGGCGTAGTTCCAAGAGCTTCTTCGATGAAGGGCGGCTCGACGCCGTTCTCGAAGTCATCGCGCCCGGTGACCTTCTCCTCATCCAGTTCGGGCACAACGACGAGAAGATCGCCGATCCCGTTCGGTACACCGAGCCCTGGTCGACCTACCAGGACTATCTGCGGCTGTACGTCGACGGTGCGCGGGCCCGTGGGGCGCGGCCGGTGTTGGCCACCTCCGTCGAGCGGAGAAAGTTCGACTCGGGCGGCAACGCGGTGCCGACCCACGGCGACTACCCGGCGGCGATGCGTGCGCTCGCCGAGGAGGAACACGTGGCGCTGCTCGACATCCAGGCCCAGTCGATCGCGCTCTGGCAGGAGTTGGGGGTCGAGGAGACGAAGAAGTACTTCAACTGGACCGGGACCGAGCAGGACAACACGCACTTCAATCCGCCGGGTGCCATCGCCGTGGCCCGGCTCGTCGCCGCCGGGCTGGTACGGCGCCGGGTGCTGGCGCACCGGGACGTGCGCCGCCTCGACGACGTCATTCCGGAGTCCTGGATCACCTGGCCCCCCGCCGCCGCCCAGTCGGCCTGATCCGCTTCCCGACCTTCCCCCATCACTTCCTCCAGAAGGAGAGCCGCACCATGAACGCTCGCGTGTGTCATGATCATGCCATCACGAAGGCCGCCGTCCTGCTCGGCTGCACCGCCCTCGTCCTGACCGTCACCGGACCCGTCGCCGCCCAGGCCGCCGCGCCTCAGGCCCGTGACCTCGGCCGGCAGACCCTCACCGCCGGTGACGGCTGGGGCTCCGACGCCGGTGGCACGACCGGCGGTTCGGCCGCCGACGCCGAGCACGTCTACACCGTCACCACCTGGGCGGAGTTCAAGGCCGCACTGAAGGCGGGCGGCACCGCGCCCAAGATCATCAAGGTCAAGGGCATGATCGACGCCGTGTCCGAGGGCTGCGAGGCCTTCGTCACCGGCGGGTACGACCTCCAGCAGTACCTGAAGGACTACGACCCGGCCGTCTGGGGCAACGACGAGGTCGCCAGCGGGCCGCAGGAGGACGCGCGGGTCGCGTCCGCCGCCAACCAGGACTCGGTCATCAAGGCCAACATCCCGAGCAACACCACCATCGTCGGCGTCGGCAAGAACTCCGGCATCCTCGGCGGCAGCCTCCAGATCAAGGGCGTCTCGAACGTCATCCTGCGCAACCTCACCATCGAGGCCCCCCTCGACTGCTTCCCGAAGTGGGACCCGACCGACGACAACAACACCGGCAACTGGAACTCCGAGTACGACGCCGTGGTCGTTTACGGCACCGACCACGTCTGGATCGACCACAACACCCTCAGCGACGGCCGCTACCCCGACAGCGAGCGGCCGAGCTACTTCGGCAAGGTCTTCCAGCAGCACGACGGACTCACCGACATCGTGCGCGGCGCCAACTACGTGACCGTGTCCTGGAATTCGTTCAAGGACCACGACAAGAACATGCTGATCGGGAACAGCGACAGCACCGCGACCACCGACGCGGGCAAGCTCAAGGTCACCATGCACCACAACGAGTTCGACGGGATCCTCCAGCGCTCCCCGCGCGTGCGCTTCGGCCAGGTCGACGTCTACAACAACCACTACGTGGTGGCCGAGGAACAGGCGTCCGACTACTACCTCTTCGGCGTCGGCATCTCGTCCCAGCTCTACGCCAGCGACAACGCGATCTCGCTGCCGGCCGCCGCCAAGGTCGGCAAGGTGCTGAAGAAGTGGAACGAGTCCCCGCTCACCGCCGAGAACAACTACGTCAACGGCAAACAGACCGACCTGATCGCCGTCCACAACGCCGAGATCCCCGCCGAGATCCTCCAGTCGGGCGCCGGCTGGACGCCCACCCTCCGCACGAAGGTCGACTCACCGCGGGCCGTGCCGTACGTCGTCGGCCGGGGTGCGGGCGCGGGCAAGGTCTGCTGATCATGGCCGGCTCCCAAGTCCCGTCGAGCAGACGGTTGTTCCTCGTCGCGAGCACCGGGGCCGCCCTGGCCCTGGGGTTCGCGACCCCCGCCCACGCGGCCGGCCGCACCCGCTTCGGCCGCTACGGCTCCCCGTCCCGCCGCCTCAACGACCGGACCCTGTACGTCGACGCGGCAGGCACCGGCGACTTCACCACCGTCCAGGCGGCGGTAACCGCCGTCAGCGGCACCGGATTCACGCTGGTCATCGCTCCCGGCGTCTACCGCGAGACCGTCGCCGTCGACATCACCCGTACGGAGCTGACCTGGATCGGCGCCTCCGAGAACCCGCGCGATGTCGTCATCGTCCACGACAACGCGGCCGGGACCCCGAAGCCCGGTGGCGGCACCTACGGCACCACCGGCTCCGCCACCACCCTCGTCCAGGCCGATGGCTTCACGGCCCGCTGGATCACCTTCGCCAACGACTGGCTGCGCGCCGACCACCCGGGGATCACCGGGACCCAGGCCGTCGCCATCAAGGTGCAGGGCGACCGTTCGGCGTTCCACCACTGCCGGTTCCTCGGTCACCAGGACACCCTGTACGCCGACTCGATGAACCGTGACGCGTACGCCCGCCAGTACTTCGCGCACTGCTACGCCGAAGGAGACGTCGACTTCGTCTTCGGCCGGGCCACCGCAGTGTACGAGCACTGCCATTTCCGCACCCTCGACCGCACCGACCTCACCGGCGCCCCCTACGGCTTCGTCTTCGCGCCCTCCACGGTCGGCACGAACCCGCGCGGATACCTGGTGACCAACAGTCGTGTGACAAGTGAATCCCCGGACGCCTACTACAAGTTGGCCCGCCCCTGGGTACCCAGCTCCGACACCACCGCCCGCCCGATGCTCACCGTCCGGAACACCCACCTCGGCCCCGGTATCGACGCGGTCGCGCCCTACACCAACATGTCGGACACCTACCCGTGGCAGAGCCAGCGCTTCGCCGAGTACCGGAACACGGGTCCGGGCGCGGTGATCTCGGTGCCGGAGAACCGGCCCCAACTCACCCCCGTAGAAGCCGAGTCGGCGACCCGCGAGACCTACCTGGGCGACTGGACACCCTGGCAGGGGCGGTGGTGCTGAGATGCACCGACGTGCTCTGCTCACCGGATTCGCCGGAGGACTGATCGCCGCCGGTACGGCACCCGCGTTCGCGTCCGCCGCCCACCGCGTCCTGCATGTCCGCCCCGGCGGGTCGGTCCAGGCGGCGGTGGACAAGGTGGTGGCGAGGGGCGGCACCGGCTGGACGGTCTTTGTGCACCCCGGGACATACCGCGAAGTCGTCAACATCCCCGCCCAGGCAGCCGAGTTGACCCTGCGCGGCGCCACCCACGACCCGCGCGACACCGTCATCGTCTACGACAACGCCAACGGCACCCAGAAACCCGACGGTTCGGGCACCTACGGCACCGCCGGTTCCGCCACCTTCACCTCGGCGGCGCCCGGCCTGACCGTACGCGACCTGACCCTCGCCAACGACTGGCTGCGCGCCGACCACCCCGAGATCACGGGCACGCAGGCCGTCGCGGCCTATGTCACGGGCGACCGCACGCAGTTCACCTGCGTCCGGCTGCTCGCCCACCAGGACACCCTGTTCGCGGACACGACGGCACTGACCTCCTTCGACCGCCACTACTACCGCGACTGCTACATCGAGGGCGACGTCGACTTCGTCTTCGGACGGGCGCGGGCCGTCTTCGAGCACTGCCACTTCCACACCCTCGACCGGGACGTCGCCTTCAAACCCGAGGGCATGGTCTTCGCCCCCGCCACGGCCCGCGCCAACCCGTACGGCTTCCTGGCCGTGCGCGGCCTGGTCACCTCGGGCGCGGAGGACGGCGCGTACAAGATCGCCCGTCCCTGGGTCCCGTCGTACGAGACAACCGCCTGGCCCTCACTGGTGGTTCGGGACACCTGGCTCGGCCCGGGCATCGACGCGGTGACCCCGTACATCAACATGCGGGACGCCTACCCCTGGCAGACCATGCGCTTCCGGGAGTACGGCAACTCCGGTCCGGGCGCGGTGATTTCGGTGCCCGAGAACCGGCCGCAACTGACCGCCCCAGAGGCCGACGAACATACGCGGCACACGTATCTCGGGGACTGGTGCCCGTAGCCGAATCCCTTCCGCAGTCCCCAACTCCCCTCCCCGTTACGACGAAAGGACCCGCACGTCATGCGTCGTATCACCCGCTCCACCAGCGTCAAGAGCTCGCTCACCGCTCTCGCCGTCGCCACCGCCGGTGTCGGTCTCGCGGTGCTCCCCACCCCCGCCCAGGCCGCGACCGTGGTCGTCGACACCTCCGCCGAGCTGAGCAGCGCCATCTCCGGCGCCACCGCCGGGACGATCATCCAGGTGCGCGCCGGGACGTACTACCCGACGGCCACCCTCCAGTCGACGGCCAACGGCACCTCCGCCAGCCGGATCTACCTCCAGCCGTACGGCTCGGAGACCGTCAAGATCGACGGGTCGAACCTGCCCGACGGCGACTGGATCTTCAAGCTGACCGCGGACTACTGGACCGTCTCCAACATCACCTTCCAGAACTCGCCGGACAGCGCGGTCGTCTGCCAGTCCTGCGCCTCGACGGTCTGGAGCAACATCAAGACCATCAACGGCGGCGACTCCGGCTTCACCCTCACCGGCGACAGCACCACCAACAACACGGTGAGGAACCTCGACTCGTACGGTCACTACGACCCCGCCAACCACGGCGAGAACGCCGACGGCATCGCCGTCAAGTACGGCTCCGGCACCGGCAATCTCATCACCGGGGCCCGCCTCTACAACAACTCGGATGACGGGTTGGACTTCTGGTCCTTCTCGTCCCCCGTCACCGTCGAGCACACCTGGGCGATGGGCAACGGCAGGAACCGCTGGTCGGACTCCGCCTTCGCGGGCGACGGCAACGGCTACAAGCTCGGCGGCGACGGCGAGGTGGTCGCCCACGTCATCAACAACTCGGCCGCCTGGGACAACGCGGGCAACGGCTTCACCGAGAACAGCAACACCGGGGCCATCGTCATCAACCGCACCACCGCCTACGCCAATGCCAAGTGGGGCTACTACTTCGCCACCGGCGCGGCCAGGCTCGGCAAGAACCTTGCCGTCAGCAACAGTTCGGGCTCGGTGAGCAAGGGTTCGTCCGTCGTCTCGGCCGGCAACAACTGGGACTCGGGGATATCGACCCCGTCCTTCGTGTCCACGAACGCGTCGACCACGTACAACTCCCGTGCGGCGGACGGGACGTTGCCCGCGACCACGTTCCTGACGACGGGCAGCAGCACCATCGGGGCGACCATGAACTGACCGCCCGGTGACATGAGTTGAGGGGTGCGGTTCGCAACGAGCCGCACCCCTCACTCTCGTACGCCGGTCAGTCCCGGCGGATCAGTTCCGGATCGATCCGTCGGCCCACCAGCGGAAGCGTCCCCGCGATCGCCACCGCCAGCACGCCCAGCGTGGCCGCGAGCAGCAGGGGTACGCCCGCGCCGTCCCAGAAGACCTCGCCGCCGCCGGTCACCAGATACGCGGACTCGGACAGCTTGCCCGCCACCAGGGCGAGCAGCAGACCGACCGCGAGGGGCAGCACGACCTGGAGGCACTGGACGGTCCGCAGGGTGCGCGCCCGGGCGCCGATCAGCGCGAGGGCCGTGACCTGCGGGCGGCGTTCGACGGCCCGGTCGGTGACCGAGACGAGGAACGCGGCCACCCCGATGACCAGCCCCATCACCATGCCGAGTGCGAGCAGGGTCTCGACCACCGCGATCTGTTGCAGCGCCTCGACGTTGACGCCGGTCGGGTCGACGTCGGCGGTCGGCGCGACGGCCCCGATCCGGTCAAGGACGGAACGTACGACGGACGGGTCGGAGCTGGAGGCGAGCACCAGCGTGGCGGACGCGGGCACCGCGCCGGCGGGGAGTCTGCCCGGCGGGATGATCAGTGACGCGTCGCCGACGTTCGTCACCTCCTGCCCCGAGTACAGGAGTTGGGCCTTCGGCACGGCGACCTTGAACGACGTACGCCGACCGTCCTTCTCCAGCGTGTACGTCGACGCGGTGAAGGGCGTGACCGGCGCGTTCGGGTCGGACATCGCCAGCACCTCGCCGTCGACACAGCCCTCCACCCGCCGTACCAGCGCGGCGAGTTGGGCACAGGTCGCGACGAGCGCGTCGGCCTGGTCGTCGTCGGTGTCGCTCTGGAGGTCGTCGACGTGGTGCATGACGAGTACGTCGGTGTCCACGCCCGGAATCTCGCGCAGCCGCCGCTGCTGGTCCGTGCTCAGCGCGGACAGCGACAGACCGTACTCCTGCGTCGGCGAGTCACTGCGGGAGACCTGGTCCAGTTCGACCAGGACGCCCTGGGCGAGCGAGGCGCAGAACACCAGCAGGACCAGTCCGGTGACCACCCGCATCGCACTGCCCGGCTCGACCTCGTTGCGCCGCATGGCCAGATTGAGGGTGAGGTTGCCGGAGCGGGCGAGCCGCCTGGCGAGGGCGTACGAGAGGAGCGGCAGCGTCAGGACCAGACCGAGGCCGGTCAGCAGCACCCCGGCCGGGACGAGCAGGGCGTTGACGCCGTCGCTCTGGGCGGGGTGCGCGGTGAGGCCGGTGGCGCAGTAGCCGACGACCACGCCCAGGCCGGTGACCAGGAGCAGGGCGCCCCAGACCCGGGGGGACCGGGGCGCTGCCGTACGGCGGGTGCTGAGCGGGTTGGTCGCGGCGGCGCGGGCGCTCGCCCGGCCGACGAACCAGGCCAGCGCCGGACAGCCCAGCAGACAGACGGCGACGGTGGACGCGGACAGGGCGCCGTCGCCCGGATACCACTTGAGCCCCGGCAGACCCGTGCGGGCCATGATCTGGTTGAGCAGCCAGAACTCGCCCAGCCCGAGCACCGCGCCGAGCAGCGCCGCCACGACGGTCTCGGCCGCGTTGACCCGCTGGGTGCCCCTCGCGCTCAGGCCCAGCAGGCGCAGGGCGGCGAGCCGGCGGTTGCGGCTGGCGGCGGAGAGCTTGGCGCAGACGGAGAGGAAGACGCCGAGCGGCAGCAGGACCAGGGCGGCCAGGGTGAAGCGGATGATGTCGAGGGTGGAGGAGTCGACGGCCGTCGTGGGCGGATAGGCCGATCCGAAGCTCCGCAGGGCCCGCGCGTCGGTGCCGATCGTGTCCCGGGCGGTGCCGATGTAGGCGTACAGCTCGTTCGGGTCGGTCAGTCCGGCCGCGCCGATGACGCCCTTCTCCGTACCGGGGAGCAGGCCCTTCAGCCCCGGTTCGCGGCGCAGTTGGTCGTGCAGCGCGGGGGAGACGTACACCTCGCCGGGGGAGGGCAGTCGGCTCAGGCCGGGCGGCGGGGCCGGGGTGTCGTCGGTGCCCGGGGCGAGGAAGACGCGGCCGAACGGCTTGGAGCCGTGCGGGTCCGAGCGCTGGAGGACCAGGGCGTGCCCAGCGGCCTTGGTGCCCCCCGGGTACACCTGGGGGTCGCGGGCGGCGGACCGGCCGTCGTGGGCGGCGAGGATCGCCGGGATCGTGAGCACAAGGGCGAGCGCGCAGACGCCCAGGGAGCCGCCCAGCGTCATCAGCAGGAACCGTACGCGGGTGCCGCGCCCGGACCCGAACAGCAGTCGCAGACCGAGCAGGAACTCCCTCATCCCGCCGCTCCCGTGGGGGTGAGGACTCCGTCGGCCATCGTGTAGCGGCTGTCGGCGCGGGCGGCCACCGCAGGATCGTGCGTGACCAGGAGGACGGCGGTGCCCTGCGAACGGGCCAGATCCAGGAACTCCTTCAGTACGGCACTGGCGTTGGCGCTGTCGAGCGCGCCCGTCGGCTCGTCCGCGAAGACCACGGCGGGCCTGTGCACGAGGGCGCGGGCGACGGCGACGCGCTGGCTCTGGCCGCCGGACACCTGGGAGGGCCGCCGTTCGCGCAGGTCGGCGATGCCCAGCCGGTCGAGGACCTCGGCGGCGGCCTTGAGCGCGGGGCGCTTGCGTACGCCCGCGAGGCGCAGCGGCAGGGCCGTGTTCTCCTCGACGGTCAGCTCGGGCAGCAACTCGCCGTACTGGAAGACGAATCCGAAGCGTTCCCGGCGCAGTGCGCTGATCTCCTCGTCGTCGAGGTCGGCGAAGGCGCGCCCCTCGAACCGGATGCGCCCCCTGGCCGGTGGCAGCACCCCGGCGAGGCAGTAGAGCAGCGACGACTTGCCGGAACCGCTGGCTCCGGTGATCGCGGCGACCTCGCCCCTGGCGAGCGAGAGATGGGCGTCGCGCACGGCGGGCGTATCGCCGTAGGAGAGGTCGACGCCGGTCGCGGACAGGACGGGCGCGTGGTCCGAGACGCCGGTCGGGTCGGGTGTGGTGGCGGTGCTGATGGTGTCCCCCGGGGAGCCGGAGGGCCCCGGCGGTGAGACCGGGGCCCAAGGTGTACTGCTGGTGGCGCCTGTGCTGCTCGAACTGCTGGTCTGCGTCAGCGCGTGTAGTGCTTGGTCACCGAGCAGTTGTCGGGGTGCAGCGAACCCCGGTCGCGGCAGGCCCGTATCCAGGCCTTGTTCGTGCGAAGGGCGGCGCCGTCGTAGGTCAGCTTGTCCAGTGCCACGGTCTTCTTCTGCTTGCCGTTGAACCGGTTCCAGCTGTACCCCTCGACCCGGACCTGCATGTAGACGTTGTTGCCGTCCGTCTTCGAGGTGTCCTGGAGCTTGCCCTTCCAGTGGAAGGCCCCGCGGTTCGTGCCCGACGGCTCGAACTTGTACTTGCCGTCGTAGAACTTGACCCCGCCGCTCTTCAGGGTGGGGATCGTCTTCCAGGCGGCAGCCGCCTGGACAGTTCCCGTTTCCTGACTTGCGGACGCGAACGCTGTCCCCATCCCTGTCAGAAAGAGCCCGGTCGCGAGCGCACCGACAGCCAGCTTTCGATTCACTTGTTTTCCTCCCGTTGTACCCCGTTGTCCCGATGCCACAAGCTTGATCATCGGGGATTTGGAACCTAACACGGCGTTCTGGGGGCGGAGTTGAAGTTTTGACCAAGGCTGCTTCAAGTCATCCTTTACGGTGTGCTCGCATTCGCACTCGCTACGCGAACCGTTCACGAATGATCTACACAAAGGGAGGAACCGGTCTTGCGCTCACAGGGGTGACGCGCGTAGAAACCTGTCATGCATAAGCCATTCCGCTTCGCGGCGCTCGCCGTTGTCTGTACCGTCGCGGGCGCCGCCCTGTACGGCACCGGCGCGGCCACCGCCGGCCAGTCCACGGCGAACTCCACCCACGAGCCCCACAACATCGGGCTCCTGGTCCAGGAGATCGACACCTACTACGGCACCACGCTCGACAGCGCCGGTGTCTACCAGGCCTCCGCCACCAGCCCGTACGCCAAGGACCTGGCGCGTATCGAGTCCGCGGCCAAGAAGGACATCGACAAGGCGGCGCGCAAGGCGCTGCACAAGGGTGAGAAGCCCGCGGTCGTCTTCGACGTCGACGACACGCTGCTGCTCTCCCTCGACTACGAGAAGAAGACCAACTACACCTACAACTCGGCCACTTGGGCCGAGTACGTGGCCAAGGCCGACCGTCCGGCCGTCTTCGGCACGCCCGCGCTGGTCGCCTACGCCGAGGCCAAGGGCGTCGAGGTGTTCTACAACTCCGGCCTGAAGGAGTCGCAGCGCGCGGCGGCCGTCGCGAACCTGAAGAAGGTCGGCGCCGACATCAACCTCGACGCCGACCACATGTTCCTCAAGGACGCGGCCAACCCGCCCGCGTACCTGAGCAGTTGTGCCACGGCCGGCACCTGGACCTGCACGACCGTGCAGTACAAGTCCGGCACCCGCAAGCACATCGAGCAGGACCTCGGGTACGAGATCATCGCCAACTTCGGCGACCAGTACTCGGACCTCCAGGGCGGCTACGCCGACAAGACGTACAAGTTCCCGAACCCGACGTACTTCGTGAGCTGAGCCGTCACTGGTTTCGTACGGGCCTGATCGACTCCAGGGTCGGTACGACCGGCAGGATCGTCCCGTCGGCCGCGAACCGCATCCGGTCGATGGTGGTCTCCCGGTGCATGCCGTCACCGCCCGCCTTTCCGGGGCCGTTGAGGGCGAACCGGTGGTACACCATGTACCAGTCGTCGGTGCCGGGCACGTTCACCACCGAGTGGTGGCCGGTGGCCTTGATGCCGTACTCGGGGCGCTTGGACAGGATCGTCCCCCGCTTGGTCCACGGGCCGAGCGGGGACGGTCCGGTCGCGTAGGCGACGTGGTAGTCCTCGCTGCGGGTGTCGTCCTCGGACCACATGAAGTAGTACGTCCCGTGCCGCTTCACCACGAAGGAACCCTCGCGGAAGTTGTCCGGGGTGATGTCCTTCACCTTGGTCGGGTCGAACGACACCATGTCGTCGTTCAGCGGCACGACGTATCCGTGCCCGTTGCCCCAGTAGAGATACGCCTGACCGTCGTCGTCCGTGAACACGGCCGGGTCGATCATCTGGCCGCTCAACTGCCCTTTCGCCACCAGGGGTTTGCCGAGCGCGTCCTTGAACGGGCCCGCCGGGGAGTCGGCCACCGCCACGCCGATCGCCTGCTCGGCGCAGAAGTAGAAGTAGTACTTGCCGTTCTTCGTCGCGATTGCCGGCGCCCAGGCGTTCTTGTCCGCCCACGACACATCCGGGCCCAGGTCGAGGATCACGCCGTGGTCGGTCCAGTGGACCAGGTCCTTCGACGAGAACGCCTTGAACCGCGTGCCGCTCCAGCCCTGGAAACCGTCGGTGGTCGGGTAGATCCAGTAACGGCCGTCCAGATACTGGATGTCGGGGTCGGCGTACAGGCCCGGCAGGACCGGGCTGCGGGTGGGCACGGCTTCCACTGTCCAGGTGCGACTGGTCCCGTCGGCCGCTGTCACCGTGTACTTCTGCGGCTTGCGGAAGTCGCGCCGCGTACCGGAGGCGGGGCTCACCTTCGCGCCCTCGCCGACCCACAACTTCGGTGCCAGACGCGACAGTTCGGCGTCCGGCCGCATCGGCAGCACGACCTTGGCGGCGGCCTCCGTGACGACCGCGTACCCCTTCTGCCCACCGGCTGTCGCGTCCACGACGGACGTCGGGGTCTCCGGGTAGGCGGCGAGGAGCCGGTCGTACTCCGCCTGCGTCACCGGCATCACCGTGCCGTGGCGGGGGCTGGCGGGCAGCTGGTAGTCGGCGGACATCGTCCACCTGCCCGAGTCGAGATCGGTGGTCTCGAAGGGGACGTACCCGCGACCGCCGTACTCGTCGATGAACAGGTACCACTTGTCCTCGGTGTTGGACTTGAAGACCGTCGGCCCCTCACCCCGGTCGATCGACCCGCTGCCTATGCAGTCGGAGACGAAGTCGTACGAGGTGTCCGTGAGCGAGGTCGACTTCTCGGCGGTGATGAACTTCGAGCAGGGGCTGGAGGAGGTGGGGTCCCGCTCGTCCTTCGTGTAGCGGTAGTAAGTCCCCTTGTGCTCCACGACAGTTGAGTCGATCACCGAGTAGCCGGGGTCGTCCCAGACCTTCGGCTCGCTGAAGGCGCGGAAGTCCTTCGTCGTCGCGTACATCATCTTGTTGTACGTCGAGCCGGTGTGCTCGGGGTCGTCGTCGGCGTACAGCTTCGACGCCCAGAAGACGACGTACTCGCCGAGCGTGTCGTCGTAATAGGCCTCCGGCGCCCAGGTGTTGCCGGCCGAGTCGGGGGAGACCTTCACCAGTCGCTGATCGGTCCAGTGGACCAGGTCGGTGGACTCCCAGACCATGATGGACTTGCTGCCGTGGCGCTGGACGTAGTCCCAACTGCCGCTGCTGTTCTGGTACATGCGCAGATCGGTCGCGATCATGTAGAACTTGTCGCCCTCGGGGGAGCGGATCACGAACGGATCGCGCAGCCCCTTCTCACCGGTGGTGGAGGTGAGGACCGGCTTGCCCGCGTTCAACTCCCGCCAGTGCAGCGGGTCGTTGCCTCGGCTGAGGGCGTACCGGATCTGCTCGCCGTCGGCCGTGCCCTCACCGGTGAAGTAGGCGAAGAGGTAACCGGCGTACTTCTGCGCCGACTTGGACTCGGTCTGCTGCGTCATGGGTGGTGCTCCTGAGGCGGCGGGGCTGGGTGGGGCGGCGAGCAGGGCGAGAAGAAGGGCTGCCAAGGGGATGAGGGGGAGCAGGAAGGTGCGGGCGTGGTGGGGGCGCATGACACATCCTGTGGGAGTCTGATGGTTTCTGTTGGGTGATGATCCTCGGAGTCTCGCGAGCGGGGGAGCGGTGCGTCAATCGGTGCGTACGAGGCCGGTGGTACCGAAAGTTTTCGATCGCTTTCGTACGGACCACGGCAACCCTTTTCAGCCGGGCGGCGACAAGACAGCAGAACCGGGTTGCGGCCCCACCTCATCGAGGCCGCAGCCCGGTTCCGTCCCCAGCCCTGAGGAAAGGAACGTTCCGTGCGCATCGGCACCGGTCGTCACCGCAGAACCCGCACCCTCTCCATCGCCGCCGCGGTGGCCCTTGCCTCCGGTGCGGGCGGCGCCTACCTCGGCTTCTCGACCGATGGCGCCAGCGCCGCCACCACCACGGTCACCGTCTCCAGCACCGCCCAGCTGGAGTCCGCGGTGAAGAACGCGGCGGCCGGTACGGTCATCCAGGTGCGCGCCGGCACGTACTACCCGACGGCCACCCTCAAGTCGACGGCCAACGGCACGAGTTCGGCCCGGATCACGCTCCAGGCGTACGGCGGCGAGAAGGTGAAGATCGACGGTTCCAAGCTGCCCGCCGGTTCCTGGCTGGCCGGGATCTACGGCGACTACTGGACCGTCCAGAACCTCACCTTCCAGAACTCCCCAGCCCAGGGCTTCGTCGTCACGTCATCGGTCGGCGGGATCTTCAAGAACCTCGTCACCGCGAGCAACGGCGACTCCGGCTTCACCCTGCGCGGCGACGGCACGACCGACAACCTCGTGCAGAACCTGGACAGTTACCTCAACTACGACCCCGCGGGCCACGGCCAGAACGCCGACGGCATCGCCATCAAGTTCGGCTCCGGGACGGGGAACAGGATCACCGGGGCCCGCCTCTACAACAACGCGGATGACGGGCTCGACCTCTGGCAGTTCTCCACGCCCGTCACCATCGAGCACAGCTGGGCCTTCGGCAACGGCAAGAACCGCTGGAACGACTCGGCGTTCGAGGGCAACGGCAACGGGTTCAAGTTGGGTGGGGGCGGTGCGTCGGTCGCGCATGTCGTCAACAACAACGCGGCGTGGGACAACAACCTGCATGGGTTCACGGAGAACTCCAACACCGGGGCGATCCTGCTCAACCGGAACACGGCGTATGCCAATGCGCAGAGTGGGTTCTACTTCGCGACGGGCAAGGCACGGCTCGCGAGGAATCTGGCGGTGGGCAACAAGGCGGGGTTGGCCAAGCTTGGCTCGTCCGCTGTCTCGGCGGCCAACAACTGGGACAGTGGCGTTTCTGCGCCGGCGTTCAAGTCCACGGATGCGACTACGGCGTACGGTGCGCGTCAGTCGAACGGGTCGCTGCCGGCGACCACGTTCCTGGCGGTGGACTCCACGGTTATCGGGTCGACGATGAACTGAGCGTGAAGGGCGGGTCGTTGAGTGACTGCGGGCCGGTGGGGGCCGGTCGCGCAGTTCCCCGCGCCCCTGGCGGGGCGCGAGCGCCCCAGCCGGTCGTCACCGGCGGGGGCGCTCTTTTCTGACTGGCCGAGGGGGGCTCAGGCCAGCAGATCCAGGCAGTCGAACGAGGTGCCCGGGCTGAGGAACGCCGTGCCGCTCGAACCACTGACGATGCTGATCTTCAGGACGTTGTACTGACTCACGTCCGTCTGCCACGCACTACTAGGGACGCTGTAGGTGAACGAACGGTTGTTCCCCCGGTACGAACCCGTGGTGAGAGAGCGCGTCGAGGGCTGCGAGGGTGCCGCGGGGATGGGCGACACCCAGTCGTTCACCGTGACGCGCGGGCGCCCGTTGGAGAAGGCGTCCGTCACGCCGATGCGCAGGGTGTGCGCGGCGGCGGCCTGGGCGGCCGTCAGCTTGAAGTACACGAGGACGCCGTCGTTGACGCCGTTCCACATGTACGCAGGGAAGCTCGCCGACGCGGCCTCCGCGCCTCCGCCGATCGTCACGTTCCCCGTCCACTTCACCGCGCGGGCGTCGGACGGATGCGCGTACGTCATCAGCTCGGCGTTCTTGAACCCGCCGGGCGTGCCGTCCCAGTCCCCGAGCCGCCAGATCGTCTTCGCGGCCGACGGATCCCCGGTGACGGTGATGCTGTTCAGCGCGGTCGCGCCGCCCGCCTTCACCGTCACCGGCCGCGTGTGCACGGCCAGTTCGCCCTTGAACACGGTCAGCGTGTACGTCCCCGGCAGCATCCCCTTGCAGGAGAAGGCACCGGTGCCCGAGGCGGCCTTCGTCCAGTACTGGGCGTCGGCGTTCGCGAAACCCACGGTGTACGGGTACTTCGCGTCCATCCCCTTGATGCCGACGCCGGCCACCTTGCCGCGCCCGGCCGCCCCCACCCAGCCCGTGATGCCGAGCCCGTCCACCCAGGAGGTGTCCAGGTTGGCGGCGGAGAGGGAGGACGAGGGAGCGCCGCCGTCCGTGAACGCGAGGACGTACGGACCCTGCAAGCCGAAACGTTCCGCCTCTGTCTGGGCCTGGTTGTAGTGCAGGATCTCGTACAGTCCCGCGCCCTTGTCGTTCGAGTGGCGCAGCAGCGAGCGGTAGAACGGGCCGCCGGACGCCTTCTCGTGGTTGGAGCGCACGATCCACAGACCGACCGAACCGGTGGTGAAGCCGATGTGGTCGTAGTCGACGACCCGCTTGCCCGAGTAGTGCTTGGAGTGCGTGGTGCCGTCCGCGCGCTGCCAGACGTCCCCGGCCTCGATGACCTTGTCGGAGGCCTCGATCCAGGAGTCCGACCCCTCGTTCGGGAACAGCCCCGGCTTGAGGCGGACGAGGAAACGGGTCGCCGTGAACGAGGCGTCCGCCTTGTTCGTCCACAGGTAGACGTTGTTCTGGCCGCTGCGCGCCGCGTACCACTGGGTGATCGCCCCGTGCACGACCTTGACCAGGATCGTCGAGCCCGACTGCTTGATCGTCACCGTGGACGTGCCGAGGCCCGACTCCACGTGCGAGTGCTTGCCTCCGTACCCCTCGTACTCCTTGCCCCGGTAGACCAGCGACGTGAGGTCGCCGGTCGACTTGGAGACCTTGAAGACGAGCGAGGCTCCTGTGTTGATCACGTAGTTGGAGCCGTCGTCGGTGTGGCCGAAAACAGCCGCCGACGCGGACGACAGCAGGCCGCTGCCGGCCGCCACCGCCGCGCCCGTACCGGCCACGCCGACGGCGGAAGCGGCCAGCAGCCTGCGGCGACTGAGGTGTCTCTTGTGGGTGCTCAAGGGTCCTGGCTCCGTCGTACTTGAAGACTCACTTACTTGTACGTGATGTCAGATGGCGAGAACTTGCAGGTGGTTCCGTCGGCGCCGCTGCCGATCTCGGTCGGCTCCTTGCCGGTGTTGTTGCCGTTGAAGCGCACACACGGCTTGATCTTCTTCTTGGTGTCGCCGTAGATACGGATCTTGCTCAGCGTCGCGGTGTCCCCGTAGTTCGCGTTCACGCCGACCAGCACCTTGCCCGGCGCGGTCGCGTCGATGTCGCTGATCACGATCGTGCGCTTGAACTGCGTCTTGCAGTTGCCGCAGGAGCGCACCAGCTTGCCGAAGTTCTCGACGTGGAAGCCGGTGATGCTGAGCCTGCCGGCCCCGTTGAACTGGAACACCTTGTCGGAGGCCGACTTCGCGCCGCCGCCGACCACCTTGTACACGGCCGTCGACTTCTTGCTCTTGAAGCTGGCGGCGTCCTCGCCGACGTCCAGCCACCACACGTTCTCCAGCGTGCAGGAGCCGGTGCAGTGCACGCCGTCCGCGCCAGGGGTGCCGATGATCACGTTCTTCAGGACCGCGCCGTCCGCCAGCTCGAAGACCGGGTCCTGGCCCTCGTCCTGGCTGCCGCTGCCGAGCGCGCCGCTGCCGAAGAACTTCTGCAGCTTGCCGTCGTACGTGCCCGACACCTTGATCGTCGACGACACGCCCTTGCTGCCCTTGGCCGTCGGCCAGGTGGCGGCGGCACCGGCGGAGGACAGCAGCGTCGTGGTCAGAACCGCCGCCCCCGTGATGCCGAGAGCGGCGGTACCGGCGATCACGGCCCGCCGTCCGGTGACCCGACGGCGATGGCGGACGCGCTGTTCGACTCGTGCAGTCATGAACCGTGTTCCTTGGGTGGTGAGGAGATGTGTGCGTCTCCTGGTCGCCACCCGTGCGGAAAGGGTTGCCGAGTCTGCGGAATTTCTCTACGAGTCGGGGCCGCAGCTTCACGAGTTGGGGCTAAGGCTTCACGAATCGCCGTCGTCGGACTCGTCGTCGCTGTCCTGACCTGCGAAGTCGCCCTTCACGGCGAGCTGTTGACCCGCCGCCTTCGTCTTCGCCGTCACCGTGTACGAGTCGTCCTTCGCGTCCCGGCCACCGCGTGTGTGGTCGTACTGGCCCGCGAAGACCCACTCGCCCGGCCAGACCGTGTGGCCATCCTTGAGCACCCACGTGTAGACCAGGAAGCCGTCCTTCTCGGCGACCGTCAGCGCGAAGTCGTCCTCCGGAGCCGACCGCCAGGCACCCGCGGAGGTGACCCCGCCGGTCTGGGCGACCTTCAACTCGACGGTGAGCGCGGTGAGTTCCTCGGAGGTCTTGATGGTGACGTTGCTCTGCGCCCAGAAGTCGTTGCTGTGCGGATCGACCGAGCCGTCCGACCACAGCGGCCCGTCCTCGGTGCCCTCGGCGACCGGCGCCGCGACCGTGTTCGAGGCCTTCGGTGTCGGAGTGGGCGTCGGGGTCGGCGTCGAACTCGGCTTCTCGTTCTGGGCGTTGTCGCCCGAGGGCTCCGGGGCCGGCACGATCGGCGCGCGGCTCGTCGCGTCCGGCGACGGGGTCGGCAGGGGCGAGACCGAGACGGTCGGATCGGCCGGGGTCTCGTCGCTCTTCACCACCGAGGCCAGCGCGTACCCGCCCATCGCGAGAATCCCGGAGACCGCGGCGGTCGCACCGGCGACCCGCGCCCAGCCCACTAGCGGAGGGAGCGTGGCCCGGCGCCGGGCGCGCTTCTTCTCGGTGCCGGCGGCCATACCGCGCTCGACCCGCGCGAGGATGCGCGCGCGGTCGGGCTCGTACGCCTCGGCCGCTTCGCGCAGCCCGGCACGCAGCTCGTCGTGCGGCGTCCTCATCGGTTCGTTCCTCCCGCTCCGCCAGGGGTACGCACAGGGGTACGCATTCGAAGCGGGGCCTCGTCGGTGCCAAGGAGCCGCTGCAGTTCGGCCATTCCCTTGGACGTCTGGCTCTTCACCGTACCGACAGTAACTCCCAGCGCGAGCGCGGTGTCCTTCTCCGAGAGGTCGAAAGCGTGCCGCAGCACCACACACGCCCGTTTACGGAACGGCAGCCGACGCAAGGCCTCCTGGACATCTATGACGCCAGGTATGTCGGGATTCTCCGTCTTTTCTTCTCTCTGCGACCAGAACAAGGTGATTCTTCGGCGCTCCCGAACCGCGCTGCGGATACGGGTCTTGGCCAGATTCGCCACCACGCCACGTGCGTACGCCACCGGATGATCGGCGGCCCGTACCCGGTCCCAGCGGTGCCACAGCGCGAGCAACGCGTCGGCCGCCAGGTCGTCGGCGGCGTCCGCCTCACCCGTCAGCAGGTGGGCCAGGCGCGCGAGTTCGGCGTAGTGCCGCTCGAAGAAGGCATGGAACTCGACGGAGGCTGCGTCGTCGACAACAGTGCCCACGGGCGACCTCTCCCCCTTACGTTCGCTGAGTTTTCCCTGGCCAGCGGCGGCTGCCGACCGAAGCCGGGCGTCTGCGTATACGGCCACTGTGGTGCGCCGGTGAAGAGGTGGTGATCGTTTGGCGCGAGAGCCGAGAGAGTATCAGGCATGCGCACGGCCCTTCGAGTGTCGTACGACAGGTCGAGCCCGATTCTGTAACACGGAGAAAACCTGAAAACCGTTCAACGCAGGAACAATCCAGCCTGCATCCGCACACAGATCATTCAGGCAACGAGGAGTAACCGCCATGTCCGAACCACAGAAGGTGGCCGACCAGCCGAGCGCCGCGCCCCCCGCGGCGAACAGCGTCGACGGCTTCTTCAAGATCTCCGAGCGGGGATCCACCTTCGCTCGTGAAATACGCGGCGGCTTCGCCACGTTCTTCACGATGGCCTACATCCTTGTCCTGAATCCCATCATCCTGGGCAGCGCCAAGGACAAGTTCGGGCACCAGCTCGACAGCGTCCAACTCGTCACCGCCACCGCCCTGGTGGCCGCGGTGATGACGATCATCATGGGTGTCGGCGGCAACCTCCCGCTCGCCCTCGCCGCGGGCCTCGGCCTCAACGCGGTGGTCGCCTTCCAGATCGCCCCGCTGATGAGCTGGGACGACGCGATGGGCCTGGTCGTCCTGGAGGGCCTGCTGATCTGCGTCCTTGTGGTGACCGGCCTCAGAGAAGCGATCATGCACGCGATCCCGGGGCCGCTCAAGGCGGCGATCGGCGTGGGCATCGGCCTGTTCATCGCGTTCATCGGCTTCGTCGACGCGGGCTTCGTCACCCGTATCCCGGACGTCGCGAGCACGACGGTCCCCGTGCAGCTCGGTGGCACCGGCACGCTCAGCGGCTGGCCGGTCCTGGTCTTCTGTCTCGGCGTCCTGCTGACCATCGGCCTCATCGCGCGCAAGGTGAAGGGCGCGATCCTGATCAGCATCGTCACGATGACGCTCGTCGCGCTGATCATCAACTCGATCGCCGACATCAAGAGCTGGGGCCTGACCACACCGGCCTGGCCCGACAAGATAGCGGACACCCCCGACTTCGGGCTGATCGGCAACTTCAGCCTGTTCGGCGCGTTCGGCGAGACCACGGTGATCACCGTCGTCCTGCTGATCTTCACCCTGATCCTGTCGGACTTCTTCGACACCATGGGCACGGTCGTCGGCATCACCGCCGAGGCCGGCCTGCTCGACAAGGACGGCAACGTCCCCAACCTCGGCCGCGTCCTGCTCATCGACGGCGCGGCGGCGGTGGCGGGCGGCGCGAGTTCGTCCTCTTCGGCGACCTCGTACATCGAGTCGGCGGCGGGCGTCGGCGAGGGCGCGCGCACCGGCTTCGCGAACCTGATCACCGGCGGCCTGTTCGCCTGCGCGCTCTTCCTGACCCCGATCCTGACGATCGTCCCGATGCAGGCCGCCGCCCCCGCCCTGGTCGCGGTCGGCTTCCTGATGATGACCCAGGTCAAGCACATCGACTGGGACAAGTACGAGATAGCCATCCCCGCGTTCCTGACGATCGCCGTGATGCCCTTCACGTACTCCATCACCAACGGCATCGGCGCCGGCTTCCTTGCCTACGTCCTCATCAAGACGGTCGTGGGCAAGGCGAAGGAGGTCCACTGGCTCCTGTGGGGCACAAGCGCGTTGTTCCTGATCTACTTCGCGATCGACCCGATTCAGCAGCTCTTCGGTACGAAGTAGACGGGGGCTGAGGTTCCCCGCGCCGCTTTTGTCTTTTTAGGGGCGCGGGGAACTGCGCGATCAGCCACGACGGCGCAGCACCCAACCAACTCACCCAGCCAACGCAGCCTGCATCATCGCTTTGGCAACGGGCGCCGCCAGCCCATTCCCACTCACCTCGGACCGGGCTGCCCCTGACTGCTCAACGAGAACAGTCACCGCAACTTCCTTCCCATTGGTCTCAGACTTCGCATAGGAGGTGAACCAGGCATAGGGCGTCTGACTGTTGTTCTCCCCATGCTGAGCCGTCCCCGTCTTACCCCCCACCGTGGCGCCCGATATCTGCGCGTTCGTCCCCGTACCGTCGGAGACAACCGTCTGCATCGCCGACTGCAACTGCTCAGCAGTCCCGGAACTGATGACCTCCTTGGTCGACGCCGAACTGTCAAGATCCTCCAACGCATCCCCACCGGAGGTAACCACCTGCGACACCATGTGCGGCGACACCAACTTGCCGCCATTGGCTATCGCCGCCGACACCATCGCCATCTGCAACGGCGTCGCCGTGACATCGAACTGCCCGATCCCCGTCAGCGCGGTCTGCGACTTCTCCATGTCCGACGGATACACGCTCGGATACGCCCGCACCGGCACGTCCTGCGACTCGTCGTTGAAGCCGAACTTCTCCGCCATCGCCTTCACCTTGTCCTGCCCGAGGTCGACGGCCATCTTCGCGAAGACGTTGTTGCAGGAGTACTGGAGCGCCACCCTGATCGTCGCGTTCTCACAGGGCGCGTTCGGGTTCTCGTTCGACAGCTCACGGGTCGTACCCGGCAGCGTGTACGGGTCCGGGCTGTCCGTACGGTCGTCCACCGACCCGTACAGCCCGTCCTCCAGAGCCGCCGCCGCGACCACCAGCTTGAACGTCGAACCCGGCGGCAGCGGCTGCCGTATCGCCCGGTTGACCAGCGGTTTGTCGGGGTCCTTGTTGAGTGCGGTCCACGTGTCGCCGTCGCTCGCCCCGGTGATCGTCGACGGGTCGTAGGACGGCGTGGAGACCATGGCGAGGATCCGGCCGGTCTTCGGGTCGATGGCGACGGCCGCGCCCTTCTTGTCGCCGAGCGCCGCGTAGGCCGCCTTCTGCACGTCCGGGTCGATCGTCGTGATCACGTTCCCCGGAGTGGTGTGCTCGTTGGTGACGGTGTCCATGACGGTCGTCAGTCTGCTGTCCGAGCCGTCGAGGACGTCCTTGTATATACCCTCCAACTGCGTCGGCGCGAACAGGGGCGAGCTGTACCCGGTCACGGCCGCGTAGAGCTTGCCGTCCGTATACGTCCGCTGGTACTTGAGATCCCCGCTGGTCGTCTCCTTCGAGCCGGTGACCGACTCGCCGGCCACGATGATGTTCCCGAGCGGGTTCGCGTACAACGCGATCGCGTTCCGCCGGTTCTTGCTGTCGTCCGCGAGCGCCTGGCCGTCGTAGAACTGCACCCATGTCGCCCTGACCAGCAGAGAGAGCACGAGCAGCAGCGAGAAGACGGAGGCGCGCCTGATCGTCTTGTTCATCTCTCTGAAGGACGAACGGCACTGGAAGGTGCGTTCCCCGCCGCCCGATTTCTCATGGGCCGTTCATGGAGCCCCTTAGGGGTTCAGGCCTCCAGCGTCAGCACGACCTCGTCGATCTCCGCCCGGCGGGCGTTCGCGTACCCCCGGTCGTGCCCCGAGACGCGGAAGCCGCACTTCTCCAGGACCCGCAGCGAGCCCGCGTTGTCGGCGGCGGCACGCGCGTGCAGCGGACGTTCCGTGACCTCGGCGACGAGCGCCCGCAGCGCGGCCGTCGCGATACCGCGCCCCCAGTAGGCGCGGTCGATCCAGTACGTCACCTCGCGCTCGCCCGGTTCGCCGTACACCGCCGCACTGCCCACCACGTCGCCGTCGACGAGGACCGTGCGGTTCAGTACGCCCGGTGCGGCGCGGATCCGCTCCCAGTGGGCGTCGAAGGCGTCCCGGTCGGTCGGGTCCTTCGCCGTGAACGCGGCCATCCACAGCGACTCGGGGTCGTTGGTCTGGCGGAAGAAGACGGGCAGGTCGCTGTCGTGGACCTCGCGGAGTTCCACGTCCGTGGAAGCCGAGTAGCGCATCGCTCAGAGCCTCCGGGTGGCCAGGGTCAGCCGGTCGCGGGCGTCGAACAGGGCGTCCTTGACCATCTGTTCATGGGCCGGGGTGAGCCGGGCGACCGGCACCGAGCAGCTGATCGCGTCCCGCGCGGGAGTGCGGTACGGGATCGCCACGCCGAAGCAGCGCAGTCCCAGCGTGTTCTCCTCGCGGTCCACCGCGAAGCCCTGCTCGCGCACCAGGCGAAGCTCCTCGATGAGCTTCTCCCGGTCGGTGATCGTGTGTTCGGTCAGCGCGGGCAGCGTCTCCGGGAGCAGCTTGCGGACCTGCTCGTCGGTGTGGGTGGCCAGCAGCGCCTTGCCGAGGGAGGTCGAGTGGGCGGGCAGCCGGCGGCCGACGCGGGTGAAGGGGCGCAGATAGTGCTGCGACTGGCGGGTGGCGAGATAGACGACGTTCGTGCCGTCGAGCCGGGCCAGGTGGATGGTCTCCGTCGTGTCGTCGGAGAGCCGGTCCAGGGTCGGGCGGGCCACCGCGACGACCTCGTCGCCGTCGATGTACGACGTACCGACCAGCAGTGCCCGTACGCCGATGCCGTACCGCGTGCCCGTGGCGTCCGTCTCCACCCAGCCGAGGTCGACAAGAGTGCGCAGCAGCATGTAAAGACTGGACTTGGGGTAACCGACGGCCTCCTGGACCGCCGCCAGGGAGTGCATGCCGGGACGTCCGGCGAAGTATTCCAGCAGTTCAACGGTCCGTACCGCGGACTTGACCTGCGCCCCGCCGCCTGTCTCGGCTGCCGACATCGCCCTTGACCCCTTCGTTCGACGGGAAATAGTCTCCAACAGCATATTCATCATCAGAGACGCTGTTCAGCATATCGAACGCGCCTGGTGAATGACGCGGGAATGCACATCACAAACGGCATCACAAAACGGCATCACCAATGGCAACACAATCTGGAGGGACCCCCGGTGGCAGCAGCACCAGTCTGGAGTGTCGACCCCCGTACCGGGAAGCAGCGGGAGCAGGTCGCGGTCGAGGCCACAGCCCAGGAGGTGGACGCCGCCGTCCGCGCGGCGCACGCCGCCCGCCCGGCCCTCGCCGACCGCACGGTCCGCGCGGCCTTCCTGCGCAGCGCCGCCGAGCAGCTCGAAGCGGCCAAGGACCACCTCGTCGAGGCCGCCGACGCGGAGACCGCGCTCGGCCCGGTCCGGCTGACCGGCGAACTCGCCCGCACCTGCTACCAGCTGCGGGCCTTCGCGGACATCGTCGACGAGGGCGACTACCTCGGCGTCGTCATCAACCACCCCGACGACACCGCGACCCCGCCCATCCCCGACCTGCGCCGCTACAAGATCCCGCTGGGTGTCGTGGCCGTCTACTCGGCCTCCAACTTCCCCTTCGCCTTCTCCGTCCCCGGCGGCGACACCGCGAGCGCGCTCGCGGCCGGCTGCCCGGTCGTCGTCAAGGCACACCCGGACCACCCGGGCCTGTCCGAGCTGGTCGCGTCCGTCCTGCGCCGGGCCGCGGCCCAGCACGACATCCCCGACGGCGTCCTCGGCCTGGTCCACGGCTTCGAGGCGGGCGTCGAGCTGGTCAAGCACCCGCTGGTGGCGGCGGCCGGCTTCACCGGTTCCGTACGCGGTGGCCGTGCCCTCTTCGACGCGGCGGCGGCCCGGCCGACGCCGATCCCGTTCCATGGCGAGCTGGGTTCCCTGAACCCGGTGGTGATCACGGAGGCGGCGGCCGCCGAGCGGGCCGAGGCGATCGGTACGGGGCTCGCGGGCTCCATGACGCTGGGCGTCGGCCAGTTCTGTGTGAAGCCGGGTCTGGTGCTGGCGCCGGAGGGCGCGGCGGGCGACCGCCTGCTGAAGTCCCTCACGGACGCCGTGAGCAACACGGACGCCGGTGTCCTCCTGGACCACCGGATGCGCGACAACTTCGTCGCCGGGGTCGCCGAGCGCGCCGAGCTGCCCGAGGTCGAGACCCCGGTGACGCCGGGCTCGGGCGGGGAGCACACGGTCAGCGCGGGGTTCCTCACGGTGGCGGCGGAGAAGCTGGCGGTGGAGGGGGCGTACGACCTGCTCCTGGAGGAGTGCTTCGGCCCGGTCACTGTCGTGGCCCGCTACACGGACGACGCGGAAGCGAACGCGGTGCTCTCGCGGCTGCCGGGGAACCTGACGGCGACGGTTCACCTCTCGGCGGAGGAAGCCGCGGGGGAGGGGCGTGGGGCGGAGATCCTGGCCGAGCTGACGCCGCTCGCGGGGCGTGTGCTGGTGAACGCGTGGCCGACCGGGGTTGCCGTGGCCGCGGCCCAGCAGCACGGGGGGCCGTACCCGGCCACGACGTCGACGTCGACGTCGGTCGGCGGGACGGCCATCGAGCGGTGGTTGCGGCCGGTGGCTTATCAGAACACGCCTGTCGCGCTGCTGCCGGTGGAGCTGCGGGACGAGAATTCGCTGGGGTTGCCCCGGCGGTTCAATGGTCGCCTGGAGCGCTAGCGTCGTTGGGGTGCGGTGGCATTTCGCGGCTGCGGGTCCGTTGTGGCTTGTCGCGCAGTTCCCCGCGCCCCTATCAGGGCCGCCCCTGTCGGGGCGCGCCCTTCTGGGGCTGCGATAATCAGGCAATGGACTTGGAGCTTTCCCCGCTGCCCTTTCCCCTCCGTACTTATGGGCCCGATGGGCACTGGTCGTACGAGGACGAGGTGCTCACCGGGTGGGCCGGGCCCCGGCAGGACCGGTTCGTGCCGCCCACCGGGGAGGCGCTGGACCCCGCGGCCGACGCACCGCGCCTCCTGGGCGCGCCGCACGGGGACTTTCAGCTGATCGCCCGGGTCACGGTCGGGTTCGCGGCCTCCTTCGACGCGGGCGTGCTGTACGTCCACGTGGGCGAACGGGCCTGGGCCAAGCTCTGTCTGGAGTACTCCCCGGATGTGGCCACCGTCTGCACGGTGGTCACCCGGGGACACTCCGACGACGCCAACTCCTTCACGGTGGACGGCAGTTCCGTCTGGCTCCGAATCAGCCGCACCGGCCGAGCCTTCGCCTTCCACGCCTCCCGAGACGGCGAGAAGTGGACCTTCATCCGCCTGTTCACCCTCGGCGACGAGAAGGAGACGGACGCGGCCCTGGTCGGCTTCATGACCCAGTCCCCGATGGGGGAGGGGTGCGTGGTGACGTACGACCACATCGAATTCCGCCCGGAGTGGCCCAAGGATCTGCGGGACGGGAGCTGAGCCGGAACCGTTCCGGCCGCCCGCCACGTCTTCCGGTGCATGATCAATGACCATGCGACCGGAAGCCGGGTGATCAGGGCCGCGCTGCCCGCCGAGGCCGCCGCTGTCGCGGAGCTGCACGTTCGCGCACGGTCCACGTACTACCCGGACGGGGTGCCGGGCGGCGACATCGACTACGTCGCGCTCTGGCAGGGTGTCATCGGGCGCCCCGACGCCCAGGTCCTGTGCGTCGTCGAGGGGGACCGCATCATCGGCGTGGCTTCCTTCCGTACGGCCGAAGGCGCCCCCGCGGACACGGTCAAGCTCTTCCAGTTCCACGTCGATCCCGACCGCTGGCGAGCTCGCATCGGCACCGACCTGCACGCCGCCTGTGTCGAGCGGTGGCGGGCCGACGGCAAGTTGGCCGCGACCCTCGACGTGCACGTCGACAACCAGCGGGCCCAGGCCTTCTACCGCCGTCTCGGGTGGGTCCCGGACCCGGAGAACCCGCCCGCCGAGGGCGATCACCACCTCTTTCTGCGGTACGGAATCAAAACGGCCGCTTGAACGTTCACGTACTCATGCGGAGGGCGTCTCCGCACCTGTTTCCGTACCCGTACGACCTGGAGAGCCGAAGACATGCGCGTCGAGATCTGGAGCGATATCGCCTGCCCCTGGTGCTACGTCGGCAAGGCCCGCTTCGAGAAGGCGCTCGGCGCCTTTCCGCATCGGGACGGGGTCGAGGTGGTGCACCGGTCGTTCGAGCTGGACCCGGGGCGTGCCAAGGGTGACATCCAGCCCGTGCTCAAGATGCTCACCAAGAAGTACGGCATGAGCGAGGCGCAGGCGCAGGCCGGTGAGGAGAACCTGGGGGCGCAGGCCGCCGCCGAAGGGCTCGCCTACCGGACCCGGGACCGTGATCACGGCAACACCTTCGACATGCACCGGCTGCTCCACCTCGCCAAGGACAAGGGCCGCCAGGACGAGCTGATCCAGCTCTTCTACCAGGCGAACTTCGCCGAGGAGCAGTCCGTCTTCGGTGACGACGAGCGGCTCGTCGAGCTGGCCGTCGCCGCCGGGCTCGACGCCGACGACGCCCGGGGCGTCCTCGCCGACCCGGACGCGTACGCCGACGCCGTGCGCGCCGACGAGCGCGAGGCCGCCGAACTGGGCGCCAACGGCGTGCCGTTCTTCGTCCTCGACCGGAAGTACGGCGTCTCCGGCGCCCAGCCCGCAGAGGTCTTCGCCCAGGCCCTCACCCAGGCCTGGGGCGAGCGACCCGCACCCCTCAAGATCGTCCAGGCGGAAGAGGGCGATGGCGCCGCCGAGGTCTGCGGACCCGACGGGTGTGCCGTACCCCAGAAGTAGGGCCTACCGAGAAACCGCAGGTCAGGGCTTATGTATAAGCAGCCCTTCGTAGTGCCGTGCAGAATTCGGCGATGGACGAGGGGATCTTCCGGCCGCACAGTAGTGGCATGGAGACCTCCGAGAACCTCCGCAACCTCGTCCGCGCCGAGTTCGCCCCGAAGAACACCTATCTGAACACCGCGAGCACCGGCCTCCTCCCCGCCCGCGCCGTGGCCGCCATGCACTCCGCCGTACAGTCCGTGGCCGACGGCCAGTCGCAGGACATGTTCGCCGACGTGGAGGCCTCGCGCTCCGCCTTCGCGCGGATCGTCGGGGTCTCCGACCGCAGGGTCGCGGCCGGCGCCTCGGTCGCCGTCTACAGCGGGCTGATCGCCGCCTCGCTGCCCGCGGGCGCCGAAGTCCTCACCGCCGAGGACGACTTCACCTCCGTCCTCAACCCGTTCCACGTACGAGGGGACCTGAAGGTACGGACCGTGCCCCTGGAGCGGATCCCCGAATCCGTCCGGCCCGGCACCGCGCTCGTCGCCGTCAGCGCCGCCCAGTCCGCCGACGGCCGCATCGTCGACCTGCCCGCACTCCGCGAGGCCGCGCGCGAACACGGGGCCCGTACCTACGTCGACGCCTCCCAGGCCACCGGCTGGCTGACCGTCGACGCGGACGCCTACGACTACGTCTCCTCCGTCGCCTTCAAGTGGCTCGTCTGCCCACGAGGCGTGGCCTTCCTCGTCGTACCGGAGGACCTGGGCGGACTGACACCGGTGTTCGCCGGCTGGGTAGCGGGCGAGGAGCCCTGGGACAGCTGTTACGGCCCGGTGCGCGAACTCGCCCACTCCGCCCGCCGGTTCGACGAGAGCCCGAGCCTGTTCTCCTACGCCGGCGCCCGCCACTCCCTCGCCCTCATCGAGGAGTTGGGCGTGGATGCCGTACGCGCCCATGACCTCGCCCTCGCCGACCGGTTCCGCGCCGGACTCGACCGGCTCGGCCACCAGCCCGTACCCGCACCCGGCTCGGCCATCGTGTCCGTTCCGCAACTCGGCCACCTCCAGCCCGAGTTGAGCCGCGCCGGGGTCGAGGTCTCCGACCGGGCCGGAAATCTGCGCGCCGCCTTCCATCTCTACAACACGACCTCGGACGTCGACCGACTTCTGGACGTCCTGTCCGGCTGAACCGGTGGCGCGAGATCCCCAGGGGCGCTAGGAAAGTCACCAAGGGGTGGTGGTGCCGGTGGAGTCGACGCCAGACAGGACCGTCAGGTCCGTGAGACCGCCCGCCGACGCGGAACTGCATCGGCGGCTGGTGTACGGGGACGAGTCCGCGCTGGCCGAGGCGTACACGGCGTACGGCGGACTGGTGCGCGCCGTCGCCGCACGCGTCACGCACAGCACGGCCGCCGCCGAGGACGTCGCCCAGGAGGTCTTCGCCCAGCTCTGGACCAGGCCGTACGCCTTCGACGCGGGCCGCGGCTCACTGCGCACCTGGCTGTCGATGCTCGCCCACCGGCGCGCCGTCGACTGGGTGCGCAGCGAGGCCCGGCACCGCAAGGACGCCGGCGCCGACGACTCCGCGCTGCACGCCATCCCGGACGCCTCGCCCGGCCCCGACGAGACCGTCGTCCACCGCGAGCGCGCCCTGCAGCTGCACACCGCCCTCGCCGAACTCCCGCAGCCCCAGAGGGAGGTCGTGCACCTCGCCTACTTCGCCGGCCGCACCTACCGGCAGGCCGCCGTCGAGCTCGGCATCCCCGAGGGCACGGCCAAGACCCGCCTGCGCACGGCCCTTCGTACCTTGGCGGAGACTTTGGCCGAGCCGCCCGATCCGGCACTGGAAAGAGGCGCATGATGGCAATGGCGGGCGAAGGAGGAGGTGCGGGGTGACCACGGATCATGAGGGTGTACGGGAGTTGCTGGCCGCCTGGGCCTTCGGCGCCCTGCAACCGGGCGACGAGCAGGCGGTCCGGCCGCATCTCGCCGAGTGCGCCGGCTGCGCGGCGGAGGCGGAACGGCTGAGAGAGACCGTGCGGTTGCTGGACGGGCCGTCCTCAGGGGTCTCGTCCGAAGGTGTCCCGTCGGAGGGTTCCGCCGTGTCCCTGAACGGGAACGCCCCCGCCCGGGCGCCCGAGACGGGCGGCGTGCTCGCCCTCGCCCTCCGCTCCCGCCGCCCGGCCGCCGCGCCCGGCATCGCCCCGTACGCAGCCCCCTACGCCGCCGCCGTCTCCGGGCTCCAGGCACTTCTGCGCGAACTGGACGGAGGGGACGGAGAGGACGGCCACAGGAACAGCGCCTGGGGCACGCCCGTCGTCCACGACTGGGACGTGCACGACACCGTCGCCCATCTCCTCGCCGCCGACGAGCCGTTGGCGCTGCGGCTCGGCCTCGACCCGCGCGTCCCCGGGGCGGCCGCGTCGGCCGCGGAGGACGCCGACTGGGCGGACGCCTGGGCCGTGCGCACCGCCGAGGTGATCGCCCACGAACAGCGCCGCGGACCCCGGGAGACCGTCGCCGCCTGGGCCGCGCAGGCCGCCGCGCTGCTCGCCACGCCCGAGGCCCGCGACC
The DNA here is from genome assembly GCF_042889145.1 of Streptomyces sp. NPDC002680. Lineage (NCBI taxonomy): Bacteria > Bacillati > Actinomycetota > Actinomycetes > Kitasatosporales > Streptomycetaceae > Streptomyces > Streptomyces sp. NPDC002680. The sequence continues at coordinate 47,246 of NZ_JBIAQP010000033.1, forward strand.
CCGAACTCGCCTCCATCGCAACGACGTTGATGGGCGCCCGGCTGCCCGTCGCCGACCACTTCACGGTCCGCGCCTTCGAGGTGTGGATCCACACCGACGACATCGGCCGCGCCCTCGGCCTCGCCGTACCGCCACCGCCGGAGCCGCACCTGTGGCGGCTCGTCCACCTGGCCGTCCGTATCCTCGGCACGGCCCTGGGGCCCGACGCGCCCCCGGTCCTCTTCGCCGTCGCCGGCGGAGCGGAGGAGTGGGTGCTGGGCTCCGAGGACGAGCCCGTACGGGCCGAACTCGTCCTGGACCCGGTCGACTTCTGCCTGCTGGTCGGCGGCCGCTACGCACCCGACGAGGTGCCGCGCGGCGAGACCGGCGACAGAGAGGCCGCACGCAACGTACTGGAGCGCGCGGCCTCCCTGTCGTGGCTCTGAAGCTGAATGAGCCGTTTCAGGCGAGTCACCTCACCGGAGTGAAGTCCCTCGCCCCGATGAACTCGGGCCTGCGCACCGGCGCCGCGAACGGCTCCACCGCCTCGTTCTCGACACTGTTGAAGACGATGAACACGTTGCTGCGCGGGAACGGCGTGATGTTGTCCCCGGAGCCGTGCATGCAGTTGCAGTCGAACCAGGTCGCCGAACCCGCCCCGCCCGTGAACAACTTGATGCCGTGCTCGTCGGCCAGCGAGGTCAGCGCCTCGTCGGACGGAGTGCCCGCGTCCTGCATCTGGAGCGACTTCTTGTAGTTGTCCTCGGGTGTCGCCCCCGCACAGCCGAGGAACGTGCGGTGCGAGCCCGGCATGATCATGAGGCCGCCGTTGGTGTCGAAGTTCTCGGTCAGCGCGATCGACACGGACACCGTCCGCATGTTCGGCAGACCGTCCTCCGCGTGCCAGGTCTCGAAGTCGGAGTGCCAGTAGAAGCCACCCGCCCCGAACCCCGGCTTGACGTTGATCCGCGACTGGTGGACGTACACGTCGGAGCCGAGCAGCTGCCGGGCCCGCCCGACGACCCGCTCGTCCCGCACGAGCTGTGCGAACACCTCGCTGATCCGGTGGACCTCGAAGACCGACCGGATCTCCTTCGACTTCGGCTCGATGATCGACCGCTCGTCGGCCCGGACCGCCGGATCGGCGATCAGCCGCTCCAACTCGGCGCGGTAGAGGGCGACTTCGTCATCGTCGAGGAGCCGGTCGAGCGCCCGGAAACCATCACGCTCGTACGCCATGAGTTCTGCCTTGGCGAACGGTCCGGGTTGGTCCGGCGCACCCCAGATCACCGGGTCCTGCCGAGGGACGGACACCTCGGCGGCGCCACGGGTGGGGTACAGATCGGTGAGAGTGGTCATCACTGGATCACGCCTCCTCGGTGAGCAGGGGGTAAACGCCGTTCTCGTCGTGGTCCTCGCGGCCGGTCACGGGTGGGTTGAAGACACAGATGCAGCGGAAGTCCTCCTTGATCCGCATCGTGTGCCGCTCGTGCCCGTCGAGGAGGTACATGGTCCCCGGGGTGATCGTGTACGTCATCCCGGTCTCGTCGTCGGTCAGTTCGGCCTCGCCCTCGGTGCACACGACGGCCTCGACATGGTTCGCGTACCACATCGACGTCTCCGTACCCGCGTACAGAACCGTCTCGTGGAGCGAGAAACCGACCCGCTCCCGGGCGAGGACGATCCGCTTGCTCTCCCAGGTGCCGGACGCCGACCTCACATGCCGGTCGGTGCCCTCGATGTCCTTGAACGAACGGACGATCACGGTGCTGAACAACCCCTCTCTCAAATGGTTTCTCGTACGGCGCGGGCCACGATCCGCAGCCCCTCGTCCAGCTCCTCGGGCGTGATCGTGAGGGCCGGCAGCAGCTTCATGACCTCGCTCTCCGGGCCGGACGTCTCGATGAGCAGCCCGAGTTCGAAGGCCCGCCGCGCGACCCGCTCGGCGCGCGCCTTCTCGTGGAACTCCATGCCCCACACCAGCCCGCGGCCCCGGTACTCCCTGATGTCGGCGAGGTTCTCCTCGGTGATCGAGATCAACGCCTCCTCGACCTGCTCACCACGGGCGCGGGTCTGCTTCTCCATGGCGGAGCCGTCGGCCCAGTACGTCTCCAGCGCGGCGGCGGCCGTCACGAACGCCGGGTTGTTGCCGCGGAACGTGCCGTTGTGCTCGCCCGGCTCCCAGATGTCCAGCTCGGGCCTGAACAGGCAGAGGGACATGGGGAGTCCGTAGCCGCTGATGGACTTCGAGACGGTGACGATGTCGGGCACGATGCCCGCCTCCTCGAAGGAGAAGAAGGCGCCGGTCCGCCCGCAGCCCATCTGGATGTCGTCGACGATCAGCAGCATGTCCTGCCGTGCGCACAGCTCGGCCAGCGCCCGCAGCCACTCCGGGCGCGCCACGTTGATGCCGCCCTCGCCCTGCACGGTCTCCACGATCACGGCGGCCGGCTTGTTGAGACCGGAGCCCTGGTCCTCCAACAGCCGCTCGAACCACAGGAAGTCGGGGACGGTCCCCTCGAAGTAGTTGTCGAACGGCATCGGCGTCCCGTGCACCAGGGGAATGCCCGCGCCGGCCCGCTTGAAGGCGTTGCCGGTCACCGCGAGCGACCCGAGGGACATGCCGTGGAAGGCGTTGGTGAAGGAGACGATGGCCTCCCGCCCCTTCACCTTCCGCGCCAACTTCAGTGCCGCTTCAACGGCGTTGGTGCCCGTCGGGCCCGGGAACATGACCTTGTACGGCAGTTCACGGGGCCGCAGCACCAGCTCCTGGAAGGACTCCAGAAAGGCGCGCTTGGCGGCGGTCGACATGTCGAGCCCGTGGGTGACGCCGTCCCGTTCCAGATAGTCGATCAACGCCCGTTTGAGTACGGGGTTGTTGTGGCCGTAGTTGAGTGATCCGGCGCCCGCGAAGAAGTCGAGGTAGGCGTGGCCGTCCTCGTCGTACATACGGCTGCCCTGCGCACGGTCGAACACGGCGGGCCAGCTGCGGCAGTAGCTGCGGACCTCCGACTCGACGGTCTCGAACACGCTCAGGTCGGGCTGGGTGATGGTCACGGCGGTGAACTCCTTGCGGTGGGGGGAGAGTCGGCGAGGCGGCGGGTCAGCCGGAGAGGGGGCCGATGCGGTACAGGACCTCGGGGTCGTGGGACCCGTCCTTCGGGAACTGGCCCGTGTCGAACAGCACCTCGCGTTCGACGTAGGCGCTGTGGCGCTCCGCGAACGAGGTGAACAGCCGCTCCGAGGCGGTGTTGCCCGGCGTGATGGTGGTCTCGACGGCGGTGATCCCCTGCTCGCCGGCGACCCGCCGGGTCAGTCCGTCGAGCAGGGTGCCGGCGAGCCCGCGCCCCTGGTGGCCGGCGTCGACGGCCACCTGCCAGACGAGCAGGGTGTGCGGGAGGTCCGGCCGGACATACCCGGTGACGAAGCCGACCGGCACCCCGTCCGCGCCGCGCGCGACGGCCGAGGTGGCGGCGAAGTCCCGGCACCACAGCAGATAGCTGTACGACGAGTTGAGGTCGAGAACTTTCGAGTCCCTGGCGATCCGCCACAGCGCGGCCCCGTCGGCCACCACCGGGCGGTCTATTTGCAGGTCTGTCAGTGCGGCACTCATGCAAATGAAACTTACCGAGCGAGAATCAAAAATGCATGGCCGTAAGCGGTTTTCTGTTGTTGGTTGAATCACACTCGTTAAATTTGCTTAATTCGTTCGCAAAACCTTGTGTTTAGGTCGAGAAAAACCGGGCAGAAGAAAACGGGAAGCTAATCTGAATTCAATTACCGATTTTCGGCATCGGTAAGCGCCGCACCCAGTGCGGCCAGACTCCGTCGCACCACCTCGGGCGTCGCGTCGGCCCCGTAGTGGTTGACCCGGATCATCTCCTTGGCCAGCGCACCCCCGCCCGCCGCCAGCGGCAGCGTCGGATCGGCGGCCAGCGCGCTCACCACCAGTTCCGACGCGACGAACCCGGAGGGAACCCGCAGGGTCGTGGCGACCGGCGCCGCGTCCGCCGCCTCGTACACATACGGCTCAAGACCGCCTCCCAGCGCGAGCGCGCCCGCCCGGGTGGCCGCCGCCGCGGCGGTGTGCCGGGCGATCACCGCGTCGAGGCCCGCCGCCTCGATCCGCTCGACGCACGCCTCCAGCGCGAGCATCTCCAGCTGGGCGGGAGCATGCAGGAGTGTCCGTCGGCCGCCGTCGATCCACCGCTCCTTCCAGTCGAGGAGCGAGAGGTACGACCGTCGCGGCGCCCCCGGATTCGCCGCCATCCGCGCCCACGCCCGCTCGCTCACGGACACCGCCGACACCCCGGCCGGCCCGCCCATCGCCTTCTGCGCCCCGATCACACACAGGTCGACACCCCACGCGTCCGGCAGCACCGGCTCGGCGCCGACCGACGCGACGGCGTCGAGATAGAAGAGGGCGCCCTGTTCCCGTACCGCCTCGCCGATCTCCGCGACCGGGTTGGTGTTGCCGGTCGCCGCCTCCGCGTGCACCAGCGAGACGAAGTCGATCTCCGGGTGCTCGGCGAACGCCTCCCGGACCTGCGCGGCCGTGACCGCCGCGTGGAACGGCACCGCGAGATCCACGACCGTCGCGCCGCAGTCCCGCAGCCAGTCGCCGAAGGTCTGCCCGTAGGGGCCCGTGATGATGTTGAGGGCCGTCGTGCCCGGACCCGCGGTACCCCTGATGGCACCTTCCAGCGGCAGCAGCGCCTCGCCCTGCATGATCACGACGTCCTGCTCGGTACCGAGCAGCCGCGCCACGCGGTCCTCGATCGACGCGAAGCGGGCGGCCGTCAGGGGCGCCAGGTCCAGGAAGGGATGCGTGGTCACGGTGGTGCTCTCTTCGCATAGCGGGGTAGGTAAGCCGAGTCGAGACTAGGGCCTGTCCGGCCGGAGAGCTCCCTGACCCTCGTCCTGGCGGGATGAGAGGCCGACCGGCCTCGAAACCACAGGTGGCACGGCACCACGACCATGGAAATGGTTTGAGAGAGTCAAACGTCTCCTTATAATCAGAACCCACAGTCCCCCCACAGGAGGTCCCCGTGAACACGGTGCTCGGACGACGGTCCCGCATCCTGGCCGCCACCACCGCGACGGCCGGGCTCCTGCTCGTGGCCGGCTGCTCCTCGGACGACGACGGCGGCAGTGCCGCCAAGACCGCCGCAGGCGGGGTCGAGGTCGTCAAGGCCGGGCAGTTGACCGTCTGCACCCACCTGCCCTACCCGCCCTTCCAGTCGGAGATCGACGGAAAGGTGCAGGGCTTCGACGTGTCGCTCGTCGACCTCGTCGCCAAGAACCTCGGCGTGAAGCAGGAGATCCTCGACACCCCCTTCGAGAACTTCAAGACGGGCGCCTTCCTCAACTCCGACCAGTGCGATCTCGGTGCGGCCGGAATGACCATCACCGAGGAACGCAAGAAGAACGTCGACTTCTCCGACCCCTATTTCGACGCCACCCAGGCCGTCCTCGTCGACAAGAAGAGCGGCATCACCTCCTTCGACGGCCTCAAGGGCAAGAAGGTCGGCGCCCAGGCGCAGACGACCGGTGAGGACTACGCCAAGGAGAAGGGCCTCGACCCGGTCTCCTTCGAGTCCTCCGACGCCGTCCTCAACGGCCTGCGCACCGGACAGGTCGAGGCCGTGATCATCGACTACCCGGTCGTCCAGGGCTGGCTCAAGGACAAGGCCAACGCCGACGCCTTCACGGTCGTGGACAACCTCAACACCGGTGAGCAGTACGGCTTCACGGTGAAGAAGGGCAACACCAAGCTGCTCGCCGCCATCGACAAGGCGATCACCGACGCGAAGGCCGACGGCACGTACAAGAAGCTGTACGAGCAGTGGATCGGCCCGTACGACGAGTCCGCGGCCTCCCCGTCGGCGTCATGACCGGGACCGCCGACGAGCAACTCCAGCCCCGCAAGCAGGGGTTGAGCCGAACCCAGAAGCGGGCGCTGTCCCGTGGCGTCCAGTACGCGCTGTTCGTCGCGGCGGTGGTCGCCTTCGCGGTCTCGGCCGACTGGGACCGGCTGCAGAACCAGTTCGCGCAGGCGGACCTGGCCGAGCAGATGTTCCCGGACATCATCACGCTGGCGCTCAAGAACACCGTCCTCTACACCCTGTCGGGCTTTGTCTTCGGCCTGGTGCTGGGGATGGTCATCGCCCTGATGCGGTTGTCGCCGGTGGGCCCCTACCGCTGGGTCGCGGGAATCTACATCGAGATCTTCCGTGGCCTGCCGGCCCTGCTGATCTTCATCTTCGTGGGCGTGGCGGTACCGCTCGCCTTCCCGGGCACGGAGATCCCCGGCGGCACTTACGGCAAGGTGGCCCTCGCCCTCGGTCTGGTGTCGGCGGCGTACATGGCGGAGACGATCCGCGCGGGCATCCAGGCGGTGCCCAAGGGCCAGATGGAGGCGGCCCGTTCACTGGGCTTCTCGCACGCGCGGGCCATGGTCTCGATCATCATCCCGCAGGCGTTCCGGATCGTGATCCCGCCGCTCACCAACGAGTTGGTGCTCCTGTTCAAGGACTCCTCGCTGGTGCTGTTCCTCGGCGTCACCCTGGACGAACGCGAACTGGCCAAGTACGGCCGCGACTTGGCGAGCCAGACCGCCAACTCGACGCCGATCCTGGTGGCGGGCCTGTGCTATCTGCTGGTGACGGTGCCGCTGGGCTTCGTCGTACGACGGCTGGAGACGAAGGCGGGGGAGGCGACGAGATGAGCGACGGTACGAAGGACACGATCGTTCCGGAGATCCAGGTCCGAGACCTGTACAAGTCGTTCGGCGACAACGAGGTGCTGCGCGGCATCGACCTGGAGATCGGGCAGGGCGAGGTCGTGTGCGTCATCGGCCCGTCCGGCTCCGGCAAGTCGACCCTCCTGCGCTGTGTGAACCTGCTGGAGGAGCCGACGAAGGGCCAGGTCTTCGTCGGCGGTACGGAGATCACGCACCCGGACGTCGACATCGACGCGGTCCGCCGCCGGATCGGCATGGTCTTCCAGCAGTTCAACCTCTTCCCGCACCTGACGGTGACGGAGAACCTCACGCTGCCCCAGCGCAGGGTGCTGAAGCGGGACAAGGCGGAGGCGGCGAAGGTGGCCGCCGAGAACCTGGAACGCGTGGGCCTGTCCGAGAAGGCGACCGCGTACCCGGCGTCCCTCTCCGGCGGCCAGCAGCAACGCGTCGCCATCGCGAGGGCGTTGGCGATGGGCCCGGAGGTCATGCTGTTCGACGAGCCGACGTCGGCGCTCGACCCCGAGCTGGTCGGCGACGTCCTGGCGGTGATGCGCAGACTGGCGAACGAGGGCATGACGATGATGGTCGTCACGCACGAGATGACGTTCGCCCGCGAGGTCGCCGACCGGGTCGTCTTCATGGACGGCGGAGTGATCGTCGAGGAGGGCACCCCGGCCCGGGTCATCACCGCCCCGAGCCACGAACGCACCCGCCACTTCCTCTCCCGCCTGCTGGACCCGGCGATGGCGGAGGTGGAGGAGGAGTCGGGGGAGGGTCGAGCCGAGGGGCCGAACTAGGGTGCCGTCCATGAGCGAGCAGACGCAGACGGTGCTGCATGTGAAGGGGCGGGTGCTGGTCGGCCCGGAGGAGATCCGGGACGAACTGTGGGTGGTCGGCGGGCGGATCTCGTACGACCGTCCGCCCGGCGCCCGTGACATCCGTACGGTGACGGGCTGGGCGCTGCCCGGGCTGGTCGACGCGCACTGCCATGTGGGCCTGGGCCCGCACGGCGCGGTCGACGTCGATGTCGCCGAGAAACAGGCGCTGACGGACCGGGAGGCCGGCACCCTGCTGATCCGCGACGCGGGTTCCCCCTCCGACACGCGGTGGGTCGACGACCGCGAGGACCTGCCGAAGATCATCCGAGCCGGCCGGCACATCGCCCGCACCCGCCGCTACATCCGGGGCTACGCCCACGAGATCGAGCCCGATGACCTGGTGGCGTACGTCGCCCAGGAGGCCAGGCGCGGCGACGGCTGGGTCAAGCTGGTGGGCGACTGGCTGGACCGGGGTACCGGCGACCTCGCCGCCTGCTGGCCGCGCGAGGCCGTGGAGGCGGCGATCACGGAGGCCCACCGGCTGGGCGCGCGCGTCACGGCCCACTGCTTCGCGGAGGACTCGCTGCGGGACCTGGTGGAGGCGGGCATCGACTGTATCGAGCACGCGACGGGCCTCACGGAGGACACGATCCCCCTGTTCGCGGCACGCGGCGTGGCGATCGTCCCGACCCTGGTGAACATCGCGACGTTCCCGAACCTGGCGGCGTCCGGCGAGGCCAAGTTCCCCGACTGGTCGGCCCATATGCGCCGCCTCCACGAACGCCGCCACGACACGGTGCGTTCCGCGTACGACGCGGGCATCCCGGTGTACGTCGGCACGGACGCCGGCGGCACACTGCCGCACGGGCTGGTCGCGGCGGAGGTCGCGGAGCTGGTGACGGCGGGCATTCCGGCGCGGGCGGCCCTCTCGGCGACGACGTGGGGTGCGCGGGAGTGGCTGGGCCGGCCCGGGCTGGCGGAGGGGGCGGCGGCGGACCTGGTGGTGTACGAGAGTGATCCGCGGGCGGATGTACGGGTGCTGGGGGCGCCGCTGAGGGTGGTCCTGAACGGGCGGATCGTGAGCTGACGCCGGGGAGTGACACCGGCCACCGGGGTGAATGTGGAGAACGTACGTGCCGTGCGATTCGAAGATCTGCGCGGAAACCTCACGTAGGAGTGAAGTCCCGTCAGATTGCTGACCGTTGACCGCCTGTACGTAATTCTTACCGGGTCCCAAGCGTGTCTCTTCCGAGGGGTCCCCGAACCTTGAACGCCAACAACTTCCGCCTGCCCGCACGCCGTCTGGCCGTCGTCGCGGCGGCCACGGCCCTGGCCGCCGGTCCCGCGAGCCTGGCCCACGCGACGGAGGACCAGGGCAGCGCGAGCGCGGTCGTCCTCCGCACCGGGCTGAACGTGTCCCTCCTCAACAAGAGTGTGAACGTCCCGCTGGAGGTCGCCCTCAACGAGGTGCAGGCACCCCGGAGCGCCGAACAGACGGCGCTGACCGCGAAGTTGGACGGCGTGGACGGGGGGAAGCCGTTCACGGTGCTGGGGGCGGAGGTCGCGGAGGCGAAGGCGAAGGTGACGGAGGGGAGGTCAGAGGCTTCGACGACCCTCGCACACGCGAAACTCCACGTCCCGGGCCTCCCGCTCCTCTCCCTGATCGAGGTCGAGCAGGTCACGTCGAAGGCGACCTGCGTGGCGGGGGAGAAGCCGGTCGCCACGGCCAACCTCCTGGGCTCGGTGACGGCTCTGGGCAAGAAGGTGACGTTGACGCCGAGCGGGCCGGTGGAGGTGAAGGTGCCGGCTGTCGGCGAGGTCACGCTGGCCCTGTCCCAGACGGAGACGACGACACGTACGGCGGCCGCGACCGCGCTCGAACTCAAGGTGTCCGTCAACCCGTTGGACCTGAATGTGGCGGAGGTCGAGGGGACGGTGACCTTGGCGAAGGCGACGTGCGAGGCGCCGACGACGCGGGCGGCGACGCCCACACCGGCACCGGACGTGAAGCCCCAGGGGGCACCGGCGGAGGCGGGCCTCGCGGAGACGGGCGGCGGCTCGATGACGCCGTACCTCGCGGGCGGCGCGGTGGCGCTCCTCGCGGCGGGAGCGGGAGCGGTTGCACTGTCCCGCCGAGGCAAGAACTGACGCGAGGGCCGTCTTTCCTCGCCCCCGCCGCCCCTACCCATCCCATCCCTGGGGGCTGCGCCCCCAGACCCCCGCTATCGGCCTGAACGGCCTCGTCCTCAAACGCCGGACGGGCTGAAAGACCAACCCCGGCCGACGTTCGAGGACCACCGCGCTCAGCCCACCCCCTTTCCCCGCCCACCCACCCCCACCGCACTTCAGCACCGGCCGGCACCCTCCAGCCCGTCCGGCGTTTGAGGACAAAGGGGGGTCTGGGGGCGCAGCCCCCAGAAGGATGGGAACGGGTAGGGGCGGCGGGGGCGAGGAAACTCACCGCCCCGCCAGCATCACCGCCCGATCAAACGCCTGCAAAAACCCATTCACCGTCACCCGATCCCGCACCGCCACCCGCAACCACTCCTCCCCCAACCCAGGAAACGTGTCCCCCCGCCGCACCGCATACCCCAACCCCCGCAAATGCCCCCGCACCACATCCGCCCGAGGCACTCGCACCAGCACGAACGACCCCTCCGCCGCCCCCACCACCCGCACCCCGTCCGCCCCGAACTCGGCCAGCCCCGCAACAAGATGAGCCCGGTCGGCGGCGATCCGCCGAGCCGCCTCCTCCGCCTCCGCCAGCGCCGGCCCGGACACACACGCCTCCGCCGCCGCCAACGCCGGCGCGGACACCGGCCACAACGGCTGCGCCCGCTCCAGCTCGACCACCGTCGACGGCGCCGCCAGCACGTACCCGATCCGCAGCCCCGCCAGCCCCCACGTCTTCGTCAGACTCCGCAGCACCACAAGACCGGGTACGTCCACCCGCCCCGCCAGCGCCTCCCGCTCACCCGGCACCGCGTCCATGAACGCCTCGTCGACCACCAACGTCCGCCCAGGCCGGGCAAGTCGAGCGACAACACCCGCCGGATGCAGCACCGACGTCGGATTCGTCGGATTGCCGATCACCACCAGGTCGGCGTCCTCGGGCACGAGCCCCGGGTCCAGCCGGAACCCGTCCTCCTCCCGCAACAGCACCCGCTCCACGGCGTGCCCGGCATCCCGCAGCGCCGCCTCCGGCTCCGTGAATTGCGGATGCACGACCACCGGCCGACGCACCTCCAGCGCACGCGCCAGCAGCACGAAGGCCTCCGCGGCCCCGGCGGTGAGCAGCACCCGCTCCACGGGCACCCCGTGCCGTGCCGCCACCGCCGCCCGCGCGGCCCGCCCGTCGGGATACGCGGCGAGCCCGTCCAGCGACCCGGCGATGTGCTCGCGCAGCCAGGCCGGGGGAGTGCCGGCCCGGACGTTCACGGCGAGGTCGACCAACTTGGCGCCGTCGTCACGTACTTCGGCGTCCCCGTGGTGCCGCAGATCGTGCGTGCCGACGCCGGGATCAGCGTCTCTGTCAGTGTGCATGGGAGTGGGAGTGCCCGTGTGAGTGATGCCCGTGCTGGTGACCGTCGTGATGGCCGTCGTCGTCCGGATGGAAGTGCGGCTGCTGAGGCATTCCGACCTTGTCCTCGAAGCCGGGCAGCGCGATCCGGTACACGCACGAGTCGCAGTTCATCCGCAGATCCCCGCGCACGGCCTCCCGGTACCGCTCCATCACCAGATCGAGCAACTCCGGCTCCGGACCGATGACTTCGGCGGACCGCACCTCGATCTCCGGGTGCGCGGCGGCCCAGCCCTCGGTCTGCTGCCGCACCCGGTCCGGCAGGATCCCGGTGAACAGGAAGTAGGGCAGGACAACGATCCGCCGCGCACCCAGCTTCACGCACCGGTCGAGCCCCGACGGCACGTCCGGCGCCGCGAGCGACACGAACGCCGTCTCCACACCGGCGTACCCGCGCCCCTCCCACAGCAGTCGCGCCGCCTTGAGCACCTCGGCGTTGGCGTCCGGGTCGGTGGAGCCGCGCCCCACCAGCAGCACGGTCACATCGGCCCGGTCGGCGGGCGTACGCGCCCCGACGCCCCCCAGTGCCTCCTCCAGGCGTCGCTCCAGCACCGCCAGCAGCGCGGGGTGCGGGCCCAGCGGACGCCCGTACGTGTACGAGATCCCCGGGTGCCGTTCCTTCTCGCGGGACAGCGCCGCCGGGATGTCCCCCTTGGCGTGCCCGGCGGACACCAGCATCAGCGGAACGGCGGCGAATCTCCGTACCCCCCGCTCCACCAGCTCGGTCACGGCCTCGCCCAGCGGCGGCGGCGACAGCTCGATGAAGCCGCCCGCGACGGGCAGTTCGGGATTGCGGCGCCCCAACTCCCGTACGAAGTCACGGAAGGCCTCGGCTCCGGCCTCGTCCCGGGTGCCGTGGCCGGCGATGAGCAGGGCGGGCGGCGGGGTGGTCACGATGTCTCCTCGGACGGTGAAGCGGACGGTGAAGTGGGGTGAAACGCAGGGGTGTTGAGAAGCGGGCCGGGCAGCCACGCGGCACGGGCGTTCATCGCACCGCCTCCTGCCAGCGATACCCCCGAGGCGTCACCATACGGCCCGCGATGTTCCTGGTCGCGGTGTTGCCGACGGTGACGACCGTCATCATGTCGACCGTCGCCGGGTCCAGGCCGGCCAGTGTCGTGACGCGGCTGGACTCGTCGGGCCGGGACGCGTTCCGTACGACACCCACGGGCGTCGTCGGCTCCCGGTGCGCGCCGAGAACGGCGAGCGCCTTGGGCAGCTGCCAGTCACGGCCCCGGCTGCGCGGGTTGTAGAACGTCACGACGATGTCCGCCTCGGCCGCCGCCCGCACCCGCCGCTCGATGACCTCCCAGGGCGTGTGCAGGTCGGAGAGGCTGATGGAGACATGGTCGTGGCCGAGCGGGGCCCCGAGAATCGCTCCGGCGGCCAGGGCGGCCGTGACACCCGGCACCCCGACCACGTCGATGTCGTCGGACGCCTCGGCGAGCGCGGGCGACGCCATCGCGTACACGCCCGCGTCCCCGCTGCCGATCAGCGCGACCGCCTGCCCCTTCCGCGCCTCGGCCACCGCCGTCCGCGCCCGCTCCTCCTCGGCCCCGAGCCCCGACTCCAGGATCCGGGTACCGGGCCGCAGCAGATCGCGGATCTGGTCGACGTACTGATCGAGCCCGACGAGCACGGACGCCCGCCGCAACTCCGCCTCGGCACGCGGAGTCAGCAGATCCCGCGCCCCCGGCCCGAGCCCGACGACCGCGAGCCGCCCGCGCCCGGGCCGCCGTACGACGGCACAGGTGGCCATGGCCGGCGCCCCGTCCGCCCGCTCCGACTTCCGCTTGGGCACGAGGAGTTCGCCTCCGCCGACCAGCGCGGCGGCCTCCGCCACGGACGGCGTACCGACGGCGGCGAGCGGCGCGGCGGAGGGATTCGGCACGTCGATCCCGGCCAACTCCTCGGCGGAGTACGTCAGTACGGGCACCCCGAGCTGCTCGGCGGCCCCGACGATCCCCGGCTCGCCCGCCTTCGCGTCGACGGTGGCCAGCGCGGCGACGGAGGCCACGGACAGCCCCGCGTCGGCCAACGCGCCCTGAACCAGACCCAGTACCTCGTCGACCGGGGCCCCCTTCGAAGCGCCCACGCCGACGACCAGGGACGGCGGCCGCAGCACGACCTCGGACGATCCGGACGGCTCGACGACCCTGTCCGTCACCCGGATCGTCGGCCCACCACCAGGCACCCCACTCCCGACATTCGACGGCAGCGCGGGCAGCGGCCAGCTCGACTCCAGCTCCAGCGCGACGGGTTCACCGTCGAGCAGCGCCCGCGAGACCCCGGCGACATCCCCCTCCACGGGCATCCCGAGCGTGTCGAGCCCCGGCACCCCCACGGCGTCCGTCGCGGTGGTCACCACCGGCTCCGCACCCAGCAACTTCCCCACCGCGAGGGCGAGTTCATTGGCACCGCCGCCATGCCCGCCGACCAGCGAAACGGCGAACCGCCCGCCCTCGTCGACGCACACCACACCGGGGTCGGACGCCTTGTCGGACAGCAGCGGCGCGACCAGCCGTACGACCGCCCCCGTGGCCAGGAAGCACACGAGCTGCTCGCACTCACCGAACGCGCGCCGGACGGCGTCGGCGACCGGCCCCTCGTACACACGCGTACGGTCGGGCCAGGCGGCGGCGAGCCGATCACGCGCCGCCGCGCCCGCCGCCGTCGCGGAAATCAGGCCGATCACAGTGCAACTCCATCTCTGTCTGGGGGTGTTGTGAGGCGTGTGCCCCACAACAGGAACACCGGATTGGTCGCCGCGAGGCGGGTCACCCCACCCGGCAGGGGTGCCAGCCGGGACGACTGGAGCAGGACACCGTCGCAGTCGAGTCCGGCCCCCGTGAGCGCCTCGCGTACCGCCGGTACCCGGTCGAGGGCGGCCATCGCGACCACCACCGTCCGCCGGGCCCGCCGTGCGCACGCGGTGACGATGGCGGGCAGCTCGCGCCCGCCCCCGCCGATGAACACGGCGTCGGGATCGGAGAGTTCGTGGGCCGGAGCGGGCAGGTCATGAGGCGCGGCCCCCTCCACCACCCGCACATCGACACCGTGCGCGGTGGCGTTGGCCCGCACCCGCTCCGCGCCGTCCGGCGTCTTCTCGACGGCGACGACGGCGGCCCCGAGCCGCGCGCACTCCACGGCCACCGACCCCGAGCCCGCACCGATGTCCCAGACCAGATCGCCGAGCCGCGGCCCGAGCCGGGCCAGCGCCAGGGCCCGTACCTCGAACTTGGTGATCATCGAGTCCCGGTGGGCGAACTCGCCCTCGGCCAGGGCCCATTGACCGGGACCGACGGACTCCCCGGCGACCGTGACACGCACCGGCGCGAGGACACGGGCCTCGTCCAGACAGAGCACCACACTCACCGCGTCGCCCCAGTCCCGCGCCGCCGCCTCGGCGGGCGTGACCCGCTCGACGCGTTCGAGGACGGGGTCGCCCAGAGCGGAGGCGACGACCAGGACGCGCCCGCCCGGACCGTCGGCCAAGGCCGCGCCCAACTCGGCGGGACCGGCGCCCGGCCCGGTCAGTACGGCCACCTTGGGCCGCGCCCGGCACACGTTCACCGCCGTACGCAGCGCCCGCCCGTGCGCACTGACGACCACCGCGTCGTCCCAGGTCAGCCCGATCCGGGCGAACGCCGCCGCGACGGAGGACACCCCCGGCCGGACATCGAGCCGCCCGGCCCCGAACCGTTCGGCCAGCGCCCGCACGATCCCGAAGAACCCGGGATCACCGGAGGCGAGCACGACAACGGCCCGCTCCTTCCCGACGTACTCCTCGATGATGTCGAGGGCAGGCGCCAGCGCACCGAGGACGACCTGTTCCGCGCCCTCGGGCACCGGGGCCGCCGCCAGATGCCGTCGGGCGCCCACGACCAGCGCGGCCCCGGCAACGGCGGCCGTGGCCTCCGGCGGCAACGGCGCCCCCGTCCCCGTACCGATGACGGTGATCACGTGCTCGCCCCTCGCTCGCGCAGCGCCCGGCGGGCGGCCGGGTCGGCCTTGCGGAAGCCGTGGAAGTGACCGGGGTGGTAGAGGTGCGAGCGGGTGCCGCTGGCGTCGAGGGCCGGGCCGATCAGGAACAAGGTGTGCTTCCACAGCTTGTGCTCCTTGACCGTCTCCTCCAGCGTCTCGATCGTGCACCGCACGACCAGTTCCTCGGGCCAGGTCGCCTGATAGGCGATGACGACCGCCGTCGTGGACGGATAGCCGCCCTCCAGCAGCTCCCGCACCAGCTGCCCACTGCGCGCGGCGGACAGGAAGATCGCCATGGTGGTCCCGTGCCGGGCGAACTCGCGCACCTCTTCCCCCGGCGGCATGGGCGTCTTGCCGCCGCCAAGGCGGGTGAGGATCACGGACTGCGCGACCTCGGGGATCGTCAGTTCGCGCTGGGCGAGGGCGGCGACCGCCGAGAAGGAGGAGACACCGGGCACGATCTCGGTCTCGATCCCGATCTCGGCACAGCGGTCGACCTGCTCCTGCGTACCGCCCCAGAGCGCGGGATCGCCGGAGTGGATACGGGCCACGCGCAGACCCTCGCGCACGGCACGCTCGTACACGGCGACGACGTCCTCCAGCGACATCGTCGCCGAGTCGAGGATCTCCGCCCCCTCGCGCGCGTGTTCGAGCACCGCCTCCTGTACGAGGCTGGCCGCCCAGATCACGACATCCGCGTCGGCGATGGCGCGGGCGGCGCGGAAGGTCAGCAGATCGGCGGCGCCGGGGCCGGCACCGACGAACGTCACCTTGCCGGTGGGAGCGCCAGTGGGAACGTCGGCCGTGGGAGCCATGGGGCGGGATCCTCTCGTACGGAACATGCTGCGTGAACCAGTGGACTAGTGGACTAGGGGGACTTCAGGGAAGTCGGAGGTGCGCGAAGGCGGGTTGATCGGATAGCAAGAGCACATGGCGGTCTTCGTCGCGCTCGGCGCGTTCCTGATGACGCTGGCCGGCGGCTGGACGGCACTGCGTGTGACCGACCGCCGCCATCTCGTCCTGGGCCTGGCCGGCGGCCTGATGCTGGGCGTGGTCGGCCTCGATCTGCTGCCGGAGGCGCTGGACGCGGCGGGCGAGGAGGTGTTCGGCGTACCGGCCGCGCTGCTGCTGTTCGTCGCGGGCTTTCTGCTGGCCCATCTGGTGGAACGTCTGCTCGCGGTACGACAGGCGGCGCACGGCGCCGACGAGCACAACGGCCGGGCGCCTCAGGTCGGTCTGACGGCCGCCGCGGCCATGGTCGGCCACAGTGCGATGGACGGCGTCGCGATCGGAGCAGCCTTCCAGGTGGGCGGCGGGATGGGCCTCGCGGTCGCGCTCGCCGTGATCGCCCATGACTTCGCCGACGGCTTCAACACGTACACGATCACGAGTCTGTACGGGAACGCCCGCCGCAAGGCCCTGGCCATGCTGTTCGCCGACGCGGTGGCACCGGTGGCGGGCGCGGCCTCGACCCTTCTCTTCACGATCCCCGAACAGGCGCTCGGCTGCTATCTCGGCCTCTTCGGTGGCGTCCTGCTCTATCTCGCCGCCGCCGAGATCCTCCCCGAGGCCCACCACGAACACCCCGCCCACTCGACGGTGCTGTGCACGGTCGCGGGCGTGGCGTTCATCTGGCTCGTGGTGGGCGTATCGGGCTGAGGTGATCACAATTTGCCGCCCCGCCCGCCGTCGCGCGGCGCGGGCGCGATGAGCGTGGAGAGATAGGGGAGGGGCTCACCGTCGAGTTCACCGGCGGGCCGAATGAACTCACCCTCCAGCCCGAGAGCCGACCCCCACACGGCGTCGTCGAGCCGCCCGCTCTCCCGCAGGGCCTCGGCGACCTCCTGGGCCTGCCGCCCGAACTTGTACGCCACGACCGTGCCGGGCCCGGCGAGGGCGTCCTTGAGCGTGGCGGCCCCGGCGGTGACGGGCACGAGGGTGAGCGGCTCGGTGCCTTCGGTGAGCACGGCACCGGACCGCGCCGCCAGATCCTGCATGGCGGTGATACCGGGAACGGTCTCGATGACGACGCCGGGCGCCAGCTCCCCGATCGTCTGGGCGAGATAGGTGAACGTCGAGTACACATTGGGATCACCGATGGTCGCGAACGCGACGAGCGAGTGCGCCCCGAGCAACTCGGCGACCCGAGCACCGGCGGCATCCCACGCGGCCTCGCGCCGAGCACGGTCGGACCGCTCGTTCAGCGCGAAGACCACCCGGACGACCTTCTCCACGGGCACGTAGTGCAACACGGTGGCCTCGGCACGCCCCCGCTCACCCGTATCCATCACCGGTACGACGACCACATCGGCGGCACGCAACGCGTTGACGCCCTTGACGGTCACCAGCTCGGGATCACCGGGCCCGACCCCCACACCGACAAGCCTGCTATCACTTTCGCTGCTCATGACGTACGGCACCTCTCCACGAACCGACGGGCGACACCGGGCTCCGACGCCCAGTGCGTGTGCAGATAACTCGCGTGCACACCTCGCTGTACAAATCCCTCGACCCGCCGGACCGGGGCGAGCACGCCCCAAGCGGGCTCGGCCCCCGCCCCGGGCTCGACAACGGTCCGATGGAACTCGTGCCCGCGCATCCGGGTCCCGGCGACGGCGAGGGCGCTGTCGCTCACGGCCACGGCATCCCGATACCCGAGGGTGAGCCGCTCGCTCATCCGCGCGTCGGCATCGAGCACCCCGCACATCGGCAGCCCGTCCAACTCCCGGCACAGATAGAGCAGTCCGGCACACTCGGCGGCAACGGGCGCACCGCTCTCCGCGAGCGCGGCAACGGACTTGCGGAGCGTCTCATTGGCGGACAACTCACCGCCGTACACCTCGGGAAACCCACCCCCGACAACCAACCCCCGCGTCCCATCGGGCAGTTGCTCATCCCGAAGCGGATCGAACACGACAACCTCGGCCCCGGCGGCCCGCAACAGCTCGGCCTGCTCGGCATAGGAGAAGGTGAAGGCGGCCCCACCGGCAAGAGCGACAACGGGCGGCATTTCCAGCCCGTCCGGCGTTTGAGGACGAGCGCGTTCAGCGCGAAAAGGGGGGGCTGGGGGCACAGCCCCCAGGGATGGGACGGGTAGGGGCGGCGGGGGCGAGGAAACCAAAACCTCACCCGCATCCCAAGCCGCACAGGACAACGCCCCCGCACTCCGCGCCAACCCCATCAACGCCGCAAGATCACACCCGGCCTCGACCTGCGTAGCCATCGCAGCCACAGCCTCCACCGCAGCAGCCCGCCGCTCGCCAACCGGCACCAACCCCAGATGCCGGGAAGGCAGATCCACCTGAGCCACCCGCCGCAACACCCCGAGCACCGGCACCCCGGCCGACTCCAACGCCTCCCGCAGCAACGCCTCATGCCGATCCGACGCGACCTTGTTGAGGATCACCCCCCCGACCCGAACCTCCGGATCCCACGACGCGAACCCATGCACCAGCGCGGCCACGGACCGAGACTGCGACGACGCGTCGACGACCAGCACCACGGGCGCCCGCAATAGCTTCGCCACATGCGCGGTGGACGCCAGCTCACCTTCCCCCGCAGCCCCGTCGAACATCCCCATGACACCCTCGACGACCGCGAGGTCACACCCCCGCGCCCCGTGCAGGAACAACGGCCCGACAAGCTCCGGCCCGCACAGATACGCGTCGAGGTTCCGCCCCACCCGCCCGGTGGCGAGCGAGTGATACCCGGGATCGATGTAGTCCGGCCCCACCTTGTGCGGAGACACGGCAAGCCCGCGCGCGGCGAACGCGGCCATCAGCCCCGTGGCGACGGTGGTCTTGCCACTGCCGGAGGAAGGCGCGGCGATGACCAGCCGAGGAACGGAACCAGAGGAGGAAAGGGACGAAGAAATCACCAGGAACTCACCACTCGATCCCCCGCTGTCCTTTCTGCCCCGTGTCCATCGGGTGCTTCACCTTCGACATGTCGGTCACAAGGTCGGCGAACTCCACCAGCTTGTCGGGCGCGTTCCGCCCGGTGATCACGACGTGCTGGTTCCCGGGCCGGTCCCGCAGTACGGAGATCACCTCATCCGTGTCCACCCACCCCCAGTGCATGGGGTAGGCGAACTCGTCCAGCACATACAGCCGGTACGTCTCGGCGGCGAGATCCCGCTTGACCTGCTCCCAGCCCTCCCGAGCCTTCTCCTCGTTGTCCAGCTGCTCGTCCCGCTGGACCCAGGACCACCCCTCGCCCATCTTGTGCCAGTCGACGGACCCGCCCTCCCCGCTGGCCCCCAGCACCCGAAGCGCGTTCTCCTCGCCGACCTTCCACTTCGCCGACTTGACGAACTGGAACACCCCGATGGGCCACCCCTGATTCCAGGCGCGCAGCGCAAGCCCGAAAGCGGCGGTGGACTTGCCCTTCCCGATCCCCGTATGCACGACGACAAGCGGCCGATTACGCCGCTGCCTGGTCGTCAGCCCATCGTCCGGCACGACACTCGGCTGCCCCTGAGGCATTACGCGGCCCTCCTCTGTACGTCCTTGACCAACCCGGCGATGCTGTCGGCCCGCAGCTCGTCCAATGTCACCGCGGTACCGCCCAGTTCACCGGCGAGCTGCCCGGCGAGCCCCAGCCGAACCACCCCCGACTCACAGTCGACGACCACGGAGGCGACCCCCTCGGCGGCGAACAGCCGAGCCGCCCGCCCGGCCAACGCGACCGGCTCCGGCCCACCCGTGGCCCGCCCGTCGGTCACGACCACGACCAGCGCCCGCCGGGCCGGGTCCCGCATCCGCTCCACCCGGAGCACGTCATGCGCCTTGAGTAGCCCGGCCGCGAGCGGCGTACGCCCACCGGTCGGCAACGACTCCAGCCGTACGGCGGCGGCGTCCACGGAAGAGGTCGGAGGCAGGGCGACGTCGGCCGCCGACCCCCGGAAGGTCACGAGCCCGACCTTGTCCCGCCGCTGATAGGCGTCGAGGAGCAGCGACAGCACAGCGCCCTTCACGGCACTCATCCGCTGCCGGGCGGCCATGGACCCCGAGGCATCCACAACGAAAAGCACGAGATTCCCCTCGCGCCCCTCCCGAGTCGCCTGCCGCAGATCGTCCCGCCGCACGACCAGCCCACGCCCGACCCGCCCGCGCGCCCGCTGATGAGGAGCGGCGGCCTGCACGGTGGCCGCCAAGTGCAGCTTGGTGAGCGCCCCTTGGGGCCGCCGGGACCCGGTCGTACGCCCCCGCTCGGTACGCGCCCGAGACCGCCGCCCGGCGGCGCCCTCACCCACACCCGGCACACTCAGCACCTTGGTACGAAAGGGCTCACCGGCCCGCACAGGCTGCTGCTCACCGGCCCCGCCCCCCGAGGGCTGCGGCTCCCCACCTTCTCCGGCCTCGGGCTGAGCGCCGGAGTCACCACCCTGAGGCCCGTCGTCGGACTCCGGAGCCTGCCCACCTCCACCACCACCGGGCCCGTCCGACCCAGGATCGGGATCAGGATCCTCGTCCTCCCCCGACCCCTGCCCGCCGAACTCCTCCAACGTCTCGTCGAGCTTGTTCTCGTCAAGTCCGGGCGCGTCAAAGGGATTCCGCCGCCGCCGATGCGGCAGGGCGAGCAACGCAGCCTGCCGAACATCCTCGGCAAGCACATCGGTACGCCCGGCCCAGGCGGCCAGCGCAACGGCGGTCCGCGCCATCACGATGTCGGCACGCATCCCGTCGACCTCGAAGGCGGCGCAGGTCGCGGCGATCTGCCGCAACGCCCCATCGCCCAGCCGCACGGACGGCAACAACTCCCGCGCGGCGACGATCCGGGCCCGTACGGCGGACTCCTCATGGGCCCACCGAGCGGCGAACCCGGCAGGATCGTCGTCGTACGCCAGCCGCCGCCGCACGACCTCGACCCGCTGATCGGGCTCCCGCGAGGCGGCGACCTCGACGGTCAGCCCGAACCGGTCGAGGAGTTGGGGCCTCAACTCGCCTTCTTCGGGATTCATGGTGCCGACGAGGAGAAACTTCGCAGCATGCCGTACGGAGACACCTTCACGCTCGACGTAGGAGGCACCCATGGCGGCGGCGTCCAGCAACAGGTCGACGAGATGGTCATGAAGGAGATTGACCTCGTCGACGTACAGGATCCCGCGATGCGCATCGGCCAACAGGCCCGGCTCGAAGGCCTTCACGCCCTCCGCGAGTGCCCGCTCGATGTCGAGCGCCCCGACAAGCCGGTCTTCGGAGGCACCGACGGGCAGCTCGACCATACGGGCGGCCCGGGACTCATGGGCCCCGGCCTCGTGCGGCCCATCAGGACAGGCCGGATCGGGCGCCCCGGGGTCACACGAGAACCGGCACCCGGAGACGACGTCGACCTCGGGGAGCAGCGCGGAAAGGGCGCGTACGGCGGTGGACTTGGCGGTGCCTTTTTCGCCGCGCACAAGCACACCACCGACGGAGGGACTCACGGCATTCAACAGCAGCGCGAGCCGCAATTCGTCCTGCCCGACGATCGAGGAGAACGGGTAGGGCGTGCTCATGCGCGGATCACTCCTTCGAGTGGGTCGTGTCGGAATTGCTTGAGTGCCGATTGCGGAGACGCCATGGTCAAGGTCTGTTCCCCGCCGACGCGGGGATGGTCCGGCGCCGTTGTAGCCGTGACGCTGCATCGCGGCATGCTCCCCGCCGACGCGGGGATCTTCTGGGGGATCATGCGTCCCCCTCCAGATCGCCCTCAAGTTCGAGGTAGGTCGTCCGGAGCCGGTCCAAGGTCTCTTGGTCCGGCTCCGCCCACAGTCCTCGGTCCGCTGCCTCCAGCAGCCTCTCCGTGATGCCGCGCAAGGCCCACGGGTTGGACTGCCGCATGAACTCCTGGTTCTCCGGCGAGAACACGTACTCGGACGCCAGCTTTTCGTACATCCAGTCGTCGACCACACCTGCGGTCGCGTCGTACCCGAACAGGTAGTCCACGGTCGCAGCCATCTCGAAGGCACCCTTGTAGCCGTGCCTTCTCATGGCACTCATCCACCGCGGGTTGACCACCCGCGCCCGGAACACCCGGTGAGTCTCCTCGCCCAATGTCCGCGTTTTCACCTGGTCGGGAGTCGCCGAGTCACCGACGTACGCCTCGGGGGAGGCCCCCGTCAAATGCCGCACCATCGCGACCATGCCGCCGTGGTACTGGAAGTAGTCGTCCGCGTCGACAAGATCATGCTCGCGCGTGTCGACATTTTTCGCCGCGACTGCAATCCGCCGAAACGCCGTCTCCATGTCCCCCCGAGCAGCCCGCCCATCCAGCCCCCGCCCATAGGCGTAACCGCCCCACACGGCGTACACCTCGGCGAGGTCCGCGTCGCTCCTCCAGTTCCGCGCGTCGATCAACGGCAGCAACCCAGCCCCATAAGCCCCCGGCTTCGACCCGAAGATCCGAGCCGTGGCCCGACGCCGATCCCCATGCTCGGCGGCATCCGCATCCACGTGCGCCCGCACATAGTTGGACTCGGCCGGCTCCTCCAACTCCGCAACCGCCCGCACCGCGTCGTCGATGAGTCCCACCACATGCGGGAACGCGTCCCGGAAGAACCCGGAGATGCGGACCGTGACGTCGATCCGAGGCCGCCCCAACTCCTCGACCGGCACCACCTCGAACCCGGTCACCCGCCGCGACGCGTCGTCCCACACCGGACGGCAGCCCAGCAGCGCCAGGATCTCGGCGATGTCGTCGCCCTGGGTCCGCATGGCCGACGTACCCCAGACCGTCAGGCCGACGGACTTCGGGTACTCGCCGTTGTCGGTCAGATACCGCTGCACGAGCGAGTCGGCGAGCGCCTGCCCGACCTCCCAACTCAGCCTGGACGGAATGGCCTTGGGGTCGACGGAGTAGAAGTTGCGGCCGGTCGGCAGGACGTTGACCAGGCCGCGTGTGGGTGAACCCGACGGTCCCGCCGGGACGTAACCCCCGTCAAGTGCCTTGAGGATGTGGGTGATCTCGTCCGTCGTACGGGCCAGCCGAGGCACCACCTCACGGCACGCAAACTCCAACACCGCGACGGCGTCCGGCAGTTCGAGACCGAGTACGTCACGCACAAGGGCGGGAACAGTCTCCGCCTCCCACGCGCGCTCCTCCATGCCCTCCGCGAGCCGTCGGCACAGCTGCTCCAGCAGATCGATCGCGTCGGCGGCCGAACGAGCCGGCCCCTCCACCAGATCCGTCAGCTCGACCGGCAGCTTCACCGGAGCCCCCGGCTCGGCCAGCAACTCCTTCTCCACCAGCCCGAAATGAACCGCGAGCGCGGCCCGCAGCCCCGGCAGGGCATTCGCCTGACCACCCCACACCTGCGAGGCGCGCAGCACCGCCAGCACCAGGTTCACCCGCGCCTCGTCGACCGGCCCACCACCCAGGATGTGCAGACCGTCCCGGATCTGTACGTCCTTGATCTCGCACAGATAGCCGTCGATGTGCATGACGAACTCGTCGAACGCCTCGTCGTCCGGCTGGTCGTCGACGTGCAGGTCGTGGTGCAGTTCGGCCGCCTTGACCAGCGTCCAGATCTGCGCGCGTACCGCCGGCGCCTTCGTCGGGTCCAGGTCGGAGACGAGCGCGTACTCGTCGAGGAGCTGCTCCAGCTTCGCCAGGTCGCCGTACGTGTCCGCGCGGGCCATCGGCGGTACGAGGTGGTCGACGACGGTGGCGTGCCCGCGCCGTTTGGCCTGGGTGCCCTCGCCGGGGTCGTTGACGATGAACGGGTAGACGAGGGGGAGTTCACCGAGCACGGCGTCAGGACCGCACCCGCGACTCAGACCGAGTCCCTTGCCGGGCAGCCACTCCATCGTCCCGTGCTTGCCCATGTGGACGACCGCGTCCGCGCCGAAGGAATTCTCCAGCCACCTGTAGGTCGCCATGTAGTGGTGGGAGGGCGGCATGTCGGGATCGTGGTAGATCGCGATCGGGTTCTCGCCGAAGCCGCGCGGCGGCTGGATCAGCACGACGACGTTCCCGAACTGGAGGGAGGCCAGGACGATGTCGTCCCCGTCGACGTACAGGGAGCCGGGCGGCTCGCCCCACGCCTCCAGCATCCCGTTCCGCAAGTCGCCGTCCAGCTTGTCGAACCACGCCTGATAGTCGGCGAGCGGCACACGCGCGGGCGCGGCGGCCAACTGCTCCTCCGTCAGCCATTCGACGTCGTGGCCACCGGCGTTGATGAGCCGGTGGATCAACTCGTCACCGTTGTCGGGGTGTCCCTCGACGACGTACCCGGCGTCCCGCAGCGCGTCCAGCACCCGTACCGCCGAGGCGGGCGTGTCCAGGCCCACCGCGTTGCCGACACGCGAGTGCTTGGTCGGGTAGGCGGTGAAGACGAGGGCGAGCTTCTTGTCGGCGTTCGGCTTGTGCCTCAACTGGGCGTGCCGTACGGCGATTCCGGCGACGCGGGCGGCCCGCTCGGGGTCGGCGACGTACACCGGGACTCCGTCGGGACCGTCCTCCTTGAAGGAGAACGGCACGGTGATCAGCCGCCCGTCGAACTCGGGGATCGCGACCTGCATCGCCGCGTCCATGGGGGAGAGGGCGGCGTCGGAGCCGTCCCACGTCGCCTTGGACGACGTAAGACAAAGCCCTTGCAGCACAGGCACGTCGAGGTCGGCGAGCGCCCCGATGTCCCAGGCCTCCTCGTCACCACCGGCCGAGGCCTCGGAGGCGTGGGTACCGCCGGCGGCGAGGACGGTGGCGATCAGGGCGTCGGCCCCGGCGAGCAGCTCGTACAGTCCCGCGTCGGCCCCGCGCAGTGAACCGCAGTACACGGGAAGGGCGTTGACGCCCCGCGCCTCGATCGCCTCGCACAGGGTGTCGACGAACCCGGTGTTGCCGCTCAGCTCGTGGGCCCGGTAGAAGAGCACGCCGACGGTAGGACGGCCGCTCTCCTGCCCATACGAACCGTGCACCCCGTACTCGGGCATCTTCTGCGGCTCGACGAACCCCTCACCGGTCAGCAGCACGGTGTCGGACAGGAACCGTGCCATTTCCACCAGGTTGTCGGGCCCGCCCTCGACGAGATACCGCAGCGCCTCCGCCACGACCCCCGCGGGCACCGACGACTCGGCCATCAACTCGGCGTCGGGCACGGCCTCCCCGCCGAGCAGCACGGTCGGTACACCGGCGCTCTTCAGGTAGGCGAGCCCGTCCTCCCAGGCCCGCTTCCCGCCCAGCAGCCGTACGACGGCGATGTCCGCGCCCTCGACGAGCGCGGGCAGTTCCTCGGCGACGTCCACGCGGGTCGGATTGCCGATCCGGTACGAGGCACCGGCAGCGGCCCGGGCCGCCAGCAGGTCCGTGTCGGCGGTCGACAACAACAACACTGTGCTCATGCGGGCGCTCCCGGTGGAATGAAAGGCAGTCCTTGTGGCGCGCCCGACTCGATGAGCCGCAAGAGCGCGTCCGTGTCCGCGTGCTGTTCGATGAGATCGCCGAGCAGGTCGAGCTGCTCCTCGCGCAGCCCGGCGAAGGAGGTGTCGGGGGCGGGGACGAAGCGGCGGCCCGCGGCGGCGGCCACTTCGCGCAGGAACGCCCGCCGGAAGCCGTCGGATTCGAGCGACCCGTGCCAGTGCGTACCCCAGACGCTGCCGACCCGGCACCCGTCCAGGAAGGCTTCCCCGCCCAGGACTTCGGCGACCCCGTGATGGATCTCGTACCCCTCGACATCCTCGCCGAGGGCGGTGCCGACGGGCCGGGTGAGGGTCTTCTCGCGGGCGAACCGCACCCGTACGGGCAGCACCCCGAGCCCTTCGACAAGGCCCTGGCGACTCTCCACGTCGTCCTCGATCCGCTCCCCGAGGATCTGGAAACCACCGCAGATGCCGAGCACGGGCCGTCCCTCGGCGGCCCGGCGCACGAGAGCGTCCGCGAGCCCGCGCTGACGCAGCCAGGCCAGCGCCTTCACGGTCCCCCGAGTCCCCGGTACGACGACGAGATCGGCGTCGGCCAGTTCCTCCGGCCGGTCCACGAACCGTACGACGACGCCCGGTTCGGCGGCGAGCGCGTCGACGTCGGTGAAGTTGGACATCAGCGGGATCGCACAGACGGCGACCCGCAACACGTCCTCCCCGACGGGCGGGGAGACGTTGGACTCCCGGACGGTGCCGCGCAGGGAAACCCGAAGCCCGTCCTCTTCATCGATCCCGAGCCCGTGCCGGAAGGGCAGGACGCCGTACGTGGGCCGCCCGGTGAGCCCGAGGAGCATGTCGAGCCCGGGTTCCAGGAGGGTGACATCGCCGCGGAACTTGTTGACGAGGAACCCGGCGACGAGCGCCTGATCCTCGGGGGAGAGGAGAGCGACCGTCCCGAAAAAGGAGGCGAAGACGCCACCCCGGTCGATGTCGCCGACGACAACCACAGGAAGTCGGGCATTGCGCGCGATCCCCATGTTGACGATGTCGGTCCGCCGCAGATTGATCTCGGCCGGACTCCCGGCCCCCTCACAGATCACCGCGTCATACGTGCCCCGCAGTTCGGCAAGGCACTCCAGCACGGTCCCGAGCAGTTGCTGCTGCCGCCCCCCGTGATAGCCGCGCGCACTCATCTCACCCACGGGCTTCCCCATGAGCACGACCTGACTGCTCTGGTCGCTCCCGGGCTTCAGCAGGACGGGATTCATGAGCGCGGTGGGTTCGATACGGCACGCCTGCGCCTGCATGGCCTGCGCCCGCCCGATCTCGGCGCCTTCCCGCGTCACGAACGAATTGAGGGACATGTTCTGAGCCTTGAAGGGCGCGACCTTCACCCCTTGCCGCACGAGCCACCGACAGATCCCGGCGGTGACGACACTCTTCCCGGCATCGGAGGTGGTCCCGGCGACAAGCAGCCCGCCGCCGACAGTTCCGCCACTCATGACGTACGCCCCTTCGCTACGAGCCGTGCGGCGACGACACTGACCCCGAGGGCCAGCCAGGTGACCCGCCGGGACAGCCGTACGGCCCGTTCGACGTCCTGGACGCCGACGGCACGCCCGTACTCCCCGTTGAGCACGGGCCGATGCTCGACCCGCCCCGCGTAGGACAGCGTCCCGCCGAGCCGCACCCCGAGGGCCCCCGCGAAGGAGGCCTCGACGGGCCCGGCGTTGGGACTGGGATGGCTGCGTGCATCGGCACGCCAGGACCGGACGGCCCCGCGCGGATCACCACCGGCGGCAGCGGCGAGTACGGCGGTCAGCCGCGCCCCCGGCCACCCGGCGAGGTCGTCGAGCCGGGCGGAGGCCCATCCGTACCGCCGATACCGCGGAGACTTGTGCCCGACCATGGCATCGAGGGTGTTGACGGCCCGGAACCCGACGAGCCCCGGCACCCCACCCACAGCCCCCCACACAAGGGCCCCCACAACGGCGTCGGAGGTGTTCTCGGCGACGGACTCGACGACGGCCCGGGCGATCCCGTCGGAGTCGAGGGCCTGCGGATCGCGCCCGCAGAGATGGGGCAGCCGCTCCCGGGCCCCGTCGACATCCCCGGCCTCCAACGACCGCCCGATCGCCCGAGCCTCCCGCCCGAGGGAGGTCCCCCCGACCACGGCCCAGGTGGCGGCGGCGGTGAGCGCGACGGAAGCGGCACGGGACGGACGTACGACGGAACGGGCCCCCGCGGCAAGTGAGACGGCGCCTCCCACACACATGGCGGTGTGCAGCGCCCCCCACCCCCGGTGGTCCCGCCACAGCACCCGTTCGACGGCGCCGGCGGCCTGCCCGAACGCGGCGACCGGATGCCCCCGGCGCGGATCACCGAGAGCCAGATCACCGAGGAGTCCGAGGACGGCGCCGTACGCGAAGACGCGATCGGCACGCACCGGCTCAGCCGGCCGAAGTGGCGGGAGAAACCCTGGTCATGGACCTGGAACGCGAACGGCAGCCGAGCATGGCGATATGTCCTCACTCAGGGTGTCCACGCCCTGGTTCGACGAGACCGGCGGCGAGAGTTCCTGGCTCCCGGGGTTACCTACCCCGGTGACAGTGGCGGGACCGCGCCGGATTCGCACCGGCTTCCTCTTCTGCCGCCGTACATGGCTCCGGCAGTCCACCACGGGCCCGGAACACCCGTCAACTTGCCGTTGACCTGGAAAGGAGGACTGTGCTGAGCCCCACACCGCCGATGGAACGGCGGCGCGGGAACACGCTTTTCGGCCCTCACGCCACGATCAGATAGATCCCGTATGCCACAACTGCCGCACAGGCGGCGAAACATGCGTAAGCCCCCGTGACGGCGAGCCCGGCCGACTCCCCCTGCGTCGCCGCCCGTTCGCGCATCGAGAGTCCGACGATGCCCAGGGTGAACACGCCCACCATGGCCACGGTGATGACGAGGCTGACGCCGAAGACGGAACCGAGGGCGGCCCAGTCGATCTTCATGATGCTTCTTCCTTGCTTCTGACTTGGGGGACCGGGTGCTCGGTGTCAGACGGTGGCGGCCGGGGGAGTCGCCGGGTCGGCGGTGGTGGCCGGGGCGGGGATCGTGGCCGTGAGGTCGGTCGGCACCGTGTGCGCCGGCGGCGTCACCGCGGCGGCCGGATCCTCGGTCCCGTTGACGTTCGTGTGGTCGACCACCTCGCCGCGGCGCGAGACGACCCAGATCGCCGCGCTCGAGGCGATCAGGAAGACCGCCACCAGTGCCGTCCCCCAGTCCCCGAACCCGGTCACCCACTCCGCCACCGCACCCACCAGCGCCGCCGCGGGCAGCGTCAGCCCCCATGCCACGAACATGCGGGTCGCCGTCGACCAGCGGACCACGCCGCCCTTGCGGCCGAGGCCCGCGCCCATCACCGAGCCCGACACCGAGTGCGTGGTGGAGAGGGAGAAGCCGAGGTGGGAGGAGGCCAGGATGACCGTCGCCGCGCTGGTCTGGGCGGCGAAGCCCTGCTGGGGCTGGAGGTCGGTCAGGCCCTTGCCCATCGTGCGGATGATGCGCCAGCCGCCGAGGTACGTGCCGAGCGCGATGGCCAGGCCCGCGGAGAGGATGACCCACACCGGCGGGTCGGAGTCGGGGGCGACGGCGCCACCGGCGACCAGGGCGAGGGTGATGATGCCCATCGTCTTCTGCGCGTCGTTCGTGCCGTGGGCCAGCGACACCAGGCCCGCGGAGGCGATCTGGCCGGCCCGGAAGCCCTTCTCCGCCGCCTTGCCCTCGGCCTGCCCGGCGCTGAGCCGGTACGACAACCGGGTCGCCAGCATGGCCGCGACGCCCGCCACGATGGGGGCGGCGATCGCCGGGATCAGCACCTTCGTCACCAGGACGTCGCCGTGGACCGCGCCCGCGCCCGCCGAGGCGATGGTCGCGCCGATCAGACCGCCCATCAGGGCGTGCGAGGAGCTGGAGGGGAGTCCGACCAGCCAGGTCAGCAGGTTCCAGAGGATCGCGCCGACCAGCGCGGCGAAGATCACCTCGGGACGGATGCCGCTCTCGTCGACCAGGCCCTTGGAGATCGTGTTGGCGACCTCCACGGAGAGGAAGGCGCCCACGAGGTTGAGGACGGCCGACATGGCCACCGCGACCTTGGGTCTGAGAGCGCCGGTCGAGATGGTGGTGGCCATCGCGTTGGCGGTGTCGTGGAAACCGTTCGTGAAATCGAACGCGAGCGCGGTGACGACCACGATCGCGAGGATCAGCGAGAAGCTTTCCATTTACCCAGATTTCTTGAGGACGTAGGTGGCTGGTGGACCGTAAGCAACCTGGGTAAACGGAAGGTGAACTGAAGGGGTATGGGGGATGGCGTGGGGTGCGGTGTCTTCTCACGCCCCCTTCGCGAACCGCTTGAGCTGGGCCGGTGTCCCGTTGAAGAGATTCTGATCACCCGGCAGCGTGCCGCTGTTGTCGTACTGCCAGAACGTCCAGAGCTTCCAGCCGCCGGACGGCAGCGCCCCGGCGTCGGCCGCGTTGTAGCGGGCCAGCCACAGGGCGTGCTTCGAGGTGAAGACAGGGCTGCTGTTCGTGCAGTTGTTCCACCAGTGGGCGGTCGTGTAGATCACCGGACGGCGGCCGGTGAGCCGGTTGACCTCGTTGCTGAAGGCCGTGATCCAGCTGGCCATCTTCGCCTTGCTCAGGCCGTAGCACTTCTTCTTGCCGTACGGGTTGTACTCGATGTCGAGCGCGGGCGGCAGCGTCCAGCCGTCCGCGCGCCAGGCCCCGCCGTTGCGGATGAAGTGCCGGGCCTGGGTGATGCCGGACGACTTGTCCGGCAGGGCGAAGTGGTAGGCGCCGCGGATCAGGCCCGCGGCCCGTGAGCCGTCGTACTGCTGGCCGAAGTACGGATTGCGGTAGGTGTGGGACTCGGTCGCCTTGACGTACACGAAGGTGGCGCCCTTCGCCTTCGCGGACCGCCAGTCGACGTTCTTCTGGTGCGACGAGACGTCGTGACCCTTGGGCTTCGCGGCCGCCGAGACCGGAACCTCCGTCAGGACGGTTCCCCCGATGGCGAGCGCCGCCGCGGTGGCCGCGAGGGCGCGCGAGCGGCGGCGTAACAGTGGTCGACGGACGGGCTGGAACGGCTTGGGATCGCGGGCCATGTGTCCCCCCGGAATGGCTGCGTACGGAAAAATCTCCCAGAGGCTACTGGAAGATCGACAAATCGCCATCGCTCTCCGGCCAAAGCGCGCGCACGCGCCGATGCGTGCCCATATGCGCCCTTACGATCAACGGAGTTCGGGCCTACAGTGCCCTCGCCCGGCGGCGGCCCGGGACCGCGCCTGGCAGGATCACGGCATGGCTGATCAGCGACGGGACGGGCGTGACGTGCGGGACAGCGCACAGGGGGCGGGTACGGCGGAGGGGCGCGCCGTGCCCGACGGGACGGCGCGTGCCTGGGCCGCGCTCGTCGCGACGGCCCGCCGTACGGTGGCCGACGGGCTGGTCGTCGGTACCTCCGGCAATGTCTCCGTACGCGTCGGCGACACCGTCCTGGTCACCCCGTCCGGCGTTCCGTACAAACAGCTCCTCCCCGCCGACATCGTCGGCGTCGACCTGACCGGCCGCCAGGTCCTCGGCACCCTCACCCCGACGAGCGAACTGCCCATGCATCTCGCCGTCTACCGCGCCACCGGCGCCCGCGCCGTCGTCCACACCCACGCCGTCCACGCGACGGCCGTCTCGACGCTCGTCCGAGAGCTGCCGCTGATCCACTACATGGCGGCGGATCTCGGCGGCCCCGTCCGAGTCGCCCCGTATGCGACCTACGGCACCGAAGAGTTGGCCGAGAACACGCTCCAAGCCCTCACGGACCGCACCGCCTGCCTACTCCAGAACCACGGCACGATCGCGTACGGCGAAACCCTCGACCAGGCATACGACCGCACAGCCCAACTGGAGTGGATGTGCCGAGTCTGGCTGACGGCATCGGCCCTGCCAGGCCTCTCCCCGACCCTCCTGACGGAGGCCCAGGTGAACCAGGCGGGGGACCGTCTCAAGGGGTACGGGCAGCAGCCCTCCAGTCCGTCCGGCGCTTGATCTTTCAGCCCGTCCGGCGTTTGAGGACGAGCGCGTTCAGCGCGAAAGGGGGGTCTGGGGGCGCAGCCCCCAGAAGGATGGGACGGGTAGGGGCGGCGGG
>NZ_JBIAQP010000034.1:0-78150 GCF_042889145.1 Streptomyces sp. NPDC002680
CCCGTCCGGCGTTTGAGGACGAGCGCGTTCAGCGCGATACGGGGGTTCGGGGGCGGAGCCCCCGAGGATGGGACGGGTAGGGGCGGCGGGGGCGAAGAAACTCAGCCCGTGCCGAGCACCTCGGTCAGGCGGTCGCCCAGCACAGGGGCGAGCGCCTCGGCGTAGGCGTCGGAGATGTGGCTGTCGTCGCGGTACACCACCGTATTGCCCACCAGCACAGGACACTCACCCCCACCCGTGCACAACCACGGCACGGGATCAATCACCACCGCCCCCGACGCCCTCGCCGCAGCAAGCGCCGCCGCCCTCCGCGAGCCATCCCGAATCGCCCCCGGCAGCCGATTCCCGCACCGGTCCAGCCGAAGCGAGTACAGCCCCGCACAATCCACCGCATCCGTCCGAGGCCACGGAGTGTCCAACAGCGCGACAACCTTCGCCCCCGAAACCCCGAGCGCCCGGTACGTCGTACGGAAACCGTCCGTCCACTGCTGGGCGACATCCCGCTCCGGCCGCAGCGGATCCCCCGCATCCGAGGACGAGACAATCACCAGGTCCGGCCTCAACGCAGCGATCCTCTCGATCGCCCGCGCCCGCCAGACATCACACTCCGCATACGGCCCGTCGAACCGCCGCAGCGTCACCTTCGCCGCCTTGCACGACGACTTCGTCCACGACACCAGCTTCCAACCCCGCTCCCGGGCAAGCCGGTTGAGCGCCGGGAACCACTGGGCCGCGTGGGAGTCGCCGAACAGGACGACGACCTTGTCGGAGGCCGGGTCGCCGTACTCGCACGGCGGCATGCTCGTGCTGTCGTACGCCACATGACAGCCGTCCCGATAGACCGCCGACCGCGCCGACTTGATCTCGGTGAGGGGCGGGGCGAGGTTGCTCGGCAGGCGATTCGACCGCGCCTCCAGGAGTTGACGCAGGCGTACTTGGGGGTCCGGTGCTTTCGCCACCTCCTCCCTCAACTCAACTGCCGCCTTACCCGAGTTGATCGGCGGCGGAAACGCGTACGCCGTCATCGCGATCACCGCAGCCCCCGCCGACAGCACCGCCCCGAGCCGCAACGCACGCCCCGGTCGGCCCCGGAACACCGAGTGGAAACGTACGGGGTTCTCCACCAGCCGCAGGGTCATCCACGCCAGCAGCAGAGCGATCGCACAGAACAGCAGGGCGAGCCAGACGCTCGTACTCTCCGGGAGTCTGCCCAGCGCCACGGGCCCGATCAGCAGCAGCGGCCAGTGCCACAGGTACCAGCCGTACGACAGGCCTCCCAGCCACACCAACGGCCGTCTGGCGAGGAGTAGTTGGGCGTCCCAGCGGGACGGGGCGCAGCCGCCCGCCAGGACCAGGACCGACCCGATCACCGGCAGGAGCGCGTAATAGCCGGGGAACGGGGTCGAGTTGCCGTAGAGGATCGCCGCCACGAGGATGCAGGCCAGGCCCGTCCAGGCCATCGGTGCCGCCAACTTCGGCGGCAGGCCGCGCAGTTGATCGGCGGACAGGGCGAGCAGCGCACCCGCACCCAGTTCCCAGAAGCGGGTGTGCGAACCGAAGTACGCCCAGGACGGGGCACTTTCCGTCACGGTCACACTCAGCCCGAACGACAGCAGACACAGCACCGCGAGCGGCACCGCCACCAGTGCGCGCCGCCGGCGCGCGAGCCGCCAACTCACCAGGAGCAGCAGCGGCCAGAGAAGGTAGAACTGCTCCTCCACCGCCAGCGACCAGAAGTGCTGGAAGGGGGACGGCGGGCTCCCCTCCGCCAGGTAGTCCGTGCCGCCCGCCGCC
The DNA here is from genome assembly GCF_042889145.1 of Streptomyces sp. NPDC002680. Lineage (NCBI taxonomy): Bacteria > Bacillati > Actinomycetota > Actinomycetes > Kitasatosporales > Streptomycetaceae > Streptomyces > Streptomyces sp. NPDC002680. The sequence goes on from NZ_JBIAQP010000034.1 coordinate 1,795, forward strand.
AACCGGAGGTTCACCGCGTAGAGCGCGCTGCTCAGCGCGTCCCCGGCGTACTCCTCGAAGCGGACCCTCGACAGGAACAGCCAGGAACCGGCGAGGGTGACGAGGACGACGAGCGTCGACGCGGGGAGGAGGCGGAGCGCGCGGCGGGCGTAGAACCTGCGGATCGATATCGCGTTGCTCGCGGCCAACTCGCGTACCAGCAGCGAGGTGATGAGGAAGCCCGAGATGACGAAGAAGACGTCGACACCGACATAGCCCCCGGCGAACCCGCGCACCCCGGCATGCCCGAGGACGACGAGCGACACGGCCACGGCCCGCAGGCCTTGGATGTCGAGCCGTAGGCCGGGGTTCTCGCTCGGCTGCGGGGTGGCCGGTCGCGTGGTCGGTCGTGTAGCTGGTCGGGTCTTCACGCTCATCAGAGACGGTCGGTCCACTCGAACGGTTGTGGCCGTTTCCGTTCGGTCACCAGAAATTTTCCGCCCGGCCGCAAGCCTGGTCCGCGAGAACATGACATAGGGGGACCCGCGGGAATTGGCCGGTCCGGCGCGTTTGCTACGCTCGCCGACGCGTCCCCTGGGGGAAGTCCGGTGAGACTCCGGCGCTGACCCGCAACGGTATGCACTCCCCCGGCAGGTGGGCGTGCGAGCCCGATTACCCAAGGTGCGCGTGCCCATGTGACCGCTCGCCGCGGACTGCGAGCCGAGGCGAAGGACGCCGCCCGTGCGCCGAATACCCGTCGTGCCGTTGGCCGTTGGGCTGATACTGCTTCTGCTCCTCTCCCTGCTGTGCGGGGTCGGTCTTGGCGCCTCCGGGATCGGCTGGGGGCAGGTCTTCCGGTTCCTCGGCGACGGGCTCACCGGGGGCACGATCCGCGCCGAGGACGTCGCCGCGTACACCATCGTCTGGGAGCTGCGGCTGCCCCGCGTGGTGCTCGCCGCGGTGGTCGGCGCCGGGCTCGCGGCCGTCGGGGTGGCCGTGCAGGCCATGGTCCGCAACGCGCTCGCCGATCCGTTCGTGCTGGGGATCTCGTCCGGTGCGGCCGTCGGCGCCAACGCCGTGATCCTGCTGGGGGCCTTCGCCGGGCTCGGCGTCTGGGCGCTGTCCGTGTCCGCCTTCGCCTCCGCGCTCGCCGCCATGGTCCTCGTGTACGCCGTCGCCCGGTCGGCCACTCACGGGCTCACGCCGCTGCGGCTGATCCTCACCGGTACGGCACTGGCGTACGGCTTCGAGGCCGTCACCACCGTGATGGTGTTCGGGGCCGCCCGGGGCGAGGCGGCGCGCTCGGCGATGATGTGGCTGCTCGGGAGCCTGGGCGGGGCGACCTGGGCGCAGGTGCCGATCGCCGCCGTGACCGTCCTCGCCGGGTGGGCGTGGCTCGCGCGGCGCGCCGAGTCGCTCAACGCCCTCGCCATGGGCGACGAGACCGCCGCCGCGCTCGGGGTCCAACCGACGCGGCTCCGGCGGGAGTTGTTCCTCGTCACCGCCGCCGTGACCGGCACGGTCGTCGCCGTCAGCGGGGCCATCGGCTTCGTCGGGCTGATGGTCCCGCATGTCGTACGGATGCTCGTCGGCGCCGATCACCGGCGGGTGCTGGCGATCGCGCCGCTCGCCGGGGCCGTACTGCTGGTGTGGGCCGACGTACTGTCCCGGCTGCTGCTCGCCCCGGCCGAACTGCCCGTAGGGGTGATCACCGCCGTGGTCGGCGTACCGGCGTTCCTGCTGCTGATGCGGCGCGGCGGCTACGCGTTCGGGGGGCGGTGACGGCATGCGGCTCGATGTGGAGGGTGTGTCGGTCGACGCGGGGGCGGTCCGGCTCGTCGAGGACATCACGATGCGGGTGGACAGCGGGGCCTTCGTGGGGCTCGTCGGGCCCAACGGGAGCGGGAAGTCGACCCTGTTGCGATGCGTGTACCGGGCGCTGCGGCCGACGGGGGGTGTGGTTCGGCTCGACGGGGACGATGTTCATGCCATGGATCCCCGGGGCGCCGCCCGGGTGCTGGCCGCGCTGCCCCAGGAGTCGTCCTCCGAGTTCGACTTCACCGTCGCGGAGGTGGTCGCGATGGGGCGGCTGCCGCATCAGGGGCGTACGGCGGCCGGGGACCGGGAGATCTGCGGCGCCGCCCTGGAGCGGACCGGCATCGCGCATCTCGCCGACCGCGGGTTCCTCGCCCTGTCCGGCGGCGAGAAGCAACGCGTGCTCATCGCACGGGCGTTGGCCCAGCGGCCCCGGGTCCTCGTCCTCGACGAACCCACCAACCACCTGGACATCGCCCACCAGTTGGACGTCCTGTCCCTGGTCCGGACGAGCGGCCTGACCGTACTGGCCGCCCTGCACGACCTCAACCTCGCCGCAGCCCACTGCGATCTGCTGTACGTCGTCGCCGGGGGCCGCCTCGTCGCGTCGGGCCCGCCGCACGAGGTGCTCCAACCGGCGCTGCTGGCGGAGGTGTTCGGGGTGCGCGCCCATCCGGTGCGGCATCCGGAGACGGGTGCAGTGCAGCTGCTCTTCGATCTGCTCCCCAAGCCGTCCTGAGCCCTGAGTCCTGAGTCCTGAGAACCTGAGGAACTACCCCCATGCGCAAGCCAGTTGTCGCCGTCGCACTCATGCCCGTACTCATGTCCCTCCTCGCCACCGGATGCGGTGCGACCGTCGAGAAGCCCTCGGCGAAGGCCACGCCGTCCTCCGCCGCCGTCACCCTCACCAACTGCGGCCAGAAGGTGACGTACGACAAGGTGCCCGAGCGGGTCGTCACCAACGACGTCGGGATCACCGAGCTGATGTTCGCGCTCGGTCTGGAGGACCGGATGGCCGGGTTCGCCATGCCCGACGACAAGGGCGATCTGACCGACGTGCCCTGGAAGGACGGCTACGCAAAGGTGAAGTGGCTGTCCAAGGACCAGCTCACCAAGGAGAACGTCCTGGACGTGCGCGGCGACTGGGTCTTCGCCGGCTGGAACTACGGCTTCCGCGACGACAACGGCTTCACCCCGGACGCGCTGAAGAAGCTCGGCATCCCCTCGTACGTCCTCACCGAGTCCTGCCGCAACGGCCGTACGAAGACCTCCCGGGGCATCATGCCGCCGCTGGACGCCCTCTACACCGACCTCACCAACCTCGGAAAGCTCTTCGGCGTCGAGCGGCGCGCGGCCACCCTGATCGCGGACTTCAAGAAGCAGGTCGCGGCGGTGGCGGCGAAGGCGCCGACGGGGAGCGCGCGTCCGAAGGTGTTCCTCTACGACAGCGGCACGGACTCGCCCTTCACCTCCGGCCGGTACGCGGCGCCCGAGGAGGTCATCGGCAAGGCCGGCGGCGTCAACATCATGAACGACCTCGCCGACTCCTGGACGACGGTCGGCTGGGAGACGGTGGTCGAGCGCGACCCCGACGTCATCGTGATCTGCGACTACGGGGACGTCAGCGCGGAACAGAAGCGCGAGTTCCTGCTGTCGTACGCCCCGCTGAGGAACGTGTCGGCCGTCAAGCACAAGCGGATCTTCGTCCTGGACTACGTGGACCTCGTCGAGAGCCCGCGCAACCCGTCGGCGATAGCGCGCCTGGGGGCATATCTGCGCTCGGTGGCAGCCGGACCCGCGTGAGATACGTGAACGCCGTCCAGGCACCCGGCGGGACGCGCTTGAGGAGGGGCGGCGGGTTGGCGGGCATGTGCCGATCGTAGGGCTGCTGTTGGCGTCGGGCATCGCCCCGGGGGATACCCCCCGGACCCCCAACAGAAAAGCGGGTTGGCGGGAGTGACCGGCACGAATGCTGCGAGGCGAGCCCAGGCCCCCTCCAGCCCGTCCGGCGCTTGAAGACAATCGCGCGGAGCCCACCCCTTCCCACCCAGCCCCCACCCAGCCCGTCCGGCGTTTGAGGACGAGCGCGTGGCGCCCACCCCTTCCCACCCAGCCCCCACCCAGCCCGTCCGGCGTTTGAGGACGAGCGCGTTCAGCGCGACAAAGGGGGTCTGGGGGCGCAGCCCCCAGGGATGGGACGGGTAGGGGCGGCGGGGGCGAGAACAATGGGTCCGCAAGACGAGAGCGGGCTTCACGGACGCAGCCGTGGACCGGCATTCGGAGGTGCGGGGGGCTACGCTTCCGGGCGCGCAGGCCGTCGTAACACCCGCACGTGCGTCCGCGCAGAGGCAGGCAAGACGGGCCACAACTTACCGACGAACCCGCCCAGTTGTGATGCATCATGACCGTCTACACCACCTTGACCTTGCCTTTGAGCTGAACGAAACGGACGGACATGGCTGCATGGTCCACCCGGGCGGCCTCCCCTGCCGATCTGCCCCGACTCCGCTCCCTGCTGGCCGATTCCTTCGAAGCGGCGGCCGTTCCGTCGTCGTCAGCGTTCCTCTCCGATGCCATCGAACGCGACCTGGTCCGAGTGGCCGAGTCCGAGGGCGAGTTGGTGGGCTGCGTCGCCGCGGAGATGCCGTCACCGGGGCACGCGCGTCTGTCGGTGATCGCGGTCCGGGCGGACGCACGTCGGCAGGGCGTGGCCTCGCGACTCCTGGCCGAGATGGTGAAGGAGCTTCCCCGGAGGTCGAGTGAGGCGCCCCTGATATCCGCCGTGGCGAGGACGGAGGAACTGGCGGTGACCCGCCTCCTGCTGGCCTGCGGCTTCATAGGAACCCGGGTCATGCGCACCGGCGGCACCGGCAGCACCCGCGACGACGCTCTCCACATCCACTATCAGCACAAGGCGCGAGTCGAGTACGTGGATCCGGACGCACGGCATCTGGTACCCGCCCACGCCCGGGAGCAGCTCACGGAGTCCCTGACGCCGTCCGACCAAGCCGTGACCGCGCTGGTGACCCTGGGCGGCAAACCCGCCTTCGAGATCGCCCGGTTCGAGCAGGACGACCCCGCGACCCTCCAGTCCGGCGAGGCCGCCGCCGGCATTGCCTTCTCCGGCTCCGTACTCGCGGCGATCACCTTCCTCCTGGGTTTCGCCTTCTCGTCGTCCCGGTTCCCCAACGACGTACGGCTGCTCCTCATCGGAGCGACGTTCAGCACCGTCCTCTCCCTGATCATCTACGCGAGCGCCTCCGGCGAGCTGGCCCGGATCCGCTCGAACGCATTCGGCAAGATCATGAAGTGGGGAAACGTACTGTCCGAGTACGGCGGTGTGTTCCCCTTCCTGATCTCGCTCCCCGTCACCTACGCACAGGCCAGCGGCGATCCGTGGTCCACGATGATCCTGGCCGTCGTGCTCAGCGCCGCCATCGGCTGGTACGAGCACTCCGAGTTCTCGATAGCCCACCGGTTCCGGCGGTCCCGGCCCGAACTCGCCCTGATGGTGCTCACGGCGGTTTCGCCGGCGGTCGGCGCGGCGCTGGTGGCGGCGGATGCCACCAGTTGGCCGTGGACCACCGCCCTGACCGCCACCCTCGCGGCCCGGACCTGGCTCTATCTCTTTCGCCGAGGCGCGGAGGCCGACATCGAGGAGCGCCGGCAGTGGCAGATCAGGGAGTAGATCCGGTAGATCCCACCGCCGTACGGATCCGCTCCGCGATCTCTCGGGCGCACCCCCACGACAGCGTCAGTCCGGCTCCGCCATGACCGTAGTTGTGCAGCAGCAGCGTGCCCGTGTCCCCGCGTCGCTCCTGCTCAAGCCTGACCTGCTTCCGTACCGGCCGCAGCCCCACCCGCTGTTCGATCACCCGGGCTCCGGCGATCGACGGCTCGATGGCGGCACAGCGGCGGATGATCTCCTGGGCCGCCGTCTCGTCGGGCCGACGTTCCCAGTTGCCCCGGTCCGCTGTTCCTCCCAGGACCAGCCAGTCGGCGTGCGGATAGATGTAGGTGAGGTCCTCGGCGCCCGGGGTGTCGTCGCAGAAGAAGGACCGGATTCCGGGATTCTCCACCACGACCAACTGCCCGCGCACCGCCTCGACCGAGGCGTCGGCCGCCAGTGAACGGGCTCCGGAACCCGTGCAGTTGACGACGACCGGCGCTTCCCGCATCGCCTCCTCAAGCGTGTCGTAACGGTGCCGGCGGATCGATCCGCCGGCCTGTTCGAGCCGTCGGACGAGGTAGTCGAGGTATCGGGGCATGTCGACGAGGGGTGCGCGGTAGTGCCACCCGGCCACGAACCCCTGCCGGAGTTCGTCCGGTGCGCACATACGCGCGCCCACCAGGCTGCCCCAAGTCGGCATGTCGCAGGGAAGTCTGGACTCCTGGGTACCTTCCACCAGCCGGATTCCGGTGTCCGCATCGGTGCTCAGCGCGGTCAGCACTGCCAGAGTCTCCCGGCTCCATCGCTCGACCAGGTGGCGGGGCTCGGCCAGATAGGGATCCCACATCGCGCCGGCGGCCGCCGAGGTCGTCGCACCGGGGAACTGATCGGCGTCCACCCGGACGTCCATTCCGGACTCCGCGAGGCACACCGCCGTGGTGAGCCCTGACACTCCGGCACCGATCACCACCGCACTGGCCGACACACTCGCCTCCGCAACGTTGTCATCCGGGACTTTCGAGGCTAGCCGAACCGGCAACCGACGAAAGACCCACCGCGTCGATCACAGGAGAGATCGTCTACGGACGTCAACGGACGTCAACGGACAGAGATCATCGACGGACACCGAACGAAAGAGAGCACAACCGTGAGATTCGAGCCGCGTCGCCGCACGGTGCTCGCGACAGCCGCCGCCACACTCGTCGCCACGGCCACCCCGGCCGCCGCCAACTCCACCGCATCCACGGTCTCCACCGTCACCGCACGCCTGCGCGCACTGGAGGAGCGGTATGGAGCGCGCTTAGGTGTGTTCGCCCACCACCTCACCACCCGGCGAACCGTCCGGCACCGCGCCGACGAACTGTTCCCGATGTGCTCCCTGTTCAAGACGCTCGCGTCCGCGGCCGTCCTGCGCGACCTCGACCGGAACGGCGAGTTCCTGGCCCGCCGTATCCACTACACGGAGGCCGACCTGCCGGCGACGGGTTCCGACCGGACCAGGGAACACCTGGCCGAGGGCATGACCGTCGCCGAACTCGCCGAGGTGGCCATCACCTACAGCGACAACGGCGCGGGCAACCTCCTTCTGCGTGAACTCGGCGGCCCCACCGCGATCACCCGCTTCGCCCACTCCCTCGGCGACCGGGTGACCCGCCTCGACCGCTGGGAGACCGACCTCAACTCGGCCGAGCCGTGGCGGAAGACGGACACGACGAGCCCGCGCGCGATCGGCCGCACCTATGCCCGTCTCGTCCTCGGCGACGCGCTGCACCGGCGCGACCGCGAACTCCTCGCCCACTGGCTGCTGAACAACACCACCAGCGGCAAACGCTTCCGCGCGGGTCTCCCGCCGACCTGGACCCTCGCCGACAAGACGGGCTCCGGCTCCTACGGCACCGCCAACGACGTGGGCATCGCCTGGACCGACACCGGCGCCCCCGTCGTCCTGTCCGTGCTCTCCACGATGCCCGACCAGGACGCGGTACGGGACGACGCACTGATCGCGGAGACGGCGGCACTACTCGCGGAAACCCTCAACTGACCGGGAGGCACCGCCTCACCGCCTCACCCGAACCCCCGCACATACCGCCGCTGCCAAGGCGTCTCCACCGCCCGCCGGTCATAGTGCCGGCGGACATACCCGACCGCCTCCCCCGCAGGCACCCCGTCCAGCACCGCAAGACACGCCAACGCCGTCCCCGTACGCCCCCGCCCACCCCCGCACGCGACCTCCACCCGCTCCCCCGCCGCCCGCTCCCACACCTCGACCAGGACCGCGCGAGCCTCCACGTGGTCCTTGGGGAGGCGGAAGTCGGGCCAGGGAAGCCAGCGGAACTCCCAAGGAACTTGCGGGGGTTGGCTACCGAGGAGATAGACGGCGTACGAGGGGACCGGCGCCGTCGGGTCGAGGGGGCGGCGCAGGCCGCGTCCCCTGATCAGGCGGCCGGAGGGCAGCCGCAGTACACCCTGGGCCCGCTCGTCCCATGACCCAGCCACCGGCTCGTCCACCCATCCATTCGAACCCGGTCCCGCCCGCCGGGCAACCGATTCCGGGGAAACGGTGGTCTGGTGGGCGAGGGGGTGCTTGATGCAGGCCGAACTAGAGGCCCAGTTCCATGATTTCGTCAGAGCGCGGTGGTCCCATCTGGTGCGTACCGCGTATCTGCTGACCGGCGACGCCCATCATGCCGAGGACCTCACGCAGACGGCGCTGGCGAAGGCGTACCGCTCCTGGCGGCGGGTCTCGCGCAGCGACAGTCCGGAGGCGTACGTCCGTCGGATGCTGGTCAGTTGCAACAGCGACCGGTTCCGCAAGCGGCGTGTCCGGGAGTCGCTCACCGACGCGCCGCCCGAGACGGCGGGCCGCGACGAGGCCGTCTCCTGGGCCGACGAGCGCAGCGCGCTGCTCGGCGCGCTCGCCCAGCTGCCGCCCAAGCAAAGGGCGGTGGTCGTTCTGCGCTACTGGGAGGACCTGTCCGAGGGAGAGGTCGCCGACACGCTCGGCTGCTCCCAGGGCACGGTCAAGAGCCAGGCTTCCAAGGGGCTGGCGAAGTTGCGTACGTATCCGGGGCTGGCGCAGGTCGTGGGCCGCCCCGAACCCAGTCACACGGCACACGTTCGGGGAGGCCTCGGATGACCGGGGAACAGCGGGAACCTGAGAAGGGATTTGAGGAGCAGTTGCGCGAGTTGATGGCTGAAGACGCCTACACGATCCGGCCCTCGGCGGTGCCGTATCCGACGATCCGCCGCCGGGGCACGATGGAACGCCGGCGGCGGGTGGCGGCGGCCGGTGCGGTCCTGGTCGCGCTGGCGGCGGCGCCCGTGGGGGCGTACGCGGTGAGCGGCAACGGAGGCACGGAACTGGCGGCGCCGCTGCCCTCCGTCAGCGCCTCGCAGCCGCCTGTGACGCCAACTCCCGTGCAGTCGACGCCCGTTGGACCGGCCGGTCCTGCGACGCCGGGGCAGCTGCTCGACGGGATCACCCTGGCGCAGGCCTCGGACGGGCTGGAGAAGTGCCTCGCGTACGACCGCGAGATGCAGAAGCACCAGAAGCCCGCGACGCGGACCGATCTGGGTGACGCCGTCGACTACCGGATCATCCTGGCGCAGAACAGCACCGGCGACTCCAACGCGCCCGGTGACGGCATCTACGTCGTCGCGGTCAAGGAACAGCCGCAGCAACCGCAGCTGACCCGGCTGATCTGCAATATCAAGGACGGCGAGGCCTCAGGCCTCAACTCCAGTGTCGGCGGCCTGACGTTCGACAACGGCGGCCCGGTGATGGCGGACGACAACGGCGGCAAGCTGTACCAGCAATCCGTTATCGACAAGGGCAACTGGAAGCTTCCGTTCCGCTGGAGCACCATCGGCCGGTTCGAGCCCTCGGTGACCAAAGTGACCGTCTCGTACGGCGGCGACACCAGCGAAGCCGCCCTGGACCACGGCTGGTTCGTGGCCTCCGGCACCCTGAACCAGCAGGTCACCCTGGCCCCGCACATCAAGGGGTACGACAGCACGGGCGCGGTCGTCTACGACTCGGACAACGACTCCGGGTACGAGAAGACGCTGCCGTAGGACAGGCCGCGACGGGGAGGTGAGCGGGGGCGCCGCACAGGGGACGGCGCCCCCGTTCACGTACACCCACCCCTCACCCCACCCCCCGGGACTCCTGCGCCGCCCGCGCCTCGATCCCCCGGAAGTGCACCGCCAGTGCCCGCTGCGCGCCCTCCACGTCATGGGCGCGCAACGCCGTGACGATGTCCCGGTGGCGGCGGGCCGTCAGTTCCGGTGCCGGGTCGTCGTGCCAGCCACGGGCGCCCGAGACACGGCGGAACACCGTCCAGAAGGCGGCGAGCAGCTGCGGCACGAGGGCGTTGCCGAGGGGGCCGTACAGCGCCTCGTGGAACTCGCGGTCGAGTTCGGGGAAGCGCCGGCCCGCGCGGCCCGCCTCCTCCATCCGGGTGACGACCGAATCCAGCCGGTCCAGTTCCGCGTCGGACAGCACGGCCGCGACCCGCCGGATCATCCCGTCCTCCAGCACCTCCCTGACCTGGAGTATCTCGGCGAGCGCGGCGCCGTCCCCGTCGTGCCGGGCGAGCGTACGGAACGTCAGTCCGTCAACCAGCGGGGTCAACGAGGCCTGTCCGACGTACGTCCCGTAGCCGTGTCTGATCTCCACGATGTCGAGGGCCTGGAGCGCCTTGAGGGCCTCGCGGACGGAGTTGCGGCTGACCCCGAGGGACGCCATCAGCTCGACCTCGGTGGGCAGCGGTGCGCCCGCCCGGAGTTTGCGGTCGAGAATCAACTGCATGACCTCGCGCTGGACCTGGCCGCTCACCCGCCGCTCGGGCCGGCGCCGCTTCCCGGACTCCTGAGACATGCGGCGCATCGTACGCTCGCCGGACATCCCACGTCCCACCTCCAGGCATATCAAAATCGAACCACCTGGAACTACTCGGAATTCGCAGCCCCCTTGATACACCGTCGGGTGAATTTCATATCGTCATTGGTCGCACCTCTGGCAGATACGCCATTCGTGTGCGATCTCTTGACCGGCCCCACCGCCCCTCTTATGGTCACGCTGCCCCCTATGACGTAGGACGTCGTATCTCCTCACCTTTTCGGACCCCACCCCGCAGGAGGAATCGTGCGCGACGTGACCCGCGGCACTGCCCGCGACGTATCGACCGCCCCACACCGTCGGTCGTTCCTGAAGTACACCGGCGCGCTGGGTGCCGCCGCCGCCATTTCCTCCTCACTGTCGGCCTGTTCCTCCGGGCCGGAGTCCACGAACGACACCGGGGGCGGCACCGGGGGCGCGAACAGCACGCTCACGGCCGTGATCGGCTACGGAAACGACGGCAGCTGGGACCCCACGCAGACGGCCTCCGCCTTCTCCATGGCCGCCAACAACCACATCTACGAGGGTCTGCTCGACACGGATCCCATCTCCCGTGAGCCGTACGCTGCGCTCGCCACAGCGGTCCCCGGGGATCTCAACAGCACCTCCTGGAAGTTCACGTTGCGGGCCGGGGCGACCTTCCACGACGGAAAGCCGGTCACCGCCGACGACGTGGTCTTCGTATTCGATCGAATCCTTGATCCGAACACGCAGACGCTCGCCAAAGGGTTTTTCGCCAGTTGGCTGAAAGAAGTGAAAAAGGTCGACGCGCAGAATGTCGAGCTGGTGCTGAAGTTCCCCTTCCCGGAAGGCGTTTCCCGGCTGACGCTCGCGAAGATCATGCCGAAGCACGTCTTCTCCCAGCCGGGTGGCTGGGACGACGCGATCAAGGGAAAGGCGATCGGCTCGGGGCCGTACCGGCAGACCGCGCACCACCCGAAGTCGAACACGACGTTCGAGGCGTTCGCGGCCTACAACGGTCCGCGCAAAGCGGCGTTCAAGAAGATGAACTGGATGACGATAGTGGATGCCGCGCCCCGCGTCGCCAAGATCTCGGGGTCCAGTGCCGGCGCGCAGATCGCCGACAACATCCCGTACGCCAATATCGAGCAGCTCAGGAGCGGGGGGATGGACGTCCAGGGCGGGGCGGGGATGAACAACCTGTTCCTGATGTTCAACACCAAGCGCAAGCCCTTCGACGACGTACGGGTCCGGCAGGCGCTGCACTACGCCATCGACACCGGGAAGATGGTCGAGGTCGCCCTCAAGGGCCACGGCAAGCCGTCCTCGTCCTTCCTCAACGAGGCCAACCCCAGCTACCGCGCGGCGAAGGTCGTCTACGACTACGACCCGGAGAAGGCGAAGGCCCTCCTCAAGGCCGCCGGGGTCAAGGGGCTGAAGATCGAGATCCTGTCCGTGAACGTCAGCTGGATCGTCGACTGCCTGCCCACCATCAAGGCGTCCTGGGACGCGATCGGCGTCGAGACGACTCTCAACCCGCAGGAAACCACCGCGGTGTTCACGAAGATGGACCAGAAGCAGGACTACCAGGTCGTGTCGGCCGCCTCGAACCCCAACCAGTTCGGCCTCGACGCGGACCTGATCATGCACTACAACTACGGCCCGCAGAACCTCTGGATGGGCTACGCCCGTTGGGCCGACAACTCCGTGGCCAAGCAGCTCTTCAAGGACATGGACCGGGCGACGCAGGAGCCGGACCCGGAGAAGAAGAAGGCGATGATCCAGGACTACATCGACATCGTCGCCGAGGAGGCCGTGCTCTATCCGGTCGTCCACAACGAGCTGATGACCGCCTGGGACCCGAAGAAGCTCGCCGGCATAAGGGCTCAGCCGTACCCGGGCATCAACCTCCTCCAGGCCAAGTGGGTCTAGCCATAGCCGCCACCAAACACCGCTAGCTGTACGGGAGTTCGTACGTGGTCGCCATCGCCAGAATCCTGGCCCGCAGGATCCTCCTGCTCGTCCCGCTGATGCTCGGCATCGTGCTGTTCGTGTTCCTCGTCATGCGGTTCTCGGACGTCGACCCGGCCTCCGCGTTCTTCCAGGGCGCCAACCCGACCCCGCAGCAGCTGCACGACTTCCGTGAACAGAATGGCCTGTTGGACCCCTTCCCCGTCCGCTACTTCCACTTCATCGGCGACCTGCTCCAGGGCGACATGGGCACCAGCGCGCTGACCCGCGCGGCAGTGCTCGACCAGGTCGCCACCGCCCTGCCGCTCACCGTCCAGCTCACCTTTCTGGGCCTGACCATCGCGGTGGTCCTGTCCCTCCTGGGCGGTGTCACGGCGGCCATCTACCGCGACCGTCTCCCCGACCAGATCATCCGCGTCGTGTCACTCACCGGGGTCGCGGCGCCCGGCTTCTGGCTGGCGCTGCTGATGATCCAGTACCTGGCCGTCGACCTGGGCTGGTTCCCGACGGGTGGCTACATCAACCCGGCCGACTCCTTCACCGGCTGGCTGAAGACGATGACGCTCCCGGCCCTCGCGCTCTCCCTCCCGGTCGCGGCGCAGCTCACGCGCATCGTCCGTACGGCGGTGGTCGAGGAGCTGGACAAGGACTACGTCCGTACGGCGATCGGCAGCGGTCTGCCGCCGAGGGTGGTGGTGGGCCGGAACGTGCTCCGCAACGCGCTCATCAACCCGCTCACGGTGCTGGGCCTGCGCGTCGGTTATCTGCTCGGCGGCGCGGTCGTCATCGAGACGATCTTCTCGCTCCCCGGGATGGGCAAGCTGATGATCGACGCTGTGAAGAACGGCGACCCGGCCGTCGTCCAGGGAGTGGTCCTGACGACGGCGACCGGTTTCGTGGTCGTGAACCTGGTCATCGACATCCTCTATCTCCTGGTCAACCCGCGATTGAGGGATGCGGCCTGATGTTCCTCCTGTTCACGTCCACGCGAACGAAGGGTGCGGCCGGATGTTCATGATGTTCGAGCGGGGGCGCCTGGCCGCCCTCCTCTCCCGCCCCGGCATCCGGCTGCGCGGCTGGCGCCGCCTCCCGGTCCTCTCCCGGATCGCGGTCTGCTTCCTGGCGCTGGTGGTGTTCGTGGCGGTCTTCGCCCCGTACATCGCCCCCCACGACCCGCTGGACCAACAGCCCCTGGTCGGCGGCACGGGAGCCCCCTCCGCCGAGCACTGGATGGGCCAGGACAGCCTCGGCCGCGACATCATGAGCCGGCTGATGTACGGCGCCCGCTGGTCCCTGGCGATCGGCCTCGGCGCGACCGCACTCGCCCTGACCGTGGGCGCGTTGATCGGCGCGATCGCTGCGACGTCCCGCAAGGCGGTCGACGAGACGCTGATGCGCTGCCTGGACGTGGTGATGGCGTTCCCGGGCATCGCGCTGGCCGCCGTACTCGTCGCGGTCTTCGGCGGCGGCATCACGGTCCTGATCTGCGCGATCGCGTTCCTGTTCACCCCGCCGGTGGCGCGGGTGGTGCGGGCGAACGTCCTGGACCAGTACGGCGAGGACTATGTGACGGCGGAACGGGTGATCGGCGCCAGAACGCCACACATCGTTCTTCGCCACGTCGCAATCAACTGCGCAGCACCCGTCCTGGTGTTCTGCACGGTCCAGGTGGCGGAGGCGATCGTCTTCGAGGCGTCGCTGTCGTTCATCGGCGCGGGCGTACGGCCGCCGGACCCGTCCTGGGGAAGCGTCATCGCGGACGGCAAGAACATGGTCCTGACGGGCGGTTGGTGGGCGACGGTCTTCCCGGGCCTGCTGATGCTGATCACGGTGTTGTCGCTGAACGTCCTCTCGGAGGGCGTGTCGGACGCCTGGGCGGCACCGGCGGCGAGAGACGTGGAGGTCCGTGAGGACGAGGACCCCCTGGAGGCCCCCGAGCCGGGCACGGGCAAGGTCCTGGAGCTGCCGGGCCTGACGGAGGCGGCGCAACGCCTTCGCTCGCGGGCCCGCCCGGTCCCAACCGGCCTGCCGATACTGGCGGTCGAGAACTTGACGATCGGCTTCGCCGCACGTCACTCGGGCGTGGACATCGTCGACGGCATCAGCTTCGAGGTCCACCCGGGCGAAGTACTGGGCCTGGTGGGCGAGTCGGGCTGCGGCAAGTCGCTGACCGCACTGACGGTGATGGGCCTGGAGCCGAAGGGCGCGCGGGTGTCCGGCCAAGTCCGCTTCAACCAGCGGGACTTGCTGACGGAGCCGATGCGCGTACGGCGCAAGCTGCTCGGCCACGAGATGGCGATGATCTACCAGGACGCGTTGTCGTCCCTGAACCCGGCGATGACGATCCGCTCGCAGCTGAAGCAGGTCGTACGACGGGGAGGCCACCGCACACCGGAGGAACTCCTGGGTCTGGTGGGCCTGGACCCCGAACGCACCCTCCGCAGCTACCCGCACGAGTTGTCGGGCGGCCAGCGCCAACGCGTGTTGATCGCGATGGCCCTGTCCCGGGACCCGAAGCTGATCGTGGCGGACGAGCCGACGACGGCGTTGGACGTGACGGTACAAGCCCAGATCATCGAGCTACTGCTGCGCCTGCGCTCGGAGCTGGACTTCGCCCTGATCCTGGTCTCGCACGACCTGGCCCTGGTGGCGGACGTGACGGACCGGGTGGTCGTGATGTACGGCGGCCAGATCGTCGAAACGGGCGTGACGGCGGACCTGGTCGGCTCCCCCTCACACCACTACACCCGGGGCCTGCTGGGCAGCGTGCTGTCGCTGGAGTCGGCGGCGATCCGCATGACCCAGATCAAGGGCACGGTCCCCTCCCCCGCCGACTTCCCCAAGGGCTGCCGTTTCGCGGACCGTTGCCCGATGGCGACGGAGGTGTGCCGCACGACGGCCCCCGATCTCCTGGGCGTACCCACGCACTTGGCGGCCTGCCACCACCCGGCGATCGACCTGACGACGCCGGAGCCGACGGGAAGCGAGATCGTGCAGTGAGCACCAGTACAGCTACGACTGTTACGTCCGTGTCGACTCCGTTGGTGGAACTGTCGGACACGCACGTGGTCCACAAGGCCCGCAGCGGCGGCCTGTTCACCCGCGACCGCGTGTACGCCCTGACAGGAGCCGACTTCAGGGTCGCGCCCGGCGAAACGGTGGGCGTGGTGGGCGAGTCGGGCTGCGGGAAGTCGACGCTGGCGAAGGTGCTGGTGGGCGTACAGCCACCGACGTACGGCCAAGTCTCCTTCCGCGGCGCCGACTTGTGGACGATGAAGCCGGCGGAGCGCAGATCAGCCATCGGCACAGGCACGGGCATGATCTTCCAGGACCCGTCGACGGCCCTGAACCGCCGCCTGACGATCCGCCAGATCCTCCGCGACCCGCTGGACGTGCACAGGCGGGGCACGCCGAAGGAACGGGAGGAGCGGGTAAGGGAGTTGATGGGCCTGGTGGGCCTGCCGAGGGCGCTGGCGGACGGCTTGCCGGGCCAACTGTCGGGCGGCCAACGCCAAAGGGTCGCCATCGCGCGGGCATTGGCACTGAACCCGGACCTCGTGGTGGCCGACGAGCCGACAAGCGCGCTCGACGTATCGGTCCGGGCCCAGATCCTGAACCTGCTCCTGGACCTGAAGGAGCGGCTGGGCCTGGCGCTCGTCTTCGTCTCGCACGACATCCAGACGGTACGGCGGATGAGCGACCGGGTGATCACGATGTACCTGGGCCGGATCGTGGAGGAGTCCCCGGCGGACGAGGTGACGGACAGGGCGCGTCACCCGTACACAAGGGCACTCTTCTCGGCGACACCGGGCCTGCTGGACCCGATCGACCCGATCCCACTGGTGGGTCCCGTCCCCTCAGCGACGCACCCCCCGTCCGGCTGCCCGTTCCGCACGCGCTGCTGGAAGGCGACGGAGGTCTGCTCGGAGGGGATGCCGGAGTTCACGGCCGCGTCAATCCCGGGACACCGTTTCCGTTGCCATCACCCTGTGGAGGAAGGCCGGGCGACAAGGGAACTGGTCGCCCAGGCGGCAACCGCCGTGCCCGAAATGGCCTCTGACACTGCCTCTCACATGGCCTCTGACGTGCAGGAAACCCCCGTAGAACCACCGAACACCCCGAAAGATCCCAGGGAGCCCTGATGACCTACCCCACCCCCCTGACCGGTGTCGTCCCTCCCGTCTGCACTCCCCTGACACCGGACCGCGGGGTGGACGTACGCTCGCTCGTCAGGCTGGTCGACCACCTGGTGGAGGCGGGCGTGGACGGCCTGTTCGTGCTCGGTTCGTCGTCGGAGGCGGCATATCTGACGGACGACCAGCGCAGGCTGGTGGTGGAGACGGTGGTGGGCCATGTCGCCGGGGCGCTACCGGTCCTGGCGGGCGCGATCGACATGACGACACCCCGGGTACTGGACCACGTACGGTCGGTCTCGGCGGCGGGCGCGGACGCGGTGGTGGTGACGGCCCCCTTCTACACGCGCACCCACCCCTCGGAGATCGCCCGCCACTTCCGCCTGGTGGCGTCGGGCAGCCCGGTCCCTGTGGTGGCGTACGACCTCCCGGCCTCGGTCCACAGCAAGCTGCCGGCCGGCCTGGTGCTGGAACTGGCGGCGGACCGTGTCCTGGCGGGCCTGAAGGATTCGAGCGGCGACATGGCGTCGTTCAGGGCGGTGGTGACGGGCGCCCGCGAACACCCCGGGATCACCGGCTTCAGCGTCCTGACGGGCAGCGAACTGCTGGTGGACTCGGCGCTGGCGATGGGGGCGGACGGGGCGGTACCGGGTCTCGCGAACGTCGACCCGGACGGGTACGTCCGCCTGTACCGGTTCTGCCGGGCCGGTGACTGGGAGCGGGCCAGGGCCGAGCAGGAACGGTTGTGCGTGCTGTTCGGGATGGTGGGGGCGGGGGATCCGGTGCGGATGGGGGGCAGCTCGGCGGGGCTGGGGGCGTTCAAGGCGGCGCTGTATTTGCGGGGGGTGATCGACTGCCCGGTTACCGCTGATCCGCAGATTCCGTTGTCGGAGGACGAGGTGGAGCGGGTGGGGAAGTTCTTGGCGGGGGCGGGGTTGTTGTAACCGCGCGGCCCCCGGGGCCGAAGCACGGGCATGCCCCGCTGCCCAGCAAGATGTCAGTCGGCGCTTCCGGCAGGGACTACCCAGTGCGTCGGCTGGCCGGTCACGCTCGTGATCATGTCGTAGTCGCCGTCGTAGTGCAGGACGGTCACGCCATTGCGTTCGGCGGTCGCCGCGATGACCAGGTCGGCGACAGACAGGGCTTTCCAATTACCGGCCGCGATGAGCCGTGTCTGTACGTCGAGTGCGCGGTCCCACGCCTCGTCGGGCGTGGGGAGCCAGTCGAAGCCCCGCATCTCGTCGCGGATGCGTTCCGCGTCCGCCTTGGAGCGGGCGCTGTGCAGAACCTCAAGCTCGACCGCTCCGCACACGGCCAGCAGACCGGCGTTGTGCAGCGGATCGATCACGGCCCGGACAGCAGGCTTCGGGTAGCGGGCAAGGGCGGACTTGTCGATGAGGAAGCGCTCGCTCATGCGGCCTGGTGCGGGTCGTCCGCGGAATGGTCGGAGTCGTCCGTGGTCTCGACCGGGCCGGTCAGATCAGGCAGGCCGCCTTCCGCGAGCCAGCCCAGGAACGACGCGCGTTTCCGGCGCTTGATCGCGTCCTCCAGGGCCGCGTTCACCGTGGCGACCTTGGTCGTGGTACCGAAGATCTCCGCGGCCTCCGCGAGCATCTCATCGTCGACATCGATGACGGTTCGTGTCATGCGTCCCTCCTCGATCCGGTTGGACTGCGATACGGCCACGATATCAAGATCGGCACCTTCCGATATCATCCGTCAACTGCTTTCGTCACTCCACATGGCCGAAGTCCTTCTTCAAGCACCCCCCGCCACGCAAGAATGCTGCGCCGAGACAGGTCATGTGCGGCGGATTGAGGCGGGGGCGGCTGGCGGGATGACGGCGACGGATGGTGCGGCGGCGGGGCGGTTCGGTGGGCGGCGGCGGTTCATGGTGCTGGGGGCGGGGGGACTCGCGGCGGTGGCCGGCGGGGTGGGGGCCTGGCAGCTCTTCGGCGGCGACGCGGAGCAGTGGCCATGGGAGGAGGTCTGGGCCCAACCGCTGGACGGGGTGTATCCCTCGGCGCTGAACGCACACGCCGGAGTCCTGTACCTGTCGGGTTTCGGCGGGGTGACCGCGCTGGACCAGTCCCGCGGCGCCAAGCGGTGGCAGGCGTTGTCGGACCTCGACAGCCAGTCCGTCCCGGCCTTCGGCGCGGGCGTCGTCTGCATCACCGGCGTCCGCACGGCCGGGCGGACGGTCGTGAACGGTGTCGAGGCGTCCTCCGGCCGCGTGCTCTGGGAGCACGAGGTCGAGGGTCTGACCGAGCACCCCCCGACACCGGCGGCCGGCGACATCATGCTCGTCGTCATCGGCAAGGACTCCGTCGCCTCGGACACCGTCGTCCACGCGTTCGACGCCAGGTCCGGCCAGGTCAGGTGGAGCACCCGGCTGCCCGCGAAGACCGTGGGACCGTCCGCGCCGGTGACCGGGAACGGCCTGGTGCACCTGACCACCGGGGTGTTCAGCGAGGGCTCGATGGCCTGGACGCTGGACCTGGAGACCGGCGCGCTGCGCTGGAAGTCCCCCTCCGAAGGCTTCCTGGGCGCCCCGGTCCTGGCCGGACGCGAACTCCACATGACCGCCAGTCCCAGCAGCGGCAGCGCCGACCAACAGCACAACGCGTTCGTCACGCTCGACGCCGTTTCCGGGAAGGACCTGCGGCGGGCGGGGAAGCTGCCGGTCGGCACCGAGCTGAGGGTCCAGCGGGTGGGCGGCACGGTGTACGCGGCGGTCCGCCGTTACGGGGACGAGTACCGCACCACCCTCGCCGCCGTCGACGTGTCGACCGGCCGCCTGCGCTGGCAGGCGGACACCGGCATCGACATCGTACGAACCTTCCGCGTCTCCGGTGACACCGTCCTGGCCGGGGGCAACGAGCCCCCGGAGACGACCGGTTCCTGTCTCGTCCAGGTCTTCGACGCCGACACGGGCCGGCGCCGCTGGACCCGCGACATGGGGACCTACGTCGGCTCGGAGGGCCCCGTCCTGGCCGGCGGCACGGTCTGTGTCCCCACCCGCGCCACGAAGGCCGGCGACCGGGGCACGCTCCACTTCCTGGACCCCGCGTCCGGCACCACCCGCTGGCGCCACTCCCTGTCCGCCAACGGCAACGCCATCACATGCCCGGACGGCCGCACGCTCTACGTCCTGGCCATGCCGTTCCCGGATCCTCCCGAGAAGACGCCGGGAGAGCGAAAAGCCCCCACGCTGTACGCGTTACGACGCGGGGATCGTGGGGATTCCGATTCCTGACTACACCGTCCCCACACCCACCCGCCGGAACTCGATCGACTCGTACGTCCCGTCGGTCCCCGTCTCGTACAGCACCCCCAGCACCCGCCGGTCCACCGGCACCAGGTCCGAGTAGGCCGCCCGACGGTTCGACAACGTCAGCACCTTGGTGAACGTCTCTCCCCCGTCCCCGCTCCGCCAGATCGCCATCGACCGCCGCGCCGTGGGCTCCGAAGGCCCCGAGAACAGCAACGCGCCCGATGCGCCCCGGAGTTGAAGCACACTCCCCTGCACGATCGGGACGTCGTTCAGGGTGGGCTGGACCGTGTACGGGCGGTCCAAGGACTCCCCGCCGTCACTGGAATAGGAATCCAGGCGATTCCCGGGCGCCACCCCGCTCTGGTCCCTCGACGAGAAGTACAGCCTGCCGTCCGGGAGTTGGGCCGCGCTCGTCTCGTTGGCGTTCTCGACACCGTCGTACGAATCGTCCACGAAGCCCAAGTGCCAGGTGCGGCCCGCGTTGTCGCTGTAGATCGCGTGGCCGCCGTAGTACTTGGACTCCTGGCCCGTGTCCGTCGAACCCGTCGGCGGGGCCACCGAGTGGTTGGACGGGATCACGATCCTGCCCGCGTGAGGGCCGCGAGTCAGATACACCGCATGGCCCGGGCCCGTCGCGTACCAACGCCAGTTCGGGAGCTTCGTCTGGGCTGTGATGTCTCTCGGGCGCGTGAAGCGGCGGCCGTCGCTCGCGCCGGTGCTCGTCTGGACGAAGACCCTGCGGCTCTGCTCCGGCGTCGCCTCGCCCCGCATGATCTGGGCCTCCGTCACCGCGCCGGAGTTGTACGACGTCACCAGCACGATCCGGCCCGTCCGTTGGTCCACCACCGGCGCCGGATTGCCCCGCGTGTCACCGTTCCCGGCCGCGACCACCGACAGCGGGCCCCAGGTGCAGCCGCCGTCCGTGGAGCGGCGCAGGACCACGTCGATGTCGCCGCTGTCCCCCGCGCCGTCGTGTCTGCCCTCGGCGAAGGCCAGGAGGGTGCCCTTGCGGGTCGTGACCGTCGCCGGGATGCGGTAGGTGTCGTAGCCGCCCTTGCCCGCGGTGTAGGGCACCGATGACGTGCAGTACGAACGGGCGGCCGCCGCCCGGGCCTTCGTCGCGGTGAGGCCGGTGCCGATTCCGGTGCCGATGATCAGGGCCGCGCCGGTGGTCGCGGCGAGCAGCGTACGGCTCAGGGGCCTCATCGCTCTCCCTTGCGGAGTGAAGTGGAGTGGGGTCGGAGCATGCGGATACCGACGTGCCGACAGTGTCGACGTGCCGGTACCACGACAACAGGAGGTGACAGTAACCCCGCTGACGATCCGTCACCACTCGTAGCACGTACGGAACATACGTACCCGCACGCCCACCACTCCCCTTTGCGCCACTCCCCGCTACGTCACTCCCCCCGGCGTCACCAACCCCGACTCGTACGCCACGATCACCAGCTGCGCCCGGTCCCGCGCGCCCAGCTTCCCCATGATCCGGCTGACGTGGGTCTTCGCGGTCAGCGGGCTCAGGCCCAGGGTCTCCGCGATCTCCGTGTTGTTGAGGCCCCGGGCGACCAGCCTCAGCACCCCGCGTTCCCGTTCGGACAGGCATTCGGGGCCGCCCGTCGTCGTCGGCGCCTCGGCGCTGCGCAGCAGACGGGCGATCAGGCTCGCCGTCGGGCCCGGGGAGAGCAGGGCCTCGCCTGCCGCCACCGTGCGGATCGCGTCCAGGAGTTCCGCCGGTTTCGTGTCCTTGACGAGGAAGCCCGACGCGCCCGCGCGCAGCGCCTCCACGACGTGCTCGTCCGTGTCGTACGTCGTCAGGACCAGCACCTTCACGCCCGCCAGATCCTCGTCGGCGGCGATCAGCCGGGTCGCCTCGATACCGTCCAGGTCGGGCATCCGGATGTCCATGACGACCAGATCGGCGCGGGCGCTGCGGGCCAGTTCGACGGCCTGCCGGCCCGTACCCGCCTGTCCTACGACCTCCATGCCCGGCGCCGACTCGACGAGCATCGCGAAGGCCGCCCGTACGAGAGTCTGGTCGTCCGCGAGCAGTACACGGATCGCGGTCATCCGGTCCCCTCCCGGTCTTCCCTGTTCACCGGCAACGGCAGTACCGCGTTCACCCTGAACCCCCCGTCCTCCCCCGGGCCGGCATCCAGCGTGCCGCCCACACTCCGCGCCCGTTCCCGCATCCCCACCAGCCCGAACCCGCGGCCTTCCCCAGGCGGGCCCACTCCAACCCCGTCGTCCGTCACCTCCACCCGCAGGGCGCCCTCACCCCCGTACAGCCGCACCCGTACCGTCAGATCCTCCCGGCTTCCGTGCCGTACGGCGTTCGTGAGCGCCTCCTGGACTATGCGGTAGGCCGCCGCGCCCACCGCCGGGGGTACGGAGTCCGCCCGTACCTCCAGTTCGACCTTCGCGCCCGCCACCCGCGCCGTCTCCGCCAGGTCGGGCAGTCCGGCCAGGCCCGGCAGCGGGCCGCGGGCGTCTCCCGCGCCCTGGCCCTCCCGCAGTACCTCCAGCGTCGTACGCAGCTCACCGCGGGCCGTTCGGCAGGTCTCGGCGATGTCGTCCAGGGCCTTGGCGACCGCCGTCCGGTCCAGGCGGTCCGGATCAGCGGCCAGGACATGGGCGGCCACCGAGGTCTGGACGCCCACCAGGGTGATGGTGTGGGCCAGCAGATCGTGCAGGTCACGGGCCACGCGGAGGCGTTCCTCCGCGACCCGGCGGCGGGCCTCCTCCTCGCGGGTTCGTTCGGCCCGTTCCGCACGCTCGACGATGGCGGACACGTACTCGCGGTAGAAGCGGAGGTCGATGCCGACGAACAGGACGGCGATGATCCAGCCGAAGATGCGCAGGAGTTCGATCGCCTGTTTGGTGTCAACGGTCAGCATGACCGACATGGAGATGGCGAGGACCGTGATGCCGGTCAGCAGCGTGCGCAGGGGGCGGCCGGTGACCGCGACCGTGTACAGGGCCACGAAGGCCGCCGGGGTCGGCGCCGAGTGGTTGTTGTCCAGGGCGTGGTAGGGCACCACCAGCGCCACCACCACCGCGAGGACCAGCATCGGGCGGCGCCTGCGCCACACCAGCGGCACCTGGAGGGCCAGCAGCAGGACCCAGCCCAGTGCGTCGGGGCGGCGGCCGTCGTCGACGAGCAGGGCCACGGCCGTACCGACGACGGCGGTCGTCAGCGCCAGCAGCGCGTCGTTGCGGGTCGCGTGCGGGGCGCTGCGCGGGTCGCGGATGATCGCCGCCATGATCCGCTCGCCCCATCCAACACGGGCCGCTCTTCCGGTAGTCGGCTGCACGGGTTCATCCTCCGCCAACGGGCGCCCCTCCGGCAGGGAGGGGCGCCCGCTCGCTCGTACGACGGACCTCATACGGGTTCCGGCTGGCGTTCCTGTCGTACGGCGTCCGGGTCCGGCTTCCGGGACAGCGCCCCCGGCCACCACACCCGCCTCCCCAGCGCCACGCTCGCGCTCGTCACCAGGTACGTCCGGACGAGGAAGGTGTCGAGGAGCACGCCGACCGCGATCACGAAGCCCAGTTCTACGAGTTGGACGAGCCCCATGTTCGTCAGCACCGCGAAGGTCGCCGCGAGGACCAGTCCGGCGGAGGCGATGACCCCGCCCGTCGTCCGCAGCGCGGTGAGCGCCGCCGCCACCGGTTCCGCGCCCCGCAGCGCCTCCTCGCGCATCCGGTGCATGAGGAAGATGCCGTAGTCGACGCCCAGCGCGACCAGGAACACGAAGGACAGCAGCCCGAGCCCGGGATCGGTGCCCTCGAAGCCGAGCAGCGGCCCGAACACCAGTCCCCCGATGCCGAGCGAGGCCCCCCACACCGCGACCACGGCGGCCACCAGCATCAGCGGCGCGACGAGCGAGCGCAGCAGCGCGACCAGGATCAGCAGCACGGACAGGAGCACGATCGGTACGACGACCCACCGGTCCCGCGCGTTGGTGTCGACCAGGTCGATCTGCTGGGCGCTCGGCCCGCCGACGTACGAGCCCTTCAGCTCGTCCCGCAGCCGCTCGATGGTCGCGGTCTCGGCGGCCGACTGGGGCGCGTCCTTCGCGAAGACGGTGATCTCGGTCCAGCCGTCTCCCGTACGTCCCTTCTGCGCGTCGCTGATCCCGTCGGCGGCCCGGATCGTCGTGAGCGTCCGGTCCGCCCGGCCGGCCGGGGTGATGACGCTGATGGGCTGGGTGCCCCGGTCGGGGTAGGCCTTCGCCAGGGTCTGCATCGCGGCGACGGCCTCCGGTTTGTCGACGAAGGCGTCCTCCTGCTTGACCGGTCCGGGCAGGTTCAGCGCGCCCAGGGCGAGCGCGCCGAGCAGGACGGCACCGCTCGCGAGGACCACCAGGGGCCGGCGCCCGGCGGAGCTGCCCATCGCGGCGAAGAGCGAGCGGCGCCGCACCTTGGGCGTGCTGCCGTACGCGGGGACGAGCGGCCAGAACACCCGGCGGCCGAGGAGTACGAGGATCGCGGGGAGCAGCGTGAGCATCGCGACCAGTGCGCACAACACGCCCACCGTGCCCAACGGGCCCATGCTGCGGCTGGAGTTGAGGTCGGCGGCGAGCAGGCACAGCACCCCGGCGGCGACCGTGCCGGAGGAGGCGAGGACGGCGGGCCCGCAGCCGCGCAGGGCGGCGAGCATCGCGTCGTACGGCCGCTCGATCCGCCGTAGTTCCTCGCGGTAGCGGGAGACGAGGAGGAGTGCGTAGTCCGTGCCCGCGCCGAAGACGAGGATCGTCATGATGCCCGAGCTCTGGCCCGAGACCGTGGTGCCGAAGGCCTGGTTGAGGCCGTAGGCGACGCCCATCGACAGGAAGTCGGCGATGCCCGCGACGACCAGCGGCACCAGCCACAGCACCGGGCTGCGGTAGATGAGGATCAGCAGGACGGCGACCACGCCGACGGTGGTGTAGAGCAGCGGTCCGCCGAGCGAGTTGTAGACCTCGGAGGCGTCCGTGGCGAGCGCGCCGGGACCGCCGACCTCGACGTCCAACCCGCCCTCGGTGTGGGCGATTTCGCGTACGTCGTTGACGAGGGCGTCCCGCTTGTCCTCGTCGGTGCCGGGCTCGTTGCTGCTCACCGGGTACATGAGGGTGGCGCCATCGGCGGACGGTACGCCCTGCGGGGCGGCCGTCAGGACGTGCTCGCCGGCGATCCGGTCGACCTGTGCGGCGGCCGTCGCCCTGTCGGCGGCGGTGAGTCCGCCGTCGCGGTGGTAGACGAGGACCAGCTGGGTGGTCTCGCCGCCGGGCAACTGGTCCTGGATCCTGGCGACTTGGGTCGAATCGGCGTTCGCCGGCAGATAGTCGGTGATCCGGTCGTGCTGCACCTCGGAGAGCTTCGCCGCGAACGGCCCCACGATCGCGAGCACCCCGACCCACAGCCCGAGCACGAGCCAGGGCACGGTTCGTCGGCGCCGGGCCCTCGTCACTGTCTTTGCGGCCTCCATGTCGAGACCCTCCCCTCGTCCGGACTTCTGGCTGACGTTCACCAGAATTCCGTCGTACGGGGGCCGATTCGTCGCGCGGGAGGGCGAGTTCGGGGCTACTGCCGGGGGTGACACGGGGGCCGGACTACTCCCCCGGGAGTACGAACCGAGCGATGGGGCACCCGGGGTCTACCCTTTGAGAGGAACCGTCCCATGCTTGGTATAGCCGCAGCAGTACTGTTCTTCGTCGCGTTCCTGATCAACGCGGCCGAGATCTCGACGAACGACGCCTTCACTTCCACGAACGTCATGCTGCTCGGCCTGATGGTCCTGGCCCTGCACGTCGCGGGGATCGGAAGTGGCTGGTCCGGCCGGTCCAGCCGCAGGCGCTGACGGAACCGGTCTTCCGCGGCACGCTTCAGGACGGCGTACGCGCCGCCGCCAGCAGCCGGGTCACATCCTCCCCGCAGATCGTCAGCGCCGCGCCGACCGTCGTCAGGACGTCGCGTTCCGCCGGGGTGTACGGGCCGTCGGCCAGGGCGATGCGGGCGCCCTGGAGCAGGATCGATTCTCGGCCGGGGGCAGCCAGGTGCGGGGCCAGTGGGTCCAGCGCCTCGTGCAGTTCTATGGCGAGGCCGGGACCGCACGGGGGCCCGAAGAGACGGCCCGTGTCGGCGGCGAGGGCCTCCACCAGGGCCGCGAGCTGGTCCTCCGTACAGTCGTCGAAGCCGGCCGCGCGGACGCCCGTCACCGCTGTCTCCAGGGTGTGGCGGGCGTGGGTGCCGCCGGCGGCGAGGACCGCGAGGGCGACCGTGTGGACCGCGTCGCGGAGCATCGCGGAGAAGCGGGTCGTGGTGGGGTGGTCGAGGACGTCCGTCCCGAAGTGCCGTTGGCAGGCCGCGCATTCGACGACCGGGCCGGTCTCGCCGCGTGGCAGGACCGGTACGCCGAGGAGTGTGAAGCGGCGGCGGCCGGTCAGACGCTGGTAGTTGCGGTCCCCGCCGCAGCCGGGGCAGAAGAACTCGCCGTCACCGACGCCTGTCCAGACCGTTCGGGAGCCCAGGACGCGTGCTGTCCGGCCTCTGCGCACGACGCGTACGCCACGACCGTCTCGGCTGCCTCGTCCCTGTCCTGGGAGCACGTCGCACCTCCGGTAGCTACCCCCCACTGCCTGTTGCAGGGCGCGGGAGGTACCCCCACCGGCAACACTGCCGCGCAGGCGTGATGTTAGCCACATTGTTGATGCGGAGTCAGTACCCAGGACCAGACCTGCCCATGACCCACCCTTGGTTTGGCCGGTATACGACGGCGGCCCCGCCCGCCACGGAGGGCGGACGGGGCCTGAAACCAACCGGTCGGGTGAGTCAGCGGCCGGCGCGGTTGACGGCGGAGACGACCGCCTTCAGGGAGGCGCGGGTCGTGTTGGCGTCGATGCCGATGCCCCACAGGACCTTGTCGTCGATGGCGACCTCGATGTAGGAGGCGGCCTGCGCGGAGGCGCCCTCGCTCATCGTGTGCTCGGAGTAGTCCAGGAGCCGCGCGTCGATGCCCAGGCCCTGCAGGGCGTGGAAGAACGCCGAGATCGGGCCGTTGCCCGTGCCCACCAGGGTGGTCTCGACACCGTCGACCTCGGCCTCGACGGTGAGGGTGTCCACGCCGTCCTTGTCGGTGGTCGACTGGTTGGTGCTGACCTGGATACGGCCCCAGGGGTTCTCGGGGTTGGGCAGGTACTCGTCCCGGAAGACCGTCCAGATGTCGGCGCCGGTGACCTCGCCGCCCTCGGCGTCCGTCTTCGCCTGGATGATCTTCGAGAACTCGATCTGCATCCGGCGCGGCAGGTCCAGCTTGTGGTCGTTCTTCAGGACGTACGCGATGCCGCCCTTGCCCGACTGGGAGTTGACCCGGATCACGGCCTCGTAGGACCGGCCGACGTCCTTCGGGTCGATCGGCAGGTACGGGACCGCCCACTCGATGTCGTCGACGGTGACGCCCTTGGCCTTCGCGTCGGCCTCCATGGCGTCGAAGCCCTTCTTGATGGCGTCCTGGTGGGAGCCGGAGAAGGACGTGTAGACCAGGTCGCCCACGTACGGGTGGCGCGGGTGGACCTCCATCTGGTTGCAGTACTCCCACGTACGACGGATCTCGTCGATGTCGGAGAAGTCGATCTGAGGGTCGACGCCCTGCGAGAACAGGTTCATGCCCAGGGTGACCAGGTCGACGTTGCCGGTGCGCTCGCCCTGGCCGAACAGACAGCCCTCGACGCGGTCGGCGCCGGCCATCAGGGCCAGTTCGGCGGCGGCGACGGCCGTACCGCGGTCGTTGTGCGGGTGGATGGAGAGGACGACGTGCTCACGGCGGGTCAGGTTGCGGCCCATCCACTCGAAGCGGTCCGCGTGCGTCGACGGGGTCGAACGCTCCACCGTGGCGGGCAGGTTGAGGATGATCTCGCGGCCCGGGCCGGGCTGCCAGACGTCCATGACCGCCTCGCAGACCTCCAGCGCGAAGTCCAGCTCGGTGTCGGTGAAGATCTCGGGGCTGTACTGGTAGCCGAACTCCGTCTCGGGGCCCAGCAGTTTCTCGGCGTACTCCATGACCAGGCGGGTGCCGTCGACGGCGATCTGCTTGATCTGGTCCTTGGAGCCGCGGAAGACGACACGGCGGAAGACGGGCGCGGTCGCGTTGTAGAGGTGGACGTTGGCGCGCTTGGCGCCCTTCAGCGACTCCACGGTCCGCTCGATCAGGTCCTCGCGGGCCTGGGTCAGTACGGAGATGGTGACGTCGTCGGGGATGACCCCCGGCTCCTCGATGATGGAGCGGACGAAGTCGAAGTCGGTCTGTCCCGAGGCCGGGAAGCCGACCTCGATCTCCTTGTAGCCCATCTTGACCAGCTGGTCGAACATCCGGCGCTTGCGCTCGGGCGACATCGGGTCGATCAGGGACTGGTTGCCGTCGCGCAGGTCGGTGGAGAGCCAGCGAGGAGCGACGGTGATCCGGTTGTCCGGCCAGGTGCGGTCGGGGATGTCGACCTGCTCGTACTCGCCGTACTTGTGGATCGGCATGGAACTGGGCTGCTGGCGATTGGCGCGGCTCTGACTGCTTGCCATGATGCGTGGGCTCCTCGTGGTGTCCTGAAGGACGGCCGACGGCGCAACGCCAGACTCCGCGGGGAGGGGGTCGGCCTCGACTTACAGGCCCTCGCCGCGGCAGCTAAGGAGGAGCAGCCCGATACGCATGATGCGAAGCATGCTAGCCGAGCCGCGCCGGGGGCGCGGGCCTGTATCACTATGCGGGACTGTCAGTATGCGGGAGCGGAGGAACGAAAGGGGCAAAAAGTGCGCCATACCACTCTGTCACCGAATCGTGGGCTCCTTATCCCGGTATTTCACCAATCATGGTTGCGGGTAGTGACAGCCCCATGACGTGGTGCAAGGGTGCCGGGCATGACGACCAACGGGGGCTTTGAGCCCGTCTTCTGCACGATCATCCCGCCGCACGTCCTCGACAAGGTGGCCCAGGCCGACGACCCGGTGCTCGCCGGTCCCGCCCGCCGCACCCTGGAGCGCGACGCCTACCAGCGCACCCACCGCCGCCTGACCACGGTCCTGGGCGCACCCGCCGTGGCCGCGGCGCCCCTGGCGGACGAGAAGCCGCTGCGGTCCATCTACGACGCCGAGCACCGCCAGGACCTGCCCGGCACGCTGGTCCGCTCCGAGGGTTCCGACCCGGGCCAGGACGCCACCGTGAACCGCGCCTACGCCGGCCTCGGTGCCACCTTCGACCTCTTCCTGAAGGTGTACGGCCGCAACTCGATCAACGGTGAGGGTCTGCCGCTGGACGCCACCGTCCACTTCGACGAGGACTACGGCAACGCCTTCTGGAACGGCGAGCAGATGGTGTTCGGCGACGGCGACGGCGAGATCTTCCTCGACTTCACCCTCCCCATCGACGTCATCGGCCACGAGCTGACCCACGGCGTCACGCAGTACACGGCCAACCTGACGTACTTCGGCCAGCCGGGCGCGCTCAACGAGTCCATGTCGGACGTCTTCGGCTCGCTCATCAAGCAGTACTCGCTCGGCCAGTCCGCCGACCAGGCCGACTGGCTGATCGGCGCGGGCCTGCTCGCCCCGCGCGTCACCGGCGAGGCCCTGCGCTCGATGAAGGCTCCGGGCACGGCGTACGACGACGACGTGCTCGGCAAGGACCCGCAGCCCGCGACGATGGACGACTACGTCCGCACCGGCCGCGACAACGGCGGTGTCCACATCAACAGCGGCATCCCCAACCACGCCTTCTACCTCGCGGCCACCACCCTCGGCGGCAACGCCTGGGAGAAGGCCGGCCAGATCTGGTACGACGTGCTGACCGGCGGCGAGCTGTACGCGCAGGCCAGTTTCGCGGACTTCGCCAAGCTGACGGTCGCGGCGGCCAAGGACCGCTTCAACGACGGCGAGGAACTCCAGGCCGTACTGAAGGCATGGGAGCAGGTCGGGGTGCCGACCCGGTAGGCCCGGCGACGGTTCCGTACTAGAAAAGAGCCATGCGTATTCAGGTACGACGCACAGGCGGATTCGCGGGCATCGAGCGGCGCGCCCAGGTGGACACCTCGGGTCGCCCCGATGCCCACGAGTGGCACGCCCTGGCCGAGAAGGCGGTCTCCGCCGGCCGGGGCGTCCGCCCGATCGGGGTGCCGGACGGCTTCAGCTACGAACTCACGGTGGACGGGAAGACGGTGTACTGCGCCGATCCCCGGCTCACGGAGGAGCAACGGAAGCTGATCTCAAGGGTGTTGAAGGAAGGGGCGTAAGGGGCGTAACGGGTGTCGAGGGTACCGGCGAGCGGCGCGTAACCGCGTGTTCACTCCCGGCCGTTGACACCCCTTACCCCCGGTACCCATGATCCGGCGCATGGCGACCAACCCGATACCCCAGTTCCCGGCCGGCTTCCTGTGGGGCGTGTCCACCTCCGCGCATCAGATCGAGGGGGCGGTGGACCAGCGTGAAGCGTCCGTGTGGGACGCCTTCACGGCCGAGCCCGGGCGTGTGAAGGACGGCTCGACGGCCGCGGTGGCCTGCGACCACTTCCACCGCTATCCCGAGGACGTGGCCCTGCTGGCCGGCCTCGGCGTGGACGCGTACCGCTTCTCCATCTCCTGGCCCCGGGTGAACTCCCCCGGCGGCCTGGACTTCTACGACCGGCTGGTGGACGAGCTGGTCGCGGCGGGCGTACGTCCCGTCCCGACCCTCTTCCACTGGGACCTGCCGACGAGCCTGGACTGGCTGGAGCGGGACACGGCGTCCCGGTTCGCCGAGTACGTGTCCGTCGTCGCGGAACGGCTCGGCGACCGCGTGAAGAAGTGGATCACGATCAACGAGCCCGCCGAACACACCCTGTTCGGGCACGCGTTGGGCGCGCACGCGCCGGGCAAGCAGCTGATGTTCGACGCGCTGCCGGCCGCCCACCACCAACTCCTGGGCCACGGTCTGGCGGTACGGGCACTGCGCGCCGCCGGTGCCACGGACATCGGGATCGCCAACTCGCACGGGCCGACCTGGCCGGCCTCGCAGGACCAACCGGACCTGGAGGCGGCCGAGTTCTACGACCTGCTCCTCAACCGGCTGTTCGCCGACCCGGTGCTGCTGGGCCAATACCCGGACGGGATCGGCGACTTGATGCCGGGCGACGTGGAGTCGGACCTCAAGATCATCGGGGAACCGCTCGACTTCTACGGCGTCAACTACTACTCGCCGACCAAGGTGGGCGCACCTCAGGGCGCCGACATCGAGTTCGGCGGGCTGACGATCCCGGCCGAACTCCCCTTCTCCGTCCAGGAGATCGAGGGCGTGCCGGTGACGGACTTCGGCTGGCCCGTCGTACCGGAGGGCCTGACCGAGCTGCTCACCACCTTCCGGGACCGCTACGGCGACCGGCTGCCGCCCGTAGTCATCACCGAGAACGGCTGCTCGTACGAGGGGCTCGACGACCAGGAGCGGATCGCGTACCTGGACGGTCATGTCCGGGCGCTGCACCGGGCGGTGGAGGCGGGCGTGGATGTGCGCGGCTACTTCGTGTGGTCGCTGCTGGACAACTTCGAGTGGGCGGAGGGGTATGCGCGGCGGTTCGGGCTGGTGCACGTGGACTTCGAGAACCCTGAGACTCTCACCCGGACGCCCAAGGCGTCGTACGCCTGGTTCAGGGACCTGTTGCGAGCGCAGAGATGACTGAGGTCTCCCCCTCCCCGGGCGCCCTCGCCGAGCCCGTCGAGCGGGTCGGGCGGGGGTGGACCGCCTCGCTGTCGCTCGCCAACGGGGCTGTCTGGGTGGGCTGGTTCGGGCCGCTGCAGATCCTGCTCGCCTCCCAGGCCGAGGACTTCGCGCCCGGCACCGGGATGTCGAAGGAGACCCTGCTGGCGTGGGTGGCGGGGGCGGGTGCCCTGGTGTCGCTGGTGGCGAACCCGTTCTTCGGTGCGCTGTCGGACCGTACGACCTCGCGGTGGGGGCGCCGTACGCCGTGGATCGTGGGCGGGGCGGCGGGCGGGGCGGTGTCGTTGCTGCTGCTCGCGGGTGCGGGCGGGCTGTGGACGATGGTGGCCGGCTGGTGTCTGGTCCAGCTGACCCTGAACGCGGCCTTCGCCGCCGTCACGGCCGCCGTCCCCGACCGGGTGCCCCGGCTCCAACGGGGCTCTGTGGGCGGCTGGTTGGGCGCGGCCCAGATTCTGGGGGTGGTGGGCGGTACGGGTCTGGCGACGGCGGCCGGAGGCGTGGGCGCGGGATATACGGCGTGCGCGGCGTTCACGCTGCTGGGTGTGCTGCCGTACGTGCTCCGGCACGGGGATCTGCGGCTCGCGGTCGAGGACCGGCCGGTGTGGGCTTGGCGGACCTTTCTCGCCGGGTTCTGGCTGAGCCCGCGTCGCTATCCGGACCTGGGCTGGGCCTGGCTGACCCGGTTCCTGATCAATCTGAGCAACGCGCTGGTGCTGCTGTACCTCCTGTACTACCTGCGCGACCGCCTCGACTACTCCGACCCCGAGCAGGGCGTGCTCATCCTGACGGCGGTGAACAGCGTGACGCTGCTCGCCACGGTCGTCGTCGGCGGGGTCTGGTCGGACCGGGTGGGCCGTCGCAAACCGTTCGTGATCTGGTCGGGAGTGCTGATGGCGGTGGCGACGGCCGCGCTGGCCGGCTGGCAGACCTGGCCGGGGGCGATCGTCGCGGCGGCGGTCCTCGGGATCGGCTTCGGGGTGTTCACGTCGGTCGACTTCGCCCTGATGACGGACGTACTGCCGAAGGCCCTGGACCGGGGCAAGGACCTGGGCGTCATCAACGTGGCCAACGCCCTGCCCCAGGTCGCGGCACCCGCCCTCGCCGCGCCGATCGTCACCTACCTGGGCGGATACCGGGTGCTGTATCTGGTGGCGGCGGTGATCGGGCTGGCGGGGGCGGTGCTGGTGGGGCGGATCAGGGGGGTCGACTAGTCCGGACGGCTCTGAGCGTTCGGACGGTTCTGAGCGTCCGGACGGCTCTGAGCGTTCGGATGGTTCTGAGCGTTCGGATGGTTCAGAGCGCGCCCGCGTCCCGGGCCGCCCAGACGGTCGGGTACAGCGGGCGGTAGCCGAGGTCTCGGCGGATGCGTTCGGTGGACATGATCCCGAACCAGGGGTCGGGGTCCGTGCGGGTGTGGGCCTCGGCGGGGAGCTCGACGCCGTTGAGCTGGTGGATCTCGAGCGTCGTGACGGGGGCGTCGTCGGCGATGTTGTAGATACGGCCCGCGACTCCGGGCGCGTGCAGGAGCCGCAGCAGGCCCTGGGCGACGTCCGCGTGGTGGGCCATCTGGAGCCGCTGGGCCGCCGCCCAGTTCGCGGCCCACACCAGGGACTGGGCCAGATGCGGATCGCCCTCGCCGTAGACGAAGGGGAGCCGGCCGACGCGTACGTCCATGTCCTCGCCGTCCAAGGCGAGCAGTTCCCGTTCGGCCTCCGCCTTGGACTCGTTGTACGCGCCCCACATCATGCCGCCGGGCCGGATCTCGTCCTCCTCGACCAACGGGCGGCCCCTGCCGGTGCCGTACACCATCCCCGTGCTGACCTGCACGAACCGTCGTACGCCGGAGGCCAGCGCCGCCCGGCCCAGTTCCACGGCCGCGTCCCGGTTGACGGCCCACGCCTCCTCGTCCGGGACCCCGCGGAAGGAGGCGGCGACGTTCACGACCGCGTCCACCCCGGCCACCGCCTTGCCGAGCGCCTCCGGGTCCCGCAGGTCGCCGAGCACGACCTCGGCGCCCAGTTCCGCGAACCGCTCCGCCCGAGCCTCGTC
Organism: Streptomyces sp. NPDC002680; assembly: GCF_042889145.1. Classification (NCBI taxonomy): domain Bacteria; kingdom Bacillati; phylum Actinomycetota; class Actinomycetes; order Kitasatosporales; family Streptomycetaceae; genus Streptomyces; species Streptomyces sp. NPDC002680. The sequence continues at coordinate 35,256 of NZ_JBIAQP010000034.1, forward strand.
GCGCACCAGGATCCGTACCCGCTCCCCCGGCCGGCTCTGCGCCAGCAGCCTCGGCACGAAGCGCCGGCCGACCTGTCCCGTCGTGCCTGTCACCAACGTCAGCATGATCTGCACCTCTCGCTTGTTCTCCTTGCGGTGCCATCACTCTGGGGCGGTGGCGGGGCGACCGGGAGAGACCCGTCTTTCAGGGGATCGGCGGGCCCTGGATAAGTCGGACGGGCTCGGCCACGCTGGGGAGGAGAGGTGTGAGAGGAGCGATCTGCGTGGTGACCGACGTGGTGAACCGGGGCGAACTCGCCGACTTCCTGCGCCGTGGGCGGGCCCGGCTGGATCCCGCCGCGGTGGGGCTCGCGCCCGGCGCCCGGCGTCGTACGCCCGGTCTGCGCCGCGAGGAGGTGGCGTCGCTCGCCGGGATGTCGGTGGACTACTACACCCGCCTGGAACGGTCCCGGGGCCCGCGCCCGTCCCGCCAGATGCTGGCCGCCCTGGCCCGGGCCCTGCGCCTCACCGACGACGAACGGGACCACCTGTTCCACCTGGCCGGCCAGGAACCGCCCCGGCGCGAGAGCGTGTCCGGGCACGTACGGCCGGGGCTGCTGCTGATCCTCGACCGGCTGCACGACACCCCGGCGCAGGTGATCACCGACTGCGGTGAGGTGCTGGCGCAGAACGCGATGGCGTGCGCGTTGTCGGGGGACGTGTCGGCCCGGCCGCCCCGGGAGCGGAACCTGGTACGGCGGTTCTTCCTGGACCCGGCCGGGCGGGCGCTGGTCCCACCGGAGGACTTCGCCGAGCACGCACGCAGTCATGTGGCGAATCTGCGGGCGGTCGCGGCGGCCCGGCCCGACGATCCTGTGCCTGCGGCGCTGGTGGCCGAACTGCGGGCGGGGAGTGCGGAGTTCGCTCGGCTGTGGGAGTCGCATGAGGTGGCGGTGCGGCGGGCTGCGACGAAGCGGTTCGTGCATCCGGTGGTGGGGTTGCTGGAGCTGGACTGCGAGATCCTGCTGGCGCACGATCATCGGCAGTTGCTGATCGTGCATACGGCTCGGCCGGGGACGGAGTCGTACGAGCGGTTGCGGTTGCTGCGGGTGGTGGGGGTGCAGGATCTTTCGCGGAGCGAGGGGTGAGGGGTGAGGGGGCGGTCGAAGGGTTTTTTCGCCCCCGCCGCCCCTACCCGTCCCATCCTTCTGGGGGCTGTGCCCCCAGACCCCCCTTTGTCCTCAAACGCCGGACGGGCTGAGTGGGGGTGCCGGCCGGTGCTGAAAGACCAAGCCCCGGCCCACGCCCGAGGACAACCGCGCTCAGCCCACCCCTTTTCCCCACCCACCCACCCCCACCGCACTTCAGCACCGACCCGGGCATTCCAGCCCGTCCGGCGCTTGAGGACGGGGGGCCACCCTCCAGCCCGTCCGACGCTTGAGGACGGAGGGCCCCCTCCAGCCCGTCCGACGTTTGAGGACAGAGGGCCACCCTCCAGCCCGTCCGACGCTTGAGGACGGAGGGCCCCCTCCAGCCCGTCCGACGTTTGAGGACGAGGCCGTTCAGGCCGATGGCGGGGGTCTGGGGGCGGCAGCCCCCAGAAGGATGGGAACGGGTAGGGGCGGCGGGGGCGAGGAAATGCTCTCAGAAGCCCAGTTTGCGCAGCTGGCGTGGGTCCCTTTGCCAGTCCTTCGCGACCTTTACGTGGAGGTCCAGGAAGACCGGCGTACCCAGCAGCGCCTCGATCTGCTTCCGGCTCTTGATACCGACCTGCTTCAGCCGCTGCCCCTTCGGGCCGATGATGATGCCCTTCTGGCTGGGCCGCTCGATGTAGACGAACGCGTGGATGTCGAGGAGGGGCTTGTCGGCGGGGCGGTCCTCGCGGGGCAGCATCTCCTCGACCACGACCGCGATCGAGTGGGGCAGCTCGTCCCGTACACCCTCCAGCGCCGCCTCCCGGATCAGCTCCGCGATCATCACCTGCTCCGGCTCGTCCGTGAGGTCACCCTCCGGGTAGAGCGCCGGCCCCTCGGGGAGCAGCGGGACGAGCAGGTCGGCCAACAGGTCCACCTGCTGGTCGGCCACCGCCGACACCGGCACGATCTCCGCCCACTCGAACCCCAGCTCACGCCCGAGCTGATCGATCGCGATGAGCTGCTCGGCCAGCGCCTTGCTCTCCACCAGATCCGTCTTCGTCACGATCGCGATCTTCGGCGTCTTCTTGATCGCCGCCAGTTCCTTCGCGATGAAACGGTCACCGGGACCGAGCTTCTCGTTCGCCGGGAGACAGAACCCGATGACGTCGACCTCCGCCCACGTCGTCCGCACCACGTCGTTCAGGCGTTCGCCCAGCAGCGTGCGCGGCTTGTGCAGCCCCGGGGTGTCCACCAGGATCAGCTGCGCGTCCGGGCGGTGCACGATGCCCCGTACCGTGTGCCGCGTCGTCTGCGGCTGGTCGGCGGTGATCGCCACCTTCTGGCCGACCAGAGCGTTCGTAAGGGTGGACTTGCCCGCATTCGGGCGGCCCACGAAGCAGGCGAAGCCGGCGCGGTGCGCGCCCGATGCCTTCGACGGCACGGACGGCTCGGACGGCTCGGATGACGGGGTACGAACACTCATGGCGCCCATTGTCCCTGATCCACGGAGACCCGCCGCACGCCGAGCCCCCGCACCGGCCCCGCGACGGCCTGGGAACACACCGGCATCGGCCTTACGGCACACGCCCGGACCGGCATACGATCACGGCGTCCCGGTCCCGTCCTCCGTCGTCCCTCTCCCGCGCAGAAGGTCAAAGCCAGGCATGAAGCTCATCACCGCGATCGTCAAGCCGTACCGCCTCGACGAGGTCAAGACCGCGCTCCAGGAACTCGGGGTGCACGGTCTGACCGTGACCGAGGCCAGTGGGTACGGGCGTCAGCGCGGGCACACCGAGGTGTACCGCGGTGCCGAGTACCAGGTCGACCTCGTGCCCAAGGTCCGGATCGAGGTCGCCGTCGACGACGGGGACGCCGACGCGGCCGTCGACGCGATCGTCAAGGCTGCGCGGACGGGGAAGATCGGGGACGGCAAGGTGTGGGTGTTGCCGGTCGACTCCGTCGTGCGGGTGCGGACGGGGGAGCGCGGGCCCGACGCCCTCTGAGGCGGGCGCTCAGCTGGAAGTGGCGCTGGGGGTTGTCGGTTCGGTGGTGCGCCGTTGTGTCTGGTCGCGCAGTTCCCCGCGCCCCTTTCGGGCGCGGGCCCTCACCACCAACACCGTCCCCACCGCCCCGAACACCACCAGCACCACCGCCATCAGCCACGGCAGGGCGAAGAAGGACACGCTCGCCGACTCCCTGGTGTCCTTGGCGGACGCCGTCAACGTGATGTCGCCCCAGTCGAGTTGGGGGGCGTCGTGCCAGGGTTCGGTGAGGTGGACTCGTTGGCCGGGCAGCAGCTCGGAGGGGATTTTCGTCAGGTCGCGGGTGAGCAGTGTGCGGCCGAACAGGCCCTGGGCCCGTAGCTCCACCCGGGGGTCGAGGGTGACGTTCCCGGTGTTGTGGAGGGTGTACGAGATCGTCGCCGTGCTGTCGCCGAGGCCCGGGACGAGCGGCTGGTCGTGGCTGATGCGGACCTTCTCGACGGCTAGCGCGGAGACGGCCGGACCGCTCACCCGCAGATAGAGCCGCGCCCCGACCGCCCGCCGCACCCCGAGGGCCAGCGAACCGTCGCCCGCGTCGATCCGTTCGTCGAGGGCGACCAACGCGCCCACGTGGTCGCCGGGTTCGGCCCGTTCGGGCACCCGGAGGGTGAAGGGCACGGTGACCGACTTGTGCGGGGGCACGGTGACCCGGGACTTCGCGGGCCGCGCCCAGGCGCCGACGCCGCGCTGCTTCTCGTCGAGGGTGCGTACCGCGAACCCGCCGTCGCGGGCGGTGTTGTAGGCGTCGGCCGCGTACAGCCGGAAGGTGAGCGGCTTGTCCGTCTTGTTGGCGATGGTGACCTTGTCTTCGACGGCCGTACCGGGATCGGCGGAGAGATAGAAGTACGGGCGCTGCGCCACGGCCGACGCGGCGGGGAAGACCGACCAGCTGCCGTTGTCGGCGGCGCGGGCGGGCGCGGGCGTCAGGAGTGACGTACCGAGCACCGCCATCAGGAGTGCGAGAAGGGCGTACGGCTTGCTGCGTATCGGGAGCGACATCGGGAGCAACATGGGTGCGGACCCCCCACGGACGGGACGGCCGGAGCGGTCGGGCGGGTGCGCGCCCGGCCACCGGATGACGAACAGCCGTTCAGGCGAACGTTGTTCAGGTGAGCGTGAGGGTGAGTACGCCCGAGTACGTGCCCGGCGGGGTGAACGCCGGTACGTTCAGGGACAGTCCGGCGTCGACGGTGAACTCACCGCCGGTGAGCGTGCCGTCGGGTGCGGAGGCCAGGGTGGCTCCCGAACTCCCCACGGCACCGGCGGAACCGGCCTGGCAGGTGCTCGGACTTCCGGCCTTGGTCGCACACGCCGGGGTCCAACTCAGCTTGCCCGCCTCGATCTTGGCGCCGGGACCGGTGAAGTCGGTGACCTTGCCCGTCAGCGACCAGCCCGCGGGGCCGCCGCGGAAGTCCTGGACGGTCACCGTCTGCAGGGCTCCGGTGGAGGCCCCGCCGCTGCCGAAGTTGACCGCCGACAGTTGGACGGCGTCTCCGGCCTGGGTCATGGACAGCTTGCCCGCCTTGACCGTGGTGGTGAGCTTCTGGCTGTTGTCGGGAATGGGTGTGTCGTCGATGACGACGTAGGCGGCGGGCGGGGAGCCCTTGGTGTCGCTCCACGCACTGCCCTCGTACGCCACGACCCCGGTCGTCGTCTTGTCGTTGACGGTGAGGGTGCCGCTGAAGGCGCCCGCGGAGTCGGCGGTCACCGTCGCGGTGTCGGCGGTCTGGGTGGCCCCGGACCGGCCGGCGAGCGTGACCGTGGCGCCGGGGGTGAAGTTGGCGCCGTTCACGGTGACCCCGGCGCCCGGTGCCCCGGAGGCCGAACCCAGCGTGATGGCACGGGTGTTGGTCTGGGTCCCGTCCGTGGCCGTGATCGTCTCGGAGACGGGCGCGGGCGGGGTGACGAGCGTGCACGGGATGTCCAGCTCAAGGATGTAGCTGGTGTGGATGTTGTAGTCGCCGGGCGAGAGGGTGATCGCGCCGGGCGCGGTGACCGTGAAGGTGCCGGTCATCTCGAAGGACGAGAAGGTTCCCTTACCGGGAACGGGGTCGTTCTTCTTGGGCCCCACGACGGTGAAGTCGCCTGTCTGCGCTCCGCCCAGGGTGACCTTTCCGGTGGGCGTCATGATGTCGGCGGGCAGCGGGAGATCGGTGGGGTTGCTGGCGGCCGGCTTGACCACCGTGTACTTCACGGTGACGGTGTCGCCGACCTTGGGCGTGGTGTTGTCCACCGTGATCTGCGCGGTGGTGGTGCCGTCGATCGGCGGAAGGCCCGTGATCGGCGGCGGTACGCAGTGCGTGGCGAAGTCCACGGCGGCGGACGCCGTGGTGATCGCGTCGGCCGGGACGGCCAGCGCACCGCCCGTGGTGACCGCGAGTGCGGTCGCCCCGAGCAGCGCGGCCCAGCGTCGTCTTCGGCCGGTCGAACCCATGGTTGCCTTGGTGGCCATGGTTGCCCCCTCTGAGGGATGCGGGCGCAGCGGCTCGTCTGCGCCGACCGGGGGCCATTGATGTGCAGGTTGTGTGAGAAGTCAATGCAATCTCACCAAATAACGGGCCGCCCTGGAAAGTGAACTGACGGACCATCAGTTCGCTGTCGGGCACCCGTGCGTTCCCAGTCGGAAACGGCCGACGCCGCCGCGAGGCGAGCGACGCCGGCCGCTGTGTGGAACGGTGCGGGGAGGCGGACCGTCACTCGTAGACGAACGGTCCCGGTGCCTGGTTGCCGGTCGGCGTGCAGGTCACGGTGATGCCGAAGAGCACCAGCGTGAGGGTGCCGCCGCCCGCTTCCAGGCTGTCGCCGGAGGCAACGGTGCCGGTCAGCGGGCCGACGGTGACCGTGGCACCGGTGGCCGTGGCCGGGTTCTTGTTACCGGTGAAGGCGGTGGTACCGCCGGTCGCCTTCGCCAGGGTCAGCGTGGAGGCGATCGAGTCGGCCGCGAGGGGAAGCGGCGCGGTGATACTCGAACTGACGGTGATGGTGGCCGAGGTGCCGTCCTGAGTGGCGGTGAGCACGGTCGAGCCACCGCCGAACAGACCGCAGCTGTAGGTGACCGTCGCGGAGGTGGGGGCCACTGCCGCGGCGGCGGGCGCGAACGCCAGTCCGGTGGTGGCGAGCGAGCCCGCCGCGAGTACCGCACCGATACCGAGCCGTCTGCGTGCGGACGGACGTGCTGTCTTGCTGGTCATCGATCGGATTCCCTTCCCTGGTACGGGAATTGCCATGTGGGGAATTGCGATGTGGGGGGTCGACGGGCGGGTGCGGTCAACCGCGGGGCGGGTGCGGGGCGCCGCGCGGTGGAATCTGACGGTCCGTCGGAAGAACGGGTTCCATTGATGCGTGGGTTGCTCGCGATTGCAAGAGATGCTCTACGGGTTCTTCCAAGGGGCCGTAAAAGTGGCCGAAGACAGACCCTCGGCGTCAGGCTCCGCCGAGGGCACCCCGAACTCACCTCATCCCGCGGCCACCGTCACGCGAACCACCCCGTCCGGCGCGGCCAGGTGCACCGGGGTCTCGGGCCCGCCCAAGTCCCGTACAGCGGCCAGGTCCTCCGCCGGAACGCCGTCGGCAACGCTCACGACGGCCGCCGCCTCCAGCGACTTCGCCCCGGATGCCACCGCCATGGCCACCGCGGTCCGCAGCGCGCTCAGCTTCAGCGAGTCGAGGTCGACGGTCCCGGCGACATACGTACGTCCGGTCTCGTCCCGTACGGCCGCCCCCTCGGGAACGCCGTTGCGGGCCCGGGCGGAGCGGGCGAGGGTGACGATCTTGCGGTCCTCGGGGTCGAGGTCGGGCGCGTTGCTGTCGGTCATGCCACGAGCATACTTAGGGGTTTGTCCCGACCCGGGCGTGCCTGCAACAAGGAAGTCACACAAGAAGAGGTATCAGGCACGGGCGATCAGGGCATGACCCAGGAACCGCGAGCCATGAGGAGGCGTTATGAACCGCCAGACCCGCATCCGCGTCACCCGTCGGCCCAGCGCTCCTTCGCCCCGCGACCTCCCCATCGACCGCAGGACGCCCTCGGGCCGCATCCTGCCGTACTAGGACCAGCGCTGTGCCTCGTCCCGGGCACGACCGCGCCCCCGGGCATCCGTGCAGGACGGAGACCTCGGGGGCGAGGGGATCGGGCGGGGTCGATCGGTCAGCAGCCCGGGATGCCGGGCGCCGGGTCGGCCCCCACGTTCACATTGCCGCCCCACATCCACACGTTGCTGTAGATGTGGCCGATGTCGTAGTCGATGACCGTGCCGAAGTACCAGACGTCGGTGCCGTAGTTGCCGACCTTCACGTACTGGCCGCGCGTGTAGCACTCGACGCCTGCCTCGGTCTCCCGCGTCGTGGTGCCCCAGATCCGGCTGCCGGTGTTGGGGGCGGCGCGCAGGTTGCTGTTCGCCTGCACGGTCGTCGGGTAGGCGTTGGTGCCGGTGGGTGCGGCCTCGGCGGTCCCGGCGGTGCCGAGCAGGGAGAGGGCCGCGCCGAGCGCGAGCCCGGCGGCCGCGGTCGACACACTTCGCTTGGTCATGAGTGCGCTCCTCTGTTCGGTTGCGGAATCAGCGGAATCAGCAGGGCTCGACCTCGGGGGACGGGTCGGCACCCACGTTGACGTTGCCGCCCCACATCCACACGTTGAGGTAGGCGTGCGCCGGTGACGCGTCGTCGTCGAAGGCGTTGCCGAAGTACCAGACGTTGGTGCCGTAGTTGCCGACCTTCACGTACTGGCCGCGCGTGTAGCACCTGATGTACGCCACGCTCTCGAACTGGGTGGTGCCGACGAGCCGGCTGTTCGTGGTGGCGGCCTCACGGATGTTGCTGTGGGCCTGGACCGTGGTGTTCACGGCCTGCGCGGCGGCCTCCGCACTGCCCGCGGTGCCGAGGAGGGAGAGAGCCGCGCCGAGCGCCAGCCCCGTCGCCGCCAGCCTGGTGGACCGCTTCGCCATTGTTTTCCCCTTCGCCGTGGATGTTTCCTGTTCGGCTCTACGACGGAAGGGGAGGCGCGTCCGTATGACAGTGGCGGGGGCCGCCTTCGCAAATTTCTTCGGTCAGAACTCGTAGTCACTGACGTGTGCCAGGTGCTCGTCCCCCGTGATGTACATGGACCTCCGTGAAGTCCATCGCCGCGGCCTCGACCGCGACGGGCCGCGCGTTCGCCGCACCGTGCACCTCGGCGACGGGAGGTGGTCGCCCCTCGTATGACTACCGGGCCGAATCGCTCGCCGCGCGGGCCGGCGTTTCCAGCGCCTCACGGCTGCCGAGTCGGCGGAAGCCGTCAAACGCCTCCTCTTCGAGCTCCCGCCCTGCCGCTGTCTCGCCCCGGGCCAGCGCGGCGTGGGCCAGGTCCCGCAGGGTACGGGCGCGCCACAGCGGCAGTTGGAGCTTGTCCCACAGGGCGAGAGCCTGGCGCAGGGTCTCGGTCGCGGTCTCCCAGTCGGACCCGGCGAGGTACCACTCGCCGAGGGTGCGCAGGACGAGGGCCTCGCCGAACATGTCCTGCCGCTCGCGGGTGATCTCCAGACACCGGTCGAGACGCTGCCGGGCCTCGGCCGGCCTGCCCTGCCGGATCTCGACCTTGGCGAGGGACTGGCTGGCGTACATGACGCCGAAGACGTCGTCCGTCTCCTCGAAGATGCCGAGGGCCTGCCGCAGCAGGGTCTCCGCGCCCGGCAGTTCACCCCGCGCGCGGAGGCACAGGCCCAGTGAGCGCAGCGCGAGCGCCTCGCCGTGCCGGTCCCTGGCGGTCACGTACAGACGCCGTGCGCGGGAGAGGGCTTCCCATGCCTCGTCGTCGCGGCCCTGTTCCCGGTGCACGGATCCGATGCCGTACAGCACATGGGCCATGGACGCGCTGTCCTCCGGCTCCCGGTACTGTCCGAGCGCCGAGGTCAGCAGGGTCATTGCCTCGTCGAAGCGGGCCTGTTCGCGGCGGGCCGCGCCCATACCGGCCCACGCGTCCGCGCGGCCGGTTCGTACGGACCGCTCCTCGAACAGTCGCAGTGCCGCCGCGAAGAACGCGTGGGCCTCGTCGAAGCGGTCCTGCTCCAGGCGGAGTTGGCCGAGACCGTTCAGCAGCCGGGCCTCGCCCTCGACATCCCCGCCCCGGCGCACCGCCGCCAGGGCCACGTCGTGGGAGCGGGACCAGGCGTCGAACTGGTTGTAGAGCGCCACGGAGGCGGCCATGAGGGTCGCGGCGAGTTCGCGGGCGGCGTCGAACATCCCGTGCTCCGCGCAGTGGGTGACCGCGGCCAGCAGACACTGCTGTTCGGCCGCGAACCACGCGGCCGGCTCGCCCGTCAGGTAGATCAGCGGCTCCGTCGGTGACACCGACTCGGCCGAGGCCGAGGCCTGTGCCGACCCGTCCGTCGTGTTGACCGGGAGGAACCGCGACGCGCCGCCCGGCCCGTAGGCCGCCGCGCTGCGTGCCATGCCCAGCCAGCGGTCGACCAGTCTGCGGACCGCCGTCTCCCGTTCCTCCCGGGCCTCGTCGGCCAGACAGCGCTCCCGGGCGTACTCGCGCGCCAGGTCGTGGATGCGGTAGCGCGTGCTGCCCGTCTCGTCGGTGCCCACGACCTCCACGAAGTGGCAGTCCACGAGCTGTTCGACCGCGTCCTCCGCGTCGTCCTCGCTCACGTCGAGGAGCGGCCCGGCGACCCAGGCGGCGAAGTCGGGCAGATCCATCAGGGCCAGCCGGCGCAGGGCTCGCTGCTCCTGCTTGTCCAGGTCCGCGTAGCCGAGTCCGAGGCTCGCGCGCACCTCCAGATCGCCCGCCTGAAGTTCGTCCAGGCGGCGGCGCTCGTCCCGGAGGCGCGACGCGAGCCGCGCCGGTGTCCAGTGGGGGCGGGCGGCGAGACGGGCGCCGGCGACACGGACGGCGAGCGGGAGCCGACCGCACAGCGCGACGATCTCGGCGGCCCGGTCGGGCTCGATGGCGGGCCGCGTCGGGCCGGCCACGCGGGCCAGCAGGTCCACCGCCTCCGTCTCGGACGGCACACCCAGGTCGAGGTGGGAGGCGCCCTCCAGGGCGATGAGCCGACGGCGGCCGGTGATCAGCACGGCCGAGCCGCCGCCCGGCGGGAGCAGCGGGCGCAGCAGGGCCTCGCTGACGGCGTTGTCGAGGATGAGCAGGACCCGGCGGCGCGCGATGTGCGTGCGGTACAGGCCGAGGAGGTCCTCCTCGTCGTACGCCGGGGTCTCCGGGTCCACGCCGAGGGCGCGCAGCAGCCGGGCCAGGGCGTCCGCGGTGCGTACCGGCTCGGAGTCCGAGGCACGCAGGTCCACGAAGAGCTGTCCGTCGGGGAAGAGCGCGGCGGTGCGATGGCCCACGTGGACGGCCAGGGCGGTCTTGCCGGTGCCCGAACGGCCGGAGATCACCCCGATGGGCGGCGCGGTGCGCAGCGGGTTCCGCACCTCCTCCAGCAGGGCGGTCGCCCAGGCCGTCTGTTCGGTGCGGCCGATGAAGTCGGCGACGTCGGGAGGGAGTTGGGTGGGCGCCGGACGGCCTGTGCCGTCGTGGGACCGCTCGGAAATGTGGGACTGCCCGGACCGGTGGGACTGCTCGGGACGGTGGTCGTGCGACGGCGTGTCCTCGTCCGGGCGCGAGGGAGCCGCCTCCGCGCGCGCGGGTACGGGTGTCTCCCTCGCGGGCGCGGCCCTTCGGGGAGCCGGCGCCCCCAGCACCGTCGTGTCCGCGCGGAGCAGGGCCTGGTGCAGGGCTCGCAGTTCCGGGCCGGGGTCCACGCCCAGTTCCGTACGGAGCAGCCGGCGGCCCTCGTCGTAGCAGCGCAGCGCGTCGGGCATCCGGCCGGTGCGGAACAGGGCGGTCATCAGCTGACCGCGCGGGCGCTCCCTGAGGGGGTGGGCGGCGACGTGTGCGACGAGTTCGGAGACGAGATCCGTGCGGCGGTCCAGGTCCAGCTCGGCGGAGAAACGGAACTCCTTCGCCTCCAGCCGGAGTTCCGTCAGGCGCATGGCCTCGACGCGGGCGAAGGACTGGCCGAGCCCTTCCAGGGCGTCCCGGCCACGCCACAGGCGCGACGCCGCCCGCAGGAGGTCGACGGCTTCCTCGGCCCGCCCCTCGACGGCCGCTTTCCGGCCTGCCGCGAACGCCTCCTCGAAGCGCCGTGCGTCCACGGCGGAGGGCGGGAACTCGGCGACGTAACCCGGGGAGCGGGTGCGGATGGCGTCGCCGCCCTCCGTACCGGCCAGGGCCCGGCGCAGTCCGGAGACGTGCGAGGCGACGAGCGCCCGCGCGGTGGCGGGCGGCTCCTCCTCCCACGTCAGATCGACCAGCCGCTCGGCGGACAGCACCTCACCGAGATGGACGACGAGAGCCGCGAGGATCGCCGTCGGTTTGGCGCCGTTCAACGCGATCCGGTGTCCCCCGCTCGACACCTCGACCGGACCCAGAAGGCAGACGTCCACCGTGTCCCCCGATTTTCACGTCCCCGCAGTCGGGGACAACCTACCGGCACCCGCCGACAGTCATACCCGACACCGGACCTCCCCTTTTTCACGGCAGACCGGTGTGGAGTACGGGTTGGCCGGAACCCGCCGGGTCTCCGCTGCGGGTGGCTCGTTCCGGGCGCTGCATGCGTCCTGCAGAGGATCTGCATCGATCCTGCAGAGCCCGCGTCCACGCTGTGAACGTGACGGACATCATCCTGCTTTCGGACCCCCGGGTCGCCTCCACGCATGTCACCGAGAACGGTGAACCCCTGGTCGACGCCCGGGAGGTCGCCGCGCTGCGGGTCGACACGCGGAAGGCCGACAACGACGGCTCGTACGCCCATCTGCGAGCCGACGTCCTGCGCCGGCTCCTGCTCGCGCAGGACGCGCTGCCCCCGGGCATCCGCCTGCTGATGGTGGAGGGCTTCCGGCCGCCCGCGCTGCAGCGCCGCTACTTCGAGGAGTACGCGGCGACGCTGCGCACGGCCCATCCGGACGCCGGCCCGGACCGGATACGCGAGCTGGCCAGCGCGTACATCTCGCCCCCGGAGGTCGCCCCGCACGTCAGCGGCGGCGCGGTGGACCTGACGCTGTGCACCGAGGACGGTGCCGAGCTGTTCCTCGGTACGGAGGTCAACGCCACCCCCGAGGAGAGCGAGGGCGGCTGCCGCACCGCCGCGGCCAACATCGACGCCGAGGCCCGGGCCAACCGCGCGGCGATGGGCCGGGCCATGGCGGCGGCGGGGTTCGTCAACTACCCGACCGAGTGGTGGCACTGGTCGTACGGAGACCGGTACTGGGCGCTCCTGACCAAGGCGCCGACGGCGAAGTACGGACCCGCCTCGCTGAGCCCAAGCAGAGTCTGAGACAGCCGGATCCCGGGGGGAAAACCGTGGAGAACACCTGCATCACGACATCGACGAAGATGACGAAGACGGCAAAGACGACGCTGACCACGTCGTCCAAGACCGCCGCAACCACCACCACGACTACGACCGTCTTCACCGACCACATGACCGCGGCCGAGTTCGACGAGGCCTTCACCGCCGTGATGCCGAGACTGCGGCGTCGGCTGCTGGCCCTGACCGGCAATCCGCACGACGCCGACGACCTCCTCCAGGAGACGTACCTGAGACTCTCCCGCCGGGCGCGTGCCCACACCCTGACGCGTCAGCAGCAGCCGTACGCCTACACCTGCGCGGCGGCGCTGAACCTGCTGCGCGACCTGTGGCGGCATCCGTCGCGCCAGGAGCGCTGCACCGACCGGCTGCCGGAACGCGGCTGGGACGGCGGCTTCGCGAGCCGGGAGGCCGAGGCGGTGACGGCCGCGCTGCTGCGCGGACTGTCCCCCAAGGAGGCGGCGGCCGTGATCCTGGTCGACATCGAGGGCCTGACCCACGACATGGCGGGGGAACAGCTCGGCGCGCACCGCGGCACGGTGCAGCGCAACCGGATGCGCGGTCTCGCCAAGATCCGCGCCGCACTCGACACGTAGGAACCGGCCGCCGCGCCGATCTCCTCGAAGACGGCGGCCACCGGATCCACGACGGCACGCACGACGACGGCACGAGGCAGTCCGACCAACTGCCGAATGCCGGACGCCGGACGCCGATCACCCGTAACAGCACTTGCGCACATCGCGCCGACCACACAAGGGGGAACCACATGCGTCGCACGAACCGCACACTCGCGCTCGCGGGAGGACTGCTCCTCGCCACCACGCTGACCTGTACCGGTACGGCGATGGCCGCCGCGTCGCCGACCGCCTCGGAGACCGTCGCCGCCGCCGACTGCCGTCCCCTGGCGAACGCGTCCGCCCAGGCACAGGCGATCGTCAACGCCGCGTGCTCGCAGCTCGGGGTGCCGTACTCGTGGGGCGGCGGCTCCATCCACGGGCCGACGTTCGGCCAGGACTACCCCGGCGGCGGTCCCGGCGCCCACGACAGCCAGGTGAAGGGCTTCGACTGCTCGCACCTGGTGCAGTACGCGGCCTGGCAGGGAGCGGGCATCGCCCTGCCCGAGGGGTCGTGGAACCAGGCCCAGTGGAGCGGCGCCACCGCCCGGTTCAGCCGCGCCCAGGGGATCGCTCCGTTGCAGCCGGGCGACCTGCTGCTGTGGGGGACCGACCCGGCCAACCTCGGCAGCGTCCACCACATCGCGGTCTACCTCGGCAACGGCAAGATGGTCGAGGCCCGGGAGTCCGGGACGCTCGTGATGGTCAGTGACGTACGGCTGAACTCGCAGTACGCGGGCGCCCTGCGCATCGCCGGCACCGAGCAGCCGCCCGCGGGCACAAAGCGGTTCATGACCTGGGGCACCAATGTGGCCCTCCGTCCGGATCCCGGCACCCAGCGGCCTCCCGTGACCCGGCTGCCCGGCCCCACGGCCGTGGACGTGCTCTGCCAGGTGCACGGCGAGCGGGTCAGCGCCGAGGGCTACATCAACGACGCCTGGTCCTACCTGCCGAAGTACAAGGCGTGGATCTCGAACATCTTCATCGACGACCCGGCGGCCTGGCTGCCCAGCGTGCCCAACTGCTAGTCAGCCGCTTCCCTCTCACCCCTTTCATTCCGCTCATTCCTCATTTCCCTCACACAGGAGATCTCGCCATGCGCGCACTCAAGCGCTCCAAGTCCATCGGCCTGCTCGTCGCCACGGTCGCCGCGGCCGGGCTGGTCCCGCTCGCGGCCGGCACGGCCGACGCCGCCCCGGTCGCCGCAGCCGCGGCCACCGGTTCCTGCCCGGCCGCCGGCACGGTGACCCAGTGGTGGCACTCCGGTCACGACGGCGTCGACATCGCCAACAGCCGCGGTACGGCGATCTACGCCACCGGGGCGGGCACCGTCATCGCCTCCGGCCCCGCCAGCGGCTACGGCCAGTGGATCCGCATCAAGCACGACGACGGCACCATCACCGAGTACGGCCACATGTACGAGCGTCTCGTCTCCGTGAACCAGCGGGTGAGCGCCGGTCAGCACATCGCGCGCATGGGCTCCGAGGGCGACTCCACCGGCAACCACCTGCACCTCAGGACGTACGCTTCGGCGTCCGCCAGCCGGGGCATCAACCCTGTCGACTACCTGTCGGCGCGCGGTGTGGGTCTGCCGTGCACCCCGGGCGGCGGTGGCGAAACGCCGGGGACCAACTTCACCACCTGGGGCACATCGGTCCGAGTGCGTCAGGACGCCCGGCTGAACGCGGCGGTCGTCCGCACCCTGACCGGGCCGACACCGGTCTACGTGGAGTGCCAGAAGCACGGCGACTCGGTCACCGCCGAGGGGTACACCAACGACGCCTGGTCCTACATCCCGGCGCTCGGCGGCTACATCACCAACATCTACATCGACCACCCCGCCGCCTGGCTGCCGGGGGTCCGCGAATGCTGACCGACACCCTGAGCCGTCTCCGCATCGGTACGAGAGGTGTCGCGGCGGTCGCTCTGGCCGCCGGGCTGCTCCTCTCCCCCGGCCTCACCTCGTCCGCGAAGGCCGCCGACTCGGCGCCCTGCACCCCCGACCCGGACTACCCGGGAACGTACCGGTGCCCGATCTGGGGGTCGAACGTCAATCTGCGCTCCGCCCCCAATCAGCAGGCCCCGGTCATCGCGACGTCACCCGACGACGGCTTCCTCAGAGTGCTGTGCCAGACCCAGGGCGGCCGTTCGACCTACGGCGGCTACTGGCACACCTGGTGGGTCAAGACCCCGGCGGTGGGCATGGCCCCGTCCGCGTACATGAGCGAGATCTTCCTCGTCGGAGGCGGCGACAACGAGCCGGACACGGGTCTGCCGACCTGCTGAACGACGGCTCGCGCAACGCCGGATGCCCCTGGGACCCCAACAGGCCCAGGGGCATCCGGCGCTCGGGTTCCCATACAGGTCCTCACTCGGGTCCTCATACGACACGGGACTCGCTCCCGTCCTACCAGTAGTGCGAGCGACGCACGTCCACCTCTCCCTCTACCGATCCCGAGGACGACCATGATGACCTTGAGCCGCGCACGGGGCGCGATGCGGGCGGGCGTGCTGGCCGCCGCCCTCGCCGCGCTCGTGTGCACCACCGCGACCGCCGTATCCGTCGCCTCCGCCGAGTCCCCCTCGACGCGCGCGACGGTCCAGGCCGATGTGCCGGCCGGGGTGACGGCCGGCGTCGCCGTCTTCGACCGCCAGACCGGCACGTTCACCGAACAGCTGAACAGCGCCGGGCAGTTCAGGTCCGCGTCCGTGGTGAAGCTGCTGATCGCCCTGGACGTGCTCTGGAACCGCAGCCCCGATGCCCTCCCGGCCGCCGACCGGGCCCGGATCGACACCATGCTGCGCGGCAGCGACGACACGGCGGCGAGCACCTTCTGGGCGAACAACGGCTCGGGGGCGATCGTCGACCGGATGGTCACCCGGCTCGGTCTGACGGACACCGCCCGGCCGCCGTCGACCCACCCCGGCTACTGGGGCTACACGGCTCTCTCGGCCCGTGACACCGTGAAGATCTACCGCCACCTGCTGGACTCCGCTCCGGCGGCGACCCGCGACTACGTCCTCGGCGATCTGCGGCAGTCCACCCGCTGCGCCACCGACGGCTACGACCAGCACTTCGGCATCGCCGGCTCCTTCAACCGCCCCTGGGCCGTCAAGCAGGGCTGGTCGGGCTTCAGTTCCGGCGGCTGCACGGCACCGGGCTCGGCGGTCGCGAAGACCACTATCGCGGCGAAGGAACCGGCGGGAACGGCCGTACGGACGGCGGCGGGCGTCGACGCCGTGGACCTCTCCCGTCCCGCACTGCACACGACGGGTGTGGTGGGCCAGGGCGACCGTTCCATCGTGGCGGTCTTCACCCTGCACCCCAGCGGAACGTCCTACGGCAAGGCCTACACGGACATCGGCCGGCTGACCCGTTCCCTGGACGTCCCCGGCGCCTCCCGCCCGTCCGGCACCTGGATCGGCACCTGGGGCAGCGGGGTCCGCGTCCGCACCCAGGCGACGACGGCCTCCGGCGCGATCACGACACTGCCCGCCGGCGTCGAGGTCCTGGTCGGCTGCCAGAAGCGCGGCCAGCAGGTCAGCGAGCCGCCCTACGTCAACGACTGGTGGGCCCAACTGCCGCAGTACGGCGGCTACATGACCAACATCTATCTCAGCGTGCCGGAGAACCAGGTGCCCGGGGTGCCGGTCTGCTGACCCGCCGTCCCTGGTGCAAGACGACCCTCGAAGTCGCAAGACGACCCTCGAACAAAACGGAGAACTGTGATGAACAAGCGCGCACTTGGAACCCTGGCCGCGGTGGCGGCGTTCGCCGGAGTGCTGGGGACGGCGCCGACGGCCTCGGCCGAGCCGAACCCGGCGGGCTGCGGCAAGGGCAACTTCTGCATCTACGCGGGTGAGTACTCGACGGGCCAGCTCGTCCTGAAGTCGGGCGGCAACTGGTCGGGCAGAGTGACCGGCCGGTCCATCTTCAACAACGGCACACCGCTTCCCGGCCTCGACCACATCCAGGTCGAGTTCGAGATCGACGGCGACGCCGAATCGACCTGCCTGCACTACAACCCCGGCCCGGGCAACTACGGCCTCAACAGCTTCCACCCGCTTGTCTTTACCAAGGTGACCTGGCGCGGCGAGTGCTAGAGCGGCCCTAGGACCGGTCGAGCCGCAACCGTTCCGCGCGCGGCAGGCCGGCCACCACCAGGTCGTAGGAGTCCTCGATCAGCTCGCGCACGAGCTGATCGGGCAACTCCCCGTCGACCGTCACGGTGTTCCAGTGCCGCTTGTTCATGTGGTACCCGGGGATGATCAGCCCCGGGTGCTCGGCGCGCAGCCGGATCGCGTCCTCCGGGCCGCACTTGAGATTGACCTTCAGGGGCCGGTCGTCCACCCAGGACAGGGCGAACATCTTGCCCAGCACCTTGAAGACCGAGATCTCGGGGCTGAACGGGAAGTCCTCCACAGCGGAGTTGAAGGACAGACAGAAACCACGCAGTTCCTGCGGAGTCACGCGTCCTCCCCCTGCTTCTCGTCCTCCGGTGACTTCTCGTCCTCCGGGGACCCGGCGTGGTCGGCAGGCTCGACGAGCACCGTCACGATCTTGTTCCGCCGTCCGGCCGCCGCCTCCGCCGTGAGCCGCAGTTCGCGCCCGTCGGGCAGTTCCACGACTGCCGAGGCGCCGGCGATCGGGACGCGGCCCAGCGCCTTCGCCAGCAGCCCGCCCACCGTCTCCACGTCCTCGTCGTCGTACTCCTCAAGCCCGTACAGCTCGCCGAGGTCGGTGATGTCGAGGCGGGCCGTCACGCGGTGACGTTCGTCGCCCAGCTCCTCCACGGGCGGGAGTTCACGGTCGTACTCGTCGGTGATCTCGCCGACGATCTCCTCCAGGATGTCCTCGATGGTCACGATGCCGGCCGTGCCGCCGTACTCGTCGATGACGACGGCGACATGGTTGCGGTCGCGCTGCATCTCGCGGAGCAGATCACCGGCGTTCTTCGTGTCGGGCACGAAGGCGGCGGGCCGCATCGCGGTCGACACCAGCTCGCTCTCCGCGTCCCGGCTGATGTGCGTCTTGCGGACGAGGTCCTTCAGGTACACGATCCCGACGACGTCGTCCTCGCTCTCCCCGGTGACCGGAATGCGCGAGAACCCGGAGCGCAGCGCGAGGGTGAGGGCCTGCCGGATCGTCTTGTACCGCTCGATGACGACCAGGTCCGTACGCGGGACCATGACCTCCCGTACGAGGGTGTCGCCCAGTTCGAAGACGGAGTGCACCATGCGGCGCTCGTCGTCCTCGATGAGGGACTCGGCCTCGGCCAGGTCGACCAGCGCGCGCAGCTCCGCCTCGGAGGCGAACGGCCCGCGCCGGAAGCCCTTGCCGGGCGTGAGCGCGTTGCCGATGAGGATGAGGAGCGACGGGATCGGCCCCATGATCCGGGCGAGCGGCAACAGGACGTACGCCGCCGCCGTGGCCGTGTTGAGCGGGTGCTGACGCCCGATGGTCCGCGGCGAGACCCCCACCGCGACGTACGAGACGAGCACCATGACCCCGATGGCGACGGCGAGGGCCTGCCAGGTCTTGTCGAACTCCTTGAGGCAGGCGTACGTGACGAGCGCGGCGGCGGCCATCTCGCAGGCCACGCGCACCAGGAGCGCCACGTTGAGATAGCGGGTCGGGTCGGCGGCGATCTGCGCGAGCTTGGCGCTCCCGCGCCGGCCGCTGCGTACGGCTTCCTCCGCGCGGAAGCTGGAGACGCGCGCGAGGCCCGCCTCCGCGCAGGCGGCGAGCCAGGCGACGACGACCAGCGCTATGGCACCGGTGACGAGTTGAGGGTTCATGACACGGTCGGGGCGGGTGACGGACCGGTCATCCCCTGCTCGCCGCGCCAGCCGTCGACGATGGCGGCCTGGAGGCCGAACATCTCGGCCTTCTCGTCCGCCTCCTCGTGGTCGTACCCGAGGAGATGCAGCACCCCATGGACGGTGAGGAGTTGGAGCTCCTCGTCCATGGAGTGCTGTGTCTCGGCCTCCTTGCCCTGCTTCTCGGCGACCTCGGGACAGAGCACGATGTCACCGAGAAGCCCCTGCGGCGGCTCGTCGTCGTCCTTCGACGGCGGACGCAGTTCGTCCATCGGGAAGGACATGACGTCGGTCGGACCGGGCAGGTCCATCCACTGGATGTGGAGCTGCTCCATGGCGTCGGCGTCCACGACGATCACCGAGAGTTCGGAGAGCGGGTGGATGCGCATCCGTGCGAGCGCGTAGCGGGCGATGTCGAGGATCGCCTGCTCGTCGACCTCGGTTCCGGACTCGTTGTTGACGTCGATCGACATGGTGCTGGCTTGTCTACTTCCGCTTGTTCCGGACGCCCTTGTGGGTGCCGTTCTCCGTACCGTTCTCGCTGTCGTACTTCTCGTACGCGTCGACGATACGGCCGACCAGCTTGTGCCGGACGACATCGTGGGAGGTGAGCCGTGAGAAGTGGACGTCCTCCAGGCCTTCGAGGATCTCCTGCACCTGCCGCAGACCGGACTTGGTCCCCGTCGGAAGGTCGACCTGCGTCACATCACCCGTGATCACGATCTTCGACTCGAAGCCGAGGCGGGTGAGGAACATCTTCATCTGCTCGGCGGAGGTGTTCTGAGCCTCGTCCAGAATGATGAAAGCATCATTCAAGGTCCGCCCCCGCATGTACGCCAGCGGCGCGACCTCGATCGTCCCCGAAGCCATCAGCTTCGGAATCGAGTCGGGGTCGAGCATGTCGTGCAGCGCGTCGTACAGCGGGCGCAGATACGGGTCGATCTTGTCGTACAGCGTGCCCGGGAGGAAGCCGAGCCGCTCGCCCGCCTCCACCGCGGGGCGGGTCAGGATGATCCGGCTGACCTGCTTGGCCTGGAGCGCCTGCACGGCCTTGGCCATCGCCAGATACGTCTTGCCGGTACCGGCCGGGCCGATGCCGAAGACGATGGTGTGCTTGTCGATGGCGTCGACATAGCGCTTCTGGTTGAGGGTCTTGGCCCGGATGGTGCGGCCTCGCGAGGACAGGATGTTCTGGGTGAGGACCTCGGCCGGGGTCTCCTGGCCGTCACCCTCCCCGTTCCCGCTCGCTCTGAGCATGGCGATCGAGCGTTCCACGGCGTCCTCCGTCATCGGCTGTCCGGTGCGGAGCACCAGCATCATCTCGTCGAACAGCCGCTGGACGAGGGCGACCTCGACCGCTTCGCCAACGGCGTTGACTTCATTGCCCCGGACATGGATGTCGACCGCCGGGAAGGCCTTCTCGATCACGCGCAGGAGGGAGTCGCCGGAACCGAGGACGGTCACCATGGGGTGCGCGGCCGGGACGGTGAACTGCGCTCGTGCCTGCCCCCGCGCAGGGGGCTGAGCTGTGGGTGTCTGAGTCATGGGCCGGCTCGTAGGCCTGCACGACCTCCTCAATGAGGCTCGCTTACCACGTGGGTAGCCTTCCGCTCCCAGCCTACGACGGTGCACTGACAACGCCGTAGGGGTTTTGCTCACGGTCCGGTGTACGTGTGCGAGTGCGGGTGGGTGTGGGCGCTCACGCCGATCTGCCGAAGCCGATCGTCGGCACCGCCCGCCGCAGCGGCCAGGGGCGGGGTCTCGCGGTCCTGGGCACCAGGTCCGCCAGGAACGCGTACCGGCGCAGCGCCGCCGGGTCCTGGTGCTCGTACGACTGGATCTCGCGCCACCAGGCCCCGACCTCGGACCAGCCGGGCGCGGAGAGGGAGCCGCCGAAGTCCTGGACGGAGAGGGCGGCGGTGAGGCCGGCGAAGGCGAGGCGGTCGGCGAGCGGCCAGTCTGCGAGGGTGCCGGTGACGAAGCCCGCGACGAAGACATCGCCGGCGCCCGTCGGGTCGAGGGCCTCCACGGCGATGGCGGGCACCTCGGCCGTCTCCCCGGTCCGCCCGTCCACCGCGTACGCGCCCTCCGCACCGAGGGTGACGACGGCGAGCGGTACGTGATCGGTGAGGGCGCGGGCGGCCTTGCGGGGGCAGTCGGTGCCGGTGTAGCGCATCGCCTCCTCCGCGTTGGGCAGGAAGGCCTCGCAGTGCTCCAGGTCGGCGAGACCGGCGAGGTCCCAGCGGCCGGTGTCGTCCCAGCCGACGTCGCCGAAGATCCTGGCCCCCTTGCGGGCGGCCTCGGCGATCCAGGGGGCGCGGACGCCCGGGGTGAGGGAGGCGACGGCGGCGCGGGCGTGCGGCGGGCACTCCGGGGAGGGTTCCTCCGGGGGCGGCTCGTGGCCGTGGGAGACCATCGTGCGCTCACCCTCGTACGCCATCGAAACCGTGACCGGAGAGTGCCAGCCGGGGACCGTGCGTGACGTGGAGAGGTCGATGTGCTCGCCCTGTTCGAGGGCGTCCCAGCAGTACTCCCCGTAGTGGTCGTCCCCGAAGGCGGCGGCGAGGGAGGTTTTCAGGCCGAGCCGGGCGAGCGCGGTGGCCATGTTGGCGACCCCGCCGGGGCTGGACCCCATCCCGCGCGCCCAGGACTCGGTGCCGCGCACCGGGGCGGAGTCGAGCCCGGTGAAGATGATGTCGAGGAAGACCGTGCCTGTCAGATACACGTCCCACGGCGGATCGTCGGGGGCGCGCACAGCGGCCAGGGGATCGACCTGGGCCTGGCGGTAGGAAGATCCCTCTCCGGTGGACGCGGTGGACGCGATCACGGTGCGCTCCCTGACGACGGTGCGGATCAGGCCAGTCTGCACCACCCCACTGACAGCAGGCCGTCACTCCACTCCGGAGGGCGCTCACGAATACCCCACCTCCCCCACCCCAAACACCGAAGTGCCCCACATCACACCCACCCGACTCCCGTCCCCCACCCCCCGCTTGATACAAATTGCCCGCGCGTTCCTGTCCGTCGACGGTCGTCGCCCAACCCCGCATTGAGCCGCCACATTCACTTGTCGAGCCGTCACACTCGCTTTCGCACGCCCAGGAACGCCGTTGTTCTCCCCCCGCTCCACCATGCCCTGGCCCCTCGTCGCCCTGTTCACGGCCGGGTACCTGGCGCCGTACCTCCTGCCCACCACCGTCGGCAGACTCGACGCGTACCTCCCCCTCAGCCCCACGCAGGCCGGTGCCATCGGCAGTGCGCTGCTGCTGAGTTCGGCGGCGGCGGGCTTCCTGCTCGCCTCCCGGGTCGACCGCGTCGGCCCGCGCACTTTGGCCCGCACCGGCCTCACCCTCGCCGCCCTCGGCTACGGCACGGCCGCCCTCACCACCAACCTGTACGCCGTGATCGCGGGAGCGGTCCTCGGGGGCTTCGGCTCCGGTACGGCCACCACGGTCGCCGCCACCGGGATCGCCGGCCGCCCCGACCCGCACCGCACGACCACCCTGGGCCTGCTGAGCGTCTCCGCCCTCGCGGGCGCGGTCTATCTGACGGTCCCGCACCTCGGCCCGGGCCACGGCCTCCCCCTCGCGGCACTGGCCCTGACGGCAGCCGCCGTATGGCCACTGACGGCGACCCTCCCCGGACGCGAAGCCCGGCTCACTACGGCCGTCGTCACCACCCCGACGACCCGCGCCCCGCTCCCCCGCCTCCGGGCCGGTCTTGTCCTCGCCGCCACGATGACCTGCTGGTCCCTCGCCCAGAACTCCCTCTGGGGTGTCAGCGGCCGGATCGGACTCACCCAGGCAGGGCTCTCCGAGGCGACGGTCGGCGCGGTGTTCGCCATAGCACTCGGGGCGGGACTGCTCGGGGTCGTCGGAGCCGGGGCACTCGGCACCCGCCTGGGCCGCGCACTGCCGATCGGCGCCGGTACGGCCGTCATCGCGGCCTGCATCGTACTGAGCGCGTCCGCCACCGACCTGAGGTCCTTCGCGGCCGGCGAGATCGCCTGGAACACGCTGTACCCGATCGTGCTGTCGTACGTGATCGGTCTGGCCGCCGCCCTGGACCCGCGCGGCCGTTGGGCGGTCCTGGTCGGCTCGGCGTCCTCCCTGGGCACGGCGTGCGGCCCACTCACCGGCAGCCTGCTGTCCGCCCACGCGGGCTACCCATCGATGGGCGCGGCCCTGGCCGCCGGCCTGCTGCTGATCGCGGCCCCGATGACAGCCGTGGCGCTACGCACCCCGTCCCCGTCCCGATCCCTGAGGCTCACCACGGTGAAAACCACCGAGCAATACCGCCCGGTGGCCTGACCGCACCGGCCTGACCGGCGCGGGCGGCGCGGGCGGCGCGGGCGAAGTCGGGTGCGCGCAGCGCCCCGACAGGGGCGCGGGGAACTGCGCGACAAGCCCCCACCGGCCCGCGGACAAAGGAACCGCCTGTCCCGCGGAGCACCCTCACCGCGTGAACTCGTACGCCTCCACCTCGGCGAGATACCGCGCCCGCCGCTCCTCGTCGTCGTCCAGGAACGACGCCAGGAACGAGTTCCGCGCCAGCTCACGGAGCCGCTCCTCACCCAGGCCCAGGGCCTCCCGTACCGCCCCGAAGTTGTCGCCGACGTACCCGCCGAAGTAGGCCGGGTCGTCGGAGTTGACGGTGCACAACAGCCCCGCGTCGAGCATCGCGGGCAGCGGATGCTCGGCCAGGACATCAACGGCCCGCAGCCGCACATTGGACAGCGGACAGAGAGTCAACGGCACCCGCTCCCGCACGAGCCGCGCGACCAGCTCCGGATCCTCCATGCAGCGCAGCCCGTGGTCGACGCGCTCGACGCCCAGGACGTCGAGGGCCTCGGTGATGTACGAGGGCGGCCCCTCCTCACCGGCGTGCGCCACACGCCGCAGCCCGAGCCCGGCGGCGGCCTCGTACACCTCGCGGAACTTCACCGGCGGATGCCCGACCTCGGCGGAGTCGAGCCCGACACCGGCGATCCGGTCGAGGTAGGGACGGGCCGCGTCCAGGGTCTCCATCGCGGACTCGGCGGACTGGTCGCGCAGGAAGCACATGATCAGCCGAGTGGAGATGCCGTGTGTCGACTCGCTGTCGCGGAGCGCGAGCCAAAGCCCCTCCACGACCGTCCCCATCTCCACCCCCCGGGCGATGTGGGCCTGCGGATCGAAGAAGATCTCCGCGTGCCGTACGCCCTGTGCGGCGGCCCGCGCGAGATAGGCGTTCGCGAGGTCCCCGAAGTCCTGCTCGGTGCGCAGTACGGCCATCAGCTCGTAGTACAGGTTCAGAAAGGACTGCAGGTCCTCGAAGAGGTACGCCTTGCGCAGTTCTTCGGTGTCGGCGTACGGCAGCACGACGCCGTTGCGCGCGGCGAGCGCGAAGGCCAGCTCGGGTTCGAGGGTGCCTTCGATGTGGAGGTGCAGTTCGGCTTTGGGGATGGACATCAAGGAATCGTACGGCCGGATCACCGCCGTTTCGGAACCGGCACCCTCAGCAGGTCATGCGCGACGGTCAGCTCCCCCTCGTACCCCGCTGCCCGCGCCTGCCGCTCGAACTCGTCGGGATCGGAGTAGCGCTGGCTGAAGTGGGTGAGGACGAGATGCCGTACGCCGGCGTCGCGGGCGACGGCTCCGGCCTGACCGGCGGTCAAGTGCCCGTGGTCGGAGGCGAGTTGCTGGTCCTCGTCGAGGAAGGTCGACTCGATGACGAGCATGTCGCAGTCCGCGGCGAGCGCGTGGACGCCCTCGCACAACCGGGTGTCCATGACGAAGGCGAACCGCTGTCCGCGCCGTAGCTCGCTGACCTCGTCGAGGGTGACGGAGCCGAGGGAGCCCTCGCGCTGGAGGCGTCCGACGTCCGGCCCCTTGATGCCGTGCTCGGCGAGCAGTTCGGGCAGTATGCGGCGCCCGTCGGGCTCGACGAGGAGATAGCCGTACGACTCGACGGGGTGGGAGAGCTTGCGTGCTTCGAGCCGGTAACCGGCGGTGGTGGCGAGCACCCCGCCCTCCCCCGCGACCGGCACCTGCCCGATCTGGACGGTCTCGCGATAGGCGGTGGCGTAGCGCAGCCGGTCGAAGAACCTCTGTCCGGAGCGGGGGTAGTGCGCGGTGATCTCGTGCGGGACGCGGTCGAGGTTGATGCGCTGGATGACGCCGGCGAGCCCGAGGGAGTGGTCCCCGTGGAAGTGCGTGACGCAGATCCGGTTCAGGTCGTGGGCGGCGACCCCGGCGCGCAGCATCTGGCGCTGGGTGCCCTCGCCGGGGTCGAAGAGGAGCCCCTCGCCGTCCCAGCGGAGGAGGTAGCCGTTGTGGTTGCGGTGCCGGGTGGGTACCTGGCTGGCGGTGCCGAGGACCACCAATTCACGTCCGGACAAGACCGATTGCTCCGTTACCCCGTTACCCGGGCGGCCACTGCATGCCGCGTCCGCCGAGCAGGTGCACGTGGGCGTGGAAGACGGTCTGGCCGACGCCGCTGCCGGTGTTGAAGACGAGACGGTAGCTGTCGAGCTTCTCCTCGGCCGCGATCTCACCGGCCTCGCGCAGTATGTCGGCGGCGATGGCCGGTTCGGCGGTGGCGAGGGAGGCGGCGTCGGGGTGGTGGACCTTGGGGATCACCAGGATGTGGGTCGGCGCCTGGGGGTTGATGTCCCGGAACGCGACGGTGGTGTCCGTCTCCCGGACGATGGTCGCCGGGATGTGCCCCTCGACGATCCTGCAGAACAGACAGCTCTCGTCCGCCATGCGTGTGCCTCCTCACGCTCGCCGATCATTACGTCGGCATGGTATCGGCACCCGGTCGGCCTTTACTCGGCGTCCTCTTGATCAGCAATGGACTACTGGTTAGTCTCCCTCCGTTCAAAAGGTAATCAAAAAAACTAAAAAAACGGGGGGAAGGATGCGACCTAACAGTCGCAATCGAGCCGTGCGCAGAGCGTTGACCAGCGCCTGCGCGGCGCTCGTCCTCGCCGGCGGCTTACCTGCCATGCCGGTGCGGGCGGCGGACACGGACACAGGCAGTTCCGGCCTCACGGCCGACGACGGGGCACGGGGCAAGGACTTCTGGGAGGACGACGAGTTGCCGGCTGCCACAGCCGAGCAGCGAGCCTCCGAGCGGGCGGTCTCGTCCGGCGAGCCCGTCGAGATCGACGAGGTGACATCGTCGACGAGCAGGGTCGTCGCCAATCCGGACGGCACGTTCACCGCCGAGGCGGCGACCTCGCCCGAACGCGTCCGCAAGGACGGCGAGTGGACCGACGTCGACACCACACTCGTCACCCGCCCGGACGGCTATCTGGCGCCGCGCGCCGCCGAGGACATCCGCTTCTCCGGCGGTGGCGGCACGGACGTGCCACTGGCCCGGCTGGTGACGGCGGGCAAGGAGTACGCGGTGTCGTCCCCGTGGGCGCTGCCGAAGCCGGAGATCGACGGCTCGTCGGCGGTCTACCGCTCGGTGCTGCCCGACGTGGATCTCGCCGTGCAGGCCCACCCGGACGGGTTCACCTACCACCTGGTGGTTCACAGCCGGGAGGCCGCCACCGGCTCCGACCTGGAGAAGGTGAGTTTCCCCGTCGAGGCCAAGGGGCTGTCCGTGCGCGCGGGCGACTCGGGCACGGCCTCGTTCGTGGACGCCTCGGGGTCCGCCGTGGTCTCCAGCGGTTCCGCGCTGATGTGGGACGCGGGAACGGGCGCGAGCACGAACGCCGTTGTGGGCACGGCGAAGAAGGCCGCGTTCAGCGCCGCCTCCTCCGCCGCCGCTCCCGCCGAAACGACAGCCGACACCCTCAGCGCCGACGCGACGTCCCGTACCGCCGTCATGGACACGACGGTCACCGACGACACCCTCTCGATCGTCCCGGACCAGGACTTCCTCGCGGACGAGACCACCTCGTACCCCGTGGTCCTCGACCCGCCCGCGGTCAAGGCGACCCTGACGGGCTGGACCGCGTTGTGGTCCAACTCGCCCGGCACCAGCTTCTGGAAGACCAAGCACGCGCTGGGCGTGGGCTACGACGCGTACGTGGACAACAAGAAGTCCCGTTCGCTCTTCCAGTTCGACACCCGCAGGGTGGCCGGCAAGAAGATCCTCAACGCGACGTTCACGCCGTACGCGATCTGGTCGGCGAACTGTGTGAAGCAGGACGTCAACCTGTACCGCACCAGCCAGATCTCGTCGGGTACCACGTGGAACTCGCAGAACTCCTCGCTGAAGTGGCTCGCGAAGGTGGACACGGTCTCGGCCGCGAAGGGGCACTCCGTCGACTGCCCGGACGGGGACATCGAGTTCGACGCCACGGCGGCCGTCGCGCACACCGCGAAGGCGAAGGACACGCTCACCACGCTCGGTCTGCGGGCCGACGAGGGCGACCCGATCGCGTGGAAGCAGTTCCTGTCGCCGCTGGACCCGGACGCCACCTCCGCGCGCAAGCCCCGGCTGTCGATCACGTATGTGACGCCGCCGGACAGCAAGCCGTCGTCGGTGAAGATGTCCGACCCGAAGGTCTCCTGCTCGGCCGCCTCGGCCCCGGCCCAGATCCGGGACACCACGCCCCGGCTGACCGCGACGCCGACGTCGAGCGACGCCTCCAACGCCTCTCTGCGCCCCAACTTCGAGCTGTACAAGGGTTCCGCCACCACGGCGACCTCGCTGAAGCCGTCGACCTGGACGGACAGCGGTACGGCCGGCACGGCGGTGACGGCGGCGCTGGACGAGACCGTCACGTATAAGTACCGGGCCCGCACCGAGTACAAGTACACGTGGAAGGGCGACACCTTCTCCCTGTTCGGGCCGTGGTCGGGCTACTGCTACTTCAAGGTGGACTCCAAGGGCCCGCTGGTGCCGAAGGTCTCCTCGACCGTGTACACGGAGTGCGCGGGCACCAGCTGCGACGCCGCCGACCCGGAGCTGGGCAGTGTCGGCATGACCGCCGGCTTCAAGGTCGAGGGCGGCGCGGGCGACGTACGCCGCTACGACTGGTGGCTGAACGGCGTCAAGCTCGGCAGCAGGACGTTCACCGCCAACACGCCGACGTACGAGATCGAGGCCGCGCCCGACAAGCGGCTGACCAACACCCTGCGGGTGCAGACGTACGACGGGGCGGGCAACCCGAGCCCCCACTACGACTACCAGTTCCGGGTGGCCAAGGGCTCCGACCCGGTGGCGAGCTGGAAGCTCGACGACGGCAGCGGTACGACCGCCGCGGACTCCTCCGGCGGGAACCGGCCGCTGACGCTCGCCTCGACGACCTGGACGGACAAGGCGCGTCTCGGCGGCGGCATCAGCAGCGACGGCACGAGCGGCGCGGGGGTCACCGCGTCCTCCGTGCTCGACACCACCAACAGCTTCACCGTCGGCGGCTGGGTGCGGCTGACGGGGAAGGACCACGTCTCCACCCTGGCCTCGCAGAGCGGCACCCGGATGGGCGCCTTCCAGCTGTACTACTCGCAGTCCTACGACCGGTGGATCTTCAACCGGTACTCGACCGACAGCGACGACACGACGATCATCCGCGCGGTCTCCAAGAAGGCGCCGGTGGTGGGCGCGTGGACGCATCTGATGGGTGTGTACGACCACAACAGGAAGCAGATCCGGCTGTACGTCAACGGACAGCTCCAGGCGGCCACGGAGTTCACCACACCGTGGGCGGCGAAGGGCACCTTCGAGGTCGGCCGGATGAAGGGTCTCGGCATCTACTCCTCCTGGTTCGAGGGCGACCTCGACCAGGTCCAGGTGTGGAACCGGGTGGTCTTCGAGAACGAGCTGTGGGCGCTCGCCAACGCCGAGAGCCCGGCCACCGGGCAGACCCAGTCCGCACTGATCGCCCACTGGGTGTTCGACGAGACCTCCGGCACCACCACGGCGGACGTCACCGGCCGGGGCAACACCATGAGCCTTCGGGAGGGCGCGACCCTCGCTCCCACCGACGACCCCGCCCATGGCACCGTCCTCGCCCTCGACGCCTCGCTGATGGCGCGTGGTGTCGCGTCGGTGGAGCTGGACCAGTCCGGCAGCTACACGGTCGCGGGCTGGGTCGACATCGGCCGCGGCGAACTCGACGACACGACCGCGGCGTACTCGCCGACGGTGATCGCCCACCCGGGCGCCAAGCGGAACTCCTTCCGCCTCTGGTACCGGCAGGAGGCGGGCCAGTCCGTCGGTGACTGGAACTTCGGCCGGTACGAGACGGACGTCCTCGACGGACCCGCCGCCACGGTGGCGTCGGACGAGGTCAACGCCCCGAGCGGCTGGGTGCATGTCGTCGGCGTCTTCGACTCGGTGAACCGGTCGATCAGGCTCTACGTCTCCGGCCAGCGGCAGGGGGACGAGGACGGCGTCCTCAGCGAGGAGGGCTTCCAGTCGACCGGGACGATGGTGGCCGGCATGGCACGCCGCCACGACAACGGTGAGTGGGGCAACTACCTGCCGGGCCGGCTCGACGACCTCCGCGTCTACGCGGGCGTGCTGTCCGAGGCGGAGATCACCCAGCTCGCGACGGTGGACGAGCCGCCGGTGCCGATCGAGTAGCCGCCGCTCAGCGCGCACTTCCCTCACACGGTGTGCCGGGCCGCCGGCCCGGCACACCTCCACACACCTCTCATCCGGGAGAACCTCCACGTGTTGTCCAGGAACAGCTCACTGCTGCCCAAAAGCTGGGCATGGAGCAGAGCGAGCCGGCGCCGGCTGGCGTCCGTCGTCCTGCCCCTGTCCACGGCGGTCGTCGCCACCCTGCTGAGCGCCGCCCCGGCGCTGGCCGCCGACGAGGACCGCGACCACACCGCCCTGCCGAAGGCCGGGTACGGCAAGGCCGAGCCCTTCGACCCGAAGGTCACCGAGGTCCACGACCCGACCGTGGCCGCCGCCAGGAAGACCCTCGCCAAGGCCCGCGCCAAGGTGACGTGGCCGACCGCGTCGGCGGTGACGGTCGACCTGCCGCCGGAGAACAGCGCGAAGACGGTCAGGGCCGCCGGGCTGCCCATCGCGCTCGCCCGGCCCAGCGCCAAGGCCGCGAAGGCCGCCGAGGCCCCCGACGAGGCCCGGGTCCGTGTCCTCGACCGGAAGACCACCGACCGGCTCGGCATCGACGGCCTGGTCTTCACGGTCGCCCGCGCGGACGGCGACACGGGCGCCGCGAGCCTCGGCGCCACCGTCGACTACAGCTCCTTCGCCGACGCCTACAGCGGCAACTGGTCCTCGCGCCTGCGTCTCGTCGGCCTCCCCGCGTGCGCGCTGACCACGCCCGAGAAGGCGGAGTGCCGCAGGACCACCCCGGTCGCGTCGGAGAACGACGGCGAGACCGAGACGGTCACCGCGCAGGTCACCGTCCCGAAGGCGAACACGGCCGGCAGGGCGGCCAAGGCCGGGCCCGCCGCCATGGTCCTGGCCCTGTCCGCCGCCGCCGGCTCCGACCAGGGCACCTACGAGGCCACCCCGCTCGCGTCCTCCTCCACCTGGTCGGCGGGCGGTTCCAACGGCGACTTCACCTGGAACTACCCGCTGGAGACCCCGCCCGCCCCGGCCGGTCCGGCCCCCAGCCTGTCCATCGGCTACTCCGCGCAGAGCGTGGACGGCCGCACCTCCTCCACCAGCGCGCAGCCGTCCTGGGTCGGCGAGGGCTTCGACCTGTCGACCTCGTACATCGAGCGGGCGTACGGCAGTTGCGAGGACGACGGCCAGGACAAGAAGTACGACCAGTGCTGGAAGGAGGACAACGCCTCCCTCGTCCTCAACGGCAAGTCCACGCCCCTGGTGAACGAGGGCGGCAAGTGGCGGCCCAAGAGCGACGACGGCGAGCGGGTCATCCACGACACCGGCGCCGTCAACGGCGACGACGGTGACACGGGCGACAAGGGCGAGTTCTGGACGGTCACCTCGACCGACGGCACCCAGTACGTCTTCGGCAAGAACCGTCTGCCCGGCTGGAGTTCGGGCAAGGACGAGACCAACTCCGTGTGGACGCTCCCGGTCTTCGGCGACGACTCCGGTGAGCCCGGCTACTCCTCCGGCGACGCCTTCTCCGGCCGCGCCAAGACCCAGGCCTGGCGGTGGAACCTCGACTACGTCGTGGACCCGCACGGCAACGTCATGACGTACTGGTACGACAAGGAGCTCAACCACTACGCCAAGAACGGCACCACCGGCAACGGCACCGAGTACGTGCGCGGCGGCTGGCTCAAGCGCATCGACTACGGCCAGCGCACCGACACGGTCTTCTCCACCACCCAGCCGGCCGCGGCCCGCGTGCGGTTCACGGTCGCCGAGCGCTGCCTGCCGGTCTCGGGCGGCGAGACGTGCGGCTCGCTGACCTCGGCCAACCGCAACGCCTGGCCGGACGTCCCGTTCGACCAGATCTGCGCGGCCGACAAGCCCTGCACCGACCAGCCCAGCCCGTCGTTCTTCAGCCGCAAGCGCCTGACCGATGTGACGACGCAGGTGTACGACGGTGCCGGCAGCGCCGACACCGACTACCGCGCGGTCAACGCCTGGCACCTCGGGCAGACCTTCCCCGACCCGGGCGACGGCTCGGACGCCGGCCTGTGGCTGGACTCCATCAGGCGTACCGGCAAGGCGGGCACCGACGCGTCCCTGCCCGCGGTCACCTTCAGCGGCGTCCAGCTGCACAACCGGGTCGACAGGACCGGTGACGATGTCGCCCCCTTCATCAAGTGGCGGGTCCGCACGGTCACTTCGGAGACCGGCTCCAAGCTCACCGTCAACTACTCCAAGGAGGACTGCGTCGCCGGCACGGACGTCCCGTCCGCGCTCGACACCAACACCCGCCGCTGCTACCCGGTCAAGTGGATCCCGCCGTCCAACCCGACGCCGGGCACGGACCCCAAGCCGCGCACCGACTTCTTCCACAAGTACGTCGTCACCCAGGTCACCGAGTCCGACCCGTACGGCGGCGCCCCGCTGAAGCAGACCGACTACACCTACAGCGGCGGCGGCGCGTGGGCGTACGACGACGAGTCGCCCATCACCCAGGCCAAGTACCGCACCTGGGGCATCTGGCGCGGCTACCAGAAGGTCACCACGACCACCGGTGAGCCCTCCGGCACCCGCTCGAAGTCGACCTCCCTCTACTACCGGGGCATGGACGGCGACAAGCAGTCCGGCGACACCCCCCGCAAGGAGACGGTCACCGACTCCCAGGGCGTCGCGAAGACGGACTCCGAGCAGTTCGCGGGACAGGTCCGGGAACAGATCACGTACAACGGCGTGGACGGCGCCGAGACCAGCGGCACCGTCAACACCCCCTGGTCCCGTACGACCGCCACGGACAAGCACTCGTACGGCACGGTCAACGCGTACCTGGTCCGCACCGCCTCCTCGGTCACCCGCACCGCGGTCACCGGCGGCACCGCGCTGACGACGACCAAGTCGACGACGTACGACCCGACGAGCGGTCTGCCGCTGAAGGAGGAGACGGACGCGGCGGGCGAGAAGGACTGTGTCGTCACCGAGTACGCCGTCAACGAGTCGGCCTGGATCCGGTCGCTGCCCAAGCGCGCGGAGAAGGTCTCCACCGGGTGCGATGCCACGCCGAAGAGGACGGGCGACCCGAAGACCACCGACGTGATCGCGGACCTGCGGACCTCCTACGACGACCAGGCGTACGGGAAGGCGCCGACGAAGGGCGACGCGACCCGGCAGGAGCGGGTCACCGGCTACAACGCCGACGGCACCGCCGTGCTCCAGACGGTCAGCACCGGCAAGTACGACGCGCTGGGCCGCCTCGTCGACAGCTGGGACACCAAGGGCACCCGGACCAAACACGCCGAGTACACCCCGGCCGCCGGCGGTCCGCTGACCAGGCTGACCGAGACCAACGCCCTCGACCACACCACCAGCACCGACTTCGCGCCCGACTGGGGTGTGCGGACCGCCACGACCGACCCGAACGGCAACCGCACGGAACTCGCGTACGACAGCTTCGGCCGCCTCACCGACGTATGGCTCGCCGACCGTGACCGCGGTTCCGGGCAGACGCCCACGCACAAGTTCGAGTACAAGATCCAGAACACCGACGCGTCCTGGGTCGCCACCAAGTCGCTGAACAACGACGGCACCTCGTACCGCACCGAGTACGCCATCTACGACGGCCTGCTGCGGCTGCGCCAGACCCAGTCGCCGGCCGCGTCCGGCACGGGCCGGACCATCACCGAGACCAAGTACGACACGCGCGGCCTGACCGTGTCGACCTCGGCCGACTACATCGACACCACCGCGCCCTCGGGCAAGCTCGCCAATCTGCTGACGGCCGCCCCGGCCGGCACGGAGACGGTGTACGACGGTGCCGGACGGCCGGTGATCGAGAAGGTCCTCACCAACGAGAAGGAGTTCTCCCGCACCACCCACACCTACAACGGCGACACCACCACCGTCGAGCCGCCGACCGGAGCGCCCGCCGTGCGCGAGAAGGTCGACGCCCGGGGCCGGCTGGTCGAGAAGCTGGAGTACGACGGCAACAGGGCGACCGGTTCCGCCAGCCGCCTCACCTACGGCTACGACCACGCCGACCGGCTCACCTCCGTCAAGGACGACGACGGCAACACCTGGTCGTACGGCTTCGACTTCCTGGGCCGGCAGACCGAGGTCACCGACCCCGACTCGGGCGCCGGTTCCTCCGAGTACAACGACCTCGACCAGGTCGTCGCGACCACCGACGCCCGGCAGCAGACCATCGGCCTCACCTACGACCTGCTCGGCCGGACCACCGGCAAGCTCGACGGCAAGGTGCCGGTGGTGAACGGCGCTCCCGCGCCCGAGGACGCCAAGTACCTCGCGCGCTGGACGTACGACTCCATCGCGAAGGGACAGCTCACCTCGGCCATCCGCTACGTCGGCGGAAAGGCGGGCAGCGTCTACGCGACCACCAACGCCAAGTACGACAAGATCTACCGGGTCCTGAACGAGCAGTACACGGTCAGCAAGACCGAAGGGGCCCTGGCCGGCACCAACGGCACCTGGACCATCACCAACGCCTTCAACCTCGACGGCACCCTGCAGAAGCGCACCATCCCCGCGATGGGCGGCCTCGGCCAGGAGGTCCTGGAGTACGGCTACACCGAGCAGCGGATGCCGGACACCCTCAAGGGCCTCACCGGCATCGTCCAGAACACGGACTACCTGCCGGCCGGCGAGCAGATCCGCACCACGCTGGGGGTCTCCTCGACGGCGGACTGGACGGAGATCAACAGGTCCTACGAGACCGGCACCAAGCGGCTGGCCCGCCAGAACGTGGTGTCCGAGACCCATACCGGCACCGACGCGGACGCGTACTACCGCTACGACCCCGCCGGCAACCCGGTCGAGATCGAGGACAGGGCCACCAGCCCGACGGACCGTCAGTGCTTCACCTATGACGGCCACCGCCGGCTGAAGTCCGCCTGGACGACCACGGCGGACTGCGCCACCGTGCCCGCCACGGCCAACGTGGGCGGTCCCGGCAAGTACTGGCAGTCGTTCACCTACGACAGCGCCGGCAACCGCAAGACGTCCACCGACCATCTGTCCGGCGAGACCACCTCGTACGTCTACAAGACGGCCGACCAGACCCGCCCGCACGCCCTGGCCTCCACCGAGACCAAGAAGGACGGCACGGTCACCGCGGCCACCGGCTACACCTACGACAAGGCGGGCAACACCGACCTCAGGACCGTCGGCGGCAAGACCCAGGATCTCGCCTTCAACTCCGAGGGCAGCCTGGAGAAGGTCACCGAGGCGGACAAGTCGACCACGGAGTACCTCAACGACGCCGATGGCAAGCGGCTCATCCGCCGCGACTCCGGCGGCACCACTCTCTACCTGGGCGAGACCGAACTACGGCTCGACAAGGCGACCGGTGCGGTCCGGGCGACCCGTTACTACGGCCATGGCGGCGAGACCGTCGCCGTGCGGACGACCACGGGGCTGACCTGGATCGCCGGTGACCACAACGGCACGGCGAACATCCAGATCGACGCGGCCACCCAGAACGTCACCCGGCGCCAGATGAAGCCGTTCGGCGAGGACCGGGGCACGGGCGCGACCGCCTGGGTCGGCGAACGCGGCTTCGTCGACGGCATCGAGGACCCGACGGGACTCACCCATCTCGGCGCCCGCGAGTACGACCCGTCCACCGGACGGTTCGTCAGCGTCGACCCGGTCGCGGACCTCAAGGACCCGCAGCAGATCAACGGGTACGCCTACAGCAACAACAACCCGGTGACCTTCGCGGACCCGGACGGCAAGTTCTTCTTCGCCCTCATCGCGCTCTTCGTCGCGATCGTCAGACTCGTCGTCGCGTACTACAACTACGTCTCCAACAAGTCCTCCGGTTCCAGCAGTTCTGGCGGCATGTCCACCATGGGCACCGGCAGCTACGGGAGCGGCTCCTCCAGTACGGGCACCGACTGCTCGGCCACGTATCCGGCGTACAAACCGGGCTGCAACACCAACGTGGAACCCGAGGACCCACGGGCGGAGGGGTCCTTCAAGGACTCCGCGGCCGGCTTCGGCCACAACCTGCTCGCGGGCTGGGAGGCCCTGGCCGAACTCACCCCGAGCTGCTGGTTCCAGGACTGCGGCGCCCCCACCGACGCGTACGACGACTTCGTCGAGGGCAAGGGCGTCGACAAGGACTCCCAGGCATACGACACCGGCGACGACGTGGCCGAGGTGGCGGGCCTGTTCAGCCTTCCCGGTCTGCTCAAGTCGCTGTCCAAGAAGCTGCTGAAGGACACGAGCAAGAAGACCGCGAAGGACGCGGACATCCCGAAACCCGGCTGCAAGTGCTTCCTCGCCGGCACGGACGTCCAGATGGCCGACGGTTCCACCAAGGACATCGAGGACATCGAGCTCGGCGACGAGGTCCTGGCGACCGATCCGAAGACGGGCGAGACCGGCGCCCGCAAGGTCGTCCGCCTCATCGTCACCGAGAGCGACAAGCACTTCAACGAGCTGTCCATCGCCACCGAGAACGGCGTCGAGAAACTGACGGCGACCCACGAGCACCCCTTCTGGTCACCGTCCGAGAGGGACTGGATCGCCGCGGGCGACCTCGCGCCGGGCATGACGCTGCGTACGGACGAGGGCGACACCGTCGTCGTCACAGGCAACCACGCGTACGCGGACCACGCCCGCACGTACAACCTCACGGTCGATGACCTGCACACGTACTACGTGCTCGCCGGTACAGTGCCCGTGCTGGTGCACAACGCGGGATTGTGCCCCGAGGAAATCGACAACGTCTTCAACAACCCCAGCAGCAGGTCCTCGCAGGAGCAGTTCGAATTCCACTGGGACAAGCACGCGAAGGCACGCGGTTTCACGCGCGAGCAGTATCTCCAGGACGCGAAGGACTGGGCGACGGGTCTTGCGCAGCCAGGAGGGAAGAGAGGGCTCAACGGCAGCTTGGAGACGCTGACCGACGGGTCGCGCGGATTCAAATACGTGGACCCTCAGACGGGTAAGGGCGGGATCATCGGCCCCGACGGCAAGCCCGTGACCTTCTGGTATGGCCCCGACCAATGAAGCGATAGGAGGAGATGAAATGAGAGGAGGAGTCGAGTCGATGTCGGATTTCATGGAGGACTACGCTCTCTGGCGGAGCTTGCCGTTCCCCGGTCTGCGCCGCGGTCAGAATCTGTTGCGCGCGGGCGAGAACCTGGCACTCATTCATGGCGACCTGGCAGCCGCCGACGAACATGTGACCCAGGTGATCCTTTTTGTCGACCGGGGGGTGTTCGAGCCGTCCCGGGCGGACGTCATGGGTTCGCTCGAAGGGATCATCTCTCGCCTGGAAAGATTCACCGAGGGCATGACCGCGGAAGAGCGCGAAGCTGTCGAGGACCATTGTCGGTATGCGGTTCTGCTGCATCGGATCTATGGTGAATTCCTCCGCGTAGGAGCCACGCAGCCGGGCACCTGACCCGTAGCGAACAACGATGAGCCGCCCACAGCGTGTGGGCGGCTCATTCGCGCCTCCGCGACCCGAGGTGCCCTACAGCTCCGGCATCCCCGGAGCCGTCTTCGCCGGCCGCTCCTCCAGCGACTCGAGCGCCAGCCGGATCGCCTCGTCCAGCTGCACATCCCGGCCGGCCGCATGATCCTGCGGAGCCTGCACGACCTCCACGTCGGGATCGACACCGTGGTTCTCCACGCCCCAGCCGTAACCCTCGAGCCAGAACGCGTACTTGGGCTGAGTCACCAGCGTCCCGTCGACCAGCCGGTAGCGGCTGTCGATGCCGATGACCCCGCCCCACGTCCGGGTCCCGACCACGGGCCCGATCCCCAGCGCCTTGATCGCCGCGTTCACGATGTCCCCGTCCGACCCCGAGAACTCGTTCGCGACAGCGACGACGGGCCCCCGGGGCGCGTCCTCCGGATAGCTGTACGGCCGTAGCCCGCGCGGCAGGTCCCATCCGACGATCCGCCGCGCCAGCTTCTCGACGACCAGCTGGGACGTATGCCCGCCCCGGTTCTCCCGGACGTCGACGACCAGCCCCTCCTTCGCGACCTCGATCCGCAGATCACGGTGGATCTGGGCCCACCCGGGCGCCTGCATGTCGGGGACGTGCAGATACCCGAGCCGCCCACCCGACTTCTCGGCGACGTACGCCCGCCGGTCCGTCACCCACGCGTGGTAGCGCAACGGCTCCTCGTCCGAGATGGGTACGACGACCACGTGCCGCGAGTCACCGCCACCGGACGGCGAGATCGTCAGCTCGATGGGCTTGCCCGCCGTACCGACGAGCAGCGGGCCGGGCCCGGCCACCGGATCGACGGGCTGTCCGGCGACGGCGACGATCGCGTCGCCCGGACGCACCGCGACACCGGGTGCGGCGAGCGGGGAGACCCCGTCGGGGTCGGAGGTCTCGGCGGGCAGGATGCGGTCGATGCGCCACAGGGCAGCCGGGCCCTCGGGGCCTTCCTCGTGGCGGGAGATGTCGGCGCCGAGGAGCCCCTGCCGCTCACCGCTGCCGTATCCGCCGCGCGGGGTGACGTACGCGTGCGAGGTGCCCAACTCGCCCTGGACCTCCCAGAGAAGGTCGACGAGGTCGTCGTGGGTGGCGACGCGGTCGAGGATCGGCCGGTAGCGGTCGAGGACGCCGTCCCAGTCGACCCCGCCCATGTCCGGCCGCCAGAAGTTGTCGCGCATGATGCGACCGGTCTCGTCGTACATCTGCCGCCACTCGACGGCCGGGTCGACCGACTGCCGGACACGCGACAGGTCGACGGTGATGTTCGTGTCGCTCTCGTCGTCGTTGGAAGCGCGCCGGTCACTCGGTACGACCTTCAGCTTGCCGTCGGTCCACAGCAGCACCCGCTTCCCGTCGCCGCTGACGGCGAAGTGGTCGGCGTCCCCGGCGAGGTGCTCGATGCGCTGCTGGGCGAGGTCGTACCGCTCCAGCTCGGTCTTGGGGTCGGGGTCGTCCGGAGTGGCCCGGGACGAGCCGAGCACCCCCCGCACCGGGTGGCGCAGCCACAGCACCCCGTCCTTGGCGGCGCGCAGGTTGGTGTAGCGGGCGGCCTCGACCGGGAACGGCACGATGCGGTCGGCGAGCCCGTCGAGGTCGATACGGGTGGCCGGGGCGCCCTCGCTGTCCGGGGTCTCGTCCTTGTCCGGCGCCTCGAAGGGCCGCCCGTGCCGCTGCGGCCCGAAGGGCGAGGGCGTGGTCGCGGCGAGCGGGATGAGATGCGGACGCGAACCGCCGACAAAGGCCAGGTCGAACACGTGCTCGTCGTAGACGGGGTCGAAGGACCGCGCCGACAGGAAGACCAGATGCTTGCCGTCGACCGTGAACGCGGGCGAATAGTCCCGGAACCGAAGCGGAGTCGCTTCCGTGACCGACAGATCAGTGGTGTTGGCGAGCTTGAGCTGACGCAGCGGACGCGGCCCGGGATGGGACCAGGCCAGCCACGCCGAGTCCGGCGAGAAGACCAGCCCGGACACATCACCGTCACCGCTGCGGTCGACCTCGCGCACCTCCCCCGACTCCCGCTCGACGAGCAGCACCCGCCCGTCGTGGGAGGCGACGGCGGCCCGGCTGCCGTCGGGCGCCATGGCGAGCCCGAGGACCCGCCCGAGCTGTCCGGCGGCGAGCCGACGCGGAGTGGCCCCCGGCGCGACCCCGGTGGCCGGCGCGAACTCCAGCGCGTCGTCGCCCTCCGCGTCCGTCACCCACACGGCCCACTCCTCGCCGTCCACGCGGAAGGCGCGGGGCAGCCGGGCCCGTACGCCATGCCCGGAGGCAAGGACGCGAGCCGGCCCGGACCGGTGGGTGACCCAGTGCACGGACCCGCGCACCCCGATGGCGCTGCCGCGCCCGGTGTGGTCGGGCGCCCCGGAGTTGAACCAACGCGAGGCACTGACCGGATGCGGCTGGAGATCGACCCGCTGCCCGCCGAGCCGGATGTCGAGCCGTCGCGGCTCGGCCCCGTCGAGATCGTCGAGGATCCACAGCTCACCGGCGGAGGAGTACACGACACGACTGCCGTCGCTCGCCGCATGCCGGGCGTAGAACCCGTCGACGCCCGTGTGCCGCCGCAGATCGGACCCGTCCGCCAGGGACGAGTACAGCGCCCCGACCCCTTCGTGGTCGGAGAGAAAGGCGATCCGCTCGCCGACCCAGACCGGATACTCAAGGTTCCCGTCGATGTCGGCATGCAGCCGTACGAACTCGCCTCCGCCCTCCCTGTCGATCCACAACTTGCCCGCCGTACCGCCCCGATACCGCTTCCACCAAGCGGCTTCACGCCCCATGGGAGCGGAGAGGAGAACGGTCGCGGGCCCGTGGGCGACATCCCCAACGGGCCCGTACGGCAGGACAGTCGCCGGGCCGCCGTCGAGCGGGATCGCCCGGGCCCAGGAGCGGCGGAGGCTGGCCTGCCCCTGGGTGCTGATGGCGAGGACCTGCCCGTCGGGGGTCCAGCCGCGCACCTGTGTCCTCGAACTGCCCCAGTAGGTGAGCCGGTTGGCGGACCCGCCGTCGATCGGGGCGACATGCACCTCGGGGGCGCCGTCGCGGGTGGAGGTCCAGGCGAGACGGGTGCCGTCCGGGGAGATACGGGGGTGGGTCACCGGCACGTTGTCGGCGCTCACGCGCCAGGCCCGGCCGCCGTCGAGAGGGGCGACCCAGACGTCGTCCTCGGCGGTGAAGGCGACCGAGTCGCCGTGCAGATGCGGAAACCGGAGATACGCAGGCGAAGAGGGCTGAGTCACCCGATCACCCTAAGCAGCGATCACGCCACTGGACAGGGGTTTCGGTCAGTTCCTTACGCGCGCGGGATCGTTATTTGCCCTCGACGGGCAGACAGTTCGGATCCTTCTGGCACCAGATGGTCTTCGTCACGGTGACGGTCACGGTCGGCCCGGGCTCGCCGTTGTCCGGCGGGTTCCAGGTGACGGGCGGGGTGTACGTCGGTGTGGTGGGCGCGTCGCAGTTGCCGAGGCCGGTGACGCGGAACACCTGCTTGCCGTCGACCTTGGCGGTGAGGTCCCCGCGTACGCATCGGCCGTCGACGGCCCGGGTGACCCTGCCGGTGACGGTGATGTCCTTGCCGTCCCCGGTCTCGCCCTGACAGTCGACGCTCGCGACGGTGTTCACCGTCGCGGAGGGCGAACTCCCGGAGCCGGAAGCCTTGTTGCCGTCGACGGAGGCCGTGCAGGTGAGCCACTGGACGTCCACGTTCCGCCGTTCCAGCTCCTTGGTCGCGGTCTGGTCGGTGGTGAGGGAGACGGTGGCCGAAGTGAGCCCACCGGGGTCACAGGCGACGACACCGCTCACGGCGGCCACCACGAGTCCGGCCACCGCGACCGCCCTGCGGTGCCCGCGCGGCCGATGCGAAATCCGCCTCAAGGCCCCCATGGAGGGCAGCCTGCCACCGTCCCGCCCGACACGGAAGGGCGTAAACGGACAGGACCGGAGTCGGGACGGGACTCAGGACCAGCGTCCGGTACGGCCCAGCAACAGGGCCGTCGCCGCCGTCCCGGCGGTGGAGGTACGCAGCACACTGGCCCCGAGCCGGTACGCCTTCGCCCCCGCCTCCTCGAAGAGGGCCAACTCCTCAGGGGAGACGCCCCCTTCGGGCCCGACCACAAGCACGATCTCACCAGCGGACGGCAGTTCGGCGGTGGCGAGCGCCGCACTCCCGTACTCACGGTCCTCGTGCAGTACGGCGGCGAAGTCGGCGTCGGCGAGAAGTGCGGCGACCTGCTTGCTCGTTGCGGCGTCCGCGACCTCCGGGAAACGCACCCGGCGGGACTGCTTGCCGGCCTCCCGGGCGGTGGCCCGCCACTTGGCGAGAGCCTTCAGCCCACGGTCACCGCGCCACTGGGTGATGCACCGGGAGGCGGCCCAGGGAACGATGGCGTCGACACCGGTCTCGGTCATCGTCTCGACGGCCACCTCGCCCCGGTCGCCCTTGGGCAGCGCCTGAACGACGGTGATACGGGGCGACTCCGGGGCTTCCTCGACCAACGCCCCCAGTCGCAGGGTCAGTTGGTCCTTGCCCTCGACACCGACGACCTCGCCCTCGGCCCAGCGCCCGGCCCCGTCGGTGAGGACGACGGCCTCGCCGACCCGCAGCCGCTTCACGGAGACCGCGTGCCGCCCTTCGGGACCGTCAAGGAGGAACTGCCGTACGTCGGGCACCTGCTCAACGACGAAGACCGGCGCGGTCACGACGCCTCGCCCCCGTCCAGCAGCGCGGCCCGAGCGGCGGCGATCTCGTCGGCCAGCACAGCCACCAGCTCGCCCGCCGGCAGCTCCCGGGCCATCCGGTGCCCCTGTCCCGCCCACAGCGCCATGCCCTGTGCGTCGCCGGACGTGGCGGCCTTCTTGCGCAGCGGTGAGGTGAGGTGGTGGACCTCGGGGTAGGCGGCGGGGGCGTACGGGCCGTGCTCGCGCAGGAAACGGTTCACCAGCCCCCGGGCGGGCCGGCCGGAGAACGCGCGCGTCAGCTCCGTACGGACGAAGAGCGGGTTGGTCAGCGCCTGCTTGTGCAGGGCGTGGGCGCCGGATTCCGGGGTGGCGAGGAAGGCGGTGCCGAGCTGGGCTGCACTGGCACCCGCGGCAAGCACGGCGGCGATCTGGCTGCCGCGCATGATCCCGCCGGCGGCGACGAGCGGCAGGTCGACGGTCTCGCGCACCTGGGCGAGGAGGGAGAGCAGCCCGACGGCGGAACCGTCCGCCTCGGGATTGTCACGGTGGGTGCCCTGATGCCCGCCGGCCTCGACACCCTGCACGATCACCGCGTCGGCCCCGGCCCGCTGTACGGCGAGGGCCTCGTCGGCGGTGGTGGCGGTGACGAGGGTGAAGGTGCCGGCGCGGCGGAGGGAGTCCAGCACGTCGGGACTCGGCACCCCGAAGTGGAAGGAGACGACCGGTACGGGGTTGTCGAGCAGTACGGCGAGCTTGGCGTCGTAGCCGTCGTCGCGCCCGCTGTCCGGGTCGCCCAGCTCGGTGTCGTACCAGGTGACCTCGCCGGCGAGCTGATGGGCGTAGACCTCGACGGCGGCGCCATAAGGGGGCGCGGCGTCAGCCGCTCCGGTGGAGCCGGTGCTTGCACCGGGGTACTCGGGCTGCGGCATGAACAGGTTGACGCCGAAGGGGCGCCCGGTGATCCCCCGCAGCTGCTTGATCTCCTGATACATCCCGTCGGCGGTCTTGTACCCCGCGGCAAGGAACCCGAGCCCGCCCGCTTCGGCGACGGCGCCGGCGAGCTGGGGGACGGAGACGCCGCCCGCCATGGGGGCCTGCACGATCGGGTGAACGAAGAGATCGGTCAGCGCGGAGGACATGACGGCATGTTGTCACGTCCCCAGCACAAGGTCCGAATCAGCCCTGAAGCAGCTTCCTCGCCCCCGCCGCCCCTACCCGTTCCCATCCTCGGGGGCTCCGCCCCCGAACCCCCGCTCCTCAAACGCCGGAGGGGCTGACTACCAGCCCGTCCGGCGTTTGAGGACGAGGCCGTTC
>NZ_JBIAQP010000035.1:0-60726 GCF_042889145.1 Streptomyces sp. NPDC002680
GGAACGGACGCTTCCTTCGTACTCACCCTCTCGGGCTTTCCTCCGGGCAGTTTCCCTTCGGTCTTGCTGTCTTGCGTTTCCGACTCTATCAGATCATTTTCTGACCCGATTCCCTGTCGGCGGGATTGTCTTTGGTCTTCCGGCTTTCGCCCGTCGCCCTTTCGACATTCACTACGTTAGCCGATTCCCTCGGCGACTCATAATCGAGTTCCGCGCGTTCGCAATTCGGTGTGCGGGCACACCGAAATCGCCCCCGCTGAGAGGGAGTCGTAGGTAGTGGGTTGGCCACTTCCGGCTGCAGGCGATCGCCGTACCCGGTTCAAGCGGCTCGGGCTACATTACGGACCCCCCAAGAGCTCGTCAAGTTGAGCGACGACGGGGCGCATGGGCCCGATAAGGGCTCACCGTAGGGTCGTTGGTGATCCAGAAGCGCCAGGGGTGGACGCCCCCGTCGCCGGCCACGCCGGTGCGCGGACCACTGCTCACCTGGCCCGAGGTGACCGGGGTGCCCGTCAGGACCCTGATCGGCGCGGCCCCGGGGGCGCAGGCGTCCGTACCGTCGAGGGCCCTGTCCACGTCCAGGGCTGTGGCCAGGCGGGCCGGGCCTTTGGCCAGTTCCTTGTCGTTTCGGGCTGAAATTCGACGTTTGCGGGCGAGTTCGGCGCCCTCGATGATCTCGCCGGCACGGAGCAGGATCCCGCTCGCCGTGCCCTCGGGGCCGCACACCAGGTTCATGCAGTGCCACATGCCGTAGGTGAAGTAGACGTACACATGGCCGGGCGGACCGAACATCACGCTGTTGCGGGGTGTGGGGCCGCGATAGGCGTGGGAGCCGGGGTCGTTCGGGCCGTCGTACGCCTCCACCTCTGTGAGGCGGAGTTCGATCGGACCGTCCGGGGTGGTGCGGACCAGGACGCGGCCCAGGAGGTCCGGGGCAACCTCCAGTACCGGCCGGTCGAAGAACTCCCTGGGCAGGGGCGTACGGTCAGCGGGCGCGATCATGCCGTCCGAGCGTAGTGCAGGCGTGTCCCGGTGAACGGGGTGGCCAGGAAGCGTTCGCCTTGCCAGGGTGAGGCACGGAACCGGCCACGGCCGGATCGCGTTTCTAAGGATCAAGGGATCGCAAGGATCGCTGGAGAAGGAGAGACATGGCGTTCAAGAAGCTGCTCGCGAGCCTGGGTGCCGGTGGGGCTTCGGTCGAGACGGTGTTGACGGAGGTCAACGTCGTTCCGGGCGGTGTCGTCCAGGGTGAGGTGCGGATCCAGGGCGGTTCCGTCCCCCAGCAGATCGAGGGTCTGTCCGTCGGGCTCCAGGCCAAGGTCGAGGTCGAGGGCGGCGACCAGGAGTACAAGCAGGACGTCGAGTTCACGAAGGTGCGGCTGGGCGGTGCCTTCGAGGTTCAGGCCGGTGCCGTGCACACCGTGCCGTTCGGGCTGGAGATCCCCTGGGAGACGCCGGTCACGATGATCGACGGTCAGGCGCTGCGTGGGATGCACATCGGGGTGACCACCGAGCTGGCGATCGCGCGTGCCATCGACTCCGGTGACCTTGACCCCATCAACGTGCACCCGTTGCCCGCGCAGAAGGCGATCCTGGACGCCTTCCTGCAGCTGGGCTTCCGTTTCAAGAACGCCGACCTGGAGCGCGGTCACATCCGCGGTACCCGGCAGAAGCTGCCCTTCTACCAGGAGGTCGAGTTCTTCCCGCCGTCCCAGTACCAGGGCCTGAGCCAGGTCGAGTTGAGCTTCGTCGCCGACGAGAACGCGATGGACGTCGTACTGGAGATGGACAAGAAGCCGGGGCTGTTCAGCGAGGGCAGCGACACCTTCCGGTCGTTCCAGGTGGGCCTGCACGACTACCAGAACACCGACTGGGCTGCGTACCTGAACCAGTGGCTGGCCGCGGTCGGCAGCAAGCGCAACTGGTTCTAGTAGGCGGGGAACAAGCGCGGGAGGGGCAGGCGACGCCGTTCGGTGTTGCCTGCCCCTCCCGCGTTCCCCTGTTCCGTCACATGCGGGCGTAGCCCTGTGTGGTGACCTTCTCGAAGGAGAGGCGGGCTGTTGTGGAGCGGTCCGTCGG
This sequence comes from Streptomyces sp. NPDC002680, assembly GCF_042889145.1. Taxonomy (NCBI): domain Bacteria; kingdom Bacillati; phylum Actinomycetota; class Actinomycetes; order Kitasatosporales; family Streptomycetaceae; genus Streptomyces; species Streptomyces sp. NPDC002680. The sequence goes on from NZ_JBIAQP010000035.1 coordinate 2,080, forward strand.
GTCGGTGTTCTGTTCGCGCAGGGTGGTGAGTTCGGTGTCCGTGAGGGCGCGGCGGACGAGGCGGAACTCGTCCAGGGAGCCCTTGAAGCGGTACGCGGAGGCGCCGTCCGGGCGGCCGCCCAGGTGAACGCCGGTCACGGTGAACGCGTCGCCGTAGGTGAGCGAGCCGGCCGGGACCGTGCCCGTGGTGCCGGTCACACCGTCGATGGACAGGGTGAGTTGAGTGCCCTTGCGTTGCAGGACCACGTGGTGCCAGGCGGTGGCGGAGCGGAACGCGGTGTCGGGGGCGTACGCCGTGGTGGCCGCCGTCTCTGTCTGGATCAGGGCCGCCAGACGGCCGTTCGCCGGTTCGGCGCGCAGCCACAGTTGGCGTTCGGTTGCGCCCTGGCCGTACGCCCATGCCAGTACCGGAGTTCCGGTGGCCGTCGTGGCGTCGTAGCGGACCCAGGTGGCGAGGGTGAAGTCGCCCGCGCCGAGGGACTCCGAGTCGCTGTACGGGAGTTCGACCGCGTCGTCGGTGCCGTCGAGCGTGATGCCGCCGCCGAAGGCGCCGCTCACGAGGGCTGGAGTCCCGCGTACGTAGGCGTTGTTGCAGTGGGTGGTGGTGTCCGGGGTGGCCGGGCCTGTGGTGGGGCGGGCGATCTCGTGGGCCTGGGTGGTGCCGTTCTCCATCGGCCACCAGATCTTGCTGTCGGTGGGGTATGCGCTCGTGCCCGATCCGGTCGCGGCGATCTTGGCGGTCTCGGTGTCCGTGAGGGCGCGGTGGTAGAGGCGGAGGTCGTCGAGTGTGCCCGTGAGGATCTCGGTGGTGCCGGGGCGGGAGCCGATGCGCAGGCCCGGGACGGTGGTGCGGCCCTCGGTGAAGGAGCCGGTGAGTCCGGTGGCCTGGGTGGTGTGGGTGCCGTCGACCTCGACCGTGAACGTGCTGCTCGCGCGCGTGGCGGTCAGCAGGTGCCATTGGTTGTCGCCGAACGCCGTCCGGGTGTCGTCGGGGTCGGGGATCGCGAAGTTGGCGCGGCCCTCGTTCGTCTCCGCCCAGGCGTAGAGGCCGTCGTCGCCGGGGCGGGCGCGGATCCACAGGGAGGGTTGGCCCGAGGCGGTCCCGTACGCCCAGAGGAGGGCCGCTGCGGGTGTCGTGGGCGTGGCGCTGTAGCGGAACCAGAGGGCGTACGTGAAGTCGCCCGTTCCCGGGTCGAGGGCGGGTACGTACGGGACCTCGACGCCCGGGCGGTCCTTGGCGACCGGGAGGGCCGAGGCACCCATGCGGTACTCGTCCGTCACGCGCGGGGTCGCGTCCGTGGCGAGCAGGAGGGTGCCGTCGGCGCAGTTGCCGGAGATGTCGTCCTCAATGGCGACCGTGGTGAGCGGGTCGGGGTCCGTGGCGGTGTCGACGGTCTGGAAGGGGAGGTGGGCTGCGAGGGTGTCGGCCGCGCCGGTGGCCGTGTTCTGGGTGCGAAGTTCGGTCAGTTGGGCCTCGGTGAGGGCGGTGTCGTACATCCGGAACTCGTCGAGGGTGCCGGTGAAGACGTCGCTCGCGCCGGCGTCCGGTTTCGCGCCGAGGCGGATGCCGTCGACGCCGGAGGCGCGGGCTGAGGTGAGCGAGCCGGTGACGCCGGTCTTGGTGACGGTCGTACCGTCCACCGCGAGGCTGACCCGGTCGCCGGAGCGGACCAGGGTCAGATGGTGCCAGGCGTTGTCGCCGTAGGCCGCGGAGCCTTCGGGGGCCTGGAGGGTGACGTTGACCCTGCCGCCGGAGCCCTCGGCCCAGGCGACGATCTGGTTGGCGCTGGGCACGGCGCGGATCCACAGCTGCGGTTTGGCCGCGTTGTAGCCGTACGCCCAGAGCAGGGCGCGTTGGGCTGTGGTGGAGGTCGCCGTGTGCTTGAAGAAGAGCGAGTACGTGACGTCGCCCGAGCCCGGGTCGACGGTCGGGCTGTACGGGATGTCGGCGTATCCGCCGGGGCTCGGGAAGGCGAGCGCCTGCCGGAACCTGCCGCTCACGCCGGCCGGACCGCCGCTCAGGTAGGCGTCGTTGGCGTCCGGGGTCGTGTCCGGGGTGGTGGGACCGGCCTCCCGCGACGGCTGCGGGAGGACCGTGCCGTCGAAGGTGCCGGGGAGCCCGATCGTCGTGGGGGCGAATCGGTTGAAGTAGATGCCGGCGGCGGAGAAGTCCTGGCCTCCCTCGTAGACCAGGCCTATCTCGCCGCCGGTGAGTTCGGCGAGGTCCGAGTAGCCCGCGCGGTCGGCGTTGATCCGGCCGCTCGGGGCGTCGGTCCAGGTGGCGCCGCGGTTCGTGGAGTAGCGGATGCCGAGGTTCGCGCGGCCGGGGCCGAGCGGGGCGGCGAGGATCAGGGTGTCGCCGGGGGTGGATTGGTAAGTGTGGGTCAGGGCCAGGACCGAAGCCTGGATCTGGGGTGTGGTGACGCCCGCGACCGTGTGGAGACCGACCGTGGTGCCGCCGTCGGTGCTGATGACATGGGTGCGGTGCGGTTTGGTGTCGTCCTGTTCGTTGCGGGTGGCGAGGTAGACGTCGCCGTTGGTGAGTTCGGCCACGGAGGTCTCGGTGGGCTTCAACTCCCCTGCCACGTACGAGTTCTCGGTGGCGCTCGTCTGCCAGGTCTCGCCGTGGTCGGCGCTGTAGAGGACGCCGGCGAGCTGGGTCGTGGAGTTCGGGCTCTCGTACGCGCCGACGACGAGGCGGCCGGCGTACGGGCCGTTCTTGAGCTGGATGCCGTGGGCGGGGCCGGTCGCGAACCAGCCGCTGGTCTTGCCACTGAGGCGGGTGAGGGCGCTCGGGGCGCCGAAGGTGAGGCCGTCGTCGGTGCTCTTCTGGACGTACGGGATGCGCGTGCCGCGGCTCGCCGGTTCGCCGGTGGAGACCAGGAAGACGTCTCCGGTGACCTCGTCGGCGACGGGCGAGGCGTTGTCGCGGGTGTACGGGGCGTCCGGGTCGGTGGCGGTGCCCGACAGGGCGACCCTGACGGGGCCCCAGGTGCGGCCGTCGTTGGTGGAGCGGCGGACCACGATGTCGATGGGGCCGCGGTCGGCGCAGGAGGGTGAGGAGCGGCCCTCGGCGAAGGCGAGCAGGGTGCCGGCCTTGGTGCGGATCAGGGTGGGGATGCGGAAGCAGCCGTAGCCGCCGGTACCGGAGCGGAAGAGGACCTGTTGGTCGCCGACGATCCGGTCGGTGGATATTCGGGTGCCGCTCGCTTCCGCGGCCGGGATGGCAACTAGGCTGGCTGCCAGGGCCATCAGGGCTGTGATCAGGGTTCTTCGGCGTGCGTAGCAGGTCATCGGGCCAACGTAGTCAACGCGGTTGACACCTCGGTGACGCGGGATGCCCGAGGCCTTCCCACTCGATCCACCCCCCATTCGATCCCATCAGGAGGTATCCACGTGACCGAGCTGAAGAGGCCGCCGCTGCCGCACGACTTCCACCCGCCCGTGCCGTCGTTCACGGTCACGAGTGAGGATGTCGAGGCGGGTGCAACGCTCAAGGACGCTCAGGTCTACGCGTCCGGCAACACCTCGCCGCACCTGCGGTGGGAGGGGTTCCCGCCGGAGACCAAGAGTTTCGCCGTGACCTGCTACGACCCGGACGCGCCCACGGGCAGCGGGTTCTGGCACTGGGTAGCCTTCGACATCCCGGTCTCGGTGACCGAGTTGACGACGGGTGCGGGCAGCGGCAAGTTCGAGGGGCTGCCCGAGGGCGTGGTCCAGGCGCGCAACGACTACGGCACGAAGGACTTCGGCGGTGCGGCGCCGCCGGCCGGGGACGGTCCGCACCGGTATGTGTTCACGGTGTACGCGGTGGACCAGGAGAAGCTGGGCCCTGACGCGGACGCGTCTCCCGCGTACGTAGGGTTCAATCTGCGGTTCCACGCGATCGCGCGTGCCCAACTCGTCGGTGAGTACGAGGTTCCCGCCGAAGACTGACGTTCATTGAACGTTTGCCCGCCTCTGGTCTTGGAAGTGATCAGAGGCGGGCATTTTTTGTGCCGGGGGTCCGGGGGTCGCCCCCCGGTGAGCACAGATATTGCGTTGTCCATCTCGGCGTGCCCGGCCAGAGTTGATCCAAGCCCGCCATGCGGTGGGCCGGTGAGCATAGGAGGTGGGCTGGATGCGGGACACGCTGGTACTGAACGCGAGCTTCGAGCCGCTGTCGACGGTGACGTTGAACCGGGCCGTCGTTCTGGTGCTGCAGGACAAGGCTGTTGTCGAGCAGGCCCACCCCGAGATCCGTATGCGCGGAGCGGCGGTCGACATACCCGCGCCGCGGGTGATCAGGCTCTGCCGCTATGTCCGGGTGCCGTTCCGAAGACAAGCTCCGTGGTCGAGGCGGGGTGTGCTGGTCCGGGACCGGCACAGGTGCGCGTACTGCGGGCGGCGGGCGACCACTGTCGACCATGTGGTGCCGCGGGCGCAGGGTGGGCAGGACTCGTGGTTGAACACGGTGGCATCTTGCGCGGAGGACAATCACCGTAAGGCGGCGCGGACTCCGGAGCAGGCGGGGATGCCGCTGTTGCGGCAGCCGTTCGAGCCTACGCCTGCTGATGCGATGCTGTTGGCTCTTGGGCAGGATGACTTCGATGCGCTGCCTGAGTGGTTGGGGCAGCCGGCGGCGTAATTTGTGCGGGTGGGACCTTGTTTGGGGTCCACTGGTTTGTTCGTTGGCCGCGGGTCGTTCGTGGCTGGTCGCGCAGTTCCCCGCGCCCCTAAAAGCAGGGCGCGGGGACAGGTGCCGGAGTTTTGATGAGCCGTCAGTCTGTGATCGACGGCTTTTCTCGGCGTTCTGTGGGGGTGTCCGTGTTGCCTCCGCCGCCCGAACCGCCGCCTGGGTTGCCGAAGTTGCCCATGGCGCCGGACAGGCCCTTGAGGGCGTCGCCGATTTCGCTGGGGACGATCCAGAGCTTGTTGGCGTCGCCCTGGGCGATCTTCGGGAGCATCTGGAGGTACTGGTAGGAGAGGAGCTTCTGGTCCGGGTCACCGGCGTGGATGGCCTCGAAGACCGTACGGACGGCCTGGGCTTCACCTTCGGCGCGCAGGGCTGCGGCCTTGGCCTCACCCTCGGCTCGTAGGATCGATGACTGCTTCTCACCTTCCGCCGTGAGGATCTGGGACTGGCGGATACCTTCGGCGGTGAGGATCGCGGCGCGCTTGTCACGGTCGGCGCGCATCTGCTTCTCCATCGAGTCCTGGATGGAGGTCGGCGGCTCGATCGCCTTCAACTCGACACGGTTGACGCGGATGCCCCACTTGCCGGTGGCCTCGTCGAGGACACCGCGCAGGGCCGCGTTGATCTCCTCGCGGGAGGTCAGGGTCCGCTCCAGGTCCATGCCACCGATGATGTTGCGGAGCGTGGTGACGGTGAGCTGCTCGATCGCCTGGATGTAGCTGGCGACTTCGTAGGTCGCGGCCCTGGCGTCGGTCACCTGGTAGTAGATGACGGTGTCGATGTTGACGACCAGGTTGTCCTGGGTGATCACCGGCTGCGGCGGGAACGGCACGACCTGCTCGCGGAGGTCGATGCGGTTGCGGATGGTGTCTATGAATGGGACGACGATGTTCAGGCCGGCGTTGAGTGTCCGCGTGTAGCGGCCGAACCGTTCCACGATCGCGGCGCTCGCCTGTGGAATGACCTGGATGGTCTTGATCAGGGCGATGAAGACCAACACCACCAGGATGATCAGGACGATGATGATGGGTTCCATCGTGGCTCCCCGTACCCTTCTCCGCCTCGGCGCGCTTACGGAAAGATCTTATGCCTGTTGAAGATCTTGCTTGTTGAAGATCTTGCTGGTCGAGTGTGACAGACCGTCGGCTGCCTCGTGCACGTTCCGTTCACTTGCGTCGTGCGAGGTCACATGACGATCGCCGTGGCCCCTTCGATCTCGACGACGTCCACCTCTTGGCCTACCTCGTAGGCGACTTGGGCGTCCAGGGAACGGGCCGACCAGATCTCTCCGGCGAGCTTGATCCGGCCGTCGGAGCCGTCGACGCGTTCCAGGACGACGGCTCGCTTGCCCTTCAACGCGTCGATTCCCGACAGGAGTTGGGGCCGATCTCCACGATGCCGGGTCGCGATGGGCCGTACGACGGCGATGAGCGCGGTCGACACGACGGCGAACACCAGCACCTGGACGACGAGTCCGCCGCCGAGTCCGGCCGTGCCGGCGGCCGCCAGGGCGCCCACGGCGAGCATGCCGAGTTCCGGCATCGCGGTCACCACGAGCGGGATACCCAGCGCCACGGCGCCGACGAGCCACCACACCCATGCGTCGATGTCGTTCACATCGTCATGGTAGGTCCGCGAGCCTGGTCACCGACAGGGCGCCGATCAACTTGGCACAGGCTTCTTCCAGTTGTTTTACAAGGCGGCTCATGTGCCGTGCGCCGTCAGGCCATCGGCAGGCCCTGCGCGGTCCAGCGTTCGCCGCGCTGCTCGACGAGGAGGGGGAGGCCGAAGCACATCGACAGGTTGCGGGAGGTGAGTTCGAGTTCCAGGGGGCCGGCGGCGAGCACCTTGCCCTGACGGATCATCAGGACATGGGTGAAGCCCGGGGCGATCTCCTCGACATGGTGCGTGACCATGATCATGGAGGGTGCGATCGGGTCGCGGGCGAGCCGGCCGAGACGGCGTACGAGGTCCTCGCGGCCGCCGAGGTCGAGGCCGGCGGCGGGCTCGTCGAGGAGCAGCAGCTCGGGGTCGGTCATCAGGGCACGGGCGATGAGGGTGCGCTTGCGCTCGCCCTCGGAGAGGGTGCCGAAGCGGCGGTCGAGGAAGTCGCTCATGCCGAGGCGGTCGAGGAAGGCGCGGGCGCGCTGCTCGTCGATGTCCTCGTACTCCTCCTGCCAGCCGGCCGTCATGCCGTACGCGGCGGTCAGCACCGTCTGGAGCACGGTCTGGCGCTTGGGCAGCTTGTCGACCATGGCGATGCCGGCCATGCCGATGCGCGGGCGCAGTTCGAAGACGTCGACCTTGCCGAGGGTCTCGCCGAGGATGGTGGCGGTGCCCTGGCTGGGGTAGAGGTAGCTGGACGCGAGGTTCAGGAGGGTCGTCTTACCGGCGCCGTTGGGGCCGAGGATGACCCAACGTTCGCCCTCCTTGACCGACCAGGAGACCTGGTCCACCAGAGCCCGGCCCTCGCGGACCACGGATACGTCCTCCAGCTCCAGAACATCGCTCATGAGCGGGTTGTCTCCCATTGAAGTATCGGCCAGTCTCGCGTTCGTGTGCGCCTGTGGGCGCAGCCCCCCACGAAATCTACGCCACCGGTCGGCCGGTCCCGCCCCTCGGTCGGTCCTTAGGGTGGAGGCATGCTCTCGGAACCACGCTCAGGACGACTGGCCGCATGGGGAAATGCCCTGTTGGCCGGACTTGTTTCGCCGGACGACGCGGTAGTGGCCATCGTCGGGGAGGACGCCGTGCACCGGGTCGAGGGGCTGCCCGGTGAATCGGCGCCCGTCGGTCTCACGCTCGCGCTGGGGCGGCTGCGGACGCTCGGTGCGTCCGGGCTGCGGATCGCGCTGCCCGCGCCCGGGCATCCGCTCGGGCTGAGCGGGCCCCCCGAGTTCAACGCGCGGGCGCTGGACGTGGAGGAGGCGGTGATCTGCGAGGGCGCCGCGCTGGGTCTGGTGCCGGAGGTGTACGAGGCCGGGCCGGCCGGGGACGTGCACGTCGAGGTCGTCTGGCACTGTCTGCCCGTACGGGAGGCGCCGCCCGCCGATGTGCCGTCCCTCGGGGAGGCCGAGCGGGAGTTGGCGGAGGCGTTGCGGGACGCGACGGCGGTGTTGTCGCGGCTGGACGTCGCCGGGTCGGGGCCGGTCGCGGAGGCGGCGATCGACGCGTACCGGGCGCGGGCGGAGGTGGGGCGCGAGGTGTTGGCGCCGGGGTATCCGCCGCGGGCGGTACGGGTGCTGGAGCTGGCGCAGCGGGTGGGGCTGCTGATCTCGGTGGCGTCCGAGAACGGGCCCGGCGGGGCGGTCAGCGCGTCGGAGATCGCGGCGCGGGCGGAGGCGTTGCGGCCGGTGGAGCGGACGGCTCGGCGGGCGCAGGTCGCGGCGTACAACTCCGTCGTGGTGGAGCGGGGGGTGCGGTGAGGTTTGTTCGGGGGTGCGGGTTGGTTGGTGTGGGCGTCTCTGGGGGCTGCCGCCCCCAGGCCCCCGCTGTCGGCCTGAACGGCCTCGTCCTCAAACGCCGGACGGGCTGAAATGCCCCGGCCGGCGCTGGGCGGCTCGCCCTCGGACACCGGACAACCTGACATGACAACGCCGAGAGCCCCGCGAACCGTTCTTGTTCGCGGGGCTCTCGGCGTTGTCGTCCGGCGTCAGTCGTTCACGCCGGTGTTGCCGAAGGACGGGTTCAGCAGGCCGATGAGGTTGGCCGTGTTGCCGACCGCGTTGACCGGCACGTGCACGGGGACCTGGCCGAGGTTGCCCGAAGCCACGCCCGGGGACTTCGCGGTCACGCCGTGGGCGTCCGAGTCGGCGGCGGCGACACCGGCGCCGGCGCCCGCGGCGGCACCGGCGATCGTGACGGCCACGGCGGCCTTCTTGGCGATGTTCATGAGAAACGTCCTCCTGCACTTGCGTGGGCGACCCGGCCGCGGGTCGTACGCTGCGCAACGCGGGAGAGGTGCCGGGCGATACGGACCCCTACGGCGAAATGCCCGTTCGGTGCAAACCGTGGCACCCGGCCGACCTCCCCACGTTTCCTCAGTGGTTGAGGCCGAGGTTGCCGAAGGCCGGGTTCAGCACGCCGATGACGTTGACGCTGTTGCCCACCGCGTTCACCGGGATGTGCACCGGGGCCTGGACGAGGTTGCCCGAGGCGACGCCCGGCGAGCCGACCGCGTGGCCGTTCGCGTGCGCACCGTCCGTGGCGGAGGCGAAACCGGCGCCGGCGGCGACCAGGCCACCCGCGACCATCGTGACAGCGGCGGCCTTCTTCAGGTTCTTCACTTCTGTTCCCTCCCATTGCGTCCACCGCGGCAGGTCGCCGCGGCACGCACTGAAGAACGCCGGAGATCCACGAAGGATGCGCCATCCGGGGGACATTCCCACGACGGTATGAATCTCAGCCCGGAAGGGAACGTTCCGAATTGCCGGTCATCCGGTCACACCGTGACGTACCGCCCACAACGCCGCCTGGGTGCGGTCCGCCAGGTCGAGTTTCATCAGGATGTTCGAGACGTGTGTCTTGACCGTCTTCTCGGACAGGACGAGGGCTCTGGCTATCTCGCGGTTCGAGCGGCCGTCCGCGATCAGGGTCAGTACCTCCCGCTCCCGCTCGGTCAGCGAACCGCCCCTCCCCTGGCCCGAGTGCGTCTCCTCCTGGCTGAGGAGCACGCCCGCGACCTCCGGCTGGAGCAGGATGTGTCCGGCGTGCACCGAGCGGATCGCGCCCGCGAGGGCGTCCGGGTCGATGTCCTTGTAGACGTACCCGGCGGCGCCCGCGCGCAGGGCCGGGACCACCGTGCGCTGTTCGGTGAAGCTCGTGACGATCAGCACGCGCGCGGGGTTGTCGAGTTCGCGGAGCTTGCGCAGCGCCTCGACGCCGTCCATGCCCGGCATCTTGACGTCCATGAGGACGACGTCGGGTTTCAGCTCCTCCGCGCGGTCGACTCCCTCGGCTCCGTCCGACGCCTCGCCCACGACCTCGATGTCGCCCTGCACTTCGAGGAACGTGCGCAGGCCACGGCGGACCACTTGGTGGTCGTCGACGAGCAGCACCTTGATCGCGTCAGCCACCGGGGACCTCCATCTCGACGGTGGTGCCCTTTCCGGGCGCCGATTGCACATCCAGCCGGCCGCCGACCCCGCTCGCCCGGTCCCGCATGGAGACCAGGCCGAGGTGGCGTCCGGCGCTGCGTACCGCCGTCGGGTCGAAGCCTCCGCCGTCGTCGGTGATGCGCAGGGCCGCGCCCTGACCGCGCTTCGTGAGCGTCACCTCCACCAGGGCCGCCCCCGAGTGTCTCAGCGCGTTGTGCAGGGCCTCCTGGGCGACCCGCAGCAGCGCCTCCTCCTGGGCCGCCGGCAGGGCGCGGACCCCACGGCTGTCGAAGGTCACGCGCGCGGAGTGCGCGCGGTCGAGGACCTGGGCGTGGGTGCGGAGCGTGGCGATCAGGCCATCCTCGTCCAGGGCTGTGGGGCGCAGTTCCACGACCGCCGCGCGCAGTTCGTCGGCCGCCTCCGCGGCGAGCGCGGCCACCTGTTGCAGCTCGCCCTTGGCGCGGTCGGGGTCGCGGTCCACCAGGGTGGCGGCGGCCTGGGCCGTCAGGCGCAGGGAGAACAGCTTCTGGCTGACCGCGTCGTGCAGTTCGTGGGCGAGGCGGGAGCGTTCCTCGGCGATGGTCAGTTCGCGGCTGCGTTCGTAGAGGCGGGCGTTGGTCAGGGCGATCGCCGCGTGCTGGGCGAGGATCGACAGGAGTTCCTGGTCGTCCTCGGTGAAGCCGCAGCCGCCGTCCGGTTTCGGGCAGTTCTTGTTCGCGAGGAAGAGCGCGCCGATGACCTCGTCGCCGTCCCGGATCGGCAGGCCCAGGAAGTCGGACATGTCGGGGTGGGCGGAGGGCCAGCCCTCGAAGCGCGGGTCCTTGCGGACGTCGGCGAGGCGCTCGGGCCTGGCCTCGTCCAGCATCGCTGCGAGGATGCCGTGCCGGCGCGGGAGGGGGCCGATGGCCTTCCACTGGGCGTCGCTGACGCCGTCGACCACGAACTGGGCGAAGCCGCCGTGGTCGTCCGGGACGCCCAGTGCCGCGTACTGCGCGTCGAGCAGCTCTCTGGCGGAGGCGACGATCGTCTTGAGGACGTCGCGCACCTCCAGATGCCTGCTCATGGCCAGCAGCGCGGCGCTCACCGCGGACAGACCGGACCGTGGTCCTTGACTCATGCCCTCACGGTACCGGCGGGGTGTGACAGTGCGTATCGGACCTGTGGCGGGCCGGCCTGGGTCCGAGGGCCTAGGCCGAAGGGCCCCACCGTATTGCGGCCCCCGGACGAGGCGGCCGGGACGGTCCCGTTCCTACGTTGGGTGCACTGCCGATCACGGCAGCCTGGGACGAGGGGACGCACGTCATGCCGGTAGCGATCATCACGGGGGCTTCCAAGGGTCTGGGGCGGGCGCTGGCCTCGGCGCTCGCGCAACGCGGCTGGGACCTCGTCCTGGACGCCAGAACCCCGGAGGCCCTGCAAGCCACCGCCGAGGCGCTCTCGAAGTACGGAGGGCGGGTGGAGGCCCTTCCCGGGGATGTCACGGACGCCGGTCACCGGGTCGGGCTGGTCTCGGCGGCGTGGAACCTGGGCGGCGTCGATCTCCTGGTGAGCAACGCGAGCGCGCTGGGCGCCGAGCCCCTCGTACGGCTGGAGGGACTGTCCCTGGAAGGGTTGCGACGGGCGCTTGAGGTGAATGTCGTGGCCGCGCTGGGTCTGGTCCAGGAGGCGCTGCCGCTGCTGCGGGAGTCGGCGGCCGGGACGGTGATCGCCGTCAGTTCGGACGCGGCGGCCGAGGCGTACGAGACGTGGGGCGGCTACGGGGCGTCCAAGGCGGCCCTCGACCAGCTGGCGGCGGTGCTCGGGGAGGAGGAGCCCGGGGTGCGGGTCTGGGCGGTGGATCCCGGTGACATGGGGACGGACCTGTACGCGGCGGCCGTACCGGACGACGACGATCCGCGTCCCGAGCCCGGCAGCGTCGTGCCCGCGTTTCTGCGGCTGCTGGACGAGCGGCCGGCCAGCGGGCGGTACTCGGCGCCGTCTCTGCTGGAGGTGCGATGACGCTGACCGTGCGGGTGCCGGAGGAACTGTCGGCGCGGGTGCCGGCCGAGCAGCGGGGGCCGGGGCTCGACCGGGACGACGTACGGCTGCTCGTGTCGCGGGGGACCGCGGTGTCGCATCACGCGTTCGCCGAGCTGCCCCGGCAGCTGCGGGCCGGGGATCTGCTCGTGGTCAACACGTCGCCGACGCTGGCCGCCGCCGTGGACGGGTGGATCGGGCACGCGCGCGTGGTGGTGCATTTCTCGACGTGCGGGGACGACGGGCGGTGGGGCGTCGAGCTGCGGGATCCCGACGGAACGGGCACCACGCGCGCGCGTGCGGGCGGACCCGAGGGAACGGCCGTACGGCTGCCCGGGGGCGTACGGCTGGTCCTGGAGGAGCCGCTCAGCGCGTGCGGTGACCGGCTGTGGTGGGCGCGGGCGGACGGGGAGGTGCCGGCTGTCCTGCGGGCGCACGGGCGGCCCATTCGTTACTCCTATACGGAACGGGACCAGCCGTTGTCCGTCTATCAGACGGTGTTCGCGCTGCCGTCCCGCGACGGGGCGGGCAGCGCGGAGATGCCGAGCGCCGCGCGGCCCTTCACCGCACGCCTTGTGGCGGAGCTGGTGAGCCGGGGTGTGCAGTTCGCGCCCGTCCGGCTGCACACCGGGGTCGCGTCGACGGAGGCGCACGAGCCGCCGTACCCGGAGCGGTTCGCGGTGCCGGAGACCTCGGCGCGGCTGATCAACGCCGTACGGGCCGGGGACGGGCGGATCGTGGCGGTCGGTACGACGGCCGTACGGGCCGTGGAGTCCGCTGCCGGGCCCGACGGGGTGGTCCGGGCGGCCGAGGGGTGGACCGATCTGGTGGTGACGCCCGAGCGCGGGGTACGGGTCGTCGACGGGCTGCTGACGGGGCTGCACGAGCCTCAGGCGTCGCATCTGCTGATGCTGGAGGCGGTCGCCGGGCGGGCGGCGATCGACCGTGGGTATGAGGAGGCGCTGCGCGAGCGGTACCTGTGGCACGAGTTCGGGGACGTGCATCTCCTCCTTCCGGCGGAGGCCTGAAACAGAAGCCTCACGCTGAGCATTGCTCTCGCAACTACTGGTGAGATGCGTATGCGGCCCATGTGACCCCGCACATAGGACGCACATCACTTACTAGGGGTCATAGGAGACAAACGCTCACACGGTGAGCGGGAAAGACGCTCCGGTCTGTCCTATTTTGCCCTTCACGGGTCCACTACCTCTCCTAGTACGTCACACCTTTGCCACACAATTTTGCGGCCGCTAAGAATGGCAGCCGTCGCTCAGCGCCGCGGGTTCCGCCCGCGGCGTTCGTGCCGGAAGCACCACTGTCCCCACCGGACGCCGAGCGACCTCCGCGCTATTCGAAGAGGTCCACCGCCATGCCCAAGAACACCGCCACTTCCGGTCATAGTCGCAAGCTGACCAGGGTCCACAAGTTCTCGATCGCCGGTGTCGCCACGCTCGGCGCCGCCGCCCTCGCGTTCACCGCGGTGCCGGGCAACGCGCAGACCACCTCCGAGGTCGCCTCCGTCACCGCTCCCGTGGTCTTCAGCCAGAGCCAGATCAAGGACGTGAAGGCGAGCGTCACCGACCAGCTGGCCGGCGCGACCGTGAAGGCGGAGGCCGCCGCCGCGAAGAAGAAGGCAGCCGACGCCGCTGCCGCCAAGAAGGCCGCCGCCAAGAAGGCCGCCGCGAAGAAGGCGGCTGCCAAGAAGGCGGCTGCGAAGGCGGCGAAGGAGCGCGCGGCGAAGGCTGCCGCGAGCCGGGCCGCCAAGCGCGCCGCGCTCAAGAAGGCCGCCGTGAAGTCGTACAGCAACAACCTGGACGGCTGGATCAAGGAGTCCCTGGACATCATGAAGTCCAAGGGCATCCCGGGTTCGTACAACGGTCTGTACCGCAACATCATGCGGGAGTCCTCGGGCAACCCGAACGCGATCAACAACTGGGACATCAACGCGATCAACGGCACCCCGTCGATCGGTCTGCTGCAGATCATCAAGCCGACCTTCGACGCGTACCACGTCTCAGGCACCGTCCACAGCCAGTACGACCCGGTCGCCAACATCACGGCCGCCGCCAACTACGCGGCCGACAAGTACGGCTCGATCGACAACGTCAACGGCGCGTACTGAGGCCGCGCGGACCTCTCGTACGCCGAAGGGCGGCACCCCCACCGGGGTGCCGCCCTTCACCGTCGTACGGGCACGGTCACTTGCGCATGACCTCGGGCTCGTGGCGGCGCAGGAAGCGCGCCACGAAGAAGCCGCAGATCACGCCGAGGGCGATCAGGGCGACCATGTCGATGCCCCAGGCGGTGGCCGTGTGGTCCCACAGGGGGTCCGTGTTGCCGGGGTCGTCGACGTTCGGGCTGATCTTGTTGAAGTCGAGCGTGGCACCGGCGGCGGCGACCGCCCAGCGGGACGGCATCAGGTACGAGAACTCGTTGACGCCGATGTTGCCGTGCAGGATGAACAGACAGCCGGTGAACACGACCTGGATGATCGCGAACATGACGAGCAGCGGCATGGTCTTCTCGGAGGTCTTCACCAGGGACGAGATGACCAGGCCGAACATCATCGACGTGAAGCCGAGCGCCATGATCGGGATGGAGAGTTCGAGCAGCACGAGCTTGCCGAAGATCAGGCCCTCTTCGGGGATCGTGCGGCTGGCGAAGCCGATCGCGCCGACCATGAGGCCCTGCAGGATCGTGATGAAGCCGAGGACGATCACCTTGGACATCAGATACGCGGAGCGCGACAGGCCGGTCGCGCGCTCCCGTTCGTAGATGACCCGTTCCTTGATCAGCTCGCGGACGGAGTTCGCGGCCCCGGCGAAGCAGGCGCCCACCGCGAGGATGAGGAGGACGGTGGTGGCCGTGCCGTTCGGGATGTTGATGCCGTTCCTGGCCACCTTGCCCGGCAGCAGTGTCTTGTCCGGGTCGATGAGCAGGCTCACCGCGCCGAGCACCGCGGGCAGGATCACCGTCAGCGCGAGGAAGCCCTTGTCGGAGGCGATGACCGCCGTGTAGCGCCGGATCAGGGTCATCAGCTGGGAGCCCCAGCCCTGCGGCTTGGGCGGACGCATGGCCTGTGCGGGCGGCATGTGTACGGACTGCGGGGCGACGGCGTCGATGTCCGCGGCGTACATCTGGTAGTGCTGCGAGCCCTTCCAGCGGCCCGCCCAGTCGTAGTCGCGGTAGTTCTCGAAGGCGGAGAAGACATCGGCCCAGGTGTCGTAGCCGAAGAAGTTCAGGGCCTCCTCGGGCGGACCGAAGTACGCCACCGCGCCGCCCGGCGCCATCACCAGGAGCTTGTCGCACAGCGCCAGTTCGGCCACGGAGTGCGTGACGACGAGGACCGTACGGCCGTCGTCGGCGAGGCCGCGCAGCAGCTGCATGACGTCGCGGTCCATGCCCGGGTCGAGGCCGGAGGTCGGCTCGTCCAGGAAGATCAGCGACGGCTTGGTGAGCAGTTCCAGGGCCACCGAGACGCGCTTGCGCTGGCCGCCGGAGAGGGAGGTGACCTTCTTCTCCTTGTGGATGTCGAGCTTCAGCTCGCGCAGCACCTCGTCTATGCGGTGCTCGCGCTCCTCCGTCGTGGTGTCGGCGGGGAAACGCAGCTTGGCCGCGTACTTGAGGGCCTTCTTGACGGTGAGTTCCTTGTGCAGGATGTCGTCCTGCGGGACCAGACCGATGCGCTGGCGCAGCTCGGCGAACTGCTTGTACAGGTTCCGGTTGTCGTAGAGGACATCGCCCTTGTTGGCCGGCCGGTAGCCGGTGAGCGCCTTCAGGAGCGTCGACTTGCCGGAGCCGGACGGGCCGATGACCGCGATCAGCGACTTCTCCGGTACGCCGAAGGAGACGTCCTTGAGGATGTCCTTGCCGCCGTCCACCGTGACCGTCAGATGGCGGGCCGAGAAGGAGATCTCGCCGGTGTCGACGAACTCCTCAAGGCGGTCGCCGACCAGACGGAACGTGGAGTGGCCGACGCCGACGATGTCGTTCGGGCCGAGCAGCGCGGTGCCGCCCTTGGCGATCGGCATGCCGTTGACGTACGTGCCGTTGTGCGAGCCCAGGTCACGGATCTCGAAACGGCCGTCGGGCGCCGCGTGGAACTCGGCGTGGTTGCGGGAGACCTGGAGGTCGGAGACGACCAGGTCGTTCTCCAGCGCGCGGCCGATGCGCATGACGCGGCCGAGGAGCAGCTGGTGGAAGGTGGTCGGGCTGCGGTCGCCGTACACCGGCGGCGCCCCCGCGCCCGCGCCGGGGCCCTGCTGCTGCGGGATCGCGGCGGCCTGCTGCGGCTCGGACCGCGGCCAGCTCTGTTCCGGCGTCTGCTGCTGCGGCGGCGGCTGCTGAGCCCAGCCGGGGCTCGCGCCCTGGGCCGCGAACGGCTGCTGCTGAGGCTGTGCCACCTGCGGTGTCGCGACCGAGGCGGCACTGCTGGAGAGGTTCAGCCGCGGGCCGTCGGTCGCGTTGCCGAGATGGACGGCCGAGCCGGGCCCGATCTCCATCTGATGGATGCGCTGCCCCTGCACAAAGGTGCCGTTGGTGCTGCCGTGGTCCTCGATCCCCCAACTCCGGCCGCCCCAGCTGATCGTGGCGTGCCGCCAGGAGACCCTGGCGTCATCGAGCACGATGTCTCCCTGCGGATCACGTCCGAGGGTGTAGGGCCTGGACGAATCGAGCGTCCAGGTCCGTCCGTTCAATTCCAGTACGAGTTCAGGCACTCCATGCCCCACTGAGTTGTCCCCCGAATTTGCCCCAACACGGGGAGTCTAGGGATGTCGAACATCGTGGGGAACTATTTCAGGCTCAGCCCCTGACCGAAAGTCGGGCCTTGCGGACAGAGCGTGCAAGCGGGCGGCCACGCGCCGTTGACGGGGTGGAAACCGGCCCGGAGAGTGGTAATCCCACGCGAGGGGGACACGCGGGGTGGACCGCCGCCGCGCGGATCGGGGGCTGACGATGAGCATCGAGACCGCCGAGCACAACAGGAGGCTGCCGTGGGGAGACGTGCTGCTCTCCGCGATCGCCGCTGTGAGCTGGGCGTTGATCGGAATGGCGGGCACGGCCGCGCTCGGACTGCATCTGCTGGAGGCGGACTCCACGGCCTCGCTCGGGCCGATGACCGCGGCGGTTGTGGCGCTTGGGGCGGGTGGTTCGGTCACGCCGTCCGGTGATGTGTCGGCCTTCGGCCTGAAAGGAGCGGAGGCGGCGACCGCCATCGAGATCACGCCACTGGGCGTCGGCCTGGTGGGCGCGGTGCTTTTGTCCTGGTTCTTCCTACGGTCCCTGCGCGGGGCGGGAGTTGTGATCTCCCCGTCCGAACTCCTCACGCGCGCGGGTGCGGTGATCGCCCTCTTCGTCGCCACCCTGGGCGGGCTGGCCTGGGCGGGGCACGACGTCATCACGATCGACGGCGGCGCGCTGGGCCTCGACGACCTGCCGGGCACGGGCGGCGGAGGCGGTGGCGGGGGCCTCGACATCCCCGGGCTCGGTGACATCAGCGGTCTGCTGCCCGACCGGGTCGGCGATCTGGTCGACGCGAAGGCGGCGGTCGGCTTCACCGTAGACACGCTGCCCACTCTGCTCGGCGGGCTGGTCTGGGCGGCCGGAGTCCTGGCGGTCGCCCTCCTGGCCTCCCGCCGCACTCCCCTGCCGCCCGGCTGGGAAGCGGTCCACCGTGTCGTACGTCCGGCTGCGTCTGCCCTGGTCACGGTGCTGCTGGTGGCGGTGGCGGCGGGGTTCGCGGCGGCGGCGTACGCGGCGATCGGCGACGACCATCCCAAGCGCATCGCTGGCGCGGCCCTGCTCGGCGCCCCCAACGGGGTCTGGCTGGGCGTCCCGATCGGCCTGTTCGTCCCGTTCGACGGCAGCGCGTCCGGAATCCTGGTGAACGTCCTCCCGGACCCCCTGGACCGGCTCCTCAGCAGCTCGGAGACCGATCAGTCGGTCAGCCTCGGCAAACTGGCCGAACTGGACGGCCGGGTGTGGCTGTTGGGCGTCGCGGCGGTCCTGATGATGCTGCTCGCGGGCATCCTCGCGGCGGCCCGGACACCACTGGCCCGCGGTGTCGGCCCGGCCGACGTCAACGGCCGTGTGCCTCTCGCTGTACGGGATCCGGGTGCCCTGCGTTTCGCCGGTCGCTGCGCGTTGCGGCTGGGGGTGGTGACGGCGGTGGCGCTGCCGCTGCTGGCCTGGCTGGCGGAGGTGTCCGTGGACGCCTCGATCTCGGTCCTGGGCTTCGACGCGTTCGGCGCCGGAATCCAACTGCACGGACAACTGGTCGCGGCCGTGCTGCTGGGCGCGCTGTGGGGCGCGGCCGCGGGAGCCGCCGGCGCGCTGCTGGCGTACGTGAGCGGGGCGGCGGGGTGGCGGGCGGTGCCGTTGGCACTGGGTGACACGTGGGCGGGGCAGGTCGGGGCGGGAGCGGCGACCGGGACGCTGGGGGCGGTGGGGGCGACTGCGGTGACGGGTACGGCGGCCGGGGAGGCGCGGTACGACGGCTACCCGGAGCAGGCCGGCGGGCCCGGCCCGTATCCCGGGCCGCCTTCCGAACCGCCTTCCGGCCCCTACACGCCCGGTTCGCCGTACCGGCCGCCCAACCGCGACACCAATCCGTATCTACGGCTGCCCGGCGGGCTCCTGGAACCCGAGGACGCCCGGCCGGCCGAGCCGGGGCGGCCCTACGGGGGCGGGCAGCAGCCGAGGGCCGGAACCGGCCAGCCGTACGAGAGCGGTCGGGGCCCGTACGGCCGACAGTCGTACGAGGGCGGCTGGGCGCCCGACGCCCCGGGTACGGGAGCGAGGTCGCCCGAAAGGAGCAGTGGGCCCGAGCGGGCCGGTTCGGGCGATGATCCCGGTCCGAGGGGCGGTTCCGGTGAGCGGAGCGGGAGCGGTTCGGGCGAGGGACGCGGCCCGGGTGAGGGGCGCGACCCAGGTGAAGGCGAACAGCCGCCCGAAAACCTGTACGGCCTGCCCACCATGGCCAAGCCGGTGACGCCGCCGCCGCGACGGCCCGGGTGGCGCAGGGGCGGCTCGCCGGAGTCCGCGCCGGAGAAGCGGACTCCTCCCCCGCCACCCCCGCCTCCGCCCCCACCGCCACGCACCCCCAAGGGACGGCGCTGACCTGCGCGTAAGCCGCTCGTCACGCACTCGAAACGTATTGTTCCCCGTCCGTCAGTCGGACCACGTGCGCGGTGGACACTGAGTGCCGGATACGGTGGAAACACCATGAACGCTGCGCAGACCGTTGACGTACCCACTCTTCTCGTCAAAATCTTCGGCAAGGACAGACCGGGCATCACCGCCGGTCTGTTCGACACGCTTGCCGCCTACTCCGTGGACGTGGTCGACATCGAGCAGGTCGTCACGCGTGGTCGCATGGTGCTGTGCGCGCTCGTGACGCAGCCGCCTGCCGGGCTCGAAGGTGATCTCCGGGCCACCGTCCACAGCTGGGCGGAGTCCATGAAGATGCAGGCGGAGATCATCTCCGGGCTCGGTGACAACCGGCCGCGCGGGCACGGGCGTTCGGTCGTCACCGTGCTCGGACATCCGCTGACCGCCCAGTCGACCGCCGCCATCGCCGCGCGGATCACCAGGACCGGCGGCAACATCGACCGTATCTTCCGGCTCGCCAAGTACCCCGTGACGGCGGTCGAGTTCGCCGTCTCTGGTGTCGCGACCGAGCCCCTGCGTACTGCCCTGGTCACCGACGCGGCGGCACTCGGTGTCGATGTCGCGGTCGTCGCGGCGGGGCTGCACCGGCGGGCGCAGCGTCTGGTCGTCATGGATGTGGACTCCACGCTCATCCAGGACGAGGTGATCGAGCTCTTCGCCGCGCACGCGGGCTGCGAGGACGAGGTCGCCAAGGTGACCGCCGCCGCGATGCGCGGGGAGCTGGACTTCGAGCAGTCGCTGCACGCGCGCGTGGCGCTGCTCAAGGGGCTCGACGCGTCGGTGGTGGACAAGGTGCGCAGCGAGGTCCGGCTCACGCCGGGGGCGCGCACGCTGATCCGGACGCTGAAGCGGCTCGGTTTCGAGGTCGGGGTCGTCTCGGGTGGGTTCACTCAGGTCACGGATGATCTGAAGGAGCGGCTCGGGCTGGACTTCGCCCAGGCCAACACGCTGGAGATCGTCGACGGGAAGCTGACGGGCAAGGTCGTCGGGGAGATCGTGGATCGGGCGGGCAAGGCTCGGCTGCTGCGGCGGTTCGCCGCGGAGGCGGGGGTGCCGCTGGATCAGACCGTGGCGATCGGTGACGGGGCGAACGATCTGGACATGCTGAACGCGGCGGGGCTCGGCGTGGCCTTCAACGCCAAGCCGGTCGTGCGGGAGGCTGCGCACACGGCGGTGAACTTCCCGTTCCTGGATACCGTGCTTTATCTGCTGGGGGTTACTCGGGAAGAGGTCGAGGCGGCAGACACCCACGAGTAGCCCTCTGGGAGCTTGGCGGGGCGGCTGCTCTTCGGTGGGGCTTCTGTTTCGTCGCCGAGTGCGGGTTCGGCTGTGCCCACCCTCCCCCACTCTCAACTTCGTTCGAGCGGGGGGACCCCATCGCCCTGCGGAACGCCTGCCCACAGCCTGTGCCGCCTGCCGCCTGCCGCCTGCCGCCTGCCGCCTGCCGCCACCGAACCGGGATTTACTCCGTCGGTGCCCAGTAGTCCAACAGCGTCGCCGTGCCCGGTTCCAGGGCCTTCCAGGGGCCCTCGAAGGTCAGTACCGCGAAGGCCGCTGCAGGGAAGCCCCGGTTGGTCAGCTTGGTTCGGGTGTCGCTCTCGGAGTCGCCGGTCAGGATGTCGGTGAGGGCCTGCACTCCGGGGTTGTGGCCGATCAGGACCACGTTGCGGGTGTCGTCCGGGGTTTCGTTGAGCAGGGCGATGAGCTGGCCGGGTGAGGCCTCGTAGATCCGCTCCTCGTAGACGGTCTTCGGCCGTTGCGGGAGTTCCTGGACCGCCAGTTTCCATGTCTCGCGGGTCCGGGTGGCGGTGGAGCACAGGGCCAGGTCGAAGGGGGTACCGGTGTCGGCCAGTTTGCGTCCGGCGACAGCGGCGTCCTTACGGCCCCGGTCGGCGAGCGGGCGCTCGTGATCGGTCACCTGGGGCCAGTCGGCCTTCGCATGCCGGAAGAGGACGATCCTGCGGGGTTCTGCGACGCTCATGGCACCCAGCTTCGCATGAAATACGCCATGGGGCGCAGGGAGTTGACGGGCGGCTCCGCAGGTGGGAATGAGGCATTTACGGCGCTCAACGCACCACCAGCTCCCGTGCGCGCTCAAGGAAGTGGGCGATCACCGGGTCGCCCGTCGCCGCCTGTGCGTCGGTCGGGTTCAGCATCAGCGCGAGCAGCACGACGAACGCGAGCGTCGGCAGGGCCAGGGCCCACCATGGCAGCCGTATGTCGACTCCACGCGTGGTCGCCGGAAGGGGGCGGGAGTGCGTGCGGGCCGACATGATGCCTCCGTGGGTCTTCGAGCCGTCGGTGGCCCGCGTCTCGCGGCCACACCTCGAAGTTACGGAACCGGCGGGCCTCAACCCATCCGGTGATCCACCCACTTGACCCTGAGACTCGCCCCCTAGGGGATGGTGGGGATACCCCCACCAACGGCCCTCACGGCGAGGCGATCGTCGCGATGACGGCGATGATCACGAAGATGGCGAAGAAGGAGCCGAAGACGAGCAGCATCTTCTTCTGGCCGTTCTGAGGGTTCGGGTCGAGCACTGGCATACGGCCAGTCTCGCACCCGTCGCACCGGCCCGTGCCTCCGGGGTGCCCGGGGTGCCCCGCACCCCTGGGGTGGAGTCAGCGGGCCGCCTCCGCCTCGTCCTCGACCGTGCGATCGCGTCCGGCCAGTACGCCCACCACGATCTGCGGCAGCATCAGGCCTGCCATCAGTGCGAGCGGCAGCCCCCAGCCGCCGCTGTGCTGGTAGAGCACGCCCACGAGGAGCGGCCCGGGGATGGAGATCAGATAGCCGGTGCTCTGCGCGAAGGCCGACAGCTGGGCGACGCCCGCGCCCGTCCTGGCCCGCATCCCGACCATCGTGAGGGCCAGCGGGAAGGAGCAGTTGGCGGTGCCGAGCAGGACCGCCCAGACCCAGGCGCCACCGACCGGCGCGAGCCACAGGCCCGCGTACCCGAGGAGTCCGCACACGCCGAGGGCGATCACGATCGGGCCCTGGTGGGGCAGGCGGGTGGCGACGCGCGGGATGACGAAGGCGAGCGGCACGCCCATCGCCATGGTCACG
This sequence comes from Streptomyces sp. NPDC002680, assembly GCF_042889145.1. NCBI lineage: Bacteria > Bacillati > Actinomycetota > Actinomycetes > Kitasatosporales > Streptomycetaceae > Streptomyces > Streptomyces sp. NPDC002680. Next base: position 24,104 of record NZ_JBIAQP010000035.1, read on the forward strand.
GCGAGCAGCAGTCCGGCGGTGCCGGCCGGGACGCCCGCGTCCCGGAAGATCTGCGCCAGCCAGCCCATGCTGACGTAGGCGGCGGTGGCCTGGAGCCCGAAGAACACGGCGAGCGCCCAGGCGGTACGGCTGCGGGTGATGCGCAGTGCGCCGGCCCGGCGGCCGGTGGCGGACGTCCCGCGCGCGTGGAGGGCCTCCCGCTGGTCACCGCCCGGGCCCCGTTCCCGTACGAGCGGGATCCAGGGCACCACGGCCACCGCCGCGAGAACCGCCCAGACGGTCAGTCCGGCCTGCCAACTCCCGCCCAGCGCCTCGGTCATGGGCACGGTGACCGCCGCCGCGACGCCGGTCCCAAGGGAGAGGGCCATCGAGTACAGGCCCGTCATGGAACCGACCCGGTCCGGGAACCAGCGCTTGACGACGACCGGCATCAGGACGTTGCTGACCGCGATGCCCATGAGGGCGAGCGCGCTGGCGGCCAGGAAGCCGGCGGTGGTGCCCGTGTAGGGCCGGATCGCCAGTCCTGCGGCGATGGCGACCATGCCCCCGCACACGACCGCGCCGACGCCGAAGCGGCGGGCCAGGCGCGGTGCCATGACCCCGAAGAGGGCGAAACAGAACGAGGGCAGGGAGGTGAGCACTCCGGCCAGGGTGCCGCTCATGCCGATTCCGTCGCGCACCTCTTCGAGGAGGGCGCCGAAGCTGGAGATGGCGGGGCGGAGGTTGAGGGCGGCCAGCACGATGCCGACGACGACCAGCCGCGTGAGCCACGCGCGCGGGGCCGTTCCCCCGGCTTCGCTCTCGGGCCCGGCGGAACTTCGTATGGATGTGGACATGGGCATGGACGTCGTCGTCCGGGTCTCCTCGCTCACCATGCCGACTATCATAGAATCATGGGATGATTGGTTGCAGCCCCCCGTGCGAAGATGTGCCATGCCACCGCTGAGCCACCCCCGTCGATCGGCCCTGTCCGAGCAGGTCATCGCCGCACTGCGGAGTCAGATCACCTCGGGCGAATGGCCCGTCGGCTCCCGTATCCCGACCGAGCCGGAGCTGGTCGAGCAGCTCGGAGTGGCCCGGAACACCATCCGCGAGGCGGTCCGGGCCCTCGCGCACAACGGGCTGCTGGACATCCGGCAGGGCTCGGGCACCTACGTCGTGGCGACCAGTGAGCTGGCCGGTGTGATGCACCGCCGGTTCGCCGACGCGGACCCCCGGCACATCGCCGAGCTGCGGTCCACGCTGGAGTCGGGCGCCGCCGAGCTGGCGGCTCTGCGCCGGACCGAACGCGACCTCAAGCAGCTGGACGCGCTCCTGGTGCGCCGGGACGAGGCCTGGGCGTCCGGCGACGCGGAGGCGTTCGTGACGGCCGACGCGAGCCTGCACATGGCCGTGGTGGCCGCGTCCCACAACGACGTGATGACGGCGATGTACGCGGACCTGGGCGAGGTGCTGCGGGACTGGCTGCGCGACGACGTGGGCGAGGAGCTGGCCCAGCAGTCCTACGTGGAGCACGCGCCGCTCGTCGACGCGATCCGCGCGGGCGACGCGGCGGCCGCCGCCAGGGAGGCGGCGGGCTATCCGTTCTCGTGCCGGCTCAGGTCGTCCGCTTCTGGTGGCTGACCCACACCGAGCGGACCTCCTTCCAGCAGCGGCCGGTGAGCCGTACGGTCTGCGCGGGCCCGGCCTCGACCGAGGCGCCGTCGCTGTCGAGGTCCCACCAGCGATCGCACTCGATGTGCAGTCGTACGCGGTCGGTGGCCACGTAGGGGTTGTGGCAGTACGCGGTCACCTCGGAGCCGGTGACCCGGGTGTGGCACGTGGCGCCGAAAGGCTCGGGCCGTTCCGGCTGCCGTGCCTCCACGCGCGCGTGGGGGACGGCCTCGTACGGAAGGGCGGTGGTGAGGGCTACGGCGACGAGCAGCGGGGCGAAGCTGCGAGACAGGCGCACAAGGGAGACCTCCTCGGCCGTGCTGGGGAGGAACGCGAGGTGAACGCGTAATCCAGAGTGCCCAGTTAGCCCTCTCCCCCGCTCGGCCGGATGAGCCGAACGGGTGACGCGCCAAGGGCCCGCGCCGGAACGGAACGCGAGCCCTCGGGTGTCGGCCGAGCCTCAGGAGGCGTCGGCAGTGGTCACGCGCCGATCGCGTGCAGCCCGCCGTCCACGTGGATGATCTCGCCGGTGGTCTTCGGGAACCAGTCGCTGAGCAGGGCGACGACACCGCGGCCGGCCGGCTCGGGGTCCTTGAGGTCCCACTCCAGGGGCGAGCGGTTGTCCCACACGGAGGCCAGGTCCGAGAAGCCCGGGATGGACTTGGCGGCCATGGAGGCGAGCGGGCCGGCGGAGACGAGGTTGCAGCGGATGTTCTGCTTGCCCAGGTCGCGGGCGACGTAACGGCTGGTGGCCTCCAGGGCGGCCTTGGCCGGACCCATCCAGTCGTACTGCGGCCACGCGAACTTCGCGTCGAAGGTGAGGCCGACGACCGAGCCGCCGTTCTGCATCAGCGGCAGGCAGGCCATGGTGAGCGACTTCAGGGAGAACGCCGAGACGTGCATGGCGGTGGCCACGGACTCGAACGGGGTGTTGAGGAAGTTGCCGCCGAGGGCATCCTGCGGGGCGAAGCCGATGGAGTGGACGACGCCGTCGAGGCCGCCGAGCTCCTCGCCGACGAGGTCGGCCAGGCGGGCCAGGTGCTCCTCGTTGGTGACGTCCAGCTCCAGGACCTTGGTGGGCTTGGGGAGCTTCTTGGCGATGCGCTCGGTCAGCGTGGGCCGCGGGAACGCGGTCAGGATGATCTCCGCGCCCTGCTCCTGGGCCAGCTTGGCGGTGTGGAAGGCGATGGAGGACTCCATCAGCACACCGGTGATCAGGACGCGCTTGCCCTCGAGAATTCCGCTCATGGTGATCAGTGACCCATTCCCAGTCCGCCGTCAACGGGGATGACGGCTCCAGTGATGTACGAGGCGTCGTCCGAGGCGAGGAACCGCACCGTCGCGGCGATCTCCTCCGGCTGCGCGTACCGGCCGAGCGGTACCTGCTTCACGATGGTCTCGCGCTGCTCGTCGGTGAGGACCTTGGTCATGTCGGTGTCGACGAAGCCGGGCGCGACGACGTTGAAGGTGATGTTGCGCGAGCCCAGCTCACGGGCGAGGGACCGCGCGAAGCCGACCAGACCGGCCTTGGAGGCGGCGTAGTTGGCCTGGCCGGGACCGCCGTACAGACCGACGACCGAGGAGATGAGGACGACGCGGCCCTTCTTGGCGCGCAGCATGCCGCGGTTGGCACGCTTGACGACGCGGAAGGCGCCGGTGAGGTTGGTGTCGACGACGGACGTGAAGTCGTCCTCGGACATGCGCATCAGGAGCTGGTCCTTGGTGACACCGGCGTTGGCGACGAGGACCTCGACCGGGCCGTGCTCGGCCTCGATCTCCTTGTAGGCCTGCTCCACCTGCTCGGTGTCGGTGATGTCGCACTTGACGGCGAGGAAGCCTGTCGGCGGCTCACCGGAACGGTATGTGATGGCGACCTTGTCGCCGGCATCGGCGAACGCGCGGGCGATGGCGAGGCCGATGCCCCGGTTGCCTCCGGTGACGAGAACCGAGCGGCTCAACGGATCACCCTTTCGTTAGCGGTTCAACACCTGTCCGAACAGCAGGGTTGACAGGCTGCTTCTCCAAAAACCTATCGGTCGGCCGACGCCCGCGGACATTCGGGCACCGACAGTGGCTCACCCCTGCCGCTGTCGGGTCCCTACAGTCGGCGTGCATGATTCACTGCGAGACAGACGCATCACACTCACCGTGACAAGGAGAGGCCGCTCATGGCCCATGAGGTCGATCAGTCATTCCTGGCACTGCCCCTACGTGCCCTGGCCGACGCCGCCCTCGCACGCGCGCGTGCGCTCGGTGCCGACCACGCGGACTTCCGGTTCGAGCGGGTGCGCAGCGCGTCCTGGCGGCTGCGGGACGCCAAGCCGTCCGGCTCGTCCGACACCACGGACCTGGGGTACGCGGTGCGGGTGGTGCACGGCGGTACCTGGGGGTTCGCGTCGGGCGTGGATCTGAGCATGGACGCCGCCGCGAAGGTCGCCTCGCAGGCGGTGGCCATGGCGAAGCTGTCCGCGCAGGTGATCAAGGCGGCGGGGTCCGACGAGCGCGTGGAGCTGGCCGACGAGCCCGTGCACGCGGACCGGACCTGGATCTCGTCGTACGAGATCGACCCGTTCACCGTGCCGGACGAGGAGAAGGCCGGGCTGCTGGCCGAGTGGAGCGCGCGGCTGCTCGCGGCGAACGGCGTCAACCACGTCGACGCCTCGCTGCTCACGGTGCACGAGAACAAGTTCTACGCCGACACCGCGGGGACCGTCACCACGCAGCAACGGGTCCGGCTGCACCCGCAGTTCACCGCCGTCTCCGTCGACGAGTCGAGCGGCGAGTTCGACTCGATGCGGACCATCGCGCCGCCCGTCGGACGCGGCTGGGAGTACCTCACGGGCCGGGGCTGGGACTGGGAGTCCGAGCTGGAGCAGATCCCCGAGCTGCTCGCGGAGAAGATGCGCGCGCCGAGCGTCGAGGCGGGGCTGTACGACCTGGTCGTCGACCCGTCGAACCTGTGGCTGACCATCCACGAGTCCATCGGCCACGCCACCGAGCTGGACCGCGCGCTGGGTTACGAGGCCGCGTACGCCGGTACCTCCTTCGCCACCTTCGACCAGCTCGGCAAGCTGAGGTACGGCTCCGACCTGATGAACGTCACGGGCGACCGCACCGCCGAACACGGCCTGGCGACCATCGGGTACGACGACGAGGGCGTCGCCGGTCAGTCGTGGGACCTGGTGAAGGACGGGACGCTGGTGGGCTACCAGCTGGACCGGCGGATCGCGAAGCTGACCGGGTTCGACCGGTCCAACGGGTGTGCGTACGCCGACTCGCCCGGGCATGTGCCCGTGCAGCGCATGGCCAATGTGTCGTTGCAGCCGGACCCGGCCGGGCTGGCGACCGAGGATCTCATCGGCGGCGTCGACCGCGGGATCTATGTCGTCGGGGACCGGTCCTGGTCCATCGACATGCAGCGGTACAACTTCCAGTTCACCGGACAGCGGTTCTTCAGGATCGAGAACGGCCGGATCACCGGGCAGCTGCGGGACGTGGCCTACCAGGCGACGACCACCGACTTCTGGGGCTCCATGGCGGCCGTCGGCGGTCCCCAGACGTACGTCCTGGGCGGCGCCTTCAACTGCGGCAAGGCCCAGCCGGGCCAGGTCGCGGCCGTGTCCCACGGCTGCCCGTCGGCCCTCTTCAAGGGCGTCAACATCCTCAACACCACGCAGGAGGCCGGTCGATGAGCGCCCGTATGAACAAGCCGCACGAGGTTGTCGAGCGGGCCCTCGAGCTGTCCCGGGCCGACGGGTGTGTCGTCATCGCCGACGAGGAGTCGAGCGCCAACCTGCGCTGGGCGGGCAACGCCCTCACCACCAACGGGGTCACGCGCGGGCGCACGCTCACCGTCGTCGCGACCGTCGGCGGCAAGCAGGGCACGGCCTCGGGGGTCGTCTCCCGCGCGGCCGTCACCTCCGACGAGCTGGAACCGCTCGTACGGGCCGCCGAGGCAGCCGCACGTGGTGCGAGCCCCGCGGAGGACGCCCAGCCGCTGGTCGCGGGTGTGCCGGAGTCCCCCGACTTCACGGACGCGCCGTCCGAGACCTCGTCCGCGGTGTTCGCCGACTTCGCGCCGGCGCTCGGCGAGGCGTTCGCACGCGCGCGTGCGGGCGGCCGGGAGCTGTACGGCTTCGCCAACCACGAGCTGGTGTCGAGCTATGTGGGTACGTCGACGGGGCTGCGGCTGCGCCATGACCAGCCCAACGGGACGCTGGAGCTGAACGCCAAGTCCCCGGACCGTACGCGGTCCGCGTGGGCCGGGCGGTCGACGCGGGACTTCAAGGACGTCGACCCGGCCGCCCTCGACGCGGAACTCGCCGTACGCCTCGGCTGGGCGGAGCGGCGGATCGAGTTGCCGGCCGGGCGGTACGAGACGCTGCTGCCGCCGACGGCCGTCGCCGACCTGCTGATCTACCAGCTGTGGTCGGCGTCCGCGCGGGACGCCGCCGAGGGGCGCACGGTGTTCTCCAAGCCGGGCGGCGGGACACGCATCGGCGAGAAGCTCACCGAGCTGCCGCTGACGCTGCGCAGCGACCCGAACGAGCCGGGGCTTGAGGCCTCCCCCTTCCTGCTCGCCCACTCCTCCGGCGACGACCAGTCGGTGTTCGACAACGGGCTGCCGCTGAGCGCCACGGAATGGATCCGCGAGGGCGAGCTGAACCGGCTGATCACCTCCCGGCACACCGCCGGGCTGACCGGTCTGCCCGTGTCCCCGGCGATCGGGAACATCGTCCTGGACGGGGGCGAGGACAAGTCCCTGGAGGAGATGGTCGCGAACACCGAGCGCGGGCTGCTGCTGACCTGCCTCTGGTACATCCGCGAGGTCGACCCGGCCACCCTGCTGCTGACCGGCCTGACCCGTGACGGGGTGTACCTGGTTGAGAACGGCGAGGTCAGCGGGGAGGTCAACAACTTCCGGTTCAACGAGTCGCCGGTGGATCTGCTGGGGCGGGCCGTCGAGGCGGGGCGCACGGAAAAGACGCTGCCCCGGGAGTGGAGCGACTGGTTCACCAGGGCTGCGATGCCTGCGCTGCGGGTGCCGGACTTCAATATGAGCTCTGTCAGTCAGGGCGTATAACCTCGTAGCCGGTAGTCGCTCGACTGCCGTACAACTGACTGTACGAAGACCATCCACAAGGAGATACGAGAACCGTGACGGACATCGTCGACGAGCTGAAGTGGCGGGGCCTCTGGGCCCTGTCCACTGACGAGGACGCTTTGCGCAAGGCGCTCGCGGACGGTCCCGTCACGTTCTATTGCGGTTTCGACCCGACGGCGGCCAGTCTGCACGTCGGTCACCTGGTGCAGGTGCTCACCATGCGCCGCCTCCAGCAGGCGGGCCTGCGTCCGCTGGCCCTGGTGGGCGGGGCGACCGGCCAGATCGGTGACCCTCGTCCCACGGCGGAGCGCACGCTGAACGACCCGGAGACGGTCGCGAACTGGGTGACCCGGCTGCGCGCGCAGATCGAGCCGTTCCTGTCCTTCGAGGGCGAGAACGCCGCGGTGATGGTGAACAACCTGGACTGGACGGCCGGACTGTCGGCCATCGAGTTCCTCCGGGACATCGGCAAGCACTTCCGCGTCAACAAGATGCTGACGAAGGACTCGGTCGCCCGGCGACTGGAGTCCCAGGAGGGCATCAGCTACACGGAGTTCAGCTACCAGCTGTTGCAGGGCATGGACTTCCTGGAGCTGTACCGGAGGTACGGCTGCACGCTCCAGCAGGGCGGCAGCGACCAGTGGGGCAATCTCACGGCGGGCCTCGACCTGATCCACCGGCTGGAGCCCGACGCCGAGGCGCACTGTCTGGCTACGCCGCTGATGGTCAAGGCGGACGGCACCAAGTTCGGCAAGACCGAGGGCGGCGCCATCTGGCTCGACCCGGAGATGACGACCCCGTACGCGTTCTACCAGTTCTGGCTGAACGTGGACGACCGGGACATCTCGACGTACATGCGCATCCTGTCCTTCCAGTCCCCGGAGGAGCTGGAGGCGCTGGAGGCGCAGACCGCCGAGCGTCCGCAGGCGCGGGCCGCTCAGCGCGCCCTCGCCGAGGAGCTGACGACGCTGGTGCACGGCGCCGAGCAGACGGCCGCCGTGATCGCCGCGTCCAAGGCCCTCTTCGGTCAGGGCGAGCTGGGTGAGCTGGACGAGCGGACGCTGACCGCGGCCCTCTCCGAGGTGCCGCACATCCGGGTCACCGAGGCGGGTCCGGTCGTCGACCTGTTCGCCGAGGTCGGCCTGGTGGCCAGCAAGTCGGCCGCGCGGCGCACGGTGAAGGAGGGCGGCGCGTACGTGAACAACGTGAAGGTCGCCGCCGAGGACGCCGTCCCCGCCAAGGAAGATCTGCTCCACGGGCGGTGGCTGGTGCTGCGCCGGGGCAAGAAGAATCTGGCGGCCGTCGAGGTCACCGGCTGACCGGTCGTACGGCAGAGGCGGCTTCCCCAGGGGAGCCGCCTCTTTGCGTGGGTCCGGTCAGGCCCGCTGTTTGCGCTTGCCCAGCGTCGCCATGTACGCCTTGTCGCCCAGGGCCACGACCACGACCGCGGCGATCAGCTGGAAGAGGTGGCGCCACCAGTCGATGCCCGCTGTCTCCTCGACGCCGAAGCCTCGTGCCATCGCGTTGCCGATGACGGCGCCGATGATGCCGAAGACGGTCGTCAGCCAGAGCGGGCTGTGCTGCTTGCCCGGAATGATCGCCTTGGCCAGCAGACCCAGCACGAATCCCACGATGATCGCCCACAACCAGCCCATGGCTGCCTCCTCGTACCGCTCTGGTGAGCATTACGCCCAGTGTCGGTCCGTTCGCGCTACGGCGCATGTCGGGGCCCTCGGTACGCGGTACGGCGCAGAGCGGTCACCCCGACGGAAGGTGCCCCGGTCTCGTAGGCGACGCAGACGCGGCGTAACGTGGAAGTCATCCGGATCCTGGTTCCCCGACCGGGTTCGGCGCGGGTACGGGCCGGGGCGTGTCCGATTCGGGTGGACGGTGGAACGTGATGCGGAAGCAGAGCAACAGTGGCGGCGCCCAGGTCTTCCGGATCACCGGGGCCCGGCAGGGGCTCGCGGACGATGTGCGCGCCAGACAGCGCCGGTACGTCATCTCCATGTCCGTGCGGACAGTGGCCGTGGTCCTCGCGGCGGTGCTCTGGAACGTCGAACGGCACGTCGCGTTCGTGGCGTTGGTGCTGGGCATGGTTCTCCCCTATATCTCCGTGGTGATCGCCAACGCCGGCCGGGAGAACGCGCCGGGGCTGCCGTCGACGTTCGTGACGGCTCCGGTACGGCCGATGATCGCGCCGCCGCGTCCGGAGGAGGGGTTCGCGGAACCCTCAGCGGAAGGCTCCGGGGGCGATCAGGGGGCCGACGTGCGGGGCAATCCGCGCGAGCGGGCCTGACCGAAAGTCAACGCCGACGGCATCGCCAAGCTCAAGAAAAGCTCAGATCAATCATGTTGTTCCAGTGCCGGTCGGACGCTTACCCATGACATACTTCGTACGCGCTCCGCATCCCCCGTCGGAGCGACAGACCGACGCCGGGCAGCTCCCCCCGTGGCTGCTCGGCGTCGCCTTTTGAGCGCTGTTCCGGCCGGGTTTTCCGCCGGGTTAGGGTCAGCAGATGTTCGGTCCTGACCCTGACTCCCCCATCTGTTCCGCCAAGGCATGCCGGGCGGACGCCGTGTGGGTGCTTGCGTGGAACAACCCGAAGCTGCATACGCCTGAGCGGCGGAAGACTTGGTTGGCTTGCGAGGAGCATCGCGAGCACTTGTCGCAGTTTCTGGGGGTGCGGGGGTTTTTGAAGGACGTGGTTCGGCTGGAGGAGTGGGCGTCTCCTCCGGAGGGGTGAGCCGTTTTCGTCTGCGGGTCCGTTGTGGCTGGTCGCGCAGTTCCCCGCGCCCCTTTGGGGCGCCCCGAACGGGCGCCCCTGAACAGCTAACCGCCGATTGCTGACATCGGTCTGTCCGGCTGGACGAACTCCGGGTCGTCCAGGCCTGCGCCCGCCTTCTTGCCCCACATCGCCTCGCGCCAGATGCGGGCTATCTCCTCGTCGGGGGCGGCCGAGCGGAGGGCCGCGCGGAGGTCTGTTTCCTCGCGGGCGAAGAGGCAGGTGCGGATCTGGCCGTCGGCCGTGAGGCGGGTGCGGTCGCAGGCCGCGCAGAACGGGCGGGTGACCGAGGCTATGACACCCACGACGTGCGGGCCGCCGTCCACCAGCCAGCGCTCCGCCGGGGCCGAGCCCCGCTTCTCCGAGCCCTCCTCCGTCAGCTCGAAGCGGGTGCGCAGGGACTGCAGGATGTCGCCCGCCGTCACCATGCCCTCGCGCTTCCAGCCGTGCTGGGCGTCCAGCGGCATCTGCTCGATGAAACGCAGCTCGTAGTCGTGCTCGACCGCCCAGGCGAGGAGGTCCGGGGCCTCGTCGGCGTTCAGGCCCGGCATCAGGACCGCGTTGACCTTGACCGGGGTCAGACCCGCCTCGCGAGCCGCTTCCAGGCCCGCGATGACGTCCTTGTGGCGGTCGCGGCGGGTGAGCGTCTTGAAGACGTCCGGGCGCAGGGTGTCCAGGGAGACGTTGACACGGTCCAGGCCCGCCGCCTTCAGCGCCGTCGCCGTACGGACCAGGCCGATGCCGTTCGTCGTCAGGGACATCTGGGGGCGGGGGGCCAGGGTGGCGACCCGCTCCACGATGCCGACCAGGCCCGGGCGCAGCAGGGGTTCGCCGCCGGTGAAGCGGACCTCCTCGATGCCCAGCAGGCGGACGGCTATGTCTATGAGGCGGACGATCTCGTCGTCCGTGAGCAGGTCCGGCTTGGCCAGCCACTGCAGGCCCTCCTCGGGCATGCAGTACGTACAGCGCAGGTTGCAGCGGTCGGTCAGTGAGACGCGCAGGTCGGTGGCCACTCGGTTGTAGGTGTCGATGAGCACGTGGGCCCCCTCCCTCGTAGCGGATCCCGTGCGGATCGCGTGGCGGAGCACAGTTTCTCCGACACCTGCGAGCCTACGTGACCCCACTGACATCGAGACCGCCCCGATGCCACAAGACGTGGAGCGGGGCCGCCGTAGGTCCCTACGACGGCCCCGCTCCGTATGCGCGTCGGAACGCCTAGTGGGCCCCGGTTCCCGTGAGGGACCGGACCTCCAGCTCCGCGTACTTGCCGGTGTCGGGCTCCTCCTTGGAGAGGACCGTGCCGAGCCAGCCCATGAGGAAGCCGAACGGGATGGAGATGATGCCGGGGTTCTTCAGCGGGAACCAGTGGAAGTCGACGTCCGGGAACATCGCCTTCGGGTCGCCGGAGACGACCGGCGAGAACAGCACCAGGCCGACCGCCACGATCAGGCCGCCGTAGATCGACCACAGGGCGCCCTGGGTGGTGAACCGCTTCCAGAACAGGCTGTAGAGGATCGTGGGCAGGTTCGCGGACGCGGCTACCGCGAACGCCAGCGCGACCAGGCCGGCCACGTTGAGGTCGCGGGCGAGGGCGCCCAGGGCGATGGAGACGATGCCGATGAGGACGGTGGCCCAGCGGACCGCCTTCATCTCCTCCTTCTCGGTGGCCTGCCCCTTGCGGATGACGTTGGCGTAGATGTCGTGCGCGAAGGACGACGACGACGCCAGCGTGAGGCCGGCGACGACGGCGAGGATCGTCGCGAAGGCGACCGCCGAGATCGTCGCGAGCAGTACCGCGCCCCAGGCCGAGTCGACGCCGCCGATGTGCAGGGCGAGCAGCGGCGCGGCCGTGTTCCCTGATGGGTTGGAGTCGGTGATCTCTTTCTGGTCGATCAGCGCGGCGGCGCCGAAGCCGAGCGCGATCGTCATCAGGTAGAAGCCGCCGATGATGCCGATCGCCCAGATCACGGACTTCCGGGCGGCCTGCGCCGTGGGCACCGTGTAGAAGCGGATCAGGATGTGCGGCAGACCGGCGGTGCCGAGGACCAGGGCGATGCCCAGGGAGATGAAGTCCAGCTTGGAGGTGCCGGTGGCGCCGTACTGGAGGCCGGGCTCCAGGAACGCGTCGCCCTTGCCGCTGCGTTCGGCGGCGGTGCCGAGCAGATCGGAGATGTTGAAGTTGAACTTCAGCAGCACCAGGAACGTAATGAGGATCGTGCCGCTGATGAGCAGCACGGCCTTGACCATCTGGACCCAGGTGGTGCCCTTCATACCGCCGATGGAGACGTACACGATCATCAGGACGCCGACGAGGGCGACGATGGCGACCTTGCCCGCGTCCGAGGTGATGCCGAGGAGGAGCGAGACGAGGACGCCCGCGCCGGCCATCTGGGCCAGCAGGTAGAAGATCGAGACGACGATCGTCGACGTACCGGCGGCCGTGCGGACCGGGCGCTGGCGCATGCGGTACGCGAGGACGTCACCCATGGTGTAGCGGCCGGAGTTGCGCAGCGGTTCGGCCACCAGGAGCAGGGCGACCAGCCAGGCGACGAGGAAGCCGATGGAGTACAGGAAGCCGTCGTACCCGAAGAGGGCGATCGCGCCCGCGATGCCGAGGAAGGACGCGGCGGACATGTAGTCGCCGGAGACCGCGAGGCCGTTCTGGAAGGCGCTGAACTGGCGCCCGCCGGCGTAGAAGTCGGCAGCGCTCTTGGTCTGGCGGCCCGCCCAGACGGTGATGACGAGGGTCGCGACGACGAACACCGCGAACAGGGAGATGATCAGCGGCCGGTGCTCACTGGCCTCACCGGCGGCGAGAACACTCTGCTGTACGGGGCTCATGCGCCGCCCTCCATCCGGGACTTGATCGCCTCACCCTTGGGGTCGAGGTTCGCGGAGGAGTACCGCGCGTACCACCAGGCGATGAGGAACGTGGTGACGAACTGGGCGATGCCGAAGACGAAGGCGACGTTGATGTGGCCGAAGAGCTTGGTGCCCATGAAGCCGCCCGCGTAGTTCGACAGCAGGACGTACAGCAGGTACCAGCTGATGAAGCCGACGGTCAGCGGGAAGGCGAAGGAGCGGTGGGCGCGGCGCAGTTCACCGAACTCGGCGCTCTCCTGCACCTCGACGAACTCCGCCGTGGACGGGGAATGGGGCTCTGTCTTCGGGGGGGGCGGTGCGTCGGTAGCCACGGAGTCTCCTCGCGTTGCGGGTGCGGTGACGACAGCGGACGGGGGTGAGTGGTCGTTCGGGGACGGGGTCGGGCTGGGTACGGACATGGCTCTTTTCTGACCTCGCGGTGATCTGGATCACGGGGTCGGCTCGCGATGGTAGGGCCCACACGCGTGATCCGACAGGGGGCTCGATGGTGCTCGTGCTCCCTGTCCAAGGTCACGGCGCCACGCGAGGGCAGGTTCAACTCCCCGCGCTTCTTTCCGAACTGGTCTCCGGAAGTCATTGCTGGCCAGCGACGACGCGGGATAGCTTCGGCCTGTACCACCCGTCATGTACCTGCAATATCGGCGGTGCGGGCCATGCGCCCGTGCCCGCTTTTTCGCGCGTACTCACTTTGTTGACCGTCCCTGCTACGCGCCTGCCCGGCAACCATCCTTGTCCGGGCCGGCCTCGTTTCCGGATGATGTGGAGATCCCATGGCTCATCTGCGCTCCAGACGTCGGCTCGCTCTCGCGGTGCCGGTCGTGCTGTCCCTGACCGCTTCCTTCAGCTTCCTCGGCTTCATGCCCGTGGCCGCGTCGGCCGCCGAGCCGGCCGCCTCCGCCGCCACTGCCGCGGACGGCCCGAACCTCGCGTATGTCGTCAACACGAAGAGCACCGACCGTCACACGATCGGGGCGGTGACGAAGGCGATATCCGCGGCCGGCGGGACCGTCGTGGTCACGTTCAAGAAGATCGGTGTGATCGTCGTCCACTCCACCAACCCCTCCTTCGGGGCGGAGATCCGCGCGGTGCGCGGGGTGAAGTCCGCGGGTGCCACGCGGACCACGCCGCTGGTGGCCGCCGGGACGACCGACGAGGGTGCGGCGGACTATCTGACGGCCGCCGAGGCAGCCAAGGTCGAGGCCGCGTCGGCCACGGTCCCCGAGAGCGAGCCCCTCGAAGCCGACCAGTGGGACCTGCGGTCGATCGGCGCCGACAAGGCCGCGAAGATCAACCCGGGCAGCCGCAAGGTCACCGTCGCCGTGATCGACACCGGCGTCGACGACACCCACCCCGACCTCGCCCCGAACTTCTCCGCGGCCCAGTCGGCGAACTGCGTCGGCGGCGTCGCGGACACCAGCGCGGGTGCGTGGCGCCCGTACACCGCCGAGGACTACCACGGCACCCACGTGGCCGGTGAGATCGCCGCCGCCCGCAACGGCATCGGTGTGGCCGGTGTCGCGCCCGGTGTGAAGGTCGCCGGCATCAAGGTGAGCGACCCGGACAACGGGCTCTTCTACCCGGAGAGCGTCGTCTGCGCCTTCGTGTTCGCCGCCGACCACGGCGTCGAGATCACCAACAACAGCTACTACGTTGATCCATGGCTGTACAACTGCATGGACGACCCCGATCAGCGGGCCATTGTTGACGCGGTCAACAGGGCGCAGCTGTACGCGCAGAACAAGGGCATCCTCAACCTGGCGTCGGCAGGCAACTCCGCCCACGACCTGGACTCCGACGCGATCGTCGACGACAGCAGCCCCGACGACTCGACGCCGGTCACGCGCACGATCGACCCGCACGAGTGCTTCGACGTACCGACCCAGCTCCCGGGTGTCGTCACGGTGAGCGCCACGGGCGTCGACAACGTCAAGTCGTACTACTCCACGTACGGAAACGGCGTCATCGACGTCGCGGCCCCCGGCGGCGACCGCAAGTACCAGATACCTGACACGCCGTCGCAGAACGGCCGCATCCTGTCCACCATGCCCAACGGCGAGTACGCCTTCCTTCAGGGCACCTCGATGGCCTCGCCGCACGCCGCGGGCGTCGCCGCGCTGCTGAAGTCGAAGCACCCGTGGGCGACCCCGGCCCAGCTCCAGAGGCTGCTCAAGGCCCAGGCGGACAACCCGGGCTGCCCCGAGTCGTACGACCAGGACGGTGACGGCACGCAGGACGCGGTGTGCGAGGGCGGCGCACGGGTCAACGGATTCTTCGGGGCCGGGATCGTCAACGCGCTGCGCGCGGTCCAGTAACCGGCACGGTCCTCCGAGTCTTCCCGCACGGTCCGCACGTCCCTCGAACGAAGGAACTGGAGACCCCTATGACAGCCCCCCACCCGCGCTCCCGTCGCGCCGTGGCGATCCCGGTCGGGATGGTCATGGCGACGGCGTTCGCCTTTCTGCCGAACATCGACGCCGTCGCGGCCGACGCCACGCCCGTGGCGGCCACCGCCGCCGACGCGACATCGCTCAGCTATGTCGTCAACGTGTTCCCCGGCCTCGGCCAGGCCCGGTACCTGAAGAAGGCCATCGCCGAGGCCGGCGGCACGATCGTCACGTCGTACGACCGGATCGGGGTGATCGTCGTCCACTCGGCGAACCCCGACTTCGCCAAGACCGTCCGCAAGGTGCCCGGTGTGCAGTCGGCCGGCAACACGCGCAACGCGCCGCTGCCCGCGCAGTCGACCACCGACATGGGCGCCCCGAAGGTGCTCTCCGCGGCGGAGGTCGCGAGCGCCACCGCCGACGCCACCGCCGCCCAGGACCCGCTGGAGCCGTTGCAGTGGGACCTGCCCGCCATCAAGGCGGACAAGGCGCACGAGAAGTCGCTCGGCAGCTCCAAGGTGACCGTCGCCGTGATCGACACCGGTGTCGACGACACCCACCCCGACATCGCGCCGAACTTCGACCGCAAGGCCTCCGTCAACTGTGTGACGGGCAAGCCCGACACCACCGACGGGGCCTGGCGGCCGACCACGGGCGAGAGCCCGCACGGCACGCACGTCGCCGGTGAGATCGCCGCCGCGAAGAACGGCGTCGGCGTCACGGGCGTCGCGCCGGGCGTCAAGGTGTCCGGCATCAAGGTGTCGACCACGGCCGGCTACTTCTACACGGAGGCCGTCGTCTGCGGCTTCGTGTGGGCGGCCGAGCACGGCGTGGACGTCACCAACAACAGCTATTACACGGACCCCTGGTACTTCAACTGCAAGAACGACCCGGACCAGAAGGCCCTGGTCGACGCCATCACGCGGGCCACGCAGTACGCGGAGCACAAGGGCGTCGTCAATGTCGCGGCGGCCGGCAACGAGAACTACGACCTCGCGGCCGACGAGATCACCGACCCGGTCTCCCCCAACGACGCGACGCCCTCGGACCGGGTCATCGACCCCTCCGAGTGCTACGACATCCCGACCCAGCTCCCTGGCGTCGTGACCGTCGCCTCGACGGGCGCCAAGGGCATCAAGTCGTCGTTCTCCAACCACGGACTGGGCGTCATCGACATAGCCGCCCCGGGCGGCGACTCGACCCGCTACCAGACCCCGGCCCCGCCGGCCACCAGCGGCCTGATCCTCGGCCCGCTGCCCGGCGGCACCTGGGGCTACATGGCCGGTACGTCGATGGCGTCCCCGCATGTCGCGGGCGTGGCCGCCCTGATCAAGTCGACGCACCCGCACGCCTCCGCCCGCCTGGTGAAGGCGCTCCTGTACGCCGAGGCGGACGCCACGACGTGCACGGACCCGTACGACATCAACGGTGACGGCAAGGTCGACGCGGTGTGCGAGGGCCCGAAGAACTACAACGGCTTCTACGGCCACGGCGTCGCGGACGCACTGGACGCGGTGACGAAGTAGGTCCTCGGTATTGATCCTCTGCGGTGGGCCGGACAGCGTTGAGCTGTCCGGCCCACCGTGTTGATCCCGTACATATGTTGATCCAGTACACGCGGCATAGTGACCGTATGACTGTGTTGAGCACGGAGTACACCTGGGCCGCGCTGGGCGGCGATCCCGCCGCCCCCGCCCGGGTCTCGACCGTCGCACGCACCGGAGTGCTCGCATCACGGCTGCCGGTACGGGAGTTGGCGCGGGCCTGCGTCGGCTGCTGCGCGCTGGCCGCCGCGGAACTGGGCGCCCTCCGGGCCGGGCTGCCGGAGCTGCCCGGGGTCCGCGTGGACGACGGCGCCGTCGCCACCGCCCTCGTCAGCGAGCGGCATCTGCTGGTCGACGGACGCGCACCGGTCTCCTTCGCGCCACTGTCGCGCTTCTGGCGGACGACGGACGGCTGGGTGCGCACACACGCCAACTACCCGCACCACCGGGCACGTCTGCTCGCGGCCCTGGGCACGTCCGAGGACCCGGCGTCCGTCGCCGCCGCCTTCGCCGAACGCACCTCGGCGGAGGCCGAGGAGACCGTGTACGCGGCCGGCGGCCTCGCCGTCGCGCTGCGTACGGCGAACGAGTGGGCCGTGCACGAGCAGGGCACGGCGGTGGCCGCGCGCCCCCTGGTCGAGCGCGGGCGGCTGGACTCGGCACCCACGCGTGTGCTCGCGCCCATCGACACCGACCCCCTGCTGCCCGCCGCCGGAATCCGCGTCCTCGACCTGACCCGGGTCATCGCGGGCCCCGTCGCCACCCGCACCCTCGCCCTGCTCGGCGCGGACGTCCTGCGCCTGGACGCGCCCCAGCTGCCCGAACTCCCGGACCAGCACGCCGACACGGGCTTCGGGAAGCGGTCGGCGGTGCTGGATCTGGCGGCCGACCGGCGGGCCTTCGAGGAGCTCCTCGCCAGTGCTGACGTCGTCGTGACCGGGTACCGGCCCGGTGCCCTGGACCGGTTCGGGCTGTCGCCGGAGTCGCTGGCCGAACGCAGGCCCGGGGTGGTCGTGGCGCAGTTGTCGGCGTGGGGCGCGTACGGGCCCTGGGGTGAGCGGCGGGGCTTCGACAGTCTGGTGCAGGTCGCCACCGGCATCGCGGCGATCGAGGGGACGACGGCGGAGCCCGGTGCGCTGCCCGCGCAGGCGCTCGACCACGGCACGGGATATCTCCTGGCGGCCGGGGTGCTGCGGGCGCTGAGCGACCAGGTACGGGAGGGCGGCAGCCGGTTCGTACGGCTGGCACTGGCCCGGACGGCGGGGTGGCTGATGAGCGGGGCGGCTCAGGGGCAGCAGACGCCTGTGAGCGGCTCCGCGTACCACGACGCGTACGACGGGCCGGAGGCATGGCTCGCCGAGCGGGACAGCGCGCTGGGGCGGCTGCGGTACGCGCTGTCGCCGGTCTCCTTCGCGGGCGGGCCGGTCGACTGGGCGCGGCCTCCCGGGGTTTGGGGGAAAGACAGACCTCAGTGGGGGTATTGAGATAGACACAGCGTAGGCCCTTGGGGAGGGGCGCCGGGGTGAGTCGCCGGGCGACCGGAGACGTACCTACGGCTGGTGAGGATCTTGGGGTGGGCTTGATACGACCGACTGACGGGGCGTCCGACGAGGGCGGGCCCGCGAGAACACCCGGTGCCGGGCAACCTGGCAGCGGACGACCCGGTACGGGGCGGGCCGTCGCCGTGCTCGTGCTGGTGGCGCTGGCCGCGCTGATACCGCTGCTCGGCCCGTCCGCCGCGCTGGACGGCACCGGGGAGGCCTCCGCGCCCGGCGTCCCCGGGATCGCGCTGCTGCGAACGGTGCTGTTCGCCGCGCTGTGCGTCCCGGTGGGCGAGCTGTTCGTGCGGCAGCTGGCCGGCAGACTGCCGGGGGCGCCGCCGGAGCGGGCGCGGAGTTGGGCGCCGTACGCGACCGGTGTCGGTTTCGTCGCCGCGCTGGGGCTCGCCTCGGTGGTGTCGACCGGCAACCTCGTGCCGCACAGCCTGGCCGCGATCGATGTGGGCGGACTGTACGAGTCCCGGGACGGCAAGCTCGCGCTGCTGGAGGTCAACGGGTTCGCGGCGGCGGGACTGTGCGCCCTCTCGGCCCGCCCGGTGATGCAGGTCTGGCCGTTGGCCGCCGTGGCCGTGGCGGAGGCGCTGCGGGCCCATCCGGCGCCGGAGCTGGATCCGCTGACCGGCTCGGCGCTGACCTTCGTGCACCTCACGTGCGCGGCGCTGTGGGTGGGCGGACTGCTGTACGTCCTGCGGACGTTGCCCCTATGGGACGCCGCGAGTGAGGCGCGCGTTGCGTTGCTGGGCCTCTACGCGCGCGTGGCGGCCGTTCTGCTCGCCCTGATCACCGCGACGGGCATCTGGAGCACGCTGCGCCGGATGCCGGCGAACACGGTCCTGGAGCAGCTGACGTCGACGGCGTACGGCCGCACGCTGCTCGCCAAGGTGATCGTCGTGGCCGCCGTCGCCGCGCTCGCCCTGTGGGCGCGGCTGCGGCTGAGCCGGGCGACCGATCCGCTGACGGCCTGCTCCCCCGCGCGCGCGGAGGTCGTCGCGCTGGGGCTGGTGGTCGCGGTGTCGGGGCTGCTCACCGCGCTGCCGGTGCCGATCCGCTGGACGTGAGGGGTGACCGCGCCGCGGTTCTCGCCGCCGCGAGTACTCCGACGGTCAGGAGCCATTGGGCCGCGAGGTACGTGAGCATGATCCAGAAGTCGGGGTTCGGGAGTTGGGGCAGGTCCGCGACGCCCGTCGCGATGAGCGTGTCGGAGAGCAGGAAGAGCGCGCCGCCCGCGCCGACGAGAAGACCGAGTGCGGTGGCTCGGTAGGCCATCGCGGTCAGCAGGAGGCTGTAACCGGCGACGGGGACGCGGAGTTCGGCGGGGAGGCCGGGCCCGAGGACGGCGAGGGTGACGGCCAGGGCCAGGGCATAGGCGCCCGCGAGGCCGTGGCGGGCTGCACGCGCGCGTGGGGCGCCGCCCGCCATGCGGAACGTGTTGCCGTACCTCCTGAAGAGGACGAGGTAGCACACGTGGCCGGCCGCGAAGGAGGCCATGCCCGCCAGGAACGCCGGGTCGGCGTCGGAGAGCAGCAGGACGTCGCCCGCCCAGCCGAGGAGAAGGGCGACGGTGAGAAGTCGGGGAGCGCCGCGCAGATGGGCGTGGGCGGCGAGGAGTGGCATCAGGAGGGGCTTGGCGAGGGCGTGGCCGGTGTCGGAGCCTGCGGTGAGGGATACCAGGTCGGCGGCTGCGGCGAGGGCGAAGGCGGCCAGGAGAACGCGGGTGGGTCTCACGCGACGACGGTCTCTTCGGCGGGCTGCTCCTGCCTCACTGACGCGGGCTGCCAGCCCGGTCCCCGGAACACCCGCCCGGCGCGCTCGCGCCAACTGCCCGCCGCCTTGATGTCCTTGACGATCGCCACGTACTCATGAGTGGCGACCTTGACCGGGTTGAACGTGTTGATGTTCTTCGTCAACCCGTAGACAGGCCGTTCGGTCTCCGCGACGAACGAGCCGAAGAGCCGGTCCCAGACGATGAGGATCCCGCCGAAGTTGCGGTCCAGATAGCCGCCTTGGGAGGCGTGGTGGACGCGGTGGTGGGAGGGCGTGTTGAAGACGTACTCGAACCAGCGGGGCATGCGGTCGATCCGCTCGGTGTGGATCCAGAACTGGTACACGAGGTTCGCGGAGGAGCAGAAGGCGAGCGCGGCCGGGTGCACACCGAGGGCGACGAGGGGGACGTAGAACGGCCAGACGGTGAGCGTGGTCCAGGGCTGGCGCAGCGCGGTCGTGAGGTTGAACCTCCGGCTGGAGTGGTGGACCACGTGACAGGCCCACAGGATGCGGACGACGTGGTGCCCGCGGTGCGACCAGTAGTAGAAGAAGTCCTGGCCGAGCAGCATCAGCGGGACGGTCCACCACAGCACCGGGACGCGGAGCGGGGTGAGTTCATGAATCGCCGTGTAGACGGCGACGATCGGGATCTTCCAGAGGAAGTCGAAGGCCAGGCTCCCCAGGCCCATGCCGACGCTGGTCGCGGCGTCCTTCGCCTCGTACCCGGCGGCGGCCCCCTCGGCGGCAGGGTGGATTCGGACACTGATCATCTCGATGACGGTGAGGAGTACGAAGGCGGGTATGGACCAGGCCACGACATCGGGGAGGTTGGGCATGGCTGCACGTTAGGACGGCTCACGGGTGGCGCATAGACGTTGTTACTGACAAGTATTCAGGGCAGTACGCGCTTGCTTGTTGGTGGTCTCCACCAACCGGGTGGCCGACGGAGTGTCAGTCGCGGCCCGTATTCTCTGGGACCATGCTCGAAGACCTGACGCCGACGCCGTCCCCCGTACCGTGGCCGACCGCATATCCCCAGGGATACGCGGTCGTTGACGTCGAGACCACCGGTCTGTCCCGGGACGACCGGATAATCTCCGCAGCCGTCTACCGGCTCGACGCGCGCGGTGAGGTCGAGGACCACTGGTACACGACCGTCAATCCGGAGCGGGACCCCGGGCCGGTGTGGATCCACGGGTTGACGAGTGACGTCCTGGAGGGAGCGCCCCTCTTCGTCGAGATCGCCGAGGAGTTCGCGTCCCGGCTCGCCGACCGTGTGCTCGTCGCGCACAACGCGGTCTTCGACTGGTCGATGATCGCCCGGGAGTACGCGCGCGCGGAGCGCGAGGCGCCGGTGCGGCAGCGGCTGTGCACCATCGCGCTCTCCAAGGAGCTGGGGCTGCCGCTGCCCAACCACAAGCTGGAGACGCTCGCCGCGCACTACGGGGTCGTCCAGCAGCGCGCCCACCACGCCCTGGACGACGCGCGCGTGCTCGCCGAGGCGTTCCGGCCCAGTCTGCACGCAGCTGCCCGGGGCGGCGTACGGCTGCCACTGCTGGAGTGCCGGCCCCTGACGGAGTGGTCGGGGTCCGTGAGCGGCTCCGCGCGGCCCCAGATCGGACGGCAGGCCTCCGGGGGCTACGGCGGCTACCAGCCGACCAGTTGGCGGCCGTCCCGCAAGCGGCCCGCGTGTCCGTACCCCAATCCGGGGCGGTACGAGGACGGCAGGCCGCTGAAGCAGGGCATGCGGGTGGCGTTCTCCGGGGACACCTCGGTCGAGCGCGACCTGCTGGAGGACCGGGCCGTCGAGGCGGGGCTGCATGTCGCGACGAGCCTGTCCCGGCTGACCAGCCTGCTCGTCACCAACGACCCCGACTCGATGACCTCGAAGGTGGTCAAGGCCCGGCAGTACGGCACACCGGTGGTCGACGAGGCGGCCTTCGGTCAGCTGCTGCGGGACGTGGAACCGGCGGCGGAGGGATGACCGTACGGACGGGTGATTGCCGCCCGACTCGCCCGGCACGGTCTCGCTCGGGCGCCACCGACGGCCCACCCTGTGGCGCATGGCGACCTGTGAAGTCTGCGGCAACAGTTACGGCATGACGTTCGAGGTGCACGCGCAGGGCGCGGTGCATGTCTTCGACTGCTTCTCCTGCGCGATCCACCGCATGGCACCCATCTGCGAGCACTGCCGTGTCCAGATCATCGGCCAGGGCGTGGAGGCGGACGGCCACTGGTACTGCGGGGCGCACTGCGCCCGCGCGGAGGGGAGGGTCGGGATCATCGACAAGGTCTGAGCCGAGTCCGTACCCCCCTGAATGCACCCCACGGGCGAGTTGTACCGTCAGTGGGGTGTACCGCTTCCTCTTGTCCCGGCAGTGGGTGATCCTCACGCTGGTCGCCCTCCTCCTCATCCCCACGATGATCAGGCTGGGCATCTGGCAGATGCACCGCTACGAAGAGCGCACCGCCCGCAACCAGCTGGTCGCCGACGCGCTGTCCGCCGAGCCGGTGCCCGTGGAGAAGCTGACCTCCCCCGGACACACCGTCACCACCGGCGAGCGATACCACACGGTGAGCGCGAAAGGTCGGTTCGACACCGACGACGAGGTCGTCGTCCGGCGCCGCACCAACTCCGACGACGAGGTCGGCTACCACGTCCTGACCCCCTTCGTCCTCGACGACGGCAAGGTCCTGCTGGTCAACCGGGGCTGGATCCCCGCGGACGGCCCGAGCCAGACCGCGTTCCCCAGCATCCCGGCGCCCCCCAAGGGCGAGATCACCGTCACCGGGCGGCTGATGCCCGCCGAGACGACCGCGGCGAGCGGCATCAAGGAC
Source organism: Streptomyces sp. NPDC002680 (assembly GCF_042889145.1). Taxonomy (NCBI): domain Bacteria; kingdom Bacillati; phylum Actinomycetota; class Actinomycetes; order Kitasatosporales; family Streptomycetaceae; genus Streptomyces; species Streptomyces sp. NPDC002680. Next base: position 46,619 of record NZ_JBIAQP010000035.1, read on the forward strand.
CTCAAGGGCCTGCCTGACCGCCAGATCATGCTGATCAACAGCGAGCAGGAGGCCCGGCGGCTGGGCGCCGAGGTGCTCGGCGGCTACATCGTGCTGACGACACCCGAGCCGAAGGGCGACACGCCCGAACTGCTCGGCAGGCCCGGCAACGAGAACGCCGCACTGAACTACGCCTACGCCATCCAATGGTGGCTGTTCTCCGCCGCCGTCCCCCTGGGCTGGGTGATCCTGGTGCGCCGGGAACGCCGGGACCTGGCGGAGGCCGCGGCCGAGTCGGCGGAGCGTGAGTCACAGGAGTCGCCGGACGGCGAGCCCGCCGCCGTGTGACGTAATCGAGACCTCTCGGCGAGGGACGGGACGTTCGCGCCCGAATGCGCATGCCGTGTGCAGGGAACCCGCCCGACGTGCACCCTCACCGGAACCACCGCGATCCCCACATCCCTCGTATCGAGGACTACGCCCTCGTCGGCGACCACCAGACCGCCGCGCTCGTCGGCATGGACGGCAGCGTCGACTGGCTCTGTCTGCCCCGCTTCGACTCGGCCGCCTGTTTCGCCGCGCTGCTCGGCGACGAACGCAACGGGCACTGGCGGATCGCCCCCGAGGGCGCCGACCGATGCGTCCGGCGCGCCTACCGGCCCGGCACCCTCGTCCTCGACACCGAGTGGGAGACCGACGAGGGCGCGGTACGCGTCACCGACCTGATGCCGCAGCGCCACCGGGCCCCCGATCTCGTACGGATCGTCGAGGGCGTACGCGGCGAGGTGACCGTCCGCTCCACACTGCGGCTGCGCTTCGACTACGGGTCGATCGTGCCGTGGATGCGCCGGAAGGACGGACACCGGGTGGCCGTCGCCGGGCCGGACGCGGTGTGGCTGCGCACCGAGGAAGGAGTGCGCACCTGGGGGCGGGACTTCACCACGTACTCGGAATTCACGGTCGCGGAGGGCGAGCGGGTCGCGTTCGTGCTGACCTGGCATCCCTCGCACGAGGAGCATCCGCCGTTCGTCGACCCGTACGAGGCGCTGGACACTGCCGTCGCCGACTGGGAGGCCTGGTCGGCACGGTGTACGTACGACGGGCCGCACCGGGACGCCGTGGTGCGCTCGCTGATCACCCTGAAGGCGCTGACGTACGCGCCGACCGGCGGCATCGTGGCCGCCCCCACCACCTCGCTCCCCGAGGAGCTGGGCGGCGTACGCAACTGGGACTACCGCTACTGCTGGCTGCGCGACTCCACGCTCACCCTGAACGCGCTGCTGTCGGTGGGCTATCACGAGGAGGCCGAGTGCTGGCGTGACTGGCTGCTGCGCGCGGTCGCGGGCGACCCGGCGGACCTCCAGATCATGTACGGGCTCGGCGGTGAGCGCCGACTGCCGGAGTTCGAGCTGGACTGGCTGCCCGGGTTCGGCGGCTCGGCCCCGGTACGGATCGGCAACGCGGCCGTACGGCAGCTCCAGCTCGACGTGTACGGCGAGGTCATCGACTCGCTGGCGCTGGCCCGGCGTTCGGGACTGCCGTCCAAGCCGCACATGTGGCGGGTGCAGGTCGCGCTCATGGAGTTCCTGCGGAAGACCTGGCGGCAGCCCGACGAGGGGCTGTGGGAGGTGCGCGGACCACGCCGGCACTTCGTGCACTCGAAGGTGATGGCCTGGGTGGCCGCCGACCGCGCGGTGCGTCAGCTCGAACTCAACCCGAAGCTCAGCGACGGCGACATCGACGGCTGGCGGGCCATGCGCGACGAGGTGCACCAGGAGGTGTGCGAACGCGGGTTCGACCCGGAGCGCAACACGTTCACCCAGTTCTACGGCTCCCGCGAACTCGACGCCGCCGTACTCCTCCTGCCCCGCGTCGGCTTCCTGCCGCCGGACGACCCGAGGATCGTCGGGACCGTCGACGCCGTCCGCGACGAGCTGGGGCACAGCGGATTCGTCCGCCGCTACAGCACGGACGGTCCCGTGGTCGACGGGCTGCCCGGTGACGAGGGTGTCTTCCTGGCCTGCTCGTTCTGGCTGGCGGACGCGCTGCACATGATCGGCCGTACGGAGGAGGCGCGCGAGTTGTTCGAACGGCTGGTCGGTGTCACCAATGACGTGGGGCTGCTGGCCGAGGAGTACGACCCGGTCGCCGGCCGGCAGCTCGGCAACTTCCCGCAGGCGTTCAGCCACATCGGGCTCGTCAACACGGCCCTCGCCCTGTACGGCGGGGGCCAGGCAGGATAGGGACCATGGATCTTGGACTGAAGGACCGGGTGTACGTCGTCACCGGAGCCACCCGTGGGCTGGGCAACGCCGCCGCGCGCGAACTCGTCGCCGACGGCGCGAAGGTGGTCATCACCGGGCGGGACGGGAAGACGGTCGCGGAGGCCGCCGCCGCCCTGGGCCCGGGGGTGGTGGGTGTCGCCGCGGACAACTCCGACCCGGAGGCCGCGGAGCGGCTCGTCGCGACGGCCCGTGAGCACTTCGGGCGCTTCGACGGCATCCTCGTCAGCGTGGGCGGGCCTCCGCCCGGGTTCGTCGCCGACAGCACGGACGAGCAGTGGACGGCCGCGTTCGAGTCCGTGTTCCTGGGGGCGGTGCGGCTCGCTCGCGCGGCGGTGGCGGAGTTGGAGGCGGGTGGGGTCGTCGGGTTCGTGCTGTCGGGGTCGGTGCACGAGCCGATTCCTGGGCTGACCATCTCCAATGGGCTGCGGCCCGGGCTTGCGGGGTTTGCGAAGTCGCTCGCGGACGAGGTGGGGCCTCGGGGGATTCGGGTGGTGGGGTTGTTGCCTGCGCGGATCGATACGGATCGCGTGCGCGAGCTGGACGGGTTGTCGGCTGACCCTGAGGCGACTCGGGTCGCCAATGAGTCGCGGATTCCGTTGCGGCGGTATGGGAGGCCGGAGGAGTTCGGGCGTACCGCCGCGTTTTTGCTTTCGCCTGCGGCGAGCTATTTGACCGGGGTCATGGTGCCTGTTGACGGGGGGATGCGGCACGGGTTTTGAGCGCCGTTTTTGACTGCGGGTGCGTGGGGGCTGGTCGCGCAGTTCCCCGCGCCCCTAGGCAAATTCCCTCGCCCCTGATTGCTAGTTGACCCTCTCCGCGCGGTGTTTTACCGCCCTCAGGTCTACCTCTGTCGGGAGTGACTTGAGGCCTGCCGAGTCGCGGGCGTTTGTCAGGGCCTCTGCTGTGAGGCGGACCACCGCGTCGCCCGGGGCCGCGTGGGGCTGGAGGAGGAGTTGGACTCGGGCCTCGGGGGCCGTGCGGCGGCCCGTCAGGGTTACCTGGGCCCGCGCCACGCCCTCCAGGCGGGCCGCTTCTCCCGCGACCGCGCTCTCCATGGCCCGGCCTCGCAGGAGGGCGCCCTCGCCGTCGCCCGTGTCGACCAGGACCTCGGTCAGGCGGCGTCGGCGCAGGACCGCGGCCAGCCACCACAGGGACAGCAGGACCAGGACGGCCAGGATCGCGAGTACCGTCGGCCACCACCAGCCGGCGTCCCGGTAGTGGGTGCGTTCCGCGTTGCTCAGCAGGACGTCCTTCTTGTCGTCGTGGATCCACCAGGTCGGCCAGCTGCCGCCCAGGCCGATCGCGAGGACCGAACCGCCGGTCACCATCAGGGCCAGGCCTGCCAGTCCCAGCAGTACGCGGTTGACGATGCGCTGCATCCGTCCTCACCCCTTCTTCCGGCCGGGGCGGCCGACATGCACCGACAGGGCTGGCGGACGGGACAGGCCGAGGCCCCTGATCGCGTCGGCGAGCACGTCGTCCAGGTCGGCCCGTACGTCGTCGAGTTCGCGGAAGTGGGAGACCGCGCGGACGTCGGCCCTGGTGCGGGTCATCCTGACCTGGACCGACTGCACGCCGGACACCTCCACGGCCCGGTCGCGCAGCACCATCGCGGCGGCGGCCCGGTGCAGGCCCGCCCGGACGTCCACGTGGGTGCGCCGCATCGGCAGGACACCGCGCAGGCCCGGCGTGGCCGCGAGGATCAGCAGCCAGGCGCCGAGGGCGACGGCGATCCCGGCGCCGACCAGGACCCAGGTGTCGTCGAGCGGGCGTTCCGCGAGCTGCCTGGCCAGCGATTTCCGCCAGCTCATGGCCGGGCGGTCGGCCCGTACCGCGGTGATGTCGTAGAGGAACGCGCCCGCGCCGACGAGCAGGAGCAGTGCGAGGACTGTCGCGGGGACTCTGCGCGCCGACCAGAAGCGGCCGTTCCTGTCCTCCCCGGCGGCGAGGGTGGGCAGGGGGTCGTAGGCGGCGGCTGACGAGGACTGTCCCAGTCCGGTGGTGTCGGCCGCCGTGTCGCTCGTCTTCTCCAGTACCGGCAGTCGCTGGGTGCTGTCCGAGCCGTCGGAGCCCTGGGGCTCGCTCATCGCGTCCTCCCCCGTGCCTTCCCCGGTGTCACGCCGTGCGTCTGTGCCAGGTGCAGCCGCTCGATCTCGACGGCGACCTCCGGCACCTCCATTCCCGCCAATGCCTCTACCCGCGAAGCGACCCGACGACGCACCGTCGCGCACTGGTCACCGATGTCGGAGGGGTACGGGAGTTCGAGGCTCACGCGGACGCGGGCCCTGTCGTGGTGGACGACGACCGTGGCGTGCGGGGGTACCGCGTCCGGGGGCAGTCCGGCCAGCGCCTCGCGGGCCGCCTGCGTGGCGATCTTCGCGACGACGCGGTCGGCGATCCGGGTGGCGCCGCGTTCGCCCGGCGGCACCGCCATCGTGGCCGTACCGGGCGTACGTGTCTGCCCGGGCTGCTCCTCGGTCACAGGACCTCACCGCCGTTTGTCGTCGCGGGTGCGGAAGAAGTCGCCCAGGTCGAGGTCGCCCTCCAGGAACCGGCCGACGACGAAGCCGAGGGCGCCCAGGGCGGCCACCAGCAGAAACGCGCCGAAGCCGCCGAAGTATCCGGCGAATCCCAGCGCCATTCCGGCGATCATGCCGATGACGGCGAAGCTCATGCTGCCTGCCTTCCCGGTTCCTTCCCAGTCCCTTTGCCGATGCCCCGAATCCGTCATTGCAGACGGGGTTCGAGTTCTTCTTCCTCTTCTTCGGGCAGCTTCACGTCCGTCACCGCGATGTTGACCTCGACGACTTCGAGGCCGGTCATGCGCTCGACGGCCGCGATGACGTTCTCGCGTACGGCCCGGGCGACATCGGCGATCGAGACGCCGTACTCGACGACGATCTCCAGGTCGAGGGCGGTCTGCACCTCGCCGACCTCGGCCTTCACGCCGCGGGTGGCGGACTTCGAGGCGCCGCCGGGCACCCGGTCGCGGACCGCGCCGAAGGTCCGGGAGAAGCCGCTGCCCATGGCGTGCACGCCGAGGACATCGCGGGCGGCGAGCCCGGCGATCTTCTCGACGACTCCGTCGGCGATCGTGGTGCGTCCCCGTTCTGCCGGGTCGCCGCCGCCGCGCTTGGTGACGTTCGTCTTCCGGAGCTGGGTGGGCGTCGGGCCTCCGCCCTCGCTCTCGGGCTGCTCCGGCCGTTTCCGTGGGGTCGTGTCGGTCATCGCCGTACATCCCTTTCGGTCGTCCTCCACAATCCACAGTAGGCGGGGTCCGACGGACGCGCGCCGGGGATGTGGCAGGCAGGCGAAGCGCGGGGGCGCGTCCGGACAGTGGCCCGGTGTCGGTCACATTCCCTTCAGGCCGTGGGCCGTCGCCACCGCCACCACCAGTGAGCCGGGCTCGATCGCCCCGGAGACACGCGCGTCGGCGACCGCCACCAGGGCCGCAGCGCTGCTCGGTTCGAGTGGCAGTCCTGTGCGCCACAGCCGGTGGGTCTCGGCGGTCACCGTGTCGTCGTCCACCACCTGCGCCCGCCCGCCGGAACGCCGTACGGCCTCCACCGCCTGGAGCGCCACGGAGTTGCCCCCGAGGGACGGCATCACGGCGGTCGCGCCCGGGAAGTCGCCGTGCGGATCGGCGCCGTCGAGGACGGCCGACACCCTCGGATACGGCTCGACCAGGCACAGCCGGGGCACCGGGCGCTCCCCGCACACCTCGCGGAAGCCCAGATACATGCCCCAGGCCAGATCACCGCGCGAGGTCGGGACGACCACCCAGTCCGGCCAGGCGCCCGCCAGATCGGTGAGGATCTCGACGGCGAGCGTCTTGTAGCCCTCGATGCCGAACGCGCTGCTGCCGACCGGCGGCAGCTGGAAGTTGGTGACCGGCAGCACGGTCGGCGAGCCCACATGCGCGGCGAGATGCCGCCACCGCGCCGCCGCCCGGGGGAAGGAGACGACATGGGCGCCGAGGTCGCGCATCAGGGTGGAGACGCGTACGGGGATGTCGTCCGTGACGGCGATCTCGCAGCCGAGACCGGCGCGTCCGCAGTAGGCGGCGAGGGACACGCCCGCGTTGCCGGAGGAGGCCGCCGCGACGGCCCGGTAGCCGGCGTGCAGGGCGCGGGCGACGGCGAGCGCGCTGAAACGGTCCTTGTGCGAGCCGGTCGGGTTGGCGCCCTCCCACTTGAGCCGCAGATCGACGTCCAGGTCGTTGTCGGCGCGCAACAGCGGGGTCCGACCCTCACCGAGGGTGAAGGGCACGGTGTACGGCAGTTGTACGCCGGACGCGCCCTTGGCAGGTTCGTACACGCAGGCCACGTTGGCGGGAGTCCCGTTGGCAAGGCAGGTCGGGCAGCCACGCGGGAGGTCCGCCACGGGGTGGCGGGCACCGCAGCGGAGGCAGACGAGGGAGCGCAGGGCGGGGTTCTGGGCGACGGTCACCGTGCCGACGGTAGTGCGGCACACCCACCTCGCGGGCCGCTTCCCCGGCCGGAGCACGGTGAGCGCGGACGACACCCCGCTGCCGCGGACACGCGGGTGAAGGGCCACTACCGACGGGCAGAACCCCTCGCCTCACCCGCGCGCGGGTGGACAGCCGACCCTGATTCTGGGGGCCTATACGCCGAGCCTCCCCTCACCCGCGCGCGGGTGAGGGGAGGACACCGGCCGGTGTCCCGGGCAGACGCCGGTCGAACCCCTCTCCCGCGCGCGTGCCGGGGGTTCGGTCACCGTCCTCGGCACCGCCGGCATGTCCCAACCCTCACCCGCGCGCGGGCCGGAGGTTCGTCGCCGTCCTCGGCACCGCCGGCATGTCCCAACCTCACCCGCGCGCGTGCCGGAGGCCCCCGGTGTCCGTGCCCGCCTGCACGTCCAGGACCAGCCCTCACCCGCGCGTGCCGGAGGATCAGTCGCCGACGCCCGCCAGGTCCCGCAGCCGGCGGGCCTGTGCGGCGCGCTCGGCGGTGCGCTGTTCGTCGTACGTCCGGCCCTGGACGCCGCGCAGCAGCGCCTTCGTCTCGATGAGGGCGTCGCGGGGCGCGGCGAGCAGCGCGGTCGACAGATCGCGTACGGCGTCGTCGAGCCGCTCGGCCGGTACGGCGATGTTGGCGAGGCCCGTGTTCACGGCCTCCTCGGCCGCGACGAAGCGGCCGGTCGCGCAGATCTCCAGCGCGCGGGCGTAGCCGACCAGGCCGACGAGCGGATGGGTGCCCGTCAGGTCGGGGACCAGGCCCAGGCTGGTCTCGCGCATGGCGAACTGCACGTCGTCGGCGACAACGCGCAGGTCACAGGCGAGCGCGAGCTGGAAGCCCGCGCCGACGGCATGCCCCTGGACGACGGCGATGGACACGAGGTCGCTCCGTCGCCACCAGGTGAAGCCCTCCTGGTACTCGGCGATGGTGCCGTCGAGCGTGGCGTCGTCACTGCGCGCGAGGTCGATGAACGACGGCTCGCCGTCGAACCCCTCGGGCGTGAACGCCTGTCGGTCCAGTCCGGCCGAGAACGACTTGCCCTCGGCACGCAGCACGACGACGCGCACGGTGCCCGGCAGTGACCGCCCGGCCTCCGCCAACGCCCGCCACAGAGCAGGACTTTGGGCGTTGCGCTTGGCCGGGTTGGTCAGCGTCACCGTGGCGATCGAGTCGTCGACGGTGAGCCGGACGCCGTCCTTGTCGAGTACGGGACCGAGGGGGTCCTTTTCGGGCGAAGCCATGGGGGCGCCTCCGATGTGTGCGGTCAGCAGAGCCGAGTAGAGCCAAGTGACTGCACAGTAACCACCCGGCCGGTCAGCCGACCGACCGGGTGGCCACCATCGAAGCCGACGAGTCGTCGGGGTCAGGCCGAAGCGGCCTTCTTGCCCCTGGTCGCCCCGCCCCGCCCACGGAGCGTGACGCCCGACTCGCTGAGCATCCGGTGGACGAAGCCATACGAGCGACCGGTTTCTTCGGCCAGCGCTCGAATGCTCGCACCGGAGTCGTACTTCTTCTTCAGGTCTGCCGCGAGCTTGTCGCGCGCGGCGCCGGTTACCCGGCTGCCCTTCTTCAGAGTCTCGGCCACCCGTGCCTCCTCATGGGAAGTGCGCTCTGGTCCTCTCATGATCACCCCTCAAGCGCCTCATGGCCACCCATTCGGCAAGGTCCGTGAGACATGGTTTTGACGACAGGAGCGCATCCCCACAAGCGGAATTAGTAATTCCGGAGTGGGTTGTCCGTACGGCCGAACGAGTTGTTTCGCGAATTGCCTGGTCAGGAACGTGCGACGGCCGGGCCCTTGTCGATGAAGGGCCCGGCCGTGAAATGGATGTAGGACACACCTCGGTATGAGGAGATCTCACACAGATGATGGATCACGGATCGGCCGAATGATCCAGATGGAGTGGATCAGCGATTCGATCACATGACCGTGCCCGTCAGGCGAGGGCCACCAGGTCCGCGTAGTCGGCTCCCCAGAGGTCCTCGACGCCGTCCGGCAGCAGGATGATCCGCTCCGGCTGGAGCGCCTCGACGGCGCCCTCGTCGTGGGTGACGAGGACGACGGCGCCCTTGTACGTGCGCAGCGCGCCGAGGATCTCCTCGCGGCTGGCCGGGTCGAGGTTGTTCGTCGGCTCGTCGAGGAGCAGCACGTTCGCGGAGGAGACCACGAGGGTCGCGAGCGCGAGGCGGGTCTTCTCGCCGCCGGAGAGGACGCCTGCGGGCTTGTCGACGTCGTCGCCGGAGAACAGGAACGAGCCGAGCGTCTTGCGGACCTCGACCAGGTCCAGGTCGGGGTTGGCGGAGCGCATGTTCTCCAGGACCGTGCGCTCGGGGTCGAGAGTCTCGTGCTCCTGCGCGTAGTAGCCGAGCTTGAGCCCGTGGCCCTCGATGACCTCGCCGGTGTCCGGCTTCTCGGCGCCGCCGAGGAGCCGCAGGAGGGTCGTCTTGCCGGCGCCGTTGAGGCCGAGGATGACGACTCTGGAGCCCTTGTCGATGGCCAGGTCGACGTCGGTGAAGATCTCCAGTGAGCCGTACGACTTCGACAGGCCCTCCGCCATGAGCGGGGTCTTGCCGCAGGGCGAGGGCTCCGGGAAGCGCAGTTTGGCGACCTTGTCGGAGACCCGGACCGCGTCGAGCCCGGCGAGCAGCCGGTCGGCCCGCTTGGCCATGTTCTGCGCGGCGACCGTCTTGGTGGCCTTGGCGCGCATCTTGTCGGCCTGCGAGTGCAGGGCGGCGGCCTTCTTCTCGGCGTTCTGCCGCTCGCGCTTGCGGCGCTTCTCGTCGGCCTCGCGCTGCTGCTGGTAGAGCTTCCAGCCCATGTTGTAGACGTCGATCTGGGAGCGGTTGGCGTCCAGATAGAACACCTTGTTCACGACCGTCTCGACGAGGTCGGCGTCGTGGGAGATCACGATGAAGCCGCCGCGGTACGTCTTCAGGTAGTCGCGCAGCCAGACGATCGAGTCGGCGTCGAGGTGGTTCGTGGGCTCGTCGAGCAGGAGCGTGTCCGCGTCAGAGAACAGGATGCGGGCCAGCTCGATACGGCGGCGCTGACCGCCGGAGAGCGTATGGAGCGGCTGGCCGAGCACGCGGTCGGGCAGGCTCAGCGCGGCGGCGATGGTGGCGGCCTCGGCCTCGGCGGAGTATCCGCCCTTGGTGAGGAACTCCGTCTCCTGGCGCTCGTACTGCCTGAGGGCCTTCTCGCGGGTGGCGCCGCTGCCGTTGGCGATGCGCTGCTCGTTCTCCCGCATCTTGCGGATCAGGACGTCCAGGCCGCGGGCGGAGAGGATGCGGTCGCTGGCGAGCACGTCCAGGTCGCCGGTGCGGGGGTCCTGCGGGAGGTAGCCGACCTCGCCGGAGCGGGTGACGGTGCCGCCGGCGGGCTGTCCCTCGCCGGCCAGGACCTTGGTGAGGGTGGTCTTGCCGGCGCCGTTGCGGCCGACCAGACCGATGCGGTCGCCCTTGGCGACACGGAAGGTGGCGGACTCGATGAGGACACGGGCGCCGGCGCGCAGCTCGATACCGGAGGCGGAGATCACGGACAGACTCCAGGGCAGGGTTGTTGGCGGGGTGGACGGCTGAGGGCGTTCCCGCCGTCTAATGCGCGAGGAGACAGGCCATGAGGGCCAGTCTAACGGGGTCGTGCAAGCACTTTTCCTGCGTTCTGGTGTTCGAGCCGGGAGCGATCTTCCCCGCGGGCCTCTCGGCGGGCTTCCGGGCAGGGCGTTGTCAGTGGTCGGTGCCAGACTGGCCGCAGCTGATATTCCCGGTTTCCGACTTCCGGTCTCCGGTTCCGGTGCGAGGGAGTGATGGGCATGGCAGGCACGGGCGGCGGGCGTCCCAGCATCTATCCGACGCTGGTGTACGCGGACGCGAAGGCGGCGATCAAGCAGCTCACGGAGGCCTTCGGCTTCACCGAGGCGTCGGTGTACGAGGGGGAGGACGGCAAGGTGCTGCACGCCGAGCTGGTGCAGGGCAACGGCGCGGTGATGCTCGGTTCGAAGGGCACCGGCAGTGTCTTCGACACGGCGATGAAGAGCGCGGGCCCGTGCGGGGTGTACATCGTCGTGGACGACGTCGACGCACACCACCAGCAGGCCGTGGAACACGGCGCGGAGATCCTGATGCCCCCGACGGACCAGGACTACGGCTCGCGCGACTACATGGCCCGCGACGCCGAGGGCAACATCTGGAGCTTCGGCACGTACGCGCCCGAGATACAGGCCTGATCCCGTCCCTTCCCGAGGCCGCCGGGCGGCAGGGCTGAGCGGCCTCGTGGAAGCCCGGTGCACCACCGCGGCCCCCGAGAGGGCGGGCGGCCGTGGCGTGCGTGGCTCCACCGGGAGGGCCCGGCCGGGCTGTACCGGCCCGCGGCAGCCGAACCGCACAGCCGGCGGAGCCTTCAGCCTCCGGTGTGCACCTGGAAGGCGGCCCGGCGTACGGCCTTGGCGAGGGCCGGGTCGGGGTGGGCGGCGGCGAGGGCGACCAGGACCTGGACGGTGCGGGGGTGGCCCACCGCGCGCACCTCGTCGAGGAGCGCGGGGATGGTGGGCTGCACCGCGGACTCCAGGTGACGTACGAGGAGCGGCGCCTCGCCATGGTCGGCGACTGCCGCAGCGGTGTCGACCCACATCCAGGTGGCCTCCTCGCGGGTGAGCACCTCGTGGGCGTCCTCCGGGTCGATCCCGTCGTGCTCGGCCAGCCACAGCAGGGCGTACGGCCGCAGCGGGGTCTTCTCCGACACCGCGCGCACATCCGGCTCGGCGGGGCCGCCGACCACGCGGAGCGCCTCGAAGGCGAGACCGCGCAGCAGGGCGTCCTCGCCCCGGGCGGCGTCGAGCAGCTCGGCGACGGCGCTGCCGACGGGGCGAGCGGCGAGCCAGGCGCGGTACTCGGCGCGGGCCGCGTTGGGGCGCAGCTGGGAGCAGCCGCGCAGCATGTCCTCGGCGTTCTGCTCGATGTTGCCGGCCGGGCTCTGCGCGGCGACGCAGATCTGCTCCAGCTTGACCCACACCGCCCAGCTGCCGAGCGGTGTGAGCGTGGCATGGCCGTCGCCGTAGGTGAGGGCGCCGACGGAGGCCAGGGCGTGCAGGGCCCAGTCGAGGAGGGGGGCGAGCGGGGTGTCGACGGCGCCGGCCTCCGGCTGCTGGGGCAGCGGCTCGGGCTGGGGGCCGTACGGGATCTCGCAGCGCTCGGTGCGCAGTTCCGTGACCCGCTGCTCCAGGAGGTCCAGGAGCTGCTCCATGGGGACGGGCCCCGCGGACAGCTGGAGGAAGGAGAGCACCTGGGGCATCGCGGAGACGACCTCGGCGACGGCGGCGGGCTCGTGGTCCGCGGCCTCCGGGTGGGCGAGCGACCAGGCGTCGAAGAGGGCGACCCAGCCGCGCAGTACGGCGCTGTCGTCGCGGTTCCAGGCGCGCAGCCGCCAGCCGGGGCGCGCGACATCGCCGTGCACCTCGACGAGGCCGGCGAGCCGGGCGGTGTCCCAGTCGTGGCGGACCTGATCCGGGGTCAGCCCCAGTTCGGCGGCGGCCCGTTCGGCGGTGGCGTCGGACAGGGTGCCCCTGCCGTCGGAGGTCTCGCCGTCATGGCCGGGCCGCAGGGTGGGGTCGGCCCAGCGGGCGACGCGGGCCGCGCCGGCCAGACCGGAACGAGCCATTCGGGCCAGTTCCGACGGTGCCGGTGTGCCCTCGGGCGGACGTGGTGCGGGGCGGCGCGAGCGCCGCTGGTTCATCGCTCGTGGGGCGGCGGCCAGGGGTCGCGGGCGGACGAGTCGAAGCCTGGAGTCGCGCGGGATACGGGACGTCACGGGTGCAGTCTTCCGGTTGACGGTCCGAAAACCCAAACGGAATGTCACGGCGGGCCACAGGGCTGGCCAAGGCAGGGGGTTTCGGCAGGGGCCGAGGGGGCTGTTCAAGCCAGTGGTCCAGCCTTAAACGGAATCAGGTTCGCGATCGGGCGGCACATGGGCGGGGCGCTGCGGACCAGGTGTTTCACGGGGCGGGCGGCGGGCGGAGCCACCCGACGCCCCGCCAACCGGATCGCCCGCGCGGGCCGCGTCGGCTACATCAGCGGGGTCAGAAAACGGCGCAGGGCTTCCTCGTACGTCGCCGGGTTCGCGTTCCACATCGCGCCGTGCGGGGCGTTCGGCACCGGGTGCAGGGTGATCAGGTCGGGGCGGCGGGCCGCGAGGCGCCGGGAGGGGGCCCAGGGGGCGATCGTGTCGGCGGGGCCGTGCAGGATCAGGGCCGGGACGGTGAGCCGGGCGGGGTCGGCGGCCTCGTCGATGCGGTCGCCGTGCAGCCCGGTGCGGCCCTGGGCGGCGCGTACCGCCAGCGGCAGCAGCGCGCCCGGGGTGCGGCGGGCCGTGGCGAGGGCACGCAGGGTGGTCTCCCAGCTGAGCACCGGCGAGTCCAGGACCAGCCCGGAGACCCGGTCGCGCAGCGCGGAGTGGGCGGCGGCCCGCAGGGCCATGGTGGCGCCGGTGGACCAGCCGTACAGGACGATGTGCTCGGCGCCGTGGCTCAGGGCGTGCCGCATGGCCGCGTCGAGGTCGCGCCACTCGGTCTCGCCGAGGTGGCCCAGGCCGTCCTGGGGCCGGGGAGCACCCGGGTCGCCCCGGTAGGCGAGGTCGATGACCGGGAAGCGCTGGCGGTGCAGGAACGGCAGGACGTTCAGGGGGTGCTCGCGGGTGGCGCCGAGGCCGTGCACGGTGATCACCCAGGTGGTGCGCACCCCGGGCACGAACCACGCGGGCAGGGCGCCGAGTTCGCCGGGGATCTCGATGTCGTGGTGGTCGAGTCCGAGGGCGGTGCCGGGGTCGCCGACGTGCACGTTCGGGGTGAGCCAGACCCTGTCGCGGGGTTCCAGGGAGCCGTGGGTGACCCGTTCGAGGCGGCGTACGACGGTGTCGGCGGAGTGGGTCGCGTGGTTCAGGACGGCGCCGACGACCGCGTGGGAGCTGTCGCCGGTGAGGCCGTAGGTGCCGGGGCGCTGGGAGGCCAGGGCGCGGGTGAGGGTGACGCGGCCGGCCGCGGTGGAGTGCACGGTGAGTCGGGGTTCGGTGGGCAGGGGTTTGCCCGGCGGCGCTTTGAGGGCGGCGTCGCTGGCGTAGCGGCCGGCGGCGACGCTGGCGGCGCCGGCCGCCAGGGCTGCGGTGACGGCAGCGGCCGTCGCGGTGACTGGGCGCACGGGTCCAGTCTCGGGGTGGAGTGCTTCGGGGGCCAGCGGGAGGACGGGGCGGGTGGGGGCGGGTGGGGGGTTTCTTCGCCCCCGCCGCCCCTACCCGTCCCATCCTTCTGGGGGGGGGGGCCCCCCCCCCCCCCCCCCCCCCCGCGCCCCCCCCGCCCCCCACACCCCCCCCCCGCGG
>NZ_JBIAQP010000036.1:0-55588 GCF_042889145.1 Streptomyces sp. NPDC002680
TCCGGCGTTTGAGGACGAGCGCGTTCAGCGCGAAAGGGGGGTCTGGGGGCGCAGCCCCCAGAAGGATGGGACGGGTAGGGGCGGCGGGGGCGAAGGAACTGTGACCTCACCCCCGCGTCAACCCCAGCAACTCCCGAGCCGGCCCCGTCGGCCGATGCCCCGTCGGCCACACCGCCCGCAGCTCCCGATCCAGCCTCACCCCCGCCAACGGCACACACACCAACCTCCGCGTCGACAACTCCTCCCCCACCGCCAGCTCACTCAACACCGCCGGCCCCGCCCCACCCACAGCCGAAGCCTTCACCGCGGTAGTCGACGACAGCTCGATCAGCGGACGCGCCAACCCACCCAGCGCCGTATCCAGCACCTGCCGAGTCCCCGACCCCTCCTCCCGCAGGATCAACGGCGTCACCGCCAACTCCTCCGCCCCCACCGGCTTCCGCCGCCGCGCCCACGGATGCCCCGGCGCCGTCACCACGATCAGCCGGTCCTTCGCGACGACCGCCGAGTCCAGCCCGCTCGGCACGCCCGTGCCCTCCACGAAGCCGAGGTCCGCCTCGTCCGCCAGGACCCGCTCGGCCACCGTCGCCGAGTTCCCGGCGAGCAGCGACACCGCCGTCTCGGGACGGAGCGCGCGCAGCGCGAGCAGCCAACCCGGCAGCAGGTACTCGGCGATCGTCATGCTCGCCGCCACCCGCAGCCGGGAGTCGCGTCGCACCCGCAGGGCCTGCGCGCCGGCGTCGAACGCCTCCGCCGCCTCCACGACCCGCCGTGCCCAGTCGGTGACGAGCACACCCGCGTCCGTGAGCCGGGATCCGCGCGGCGACCGGTCCACGAGGGCCAGGCCCAGCTGCCGCTCCATCGACCGGATACGGCTGCTGGCGGCCGGCTGGGTGACGCCCAGCTCCTGCGCCGCCCGCCCGAGACTCCCCAGCCGCGCCACCGCAAGCAGCAGCTCCATCGCGCCGAGATCGGGGACCCGGTGCGCGACCCCCGTCGGCCGGGCGGCCCTGCCTTCCACATCACCCATAGATCCAGCTTATGCCCTCATACACCCAAGGCCCCTGGTGACCGTCCTCACCCCGCGCGACCGTGAGGACATGGCCATCGCAGCCCCCGCTCTCGCCCGCCCACTCCCCCAGCCGCACATCTTCCTCGGCCCCCTCCGCCACCTCGGCCCCAACTGGTACGCCCCCGTCATGGGCACCGCCATCGTGGGCACCGCGGGCGCCGGTCTCCCCGGCGCGGACGGCATCCCGGGACTGCGTACCGTCTGCACGGCCGTCTGGGCCCTCTCCCTCGCCCTCCTGCTCGCGCTGCTCTGCGCCCGCGCCCTGCACTGGACCCACCACCACGACCAGGCCCGCGCCCACCTCCTCGACCCGGCGACCGCGCCCTTCTACGGCTGTCTCGCCATGGCCTTGACCGCTGTCGGCGGTGGCGCCCTCCTCGTCGGGCGGGACTGGATCGGCCTCCCCGCCGCCCTGGCCCTGGACGCGGTCCTGTTCACCGTCGGCACGGTCGTCGGGCTCGTCGCCGCCGTCGCCGTCCCGTACCTGCTGGTCGTACGCGGCGGGGCCCCCAGCCCCGTATGGCTGCTGCCTGTCGTCGCGCCCATGGTGTCCGCGGCGCTCGGGCCGCTGTTCCTCCCCCATCTCCCGCCGGGGCAGGGGCAGCAGGCGCTCCTGTACGCCTGCCTGGCCATGTTCGGGCTGAGTCTGCTCGCGACCCTGGTGATGCTGCCGCTCGTCTTCGCGCGGCTCGTGTCGACGACCGCCCCGCTCCCGCTCGCCCTCACCCCGACCCTGTTCCTGGCCCTGGGTCCGCTCGGCCAGTCCACCACCGCCGCCGGCAACTTCGCCGACCACGCCCCGGGCGTCGTACCCGTGCCGCACGGCATCGCAGCTGCCGCCGCCGTCCTCTACGGCGTCCCCGTCATGGGCTTCGCCCTGTTGTGGCTCGTGTTCGCCGGTGCGCTGGTGCTGCGCGCCCGGCGCCGGGGCATGGGCTTCGCGATGACGTGGTGGGCCTTCACCTTCCCGGTGGGGACCTGTGTCACGGGTGCGGAGAGTCTTGGCAGGCACACCGGGCTTGTCGCCTTCGACGTCCTCGCCGTCGCCCTGTACGGCTTGCTCCTCACCGCCTGGGCCGGCGCCGCCGTCCGTACCGTCCGGGGGCTGGTCAGCGGTGAGCTGCTCGCAGGGCCTCGCCCAGCACCTGTGGCGCCTCGGCCAGGGACGGGCCGTACCAGGTGAGATGGCGCCCGCTGACGAGCGCGCAGGGCACCCCCTCGAACGCCTCGGGCCCGTCCTCGGCCGTGAAGCGGTACGGCTCGTCCGGCAGGACGACCATTCCGGACGCGACCACGGCCGCCAACTCCTCGATCGGTATGCGCGGATAGCGTTCGGCGTGGTCCGCGTACGCGTTGTCGACTCCCAACCGTGCCAGCACGTCACCGGCGAAGGTGTCCCGGCCGAGCACCATCCAGGGCCGCCGCCAGATCGGCACGACAGCGGTCGTACGGCCCTCCCCGGCCGTCGGCCACCAGCGCTCCGGCGCCGACCACGCCGTCTCCGCCTCGTCCAGCCACCGGGGTCGCGCGCTCGCCCCGCACGCGGTCACCACCCGCTCCAGCTCCCGGAAGGCCTGCGGCACGTCCCGTACCTCGGTGAGGAGCACCTCGATGCCCGCCTCGCGCAGGGCGGCGAGGTCCGGCTCGCGGTTCTCCTCCTCGTTGGCGACGACCAGGTCGGGGGCGAGCGCGACGATCCGCTCGACCTTGGGGTTCTTGGTGCCGCCGATACGGACCACGTCGTCGCCGAGGTCGGTCGGATGGCTGCACCAGTCCGTGACCCCGACGAGAACGCCGGGCACCGTGACCGCGACCGCCTCCGTCAGGGACGGCACCAGCGAGATCACCCTCATGGTCGTGTCCCCCAAGTGCTGATCAATGGATACGAGTTGACGGCGAACGCCGGGTCGTCGAGCAGCCGCAGGAATTCGTCGATGTCCGCGTCCGGTACCCCGCACTCCGCCACCAGGCGGTCTCTGACCTGGCGCACGTTGACCGCGTGGAGCCGGACGCCCGCCCCGCCGCCCGGCCACGCCCCGGCCCAGGTGGCCGACGCCACGTCCGTCAGGCCCGCCGCGCGCAGGGCGCCGTACGTCCGAAGGCCCCAGCGGGGGTCGGCGCCGGCGCGGGTCAGGAGGTCGATCAGGGCGTCGTGGACGGTCTCGAAGAGCGTGGCCGCCCCGGGCGAGGGTGCCGACAGGACCGGCACCCAGGCGCAGTCGAACTCGTCGAGAACGAGCCGGCCGCCTGGGCGCAGGGCGCGCACCATCCGATCGAGGGCGGCGAGCCGGCGCACGGCACCGTACGGGTCGTACGCCACGTCGAGGCAGCGCATGCCGGGGGTGACGCCCAGGTCCGCGAGCCGCGCGAACGTCACCGGGTCGTAGCAGGTCTGGAGGGCGTCGAAACGGCCGCCCGCGTGTTCGGAGGCGCTGTCGAAGGCGTACGCAGAGGTGCCGGACATGTCGCCAGTATCGGGGCAGGGTCTGACAACGGGGACGGGAGTGATCCTCAAACCGCCCAAAAGTGCCGCAGGGAAGGGCATTTCAGCACATGTATCTATATCTGTATCTGTATCTGCGCACCGGAGCATCCGGGTGCCTCAGCGGCGGCCGTCCTGGACCGCTTCGATGTGTTCGGCCACCGCCACCACGATCACCCGGGTGTCCGGCACGGTCGCCCGCCAGCGGTGCCGTACCCCGCCCGTCAGATACAGCGTGTCGCCGCGGCCGAGCCGGTGTGCGCGGCCCTCCGCCTCGACCTCGACGGCGCCGTCGGCGACGTACATCAACTCGTCGTTGCGGTGCTGGAATTCGCGGCCCGCGTCGTGGTCGCCGCTGAACTCCATGGCGTGCAGCTGCTGGTGGCCACGGACGAGGGAGCGAACCCGGGGCTCGTCAGGAGCGGGTTCGAGGGCGTCCGCGCGGACGACGTCGACACTGCATGCGGGGTCGGCCGCCGCGAGGAGTTCGACCGCGGTGGTGCGCAGGGCGTCGGCGACCTTCTCCAGGGAGCTGCGGCTCGGCCGGGCCCGCTCGTTCTCGATCTGGCTCAGGAAGGGCACCGACAGGCCGCTGCGTTCGGCCACGACGGCGAGGGTCAGCTCCAGCGCCCGGCGCCGCCGCCGGACGGCCGCGCCCACCCGAAGGGGCTGTTCTTTGTGGTCGCCCATAGCTCCGGCTCCCTCCTCGGCTCGTCGTCGCGTCCCGGTTGTGTACACGTCCCATCACAGCGCATCGCGCCGCGTGTTCGGTGGCTGTTCGCCAGATCGACTCCGAAGCATGCACGACGCGTTCCCTGATGAGTTCCTTGCACCCTACGCATGTTCGTCAAACCGTTTCATGCGCCCGTCACATCGGTGCCGCCCCGCGTCGGGCCCGACCCTCACGGTTCGCGCCAGCGGACGGGCCGCCCGACCCCTCCGCGCGCCGTCCCACGCGCGCGTGCGGCGGAGCTGACCAGCGGAACCGGCCGACTCGGCGGCCGGGCCGGGGGGATGGCATCGCGCTCCGTGGTTGTCCGGATCCTTCTCGTACGCGGAACAAGTCCGTCCGCCCGGAAACGCCGCGAGGGGTGGGCCTCGCCGGAAAGACACCCGCACACGCGCGCGTGCCGTCCGGTTCGACCCACCCCTCTTGAGCGGCTCCCTCAGTTGTTCGATACCCCTTTCGCACCGCTCTTCCCCTCGGAACCGCCCGTCGGTGCCCATTTCTCGGCAAGTCCGGGGTTCGCCTTCAGCCAGGTGCGGACGGCGTCCTGCTCGCCGCCCTTGCCCGCCCGCTGGATTCCCGCCTCCAGGCCGGTGAGCTGTCCCTCCGTCATGGAGAAGTTCTTCAGCCAGCCGCCGACCTCGGGGTTGTCGTCGGCGAAGCCCTTCCGGGCCAGCGTGTGCACACCGTCGCCCTTGCCCCAGGCCCCCTTGGGGTCCTTGAGCTTCCTCAGGTCGTAGTCGTTGTACGCCCAGTGCGGCGACCAGAGGGTCACTGCGATGGGTTCCTTCTTGGCGTACGCGCGCTTGAGTTCGGCGAGCATGGCCGGGGTGGAGCCGTCGACGACCTCGTACTCGCCGTCGAGGCCGTACTCCTTGAGGACCTTGTCCTTGAGGAGGCCCATCATCCCGGCGCTCGGTTCGATGCCGACGATGCGGCCCTTGAACTTCGACGACTGTCCCTTGAGGTCGGCGAGCGAGTCGACGCCCTTCACGTACGAGGGGACGGACAGCTCCAGGGAGGTGGGGCCGTACCACTTGCCCAGGTCGTCGAGCTGATCGCCGTACTTCTTCCAGTACTCGGCGTGGGTGACGGGCAGCCAGGAGTCGGTCTGGAAGTCGATCTGGCCGGTCGCCAGGCCCGTGTACAGCGGGCCGGCCGCGTACTGGGTGGTGGTGACGTCGAAGCCGCGCTCCTCCAGCAGCTCCTTCCACAGGAACGTCGTGGCGATGCCCTCGTCCCAGGGGATGTAACCAATGGTGACCTTCTTGCCCTGGCCCACGTCTGCTGCCCCGGTCGCCCGGGTGTCCTGCGAGGAGGAGCCGAAGATGCCGAGGCCGCCCGCGACGAGCGCCAGGACGAGCACACCGGCCAGCGCGATCGCCGGGCGGGGGCGGTAGTTCCAGGCCTTGGCGGTGCCCGCGGTACGGGCCTTCGCCGCGGCGCGACGGCCCAATGGGGAGATCTGGGCGCCGAGTGCGCCGGTCATCCGGTCGAGGTAGATGGCGAGGACGACGATGCCGAGACCCGCCTCGAAGCCGAGACCGATGTCGAGCTGGCCGATGGCCTCGTTGACGGCGCCGCCGAGGCCGCCGGTGCCGACCATGCCCGCGATGACGACCATGGACAGGCCCAGCATGATGACCTGGTTGACGCCCGCCATGATCGTCGGCAGCGCGAGCGGCAGCTGGACACGCAGCAGTGTGTCGCGGGGCGGGGTGCCGAACGCCTCGGCGGCCTCGACGAGTTCGGCGTCGACCTGCCGGATGCCGAGTTCGGTCATGCGTACGCCGGGGGCGAGGGCGAAGATCAGGGTCGCGACGACACCCGCCGGGACGCCCATCCCGAAGAACAGGATCGCCGGGATCAGCAGCACCATCGACGGCATCGTCTGGAGCAGGTCCAGGACGGGGCGTACGACGGCGCTGACCGTGCGGGAGCGGGCCGCCCAGATGCCCAGCGGGATCGAGATCACCAGGGCGATGAGGGTGGCGACGAGCACCAGGGAGAGCGTCGACATGGCCTTGTCCCACAGGGCCATGGAGTCGACGAGCGCGAATCCGGCGAACGCGAGGACGCCCGCGACGAGGCCGCGCAGCCACCAGGCGGCCACCGCGAGGATGCCTGCCAGGAGGAGCGGCTCGGGGGCGGTCAGCACCGCGTCGATGCCGTCGTACAGGCCCTCCACGACCGTCTTGATCGCGTCGAAGAGCCAGGACATGTGGTCGACGAGCCAGCTGACGCCGTCGTCGACCCAGTTGCCGAGCTGGATCCTAGGCACGGGCGGTCACCTTCCCGTCACGCGAATCGTGCGAGCCGGTACAGGGTTCCGGGTCCCCCTGCCGGTCGCCCAGGAAGCCGACGAGGCGCTGGCGCGGTACGACACCGACGAGTTCGCGGTCCTCGGTGAGCACGGCGACCGGGTGGGGCACGCGCGCGCTGAGCGCGCACAGTTCGTTGAACGGCGTGTCGGGCGTCGCCGTCGCGCAGTCGCAGTCGGCCTCGTCGCCGTGGGTCTCCGGGTCCATGACGGCGCCCGCGGTGAGGACACGGGAGCGGTCGACGTCCTTGGTGAAGGAGGCGACGTACTCGTTGGCGGGGCGGACGAGGATGTCCTCCGCGGTGCCGGTCTGGACGATGCGGCCGTCGCGCATGACGGCGATGCGGTCGCCCAGGCGCATGGCCTCGTTGAGGTCGTGGGTGATGAACACGATGGTCTTCTTGAGGGTCTTCTGGAGTTCCAGGAGCTGGTCCTGCATGTCCCGGCGGATCAGCGGGTCGAGCGCGCTGAACGACTCGTCCATGAGCAGCAGATCGGCGTCGGTGGCGAGCGCCCGGGCCAGACCCACGCGCTGCTGCATACCGCCGGACAGCTCGTCGGGCCACGAGTTCTCCCAGCCGGCCAGACCGCACAGGGCGAGCGCCTCGTCGGCGCGGCGATCGCGCTCGGCGCGGGGCACGCCCTGCACGGACAGGCCGTACGCGGCGTTCTCGCGGACGCTGCGGTGCGGGAAGAGCGCGAAGTGCTGGAAGACCATGCTGATCTTGTTCGCCCGTACCGCGCGCAGTTCACGGTCGCCGAGCGCGGTCAGGTCGTGGCCGTCGAAGCTGACGCGTCCGGCGGTGGGTTCGAGCAGGCCGTTGAGCATGCGCAGCAGGGTCGACTTGCCGGAGCCGGACAGGCCCATGACGACGAAGATCTCGCCCGGTTCCACGGTGAAGGACGCGTCGATGACGGCGGCCGTGATGCCGTCGTCGCGCAGTTCGTCGCGGTCGGCTCCCTGTTCGAGCCGTTTCACCGCGTCTTCGGGTCGTCTGCCGAACACCTTGTACAGATGCTCGGCCTCAAGCCTGGATGACAAGGGTGCTCCTCGGTCGTGCACTTCGGTGGCGCTCTTCGGTCGTGTCTTTCGGTTACGTCGGTTGCGCGAACAACCGGGTTCGTCCGTGACCGCGCCTGCCCCTGTCCGACGTGGGCAAACGGGCGAGTGGGCCAGTTCACAAGGCCTTCGCGGGAGCAACACCGCCCTGGAGAGCGGGCGGCCCGGGGTGACTGTCAGTGGCGTACGGCATGATGCGAGGCGTGACCGGACGACTGATGCTTCTCGACACCGCCTCGCTCTATTTCCGCGCCTATTTCGGCGTCCCGGAGTCCGTGAAGGCTCCGGACGGCACGCCGGTGAACGCCGTGCGCGGGCTGCTCGAATTCATCGACCGGCTGGTCAGGGACCATCGGCCGGACCACCTCGTGGCCTGCATGGACGCGGACTGGCGTCCGCAGTGGCGGGTCGACCTGATCCCGTCGTACAAGGCCCACCGCGTCGCCGAGGAGCGCGAGGTCGGTCCGGACGAGGAGGAGGTGCCGGACACCCTGTCGCCGCAGGTGCCGATCATCGAGGCGGTGCTGGACGCGGTCGGGATCGCGCGCGTGGGCGTCCCGGGGTACGAGGCGGACGACGTGATCGGCACGTTCACCGCCCGCGCCGAGGGCCCCGTGGACATCGTCACCGGCGACCGGGACCTGTATCAGCTGGTCGACGACGCGCGCGGGAGACGTGTCCTGTACCCGCTCAAGGGCGTGGGCACCCTCCAGCTGACCGACGAGGCGTGGCTGCGCGAGAAGTACGGCGTGGACGGGCGGGGGTACGCGGATCTGGCGCTGCTGCGCGGCGACCCGAGCGACGGGCTGCCGGGCGTACCCGGCATCGGCGAGAAGACGGCCGCGAAGCTCCTTGCCGAGTTCGGCGACCTGGCCGGGATCATGGCCGCGGTCGACGACCCGAAGGCGAAGCTGACGCCGTCGCAGCGGAAACGGCTCGACGAGTCACGGCCGTATGTCGAGGTCGCGCCCAAGGTCGTGCTGGTCGCGGGCGATGTTCCGCTGCCGGACGTCAACACGGCGGTGCCGCGTACTCCTCGCGACCCCGAGATGCTCGACGCGCTCGCGGCCCGCTGGGGACTTGGCGGGTCATTGGAGAGATTGCTCACGACACTGGGCAGCTGAGGTACCGCTTCCCCCGGAGCGAGGCACGATGTACTCGTGCCCCACCATCAGGCACGACACCCTCGCCCGGGGAGAACAACATCCTCACCCCAGAGAACACCACTCTCTTTTTGAGGCGTCTTTACGCAACAAAACACCTCGGGTGACAGGGATTTCCAAGGGGGAGATGCTAACTTAGGTAAGCCTAAGCAAAGGGAACAGGGAGGCCGTCATGGCAGAGCGCCCGGAACGCAGGGCTCCGAAGACCCACTCCGCGCAGGTCGTCCGCACCGAGCGACTGACTCCACATATGCAACGCGTGGTCCTGGGCGGCGACGGCCTCGCCGAGTTCACGGCCGGCACCCGCACCGACCACTACGTGAAACTGCTGTTCCCGGCCGAGGGCGTCACCTATCCGGAGCCCTTCGACATGCAGCGCGTCCGCGCGGAGTTCCCGCGCGAGCAGTGGCCGGTGACGCGCACCTACACGGTGCGCGCCTGGGACCCCGAACTGCGCGAGCTGACCCTGGACTTCGTCCTGCACGGCGACGAGGGCCTGGCCGGCCCCTGGGCGATGCGCGTCCAGCCGGGTGAGACGGTCTCCTTCGGCGGCCCCGGCGGCGCGTACGGCCCCGACCCGGACGCCGACTGGCATCTGCTCGTCGGGGACGAGAGCGCGCTGCCCGCGATCGCCTGCGCCCTGGAGGCGCTGCCCGACGGCGCGAAGGCGTACGCCTTCGTGGAGGTCGCAGGCCCCGAGGAGGAGCAGAAGATCGACTCCGACGTGGAGGTCCACTGGCTGCACCGCGGCGAACGCCCCCTGGGCGAGGCCCTCGTGGAGGCCGTACGCACCCTGGAGTTCCCCGCGGGCCGGGTCCACGCGTTCGTACACGGCGAGGCGGCCTTCGTGAAGGAACTGCGCCGGCTGCTGCGGGTGGAGCGCGAGATCCCGCGCGAGGACCTCTCGATCTCCGGCTACTGGCGCCTCGGCCACAACGAGGACGGCTGGCAGGCATCGAAGCGGGAGTGGAACGCACAGGTGGAGGCGGAGCAGGAGGCCGCCGAACCGGCGGCGTCCTGAGCACCGGCGGCTTCCTGCACGCCGGTGAGCCATCGGGGCCCGCAGGAACCCGGGCCCCGTCGGTCCGGGTTGCGTAGAGGCCGGGCCTACGACGCGCCGCTCCGACCGAGCGGGGCTCCCCGGTCGGGGTGGTCGCGCATCTGCGGTCGGGACGGTCGAGCGCCCACGGCCGGAGTGGAGTAGGGCCGGGGCGGGCGGACGCCCCTCGCCGGAGTGGTCGCGCAACCTCGGACTCCCCGCACCCATCGCCCAGTTGACGGTCCGGTCGGCGGCGGGTGGAGATCGGCTGCGCGCCCCAGCGCGATGCCTCCCGCCACGCCCTCACCACGGTCGCGCCGTGTCCTGAAGACACCGGGCGGGAACGACCCCCGAGCCAGTACCATGCCGCCGAGCCTCATCAAGCCGCCCAGCCGCCCCATCGCCCAGTTGCCCGATTGCCCGGTCGCCGTCGGCACGTGAGGACTTGGGCCCCGCCTCGATACGGCCGCGACATCCCTGCGAAACAGCGCCTCCCTAATTTCTGTCACCCGACAGGAATTCCGCGCCGAAGGCAGGTCCCGCCGTGACGACCACCGCTGACCCCGACGTACGCCCCGACCCGCCGGAGCCGTCCGCCGACGGCTCCCTCGCCGAGTTCGGCTACCGCCAGGAACTGCACCGCAGCCTCGGCCGGTACGCCTCGTTCGCGGCCGGGTTCTCCTTCATCTCCGTTCTGACGACCGTCTTCCAGTTCTTCGCCTTCGGGTACGCGTTCGGCGGCCCCGTCTTCTTCTGGGCCTGGCCCGCCGTGCTCATCGGCCAGCTGCTGGTCGCCGCGTGCTTCGCGGAGCTGGCCGCTCAGTATCCGATCTCCGGCGCGATCTACCAGTGGTCGTCCCGGCTCTCCAACCTCACCTTCGGCTGGTTCGCCGGCTGGATCATGGTGATCGGGCAGATCGTGGTGGTCGCGGCGGCGGCGCTCGCGCTCCAGGTCGTCATGCCCGCGATCTGGTCCGGCTTCCAGCTGGTCGGCGACGACCCGGCCCCGACCTCGGCGAGCGGCGCGGCCAACGCGGCGATCCTCGGCGTGCTCCTCCTGGTCCTGACGACGTTCGTGAACGTCATCGACAACCGTGTGATGTCCCTGATCAACCGGGTCGGCGTGACCGCCGAGATCATCGGCGCGGTCCTGATCATCGTGCTGCTGTTCACCCACTCCGAGCGCACTCCGGGCATCACCTTCCACACCGGAACAGCCCTGGAGTCGGGCCTGTTCGGGGCGCTGCTGGTGGGCTCGTTCACGGCGGCGTACGTGATGATCGGGTTCGACAGCGCGGGCGAGATGAGCGAGGAGACGCACAACCCCCGGCGCACAGCGCCCCGCACGATCCTGACCGCGCTCGCCTCGGCGGGCCTGCTGGGCGGCCTGATCATCCTCGCCGGCCTGCTCGCCGCCCCGAGCCTCACCGACGGCCGGCTCGGCGTCGAGGGCCTGAGCTACGTCCTGACGAGCAGCCTCGGCGACGGGGTGGGGCGTGCCCTGCTGGTCGACGTGGTGGTGGCGATCGCGGTGGCGACGCTGGCGATCCAGACGTCGGCGTGCCGGATGCTGTTCTCGATGGCCCGGGACGGCCAGCTCCCCTTCTCGGCCCGCCTCGCCAAGGTCAACCCCCGCACGGGCATGCCGAACGCCCCGGCCCTGGTCGTCGGCGTCCTGGCGGCGGCCCTGCTCCTCCTCAACTTCGCGTCTCCGGAGGCGTTCCTGGCCATCGGCACGACGTGCATCGTGATGCTGTACCTGGCGTACGCGATGGTGACGGGCCCCCTGCTCCTACGACGCGTGAAGGGCACGTTCACCACCGAAGGCACCGACGAGACGGGCAAGCCCCTCTTCTCCCTGGGCCGCTGGGGCATCCCGGTCAACGCCCTCGCCCTGCTCTACGGCCTGTTCATGACCATCAACCTGGCCTGGCCGCGGGCGGCGGTCTATGACCCGGCGGGCGGGCACTGGTACTTCCAGTGGTTCACGGTGTTGTTCTTGGGGGGCACGGTGGGGGGTGGGGTGCTGTACCGACTCGTGCGTGCCCAACGGGTGCGCTCTGCCGGGGAACCCGCTCAGGCACTGCGGGAGCCGGCTTAACAAGCCACCGGTAGCGGCAGCGGAGAGCTGTGAGGTTCCGCGGTGAAGACCACGTTCACTTCGAGCGTCTCCCCCCTCAAACGGTGAACGGAGCTGTACCTCGGAGTGCTGTGCGTCCACACCGCCAGGCCGGCAAGCATGTGATGGAGGGCGTCGAACCACCATCCGATTCCTGTTCGACGGCGGGCGCGCTCCTCAATGTGGAGGAAGCGACCAAGGAGATCCTCGTGGAGTCGTGCTGCCTCTGCGGCACCATCGACCCACGAGAGATCTCGCTCGTGCGCGATCGAGAAGACGGCATTGAGCCAGCTGTCGTCCATGTCCTTGGTGATGCCGTGAAGGTCGTTGTCGAGGATGTGCAGGACGCGGGCCAACTGCCAGATTTCCCGGACGTGGGGATCAGAGAAGAAGTCGACCGGTAATTCACGCCCCTGCGTGTACTCGATAAGATCGATCCAGTTGTCTATCCCCACCGAATAGGAACGGACAGGGAAGTACTCGTGCAGCCGAGGCGGCTGCCCCTTGCGAGCACGTGTGCTGAGATCCGCCTCGTCCTCCACGGAATACATCCATGCCTCGAAGTGGCCGGAGAACCGCTTGCGCCACTGCGGACTCATCGTGTGCTTGAAATCCTGCCCCAATTCCCACCAGGCACTCAGGAAAGGATCACCTTCGAGCGCCCCCCGCTCCAGTTCTCCGACCAGGGCCGGACCGGCCTTGGTCTCACGACCGCCCGTCCCCACACCTTCCGCCGGATCATCGAAGGCGAACCAGAGTCCGAGGAATTTACTGATCGTATTCAGGTGGGGGCCCGTGGCCGAAGGGTAGGAGTTGGCGCAGTTGCGAGCTACCTCAGCCCGTTCGAGCACGCTAGAGTATTGGGATGATATGAGCCCGCGGCCGGTGAGCCACGACATCATGGCGCGCTCCGCCCCCTGATACCGGTCAGGGGAGGAGGACTCCGCGCCGGCACACCACGATCGTGGATACGTTGTCGTAATTGCGCGCTTGTTCACAGTGCTCCTTAACCGATAGAAGGCTCGGGATGGCATGTGGGATGGCGTTCCCTTTATTGCTCGGGAATTGAGGGAGAGCTGTTACCTCCCTCGGCAATCTTCATGATCTCGACGTCGTCGAAGCCTTGCCGGGCAGCCATTGGATGCCCCGCTCGACGAAGACCCTCTCTCAGCGAGGAACGGGCTGCAGTGCTGCGGCTGCGCGAAGGAAGGAATGACGCACCTCCTGCACTCCTCGATCAGGGCGCGGACTGCTCGGCCGACTTCAAAGCGTGCTTCATACCCCTGTCGACGGCCTCGCCTCCCGGACAGTCGCGACAACTTCGCCTTCCTCGAAGACGCAGTCACGTTCTGACCGGCCCGACACCGCGATCACTGCCCCGCCCCGGGCCGACCCGACACCCAAATGTAATCGAACAGGCGACGTAGGCCCAGATAGCTTCCACGGTGACGCAGGCGTACGCCCTCCGGGAAGGGCGCACACCGGGAGCGCTCGAAGCACCATTCGTCTGCTCCCAGGACTGTGAAAGCGCCCTGTGACCAGTGGTATCGGCATACTCTTCGGCCCAGGCGTTCCGTTGCGACCTTTACCACGCCGGCTGCCGTCGGCACACCCGCACCCGGCTTCGTCCGTACGCTTGATCGTGATGAGACGCCGCACTCCGCCCCCGCCCTCTCCCCTGCCGCAGCGCGACGGGGTGGATCCCGTGCGCGTACGGTTGCCGGTCGGGGATGCGTGGGCGACCGTACGGGATCATCTCGTGGCCCGCCTCGCGGCCGACGACGAGATGATCGACGGGATGCTGGACGCGGGAAGGATCGTGGACGCCACCGGGCGTCCGGTGCTACGGGACACGGCATACGTGCCAGGGATGTTCGTCTGGTTCCACCGGGAACTGCCCGACGAGGAGCGGGTGCCGTTCACGGTCGAAGTCGTCTACCGGGATGAGCACATCGTGGTGGCCGACAAGCCGCACTTCCTGGCCACCACCCCGCGCGGCAGCCATGTCGCCGAGACGGCCCTGGCGCGGCTGCGGCGGCAACTGGGCATTCCGGCGCTGAGCCCGGCGCACCGGCTGGACCGGCTCACGGCCGGGCTGGTGCTGTTCACCGTGCGGCCGGAGGAGCGCGGCGCGTATCAGTCGCTGTTCCGCGACAGGCGCGTGGCGAAGGAGTACGAGGCGGTGGCCCCGTACGACCCCTCGTTGGCCCTGCCGCGTACCGTGCGCAGCCGGATCCTCAAGGAGCGCGGGGTCCTGGCGGCCCGTGAGGTCGAGGGCGAGCCCAACGCCGAAAGTCGGGTCGAGCTTCTGGAACACAGGAACGGGCGTGCCCGGTACCGGCTGACACCGCGTACCGGGCAGACACACCAACTACGGGTGCACATGAGCGCGTTGGGGGTGCCGATCCTCGGCGATCCCCTCTACCCCGTGGTGACCTGCCCCGTGACGGCCGGTGACTTCCGGCGTCCGCTCCAACTGCTGGCGCGGGTCCTGGAGTTCACCGATCCGGTCACGGGGCGCGAGCACCGATTCGTCAGCCCTCGCGTGCTGCGGGCGTGGTCGTCGTACGACGAGTGGGCCGGATAGCCCCGGCGCCCGGCCGGTTCAGTCGCCGCGCCACCAGCGCAGGATGCGCCGGAACACCCCCGGTCGAGCAGCCGGTTCGGCCGTCGCCGCCGGGGTCGGAGTGGTGGGCTCCGAAACGGTGGGGTCCGAGACCGTGGGCTGTGGAGCGGCGGGTTGTGGTTCCACCGTGCCGACCTGCCAGTTCTTGGAGCGCTGCGAGGGCACAGGATTGATGGACGGGAGCTGTGTGACGTCCTGCTGGACCTTCGGCACGAACTTCACCGGCAGTTCCACCAGGTGCCGGTTCGAGATGGACTCCTGCCAACGCAGCTCGTGCTCATCGCAGGCGAGCTGGACGTCCGGCAGGCGGGTCAGCAGCGCGTCGACACCGACGTCGGCGACTGCGCGTCCGATGTCCTGGCCCGGGCACTCGTGAGGGCCGCCGCCAAAGGCGAGGTGGGAGCGGTTGCCCTGCATGTTGGCCTTCAGGTCGGGACGGACGCGCGGGTCCACGTTGCCCGGCGCGATGCCGAAGAGGAGGCCGTCACCCTTCTTGATGCGCTGGCCACCGAGCTCGGTCTCCTGCTTGGCGATGTAGGGGATGATCGTGCTGAAGGGCGGCTCGTCCCAAAGGGACTGCTCGACCGCCTGGGGCACCGTCATCTGGCCACCGTTGAGCTGCGCCCGGAAGCCCGGGTTGGTGAGCACCACCCGCAGTACGTTGGCGAGGAGGTTCACCGTGGCCTCGTACGCGGCGATCATGACGACGCGCAGGTGCTGGCCGACCTCCTCATCGGTGAGCTTCGCCGGATGGTTGATGAGATGGCTGGTGAAGTCGTCCTGAGGATCGGCCCGGCGACGACTGGTGAGCCGCATCAGGATGTCCATGAGGTACGCGTTGCTGGCGATGGCGGTCTCAGTGCCCTTGGGCAGGTCGCGGGTGGCCTCCACGATCCGGTCGTTGTACTCGTCCGGCATACCGAAGATCTCGCACAGCACCGCCATCGGCAGGTGCTCGCAGAACTGACTGACCAGGTCGGCCCTGCCCTCCTCGCAGAACTTGTTGACGAGAAGCTGGGTCGCGCGGTTGATGTGGCGGCGCAGGCCCCGGTGGTCGATGGTCGACATGGCGCCGGTGACCGCTCCGCGCAGCCGCAGGTGCTCGTCACCCTCGGCGTAGCAGCAGATGGGCTGCCAGTAGACGTGCGGCATGAGCGGGTGGTCGGGCTTGACCGTGCCGTCATGCAGGGGAGTCCACAACCGGGTGTCCCGGCAGAACTGCGAGGGGCTGCGCACCATGTG
Organism: Streptomyces sp. NPDC002680; assembly: GCF_042889145.1. Lineage (NCBI taxonomy): Bacteria > Bacillati > Actinomycetota > Actinomycetes > Kitasatosporales > Streptomycetaceae > Streptomyces > Streptomyces sp. NPDC002680. The sequence goes on from NZ_JBIAQP010000036.1 coordinate 15,851, forward strand.
CATGTTCTCGCCGTGGCCGAGCACCACCCAGATCGGTACATCGTCGTGGAGCAGCGCAGGCGCCACCGCGCCATGCTCGGCCCGCAGTTTCTCGTACACGGCTCCCAGGTCCGCGGCCTCCGGGCCGTACAGCCGGCGTAGTCCGCCGGGGCCGGTGCCGTGGGCGGGGCAGCCCGGGGGTGGGCTGAGGGCGGTGTCGTCCGTGTCGGTCAGCGAGTGGGGGTCAGGCGTCACGGTGATCGCTCCGAAACTGAAGTGAATCCGAGGTCAGATGGGTTGTTGGGAGGGGGAAACAGACGGGATGCGAGGTGGGATTGCCGGTCGCCGCGCTCAGACCGACGCCTTCGTCATCTCCAAGGAGTGCAGAAACCGCATGAGCGTCATGAGCGTGTCCCGGCTGGAGGCCCGCCGTCGGGCGTCGCACTCCACGATCGGGATCTCCGGGGCCAGGTCGAGAGCCGAGCGGAGGTCCTCGACCGGGTAACGGGGGGCGTCCGGGAAGGAGTTGACGGCGATGACGAAGGGGACGCCTCGTTCTTCAAGGCGCCCTATCACGTCGAAGCTCACTTCCAGGCGTCGCGTGTCGATCAGGACGACCGCGCCCAGGGCGCCTTCGAACAGGCCGTTCCAGAGGAACCAGAAGCGTTCCTGGCCGGGGGTGCCGAAGAGGTACAGCACCAACTGGTCGGTGATGCTGATGCGGCCGAAGTCCATGGCCACGGTGGTGGCGGTCTTGGAGTCGGAGCCGTAGTTGTCGTCGACGCCGATGCCGGCCTGCGTCATGGTCTCTTCGGTGGTCAGCGGCCTGATCTCGCTGACCGAGCCGACCATGGTCGTCTTGCCGACGCCGAATCCGCCCACGATCACGATCTTCACCGCGGCCTGGGTGGAGTGCGGCAGTCGGTCCTCGGTCCGTGGACCCGGGATGGTGTCAGAGCCTTTGAAGTCCATGCATCACCGCTTCGAGGAGGGAACGGTCGGCGAGCGACTGGCGGATCAGCGGGTCGCGCGCCTGGACCAGTTCGGCCGTCAGCAGCTCGGTGAGCAGGACGGTCACCACGCTGAACGGCAGGTTGAGATAGGCCGAGATCTCGGCCACGGACAGAGGGGCCTTGCAGAGGCGGAGCAGCGCCGACTGCTCCGGCGGGGCAGAGGGCGGCGGCTCGGCGCACGCCACGATTAACGTGACGAGGTCGAGCGGGGCGCGCTCGCCGCCCTGGGCCGCGCCGGTGAGCACATAGAGCCGTTCGGGGTTCTTCCCCTCCCCCTCCTTGCCCTCTGTGCCCTCCGCCCCTTCCTTGCCCTCCGGGTCTGCTCCGGCCTCCGTAACGGCCGGACGCAGAAGGAGCGGCTCCGGGGGCGGTTCCTGTTTGATCGGATAGCGCCGTCGGCGCTGCGGAGGAGTCATACGGTCTGCCCGTTCCGCCGGGGCGGACTGGTGAGGTGTTCGCCGATCCGGACCACGAGGTCACGCATGTGGTGGCTCATGCTGCCGGGTTCGGCGACCACGTTGGCGAGGACCGCGAGGTAGGCGTTGGGGCCCGCGGCCATCAGGTAGAAGTAGCCGCCGGTGACCTCGATGATGACCATCTTCATCGTGCCGTCGCTGCCCGGGATCTCGTGCGCGACGGCGCCCGCGAGGCTCTGCAGCCCCGCGCAGGCGGCGGCGACACGGTCGGCGGCGTCGGGGTCGCCGCCGTAGCGGGCGATACGCAGGCCGTCGGCGGAGAGCACCACGATCTGCTGGACACCCGGTACGCCGTCGGCGAGTGCCTTGAGCATCCAGTCGAAGTTGGCTCGCTGCGAGATCACTTGAGGTCCCCCTCGTCGTCGGCCTCAGCGTGGGCCGGCTGCTGGTTGGTCGCACTGGGTGCGGTCGGGTCTTCCCGGTGGCCGCCGAAGGCCGCCAGGTCGTCCGGGTGGCCGCCCGGGGCCGTGGAGTCGCCCGGGAACACGTAGTCGGGCGCGTCGTCCGGGTGGTCGGAGAACGTCGTCGGGTCGTCGGGGTTCCTGGTGAAGGCCGTGGGGTCCGGGTCGCCCTTGAGTCCCTCCATGAACGCCTCGACCCACAGGCCCGGCAGGGGCTCGTCCTCCTTGTCCTTCCTCTTCTGCGACTCGGGCTCCCACAGCTTCCGCAGTTCCGGGTCGGCCTCCATCTCGGCCTCGGCGGCCCTGGACCGGGCGTACCGCTCGCTGAGCGGGGTCTTGACCCGGCTGCGGCGCTGCGGCAGGCCGTTCTCGGTCCACTCGGTGACCTCCGGGATGTCGTCCTCCATGGAGACGGAGGCCGGGATTCGCGGGCCGGTCGTGGGGCGGCGCTTCTTGGGCGGGCGCTTGGGGCCTTCCACCGCGCCGAGTTCGGGCTTGGGCGCGGCGGTGGCGCCGATGCCGTGGGCGAGACCGACACCGGGTTCGGTGGTGAGCATCTCGGACGGCACGACCAGGATGGCGCGGACACCGCCGTACGCGGACTGCCTGAGCGAGATCTGCATGTTGAACGCCTCGCACAGGCGTCCCACGACCGCCAGGCCGAGGCGCGGGGCCTCGCCGAGGTCGTTGAGGTCGAAGCCGACCTGGGCGCGGGCGATCATGTCCTCGGCGCGCTTGCGGGACTCCTCGCTGAGGCTGACGCCGGCGTCCTCGATCTCGATGGCGATGCCTGTCTGCACCTCGGTCGCCGTGACGTGGACCTTGGTGTGGGGCGGCGAGTAGCGCGTGGCGTTGTCGAGGAGTTCGGCCGCCGCGTGGATGACCGGTTCGACGGAGTTGCCGTCGACCTGGACCTTCGCGATGGAGGTCAGGTCGATACGGCGGTACTCCAGGATCCGGGACATCGCCCCGCGCAGCACGCTGTACAGCGCGACGGGCTCGGGCCACTGGCGTCCGGGCCGGCCGCCGCCGAGCACGGAGATGGAGTCGGCGAGGCGGCCGATCAGCGCGGTGCCGTGGTCGATGCGCAGGAGGTCGTCGAAGACCTCGGGGTTGCGGCCGTGGTCCTCCTCCATCTCCCGGAGTTCGTTGGCCTGTTGGTGGACGATCGACTGGACGCGCCGGGCGATGCTGACGAAGGCGCGCTGCGAGCCGTCCCGCATGGCCTCCTCATGGTCGATGATCTCCATGACGAGCAGCAGCAGTTTGCTCTGCGGTACGGGGAGTTCGCGGTACGGGGAGTTCGCCAGACCCATCTGGCGAATCACCTCTGAGGGTGAACCGACACCGCGCATCATGCGGAGCGCGTACGGCAGGATCTCCTTGCCGAGCCGGGCGAAGTCCTCGTCGTGGGCGGCGATGCGCCGCTCCAGATACGCAGTGTGACGGGCGTGCTCGGCCCGCAGGCCACGGACGGTACGGCCGCGGCGGACCACTTCGGCGGCCACCGCGACGACCAGGACCGTGGCGACGGCCCCGCACCAGCCGACGGCGATGCGGGCCGGCCCTGTCACCAGGGCGCCGGCCGCTCCGGTCGCCCCGGCCATCGCTATGGCAGGCAGCAACAGCACGCGCGCGTAGGGAAGTTCACGGCCACCGGGAGGCGATTGAACACTCACCATGTATGCCCTCTGAGACAGGTCGGCTGGGGTTGGGGGAGCTTGCTGTGGGGTACGTCTGGGAACTATCTGGATCTTCGGCATTTTTGGGAACAAGCGCACGAATACATCCCAACTTGGTGCGCTGCGGGCGAGCTTAGTCCGACCGGATCAACGCCGTGTCATATTCGGCAAGCCTCTGAAATGCCCCTTGCGACTGGAGTACCCTCAGCTCCATTTGCACGCTGCGGATGCAATCGCACACACTGCGTCACGACGTCCAGGCGTACGAAAACCACTCACCGTGATGGGTGAACGAGCCCCTCGGAGCCCTCAGGGACGCCTCTGCCTCAGATGCCGGCGATGCGCAGCGCCGCGTCCGCGGTGGCTTCCGCGAAGACCGAGACCGGACGCTCGGGGTCGGAGCGGTGTACGAGGATGACGCCCTCGATGAGCCCGAAGAGCAGATCCGTCCGCAGATCCAGCTCGCTCTTGGCGAGTGCCCCACCGGCGGCCGTAGCGGCGAGCAACTGCCGGTAGGCGTCCTTGAGTTCGGCCCGTACGGCGTGGAAGCCGGCGAAGCGTTCGGCGCGCACCTCGGGGAGGAGATAGAGGCCGCCGAGGTTGTGCGGGCCGCCGCAGAGCAGCTCGACGTCGGTGCGGCACAGCTCCCAGAGCCGGTCCCCGGCCGGGGTCGTGTCGTCGGCGAGCAGTCCGCGGGCGTATGTCAAGGAGGGGGTGACGGTGGACTCCAGCAGCTCGGCGAGCAGCTCCTCCTTGCCGGAGACGTAGTGGTACATGGACGCCTGGCGCATCCCCGCCCGCTCGGCGATGATCCGGGTGGTGGTGGCCGCGTAGCCTCGGGTGGTGAACAACTCGGCGGCGGCGGCGAGCAGTTCGGCTCGTGGAGCGACCCCGCTGTCCGGCCGTTGCGCGGCCCGCGGCCTGCCGACCCGCCGTCCACCCGACCCGCCCGTCGTTCCCATGCGTTCGATCCTCGCATACCGACCGGTCCGGCGATCTTCGTGAGCAATCGGTAACGGGGTGGAAACACACGGGCAATTCCGGTGTCTCGCCGCCCACCTAATTTCTGTCGGGCGACAGAAATTAGATGCCGCGACCAAGTGCCACGACAACCAGCACGTCACGCAGTACGACTTCGGAGCCGGAGGACCCCGATGGGGACATCGACCACGTACGGAGCCCGCGACCACGCCCGTGCCCAGGAGGGCGCCCGGACCGAGGCCATGCCCGTCGTCCCGGCCGCCGACTGGCCGGCGCCGCCCTGCGAGGCCGGCCATCTGGTGTGGGCCGAGACGGTGGCGGGCGGCAACTACACGCACCGGGTGCTGGCCCGCGGCACCGAGCTGCGCCTGACCGACCTGCGCGGCGACGCCTGCGCCCATCTGCTGCTCTTCGTCGCGGACCGGCCCTGGGAGCGGCTGAACGTCGCCGACACGGTCAAGGTCCAGTGGAACGCCTACCTCGGCGAGGGGCAGTTGCTCCTCTCCGACCAGGGCCGCGTCCTCGCCACCCTGATCGCCGACACCTCCGGGCGCCACGACGCGCTGTGCGGCACCTCCACTCTCGTACGCAACACGGACCGGTACGGCGACGGCACCCCGCAGTCGCCCTCCCCCGCCGGCCGTGAGCTGTTCAAGCTGGCCGCCGCCAAGAACGGCCTCCAGCCGCGCGATCTGCCGCCTTCGCTCTCCTTCTTCCAGGGCGTGGAGGTACGCGAGGACGGTTCCCTCGACTTCACCGGCTCGGCCGGACCGGGCGGCAGTGTGACGCTGCGCGCCGAACAGGACATCACGGTGCTCATCGCGAACGTCCCGCACCCCGCCGACCCGCGCGAGGACTACGTCAGCACCCCGCTGGAGGTCCTGGCCTGGCGCGCCGGACCCACCGCCCCCGGAGACCCGCTGTGGGAGGCCACGCCCGAGGGCCGCCGCGCGTTCCTGAACACCGCCGAATTCCTTGCCGCGAGGGGGCTCGCATGAGCACGTCCACATCCACGAGCACGACCGTCGTTCCCGCCCGCGCCGCCTGGTCGTCGGTCGTCCGCGCCGGCGAGACCCTGACCGTCACCGACCTGCACGGCAACCAGGCCGTCGACTTCCTCGTGTACGACGCCCACGACACGTCCGTGCGCTACAGCGCGCCCGACACGATCCACGCGCAGGGCGGCATCTTCCTCACCACGGGCAGTGTCCTGATGTCGAACGAGCACACGCCGCTGATGACCGTGGTCGCCGACGACGTCGGCCGGCACGACACGGTCGGCGGCGCCTGCTCGAAGGAGTCGAACACCCTGCGGTACGGCCACCACACCTGGTCGCAGCACGCGTGCGTGGACAACTTCCTCGCCGAGGGCGCCAAACACGGCCTGGGCAAAAGGGACTTGGTCTCCAACATCAACTGGTACATGAACGTCCCCGTGGAGAAGGACGGCACGCTCGGCATCGTCGACGGTCTGTCGTCACCGGGACTTCAGCTCACGCTGCGCGCCGAGTGCGACGTCCTGGTCCTGGTCTCCAACTGCCCCCAGATCAACAACCCTTGCAACGGCTTCGACCCGACGGCGGTGGAGATGACCATCACCGGGACAGGTACCGAGCCGGGCACCGGGGCGGGCACGGAATGAGCTTCGACACGCTGCTGGTCGCCAACCGTGGCGAGATCGCGGTACGGATCATCCGTACGGCAAGGGAGTTGGGCCTGCGCACGGTCGCGGTCTACTCCGACCCGGACCGCTCGGCCCCGCACGTCCGGCTCGCCGACGAGGCGGTGCGGCTCGGTCCGGCGCCCGCGAAGGAGTCGTATCTCGACGCCGACCTGGTGCTGGAGGCGGCCAAGGTGACGGGAGCCGGGGCGATCCATCCCGGATACGGCTTCCTGTCGGAGGACGCGGCCTTCGCGCGGCGCTGCGAGGACGCCGGGATCGTGTTCGTGGGGCCGACGCCCGAGCAGCTGGAGCTGTTCGGCGCGAAGCACACTGCCCGGGCGGCGGCGGAGGCGGCGGGCGTGCCGCTGGCGCCGGGCACGGGCCTGCTGGCGTCACTGGAGGAGGCCTTGGAGCAGGCCGCCGCCATCGGCTATCCCGTGATGCTGAAGGCGACCGGCGGGGGCGGCGGCATCGGCATGTCGGCCTGCGCGTCGGCCGCCGAACTCACCGAGGCCTGGGAGCGGGTGCAGCGCGTCGCCGCCGCCTCCTTCTCCTCGGCGGGCGTCTTCCTGGAACGGCTCGTCGAACGCGCCCGCCACGTGGAGGTGCAGGTCTTCGGCGACGGCGAGGGCCGGGTGGTGACCTTCGGCGACCGCGACTGCTCCCTCCAGCGCCGCAACCAGAAGGTGGTGGAGGAGGCCCCGGCACCCGGCCTTCCGGCCCACGTCCGGACCCAACTGGCCGACTCCGCCCGCGACTTGTGCGCCTCGGTCGGCTACCGCTCAGCCGGAACGGTGGAGTTCGTGTACGACGCCGCCCGCGAGGAGGCGTACTTCCTGGAGGTCAACACCCGGCTCCAGGTGGAGCATCCGGTCACGGAGGAGATCTACGACGTCGACCTCGTCGCCTGGATGCTGCGCCTGGCGCGCGGCGAGCGGGACGTCGTACGGGACCCGGGCACCCCTCGCGGTCACGCCGTCGAGGCGCGGATCTACGCCGAGGATCCGTCCCGCGAACACCGGCCCAGCGCGGGCCTGTTGACGCGGGTGGAGTTCCCGGGCGGGGTGCGGATCGACGGCTGGGTGGAGACGGGCACCGAGGTGACCACGTCGTACGACCCGATGCTCGCGAAGGTCATCGCGTACGGCTCCGACCGGGCGCACGCGCTGCGCCGACTGGACGAGGCGCTGGCCCGCACCCGGGTCGACGGCATCGAGACGAACCTGGGGCTGGTGCGAGCGGCACTCGCAGCCCCGGATTTCCGTGCCGCGACGCACTCGACGGCGACCCTGGCCGGGGTGAGCGATCCGACTCCCCGCATCGAGGTGGTCTCCGGCGGAACCCTCACCACGGTCCAGGACTGGCCGGGCCGCACCGGCTACTGGCAGGTGGGCGTCCCGCCGTGCGGCCCCATGGACGACCGCTCGTTCCGGCTCGGCAACCGTGCCCTGGGCAACGACGAGGGTGCCCCAGGCCTCGAATGCACCCTGCAGGGCCCTGCGTTGAGGTTCACCCACCCCACGACGGTGTGCGTGACCGGGGCTCCGGCGCCCGTCACGCTCGACGGCACGCCGGTCGCGCAGTGGGAGCCGGTGACGGTACCGGCGGGTGGAGTACTGCAGGTCGGCGCCCCGACCGAACAGGGCCTGCGGACGTACGTCCTGTTCGCGGGCGGCGGCCTGGACGTGCCGCCGTTCCTCGGCAGCGCGGCCACCTTCACGCTGGGCAGGTTCGGCGGGCACGGGGGCCGGACGCTGCGCACGGGGGATGTCCTGCACGGCGGGACGATGACGGAGTCAGGAGCCCCTGTTCCCCCCGCCGACCGCCCGGAGTTCGCGTCCCCCTGGCACATCGCGGCGGTCGAAGGCCCGCACGCGGCACCGGAGTTCTTCACCGAGGAGGACATCCACGACTTCTACGCGGCCGACTGGAAGGTCCACTTCAACTCGGCCCGCACCGGGGTACGGCTGGTCGGCCCCAAGCCCCGCTGGGCGCGCACCGACGGCGGTGAGGCGGGCCTGCACCCGTCCAACATCCACGACACGCCGTACTCCGTGGGCGCCGTCGACTACACGGGCGACATGCCGGTCCTGCTGGGCCCGGACGGCCCCTCACTCGGCGGCTTCGTGTGCCCGGCGACGATCATCAGCACGGAGCGCTGGAAGCTGGGCCAGCTGCGCCCCGGCGACACGGTCCGCTTCGCACCCGTGGACACAACGGGCGTGCGGCGAGCGGCAATTGTGGACGGCGGCGTACTGGCCCGGGATGGCGACATCACGTACCGCCGCAGCGGCGACGACAACCTTCTGGTCGAATTCGGGCCGATGCAGCTGGACTTGGCGCTTCGGATGCGTGTCCACGCGCTGATGGAGGCGGTGACGGAGCTGGACCTGGAGGGCGTGACGGACCTGACGCCGGGCATCCGCTCACTCCAGATCCAGGCGAACCCGACAGTGCTCCCCCAGTCCGAACTCCTGACTGCTGTACGGGAGATCGCGACGAACATGCCCCCGGCGGACCGACTGACGGTGCCCTCCCGGACGGTCCACCTCCCCCTCTCCTGGGACGACCCGGCGACCCGTGAGGCGATCGCCCGCTACATGGCGGGCGTCCGCGACGACGCCCCCTGGTGCCCGTGGAACATCGAGTTCATCCGCCGGGTGAACGGCCTGGCCTCGGTGGACGACGTGTACCGCACGGTTTTCGAGGCGGAGTACCTCGTACTGGGCCTGGGGGACGTCTACTTGGGCGCACCCGTCGCCACCCCCCTGGACCCCCGCCACCGCCTGGTGACGACGAAGTACAACCCGGCCCGCACCTGGACGGCGGAGAACTCGGTCGGCATCGGCGGCGCCTACCTCTGCATCTACGGCATGGAGGGCCCGGGCGGTTACCAGTTCGTCGGCCGTACGACCCAGGTGTGGTCGGGCTGGCAGCAGCGCGGCGCGTTCGAGCCGGGGTCGCCGTGGCTGCTGCGGTTCTTCGACCGCATCAAGTGGTACGCCGTCGAGCCGGACGAACTCCTGGAACTGCGCGCGGACATCACATCGGGCCGCTTCGTGCCCCGCATCGAGGAGGGCGTCTTCTCCCTGGCGGAGTACGAGGGTTTCCTGGCGGAGAACGCGGACTCGATCGCGGAGTTCCGCTCGCGTCAGGGGGCGGCGTTCTCGACGGAGCGGGATGCGTGGGAGGCGGCGGGCGAGTTCACTCGGGCGGAGGCGGACACGGGCCCTGCGGCCCCCTCCGCCGAGGTGACCGTCCCGGCCGGGGGCCATCTGATCGAGGCCGAATTCGCCGCGTCGGTATGGCAGTTGAACGTGTCGGCGGGGGACGAGGTGACGGCGGGGCAGCCGCTGCTGGCGTTGGAGGCGATGAAGATGGAGTCCCGGATACATGCCCCGGTGGCGGGGGTGGTCCACGAGATCCTGACGAGGCCGGGGGCACAGGTGGAGGCGGGGACGGCGCTGATGGTACTTACGCCGATCACCTGAGGCGCCGGGCCGACCCCGAGTTTCCTCGCCCCCGCCGCCCCTACCCGTTCCCATCCCTGGGGGCTGCCGCCCCCAGACCCCCCTCTATCGCGCTGAACGCGCTCGTCCTCAAACGCCGGACGGGCTGAGTGGGGGTGCGGGCCGGTGCTGAAAGATCAAGCCCCGACCGCAAACCCTCCAGCCCCCGCCATCACCCTCCAGCGCCGGCCGCCACAATCCAGCCCGTCCGGCGTTTGAGGACGAGCGCGTAGCGCGATACGGGGGTTCGGGGGCGGAGCCCCCGAGGATGGGACGGGTAGGGGCGGCGGGGGCGAAACAAACCCCACATCAACCCACCACAACCGAGGAGCACGCACATGTCGACCCTGACCCGAGTCCGTATGGCCTACGCCCGCATCGACGCCGTGGACCGCCCCGAGGTCTGGATCGACCTACGCCCCCAGGCCGAGGTCGAGGCGGAAGCCAAGCACATCGACGCCCGCCTCGCCGCAGGCGAACCCCTCCCCCTCGCCGGCAAGCTCTTCGCCGCCAAGGGCAACATCGACGTCCAGGGCCTCCCCACCACCGCCGGCTGCCCCGCCTACGCCTACCACCCCGAAGCCGACGCCCCCGTCATCGCCCGCCTCCGAAACGCCGGCGCTCTCCTCCTCGGCACCACCAACCTCGACCAGTTCGCCACCGGCCTGGTCGGCACCCGCTCCCCCTACGGCCCCGTCCGCAACGCCCACGACCCCACCCGCATCAGCGGCGGCTCCAGCTCCGGCTCGGCCACAGCGGTAGCGCTCGGCATCGTCGACTTCGCCCTCGGCACCGACACCGCCGGCTCCGGCCGCGTCCCCGCCGCCTTCAACGGCATCGTCGGCCTCAAGCCCACCCGAGGCCTGGTCCCCACCACCGGCGTCGTCCCGGCCTGCGCCTCCCTCGACTGTGTGACCGTCTTCGCCCGGACACTCCCCGAGGCCGAGCAGGCACTCGCGCACATGACGTCCCCGCCCGACCGCGATCTCCCTCCCCTCCCCCAGCGCGCGCCAGGCCCCTGGCGCGTCGCCGTCCCGCCGCTCGACCAGCTCGGCGAACTGGACCCGGGCTGGGCACAGGCGTACGAGGCCTCCGTGGCCCAGCTCCGATCCGCGGGCGTCTCCGTCCGCACGCTCGACCTCACCCCCTTCACCGAGGCCGCCGCGATGCTGTACCAGGGCGCGTTCGTCGCCGAGCGCTACACAGCGGTGGGTGTCTTTGTCGACAAGTTGCTCTCCGGGGGAGGGGAGGCCGCCGCGACACTCGACCCCACCGTCGCCGGCATCATCACCCGCGCCCGCGACATCCCCGCCCACCAGCTCTACGCCGACCAGGAGCGCCTCGCCGCCCTGCGCACCCACGCCCTCGCCGAACTGGCTGACGCCGACGCCCTGTTGCTGCCCACGGCCCCCGGTCACCCGACCCTCGCCGAGGTCGCCGCCGACCCGCTGGGCGCCAACGCCCGCCTGGGCCGCTTCACGAACTCCACCAACCTCTTCGACCTGGCCGCGGTCGCCGTACCCGCGGGTGAGGTGAACGGTCTCCCCTTCGGCGTGATGCTGATCGGCCCGGCGTTCACCGACGAACGGCTCGCCACGATGGCCCGGCTGCTCCAGCCCGAGGCCCGCCTCGCGGTGGTCGGCGCGCATCTCTCGGGCCAGCCGCTCAACCCCCAACTCCTCTCCCTGGGAGCCCGGTTGGAACGTACGACCACGACGGCCCCCGTCTACCGGCTGCACGCCCTCGCCACCACCCCGCCCAAGCCGGGCCTGGTCCACGTCAGCGAGACAGACGCCACGGGAGCAGCCATCGAGGCCGAAGTGTGGCGCCTCCCCGCCGAAGGCCTCGGCCGCTTCCTAGCCGCCCTCCCCCGCCCGATGGCCCTGGGCCGCGTCGAACTCGCCGACGGCACCCACGTACCCGGCTTCCTGTGCGAACCGGCCGCCCTCGAAGGCGCCGAGGACATCACGACGTACGGCGGCTGGCGCGCGTACCTGAACGACCGCCCCTGAAACGGCGGTTGCCGACCGGAGCACCGGGCACCCCAACTACCCGGCCGCAACCAGCGCTTAAGCACCCCCCGTCACCGTCGGAGCCCCGTCACCGACTCGGGAGGGGCAGTCCGATGGCAGCAAGGCCCACACAACAGCCGCCTACGACAGGGCGAGCGGACGACGGGGGTGGGGGGAGGTGGGGCCGGGCCATAGCGGCCCGGCCCCGGCTGCTGCTCCTCGTCGTGCTGGCCCTCACCGCCGGTGCGGCCGTGCTCGGCGGCGGGGTGGCGGACCGGCTCAGCAGCGGGGGTTCGCAGATCCCGGGGGCGGAGTCGACGTACGCCACCCGGGTGCTGGAGCAGCGCTGGCCCGCCTCGCAGCCGAACCTGCTGCTGATGGTGTCGGCGCGCGGTGCGACGGGAGGCGTCGACAATCCCCAAGTGGTCACCGAAGCCCACGACTTGGCGCGTCGGCTCGGCGCCGAACAGGCGGTCGGCGGCGTTGTCTCGTACTGGGACGGCCAGGAACCGGCACTGCGCGCCCGCGACGGCGGCGAGGCGCTGATCACCGCGCGCATCGCCGGTGACGAGGACGCCGTCGACGCCGTACTGGAGCGGGTGCGGCCCTCGTACGAGGGCAGGCGAGGGCCGGTCGAGGTGCGGTTCGGTGGTCCCGCCGCCGTGCGCAGTGCCTCCCAGGAGGTGATCGCCGAGGATCTGGTCCGGGCGGAGATGATCGCGCTGCCGGTGACCCTCGTACTGCTGGTCTTCGTGTTCGGCAGCGCCGTCGCCGCGCTGCTGCCGCTGCTCGTCGGGATCATGGCGATTCTCGGCACGAACGCCGTCCTGCGCGTGCTCACCGGGTTCACCGACGTGTCGGTCTACGCGCAGAATCTCACGACGGCCCTCGGGCTCGGACTCGCCATCGACTACGCCCTGTTCATCGTGCGCCGCTACCGCGAGGAACTGGCGGCGGGCGCCGATCCCCGCACCGCCGTGGCCACCACACTGCGCACCGCCGGGCGTACCGTCCTCTTCTCGGCGCTGACCGTCGCCGTGTCGCTGGCCTCGATGTTCGTCTTCGAGCAGTACTTCCTGCGGTCGTTCGCGTACGCGGGCATCGCGGTCGTCCTCATCGCGGCTGCGGCCTCGCTCGTCGCGCTGCCCGCCCTGTTGGTGGTACTCGGCCATCGCGTCGACGCCCTCGACGTACGCCGGTTGCTGCCCCGGCGCGGGGCATCGAGGCCGAAGCGCGAGCCGGGTGCCGGGTGGGCGGCGCTGGCCCGGCTCGTCATGCGGCGCGCGCCGATCTTCGCGGTCGGTACGGTGGTGGTGCTCATCGCGCTCGGACTGCCGTTCAAGGACGTGCGGTTCGGCACGGCCGACGACCGCCAGCTGCCAGCATCGACCCCGGCGCATCTGGTCCAGCAGCAGATCCGCGAGGAGTTCCCGGGCAGTCCGGGCGGCGTTCTCGCGGTGCTCGCGCAGGGGCCACGGGTCGATGCGACCTCGCTCGCGGACTTCAGCCGCAGTGTCTCCCAACTCCCCGATGTCGTACGGGTGTCAGGCCCCGCCGGTCTCTACGCGCACGGCGAGCGCGTGCGCACGGCCACGCCCGCCGAGGCAGCTCAGACCGGCATCGACCGAAGCGCCTACGTCACTGTGCTGCCCAAGGGCGAGGCCACCTCGGCAAGTTCACTCGAACTAGTGACTGACATTCGGTCAATTCCCGTTCCGTTCAAGGCTTCCGTCACCGGAGCCGCCGCCGTGCTCTCCGACACCCAGCACGGAACGGCCGAGCGGCTGCCCTGGGCGCTCGGTGTGATCGCGGTGACGACCCTGCTGCTGGTGTTCCTGCTCACCGGCAGTCTGCTGCTGCCGCTCCAGGCCGTCGCGGTCAACGCGCTGAGCCTGACAGCCATGTTCGGGGCGGTCGTCTGGGTCTTCCAGGAGGGCCATCTGTCGGGGCTGCTCGGGTTCACCCCGACCGGGGACATCGAGACCGCGCTGCCGGTGCTGATGTTCTGCGTGGCCTTCGGGCTGTCCATGGACTACGGCGTCTTCCTGGTCTCCAGGATCCAGGAGGAGTACGAGCGCGGGGACGACCACCGGGCGGCCGTGGAGTTCGGCATCCGGCGCACCGGCGGGCTGATCACGGCCGCCGCGGTGATTCTCGGCTTCGTGATGGTGGCGATCGGCACCTCCCGGGTGACCAACATCAAGATGCTCGGCCTGGGGGTCGGGCTCGCCGTGCTGATGGACGCGATGGTGGTGCGCGGTCTGCTCGTACCGGCGGTACTGCGGCTGACCGGCCGCGCCACCTGGTGGGCGCCCGGGCCGCTGCGCAGGCTGCACCGCCGTATCGGCTTCTCCGAGACGGCCGCCGAATCACCCCAGGTAATAGATACATCTACGGCCGACAACGTGAACCAGCAGTCAACTCCCGGTGCGAAAGCTCCGGTTGAGGCGCAGGAGACCAACGAGTCGCTCATCGGTTCGCATCGCGCGGAGCGCACCTAGCGTCGGATGTGGCTGCTTTGCGGTGTCCGTCGCCGCACGCAATCGAATCGGTCATAAGGGATGGATAGACTCCCGGAATCGTGGACGTGCACTTCCGACGTCCGCGTTATTCCGGGGGGAATGTTGATACGGATCCTGCTGGCCGAGGACGTTTCCATGGTCCGGGGCGCACTGGTCGCCCTGCTCAATCTGGAACCCGATCTGGACGTCGTGGCGGAGGTGGGGGCCGGCGATGCCATCGTCGGCGCCGCCCTCGCCGCCAGGCCCGATGTGGCGGTCATCGACGTCCATCTGCCCCGCCTCGACGGGATCAGCGCCGCCGCGCTGCTCCAGGAGGCGTTGCCCGAGTGCCGTACGGTCATCATCACCAGCCTGGGCAAGCCGGGCACTCTGCGCCGGGCGCTGGACCACAAGGTCACCGGCTTCGTCCTCAAGGACGCGCCGGCGGTACGACTGGCCCAGGTCGTCCGTCGAGCGGCGGCCGGGGAGCGGGTGTTCGACAGAGAACTGGCCCTGGCCGCCTTCGACAGCGGCGAGAGTCCGCTCACGGACCGGGAGACGGAGATCCTCCATCAGGCGGCCGGTGGGGCGGGCGCCACGGAGATCGCCGCCGGGCTCCATCTGTCGGTCGGGACGGTCCGGAACTATCTGACGTCGATCGTCGGAAAGCTGGGCGCACGCAACCGGCTGGACGCGGTACGGATCGCGGAGGATGCCGGCTGGTTATGACGGACCATCAATAAGACTTCCCACTAGGCATGTTCACCCGGGTCTGCCTATACCTGTTCACCCGGGTCGGCGGCCGGCTCCGAGGGCGCCTCGGCAATCACGCGGTACCAGCCGCGTTCGTCGATGCCCACGGTCAGCCGGCCACCCACCGCGGCAAGCCGCTCGGCGAGGTTGCCGAGGCCGCCGGGCCGCCGTCCGTCCCGCGCGTCCCGGCCGCCCCGGACACCGTCGTTGGCGAGGGTGAACCGGATGAACCCGGTGCCCAGGTCCCGTACTTCGATCCGGCACTGGGTGGCGTCGCTGTGCCGGATCAGATTGGTGACCCCTTCACGCAGCACGGTCGCCAGGACCGAGCCCACGGCGCCCGGCACCTCGCAGCGCACATCGACACCGGCCCTGATGTCCGCGGCGGCGAGCAGGGAGCGCGCGGACTCGGCCTCTACGGCGAAGGACAGTTCGCGGTAGCCGCGGGCGACCGTACGGACGTCGGCGAGGGCCTGCTGGGCCACGTCCCGGGCGCTGTCCAACTCCGCGCGCGCACGCTCCGGTTCGCCCCGCACCAGCCGGTGGGCGAGGTCGGTCTTCAGCGCTATGGCGGAGAGGCTGTACCCGAGGAGGTCGTGCAGATCGCGGGCGAACCGGCGCCGCTCCTGCGCGACCGCCCGCCAGGCCAGTTCTTCGCGCTCCCCGTGGGCCCGTACGACGAGATCGGCGAGCCGGGTGATCCCGTACACGGCGAGACCGACACCCACCGTGGCCGCGCCGCTCAACGCCCAGTCCCGCCACCCCTGTTGAAGCACCACACCACTGACACCCGCACCACCGACCACGATCAGTCCGCCCAGTACCCGACCGACCGCACCCCCGACCACCAGTGGCACGGATCCGGCGAAAAGGCCGAACATTCCCGGCCAGTCGAAGCCGAAGGCGAGGAGCGGCAGCAGAGCGAGCCCTCCCTGAAGGGCCAGGGCCGGACCCCCGAACCGATCGCGTAAGGACCGCAGTTGTGGTGCGGAGTGCACCAACTGCAGCCCGTACGAGGCGAACAGGGCGACGAGCGCGACCGCGCCGACGACCGCACCGGGGCGCCGGGCCACGACGGCGAGCACGCCCATGGGAAGCAGACCGCTCGTCGCGAGCAGAACCACCCTGCCCGCGACACGCGGTACCCGCGGACCGGCCGGACCCTCGATCGAGGTTGATTCCGGCTGGTCAGCCGCATCCGACATCGGCCCACCCCCAGACGGGGATGCTAGGCGCCACCGGGTCCCGTCAGCGGAGAGGCCCTGAACAACCACACAGTGTGATGAATTCATGGAGCAGTCGTGTCTGGATCACTTCTCTTCCGTCCGGTCAGTCTGGGAGGGTCTGTACAGGGACGTAAGCGACACATAAACAGCGACAGACAAGCAGCGCGTGAGCCGTTGGGAGCAAGGAGCCGGATCCACGAGGCACAAGAGGCAGAGGTGACGGACGTTGGAGATCTCCGTACTCGGGCCGCTCACGGCACGGCTGGGCCAGACCTCCGTGGTGCCGAGCGCGGCCAAACCACGCCAGGTCCTGGCCCTGCTGGCCCTCAACTCGGGCCGGGAGGTGAGCGTTTCGGCCCTGGCGGACGAGCTGTGGGGCGACGGCCCGCCACGCAGCGCCGCCGCGACCCTGCACACGTACGTCAAACAGCTGCGCCGCATGATCCAGGCCGCGCTCGGCCCCGCACCGGACCGCGGCCCCCGGGAGGTGCTCGGCCGACGGCACACCGGTTACGTACTCGACGCGCCGCCGGACGGCACGGACGCGGCCCGCTTCGAACGGCTCGCCCGGCAGGGCCGGACAGCACTGGAGGCGGGGGACGCCGCCGCAGCCTCCCAACTCCTGGAGCGGGCCCTGTTGTTGTGGCGCGGACCGGCGCTCGCCGATGTGACTCCGGGCCGGATGCTGGGGGCCGAGGTACTTCGTCTGGAGGAACTGCGGCTGACCGCCGTGGAGGACCGGATAGGCGCCGACCTGCGGCTCGGCCGCCACGGCACGCTTCTCGGCGAACTCACCGGCCTGACCGCCCGGTTCCCGCTGCACGAAGGCCTGCACGGCCAGCTGATGGTGGCCCTGTACCGCAGCGGCCGGACCTGGCAGGCCCTGGAGGTCTACGGCCGGCTGCGCACCGCCTGTGTCACGGACCTGGGCCTGGAACCGTCCCCCCAACTCCAGCGGCTGCACCGGGCGTTGCTCGCGGGCGACCCGGCACTGGAACCGCCGGTCGTCGGGGACGACGGCGGTCTGTCGGCGGCGACCCTGTTCGTCGACCACGGCACGATTCGGTGACGCCGGGGACGCCAGGGACCCCGCCGACACCGGCGGCACTGGGGACACTGGGGACACTGGTGACGCCAGTGACACCGGTGCCGCCAGTGACACTGGTGACGCCGGTGACACTGGGTACACCAGGCACCCCGCCGACACCGCGGACACCGGGTCCACCGGGGCCGCCAGGTCATCCAGGGCCGCCAGGGCCGCTTGGTCAGCCGGGGACGCCAGGTCAGCCACGGACGCCGGATGCGCCAACCTGCCGATTGCTCTGTCTGCCATACGCCGGGGCCGGGGGCTCGGTGTACGCACGCTGGCAGCAGGGCCTGCTGGAGCGCGGCTGCTCGGTGGAGGTGATCCCGGTTCGGCTGCCGGGCCGGGAGGGGCGGGCGAGGGAACCCCGGTTCACTCGACTAGCCCCGCTGGTCCGGGCGTTGGACGCGGAACTCGGCCCGCTCCTCGACCAGCCGGACCCATATCTGGTGTACGGGCACAGCATGGGGGCGCTGCTCGGATACGCACTCACCCTGCGCCGCCAGTCCCGGGGCGCCCGACTGCCTCGAGCCCTGCTCCTCGGCGCGTACCGGGCCCCGCATCTGCCAGCGCCCCGTATCGCGGACCCGGACACCCCGGACGCCGAGTTGGCCGCCGCCCTGGCCCGCCTCGGCGGCCTGCCCGCTCCGCTGCTCGACCACCCGGAGTGGCTGCGGGTGCTGCTGCCGGTCGTACGGGACGATCTGCGCGTGTGCGCTGACGCCAACTCCCGGCGCACATCGTGGACTTCGCCGGTGCGGGTGCCGCTGCACCTCTTCGCCGGTGAGCGGGACGCCCTGGTCGGCGTCCGCGAGATGGTCGCCTGGCGCCGGTTCGCGGGGCGGGGCTGCGAAGTACGGACGCTGCCGGGCGGCCACTTCTTCGTGCGCTCGCACGAGGACGAGGTCCTGGACGAAGTGGCTTGTCTAGTACGGCGTTACGGCGGCGGCGTCACACGTCTGGGAGCGGGGACGAGTGGCTCGGCGCAGGCGTCCTGAGGTGGCTGTCGGCCTTCCGCGCACGGGTCGCCCGCAGCAGCCCGAGCGTGGTCATACCGCTGAGCGCCCCCAACGGAAGGTTCATCCAGAACGCCCAGTGCCACTCGCCGACCGGCAGTCGATCCCCGATCACCAGTCCGGCGAAGACCCCGGCGACGATCACGGCACCCCACCCGAACCGGGCCAACTCCCGCTCGCCACGCACCGGAAGCACCCGCGCCACCAGCACCAGCGCGACAGCGGTGAGCGCTGCGGCGCCCGCACCCTGCACTCCGCGCAGCACCAGAAAGGCCACCGGCGTGGTGATCAGCCGGGCTCCGATCACCACCGACGGCTGGACGAACATCCACAGCCCGGCGAGCAGTACGAGAAACGGCCCGCCGAACGGCCCGATCCGCCCGCACAGCCACCGCAACGGCAGCAACAGCCCACCCAGGACGAGGAGATAGACGACGACCGCCCAAGGCAGCGCGGTGCCGGACAGGCCCATGGCGGTGCGCAGGGCGGACCCGAGGGTGGCGACGCAGGCTCCGGCGGCGGCGACCAGGAACTGGTTCAGAGCGAGGGCACAGAGCAGCACGATCCGGGTCCGCCCGTGGGCCAGCGGACTCGGCGGCGCGGCCCCAAGTCCCGGCGACAGCACGCCCGTAGACCTCGCCCTCACGTGCCGGCCTGCACCTTCGCCACCCGCTCCCCCGGTTCCTGCAACTGGAAGTACGCGCCCGCGAGCACCTTCCGGGTCAGCCACGGACTGCCGCTCACCACGCGGTAGAGGGTCCGCCGCCAGACCGAGCCCAGTGCCCCGTCGAGGGTGAACAGGCGCTCCTGGCGCAGCTGGAGGGCCCTGGACCGGGCGACGGACGCCTCCCGCTCCCGCTGGAACGCCTCGGTGGCCGCGAGCAGTGGCACCGCCGATCCAGGTCCGCCGTCCCCCAACGCCCGTTCGACCAGCGGAGCGAGCGTCACCGCGTCGATGATCGCGTGGTTGACGCCTTGCCCGAGGATCGGGGTGAGCGTGTGGGCGGCGTCGCCGATGAGCGTCAGCCCGGGCATCGACCAGCGCGGAACGACCGTCGTGAAGATGTCCAGCATCGAAGTGTCCGACCAGCTGTGCACCGACTCCCGTACGGCCTTCGACAGTTCGGGCGCCAGCAGGTCGAGCCGCTCGTACAGCGCGGGCAGTCCCTGCGCCCGCATCTCCCGCAGCCCGCCCTTGGGGATGTTGAAGCCGACGCGGACACTGTCGGGCCGGGTCGGGATGAACAGCCCGTGCTGATCACCCCGGATGCGCACCCGGTACGTACGGTCGTCCCAATCCCCGTACGGAAAAGGCAACTTGAGCCAGATGACGTCCCGTTCCAGCGGGACCTTCCGGTAGGTGAGCCCGGACATCTCGCGGACCTTGCTGAAGCGCCCGTCGGCGGCGACCGTCAGCGCCGCCCGGATCTCCGTCTCGCCGTCGGAGGTCCGGGCCCGCACCCCGGTGACCGTGCCCTCGGCGTCGCGCAGGAGGGCGGTCGCGGTGGCCCCCTGGACGAGCCGGAAGCAGGGGTGTGCGGCGCCGGTCTCGGCGAGGGCGGCGAGCAGGGCGGGCTGCGGCAGCTCGACGGGGAAGGGGTGCGGGTAGCGGAAGTCGGCGAACTCGGCCTGGAACACGGTGTGTCCGGAGTCGTCGATCTCCATCCGGTGCATCTGCACGTACGTGCCGTCCAGCCGGTCGAGCAGTCCGAGCCGGTCCAGCAGCCAGACCGAGTCCGGGGAGACCGACTCGCCCCGGAAAGAGCGGTTGAAGTGGGCGCTGGCCTCCAGCACGACGACGGGGACGTTCCGCCGGGCCAGTTCGACGGCGAGCGTGAGCCCGGCGGGCCCGCCGCCGACCACGCACACGGACGTCTGCATCCTTTGGGGTGTTCGGTGCGTCTGGGTCGGCTGGCTCGTCATGGAACTCCCCCAAGCGGATGGCTGCGGAGCTTCTGGTGGTCGGGCAGGCTCCCGGTTTCGCAGCCCGGCCTTAAGCCGGTCTTGGGCGGGTCTTGCACAAGACCGGCTTAAGGCGGGGTCCGCAGGCTCCCGGCCATGACCACCGACCCACTCGACCGGCTGCGCTCGCTGCGGCGGTACACACCCGAGGTGCCCGCGCTCCTCGCGGAACTCGCCGCGGGCCCCGACCCGTTCGGCGCCCTCCAGTCGGCCGCCCGCATCCTCACCCGCCTCGAACCTACGCGCGATGCCGCGCCCCACGAGGAGGACCGGGTCACCGTCACGATCTCCGGCAGCGGCACCTTGGACGGCCTCGCCGCCTCCCTCACCGCCGAGTTCGCCCGCCACGGACTCCAACTCGACGCCGTCACCGGGGACTTCGGCGCCTGGGAGCGCGATCTCCTCGACATCGGCAGCACGCTCTACGCACCAACGACCGCGCTCGCCCTCTGCGTCCTGGACGCCTCGGTCCTCTTCGACCTCTTGCCCCTGCCCTGGACGGTCGCCGACGCGGCCTCGGCCGCCGCCGATCTGCTCGCCCGCCTGGACTCGCTCGCCGCCCGCCACGGCGACCACGCGTCCGGACTGCTGGTGCTGAACACGCTTCCGCTGCTCCACACGCACACCCACCAGCTCGTGGACCTGCGCGTCCGCGCCGAACTCGGCGCGCTGTGGCGGGAGTTCAACGCGGGTGTGCTCCGTCTCGCGCTGCGGTACCCGCGTACCCACGTCGTCGACCTCGACCCGCTCGTCGCCGCCGGCGGCCCGGTGCATGACGCCCGGCTCGCTGCGTATGCCAAGGCCCGGCTGGGTGCCGAGCTGCTCGCCCGGTACGCCCGCGAGGTCGGTCATCTGGCCCGTGCGCTGCGCGGCCGGACGCGGAAGGTGCTGGTCCTGGACGCCGACCAGACCCTCTGGGACGGGATCCTCGGCGATGTCGGCCCGGAGGGGATCGCGGCGGCCGGGACGATCCGCGGGGAGGCCTTCGGCGGGTTCCAGCGGGTGGTACGACAGCTGGCCGCGCAGGGTGTCCTGCTCGCCGTGTGTTCGAAGAACGACCCGGAGCCGTTGCTCACCGTGTTGCGCGAGCACCCGGACATGGTGCTGCGCGAGCCTGATTTCGTCCAGGTGCAGGCGAGTTGGGGTCCGAAGGACGCGGGGCTGCGGGAGATCGCCGACCGGCTGAACCTGGGGACCGACAGTCTGGTCCTCGCCGACGACTCGGCGTTCGAGCGCGGCCAGGTGGCCGGCGCCCTGCCCGCCGTGGCACTCGTCCCGCTGGACGACGAGCCCGCGCTGCACGCCGAACGCCTCCTCGCCGACGGCTGGTTCGACGTACCGGAGCTGACCGACACCGATCTGCGGCGGGCGGCCCAGTACCGCAGCGAGGGCGACCGGCAGCGGCTGCGGGAGGGAGCGCAGTCGTACGAGGAGTACCTCGCGCAGCTCGGTGTGGTGGTCGAACTCGCCCCGCTGCGACCCGACCAGCTCGCCCGGACGGCCCAACTGACCCAGCGCACCAACCAGTTCAACCTCACCACCCGCCGGATGTCGGCCCCGGAGGTACGGGAGTACGCGGACGCGCCCGGCGGACTGGTCCTGACGGTCGGGGCACGCGACAAGTTCGGTGACAACGGCCTGGTCGGCGCGGTGTTCGTCCACCGTGATCCGGCGACCGGATGGCACATCGAGAACGCCCTGCTGAGCTGCCGGGTCTTCGGCCGGGGCATCGAACAGGCCCTGTTCGCGGCCCTGTTGGAGGGAGCCAAGGCGGCGGGTGCCCCGGCGGTGTACGGCCGCTATCGGCCGTCGGCGAGGAACGGCAGGGTCCGGGAGCTGTATCCCACGCTCGGTTTCGAAGCGACGGACGGGACGGGCAAGGCGGATAAGTCGGACGGGACGGATGGGACGACCGCCGTCTTCCGGCACCCGCTCCTCGTCCTGCCCGAGGTCCCGGCACACATCACGCTGAGGGGGACGACCCGATGAGCAACAGGAGCACTCCGGGGAACGGGACGAGGGACACCTTCACCGGTGTCCTCCTGGAGAACACCGCCGCCCAGGCGCACCGGGACGCCCTGGTCTATCTGCGCGACGACACAGCGGGGTCACCGCCCGAGCGCGTCACCTACGCCGAACTCGACACCCGCGCCCGCCGGATCGCGTCCTGGCTGCGCGCCCAGGACGCCGTCGGCCGCCAGGTGCTGCTGCTCCACCCGCCGGGCACCGGGTTCGTCGCGGCCTTCCTCGGGTGTCTGTACGCCGGTGCGGTGGCCGTACCGGCGCCGCTGCCCACCGACCAGGGCCGCCAACTCGCCCGTGTCTCCGGCATCTTGCGGGACGCGGAGGCGATGGCGGTGCTGACGGCGCCGGAACTGGCGCCCGCGCTGGAGGCCTGGCTGCTGGCCGAGGGGATGACACACGTCCGCTGTCTCGGCACGGACGGCGACGGCGACTTCGCGGACCCGGCGGACTGGCGTGCGCCGGACATACGCCCGCACGACCTGGCCTTCCTCCAGTACACCTCGGGTTCGACCAGCGAGCCCAAGGGCGTGATGGTCACGCACGCCAACCTGCTCGCCAACGAGGCGGCGATCCAGGCATGGACGGGCACCGGCCCGGACACGATCGGCGGCGGCTGGCTGCCGCACTACCACGACCTCGGCCTGATCGGACATATCCTCCAACCCCTCTACGCGGGCGGCACGGCCGTACTGATGTCGCCGACCGCATTCCTCAAACGCCCGTACCGCTGGCTGCAGATGATCGACGAGTACCGGCTGACCGGCAGCGGCGGACCCAACTTCGCCTTCGACCTGTGCGTACGCCGGGTCACCGACGAGCAGTTGGCGAGCCTCGACCTGTCCGGCTGGCGGGTCGCGCCGAACGGCGCCGAACCCATCCGCGCAGACACCCTGCACGCCTTCGCCGAACGCTTCGCGCCCGCCGGGTTCCGCCCGGAGACCTTCTTCCCCTGCTACGGCATGGCGGAGACCACCCTCCTGGTGACCGGCGCGACCCCCGAACTCCCGCCCACCGTAAGGACTGTGGACGCGGCTGCCCTGGAGCGAGGCGAGCTTTCCGATCCGGTCGCAGACGCCCCCGTACGGACCCTCGCGGGCAGCGGCACCGTGCGCGACAGCGAGATCCGAATCGCCGACCCGGTCACCGGGGCGAGCCGGCCCCCGGGCACGGTGGGCGAGATCTGGGTTCGCGGCCCGAGCGTGACCCCCGGCTACTTCCGCAACTCGCGTACATCTTCTGAGAGTTATCTGCCGGGCGGCTGGCTGCGCACCGGCGACCTCGGTGTCCTCGACGGCGACGAACTGTTCGTCACCGGCCGCCTCAAGGAAGTCATCATCCTCGCAGGACGCAACCTCTACCCGCACGACGTCGAACGCACGGTCCAGTCAGCCGACCGCGCGCTCACGGCGGGCGCGGGCGCCGCGTTCGCCGTACAGAGCGACCTCGGCGAGCATCTCGTGATCGTCCAGGAGGTACGGACGGCCGCCGTCCCCGGCGGCGATCTGCGCGCCGTGGCGACGGCCGCCCAGCAGCTGATCGGCCGTCAGTTCGCGGTCCCGGCAGGCAATGTGGTGCTGGTCAAGCCGGGCACGGTACGCCGGACGACCAGCGGCAAGGTCCAACGCACCCTCATGCGGCGGCTGTTCCTCGAAGGCGCGCTGACTCCGCTGTACGAGGTGCTGGAGCCGTCGGTGCGGGTGCTGGTCAGCGACGCGGGCGACCAGGCTCTCGCGCGGGGCGAGCGTTCCCTGGAGCGGGTGAGCCCGGCATGACGATGGAGCACTCCCCGTACCGGCTCGCCGAGGAGCTGGAGCTGTATCTCGGCGACCCGGCCGACCCGCGCGGCCCGTTCTCGTACGCGGCCGGCGCGGAACTGGACGCCCGCGAGGAGTTCCCGGCGGAGATCTGCCGGCTCCTCGACGACTGGGGGCTGCCCGACTACTACGTCCCCCTCGGCGCGGGCGGCCGGCTGCGGGACTACGAGCACGCGCTCCAGCTCGTCCGCACGGTGGCCCGGCGCGATCTGACCGTGGCCGTCGCGCACGGCAAGACGTACCTCGGCGCGGTCTGCGTGTGGATCGCGGGCAGCCCCGAGCAGTCCGCCCGGCTCGGCGCGGACATCCGGGCCGGGGTGCCGGTGGCCCTCGGGCTGACCGAGCGGGCGCACGGCAGCGATCTGCTGGCCGGGGAGGTGGAGGCGGTGCCGGACGGGTCCGGGGCCTGGCGGGTCACCGGCGAGAAGTGGCTGATCAACAACGCCACCCGGGGCAGTGTGCTGGCCCTGCTCGCCCGCACCGCCCCGGACGGCGGCCCGCGCGGCTTCACTGTCCTGCTGACCGACAAACGCGAGCTGGCGCCTGGCAGTTACCGCCATCTCCCGAAGATCCCCACGCACGGTATCCGGGGCGCCGACATCTCCGGCATCGCCCTCGACCGGGCCCACGTGCCGCGCTCGACGGTGGTCGGCACGGAGGGCGGCGGCGTCGAAACCGTCCTGAAGGCCCTCCAGTTGACCCGCACGATGTGCGCCTCCCTGTCCCTGGGCGCCGCCGACCACGGCCTGCGCCTCGCCCTGGACTTCGCGGCCGAGCGTGAGCTGTTCGGCCGTCGCCTCGTCCAACTCCTCCAGGCCCGCCATGTGTTGGCGTCGGCGGCAGCGGACGCCCTCACCCACGAGGCCGTCGCCCTGGTCGCCTCACGCCTGGTGCACACGGCGACCGAGGAGCTGAGCGTGGTCTCGGCGGTCACCAAGTACCTGGTCCCCACCGGCACGGAGGAACTCCTCCGGGAACTGGCCACCCTGCTCGGCGCCCGCGCCTTCCTGGCCGGGGTGACCTCACCGGGCGTGGAGCGCTACGGCATGTTCGAGAAGATCGAGCGCGACCACCGCATCGTCGCCCTCTTCGACGGCAACACCCTCGTGAATCTCAACTCCCTGATCAACCAGTTCCGTTCACTGGTACGACGGTGGCGACGACCCGAGACCGGCGTGACCGAGCCGGCATCCTCGGCCTGCGATCTCTCCGTTCCACTCCCCGTGTTCGACGCGACCCGCCTCACTCTCCTTTCCCGGTACGGCAGTTCGCTGCTCGCCGCGCTGCCCGCCTGGACGGCTGAACTGGTCGAGGAGGCGGAGCGCTACCCGGCCCTCACGCCCACCGCCCAGGCGGCGCAGCTCCTGCTCGCGGTCACGGAATCCGTGCACCAGGAGATGGCCGAGCCGCTCGACGTCGTCGCGGGAGTCCCGTACGAGGCCTTCGAGACAGCCCGCCGCTACTGCCTGTGCTTCGCGGGCGCCGCCTGTCTGGGCCTCTGGCTGCACAACCGCCACGTGGCGACCGGCGGGGTCTGGCGGGACGCGGGCTGGCTGCGCACAGCGCTGGACCGGCTCCTGGTCCGGCTCGGCGACCGACAGCCCGGCTCGGACCCGGAGGCGTACGACCGTCTCCTCGACGAGGCTTACGCGGCCCGCTCGGCCGGACGGCTGTTCTCGCTGCTGCACCTGGGCCTCGTGAAGGAGGCGGCATGACCGTCGACACCCGCGTTCGTGAGCTGATCCGCCGGTTCGGCGATCCGGCCGATCCCGCGAACCCGGTGGGCCGGGTCGCGCTCCTCGCGGCGGACGAGCAGGGTGAACCGAGTGCCGCCGGTGAGTGGCTGCTCGACGACCACGGCTTCGGCGCGGAGTTCGTTCCCGTCGAACTCGGCGGCAGGTTCACGCAGTTGGACGATCTCGTGCGGGTGGCCCGGGAGGTCTTCCGACGCGATGTCGGGCTGGGCCTCGGGTACGGCATCACGTCCTTCATGGCGTCGGTGAATGTCTGGGCCGCCGGTACACCCCAACAGCGCAAGCAACTCGCGGGGTTGCTGCTGGACGGCGGCAAGGTCTCGGTCGGCTACCACGAACTCGCCCACGGCAATGACTTCCTGCGCAACGAGTTCAGGGCCGACCGCACTCCCGACGGCTATCGGCTGAACGGGACCAAGCAGGTCATCAACAACGCCGACCGGGCGGGCGCCTGGGTGCTGTTCGCCCGTACGGACCCGGCACCGGGGGCCCGTAGCCACTCGGTACTGCTGACCGGCCCCGAGGACTGCGCGGACGGCGGGGTGACCTTCCTCCCCCGCTACCGGACAACCGGCGTGCGCGGCTGCCGGCTTACCGGCCTGGACTTCCGCGACTGCGAGATCCCGTCCGGCTCGCTGGTCGGCGCGGAGGGCCAGGGCGCCGAACTGGCCCTGCGGTCCTTCCAGGTGACCCGCAGCGCACTGCCCGGGATGGCGGTGGGCACGCTGGACACCTGTCTGCGGACGGTACTGGGGTTCGCGCTGGGGCGGCGGCTGTACCGGCGGCGCGTGCTCGATCTGCCGCACGCCGCTTCCGTACTCACCGGCGCCTTCGCGGACTTGCTGCTGTGCGACAGCCTGGCGCTCGCCGCCGCGCGGGCCGTGCATCTGCTGCCGGGCCAGTCGAGCGTGACCGGCGCCGCCGTGAAGTACCTGGTCCAGAAGCTGCTCACGCGCACGGCGAACGACCTCTCGGTGATTCTGGGCGCCCGCTTCTACGTCCGCGAGGGCGAGCACGCCCTCTTCGGCAAGCATCTGCGCGACCTGCCCGTACTGAGCCTCGGTCACGCGGGCCCGACGGCCTGCCTGGCCACCCTGATTCCCCAACTCCCGCGCCTGGCAAGGAATCCCGGCTCGCCCGCACCCGACGCCCTGTTCACACCGCGTGGCCCGCTCACCCCGGGCATCCCGTACGACCGCCTCACGGTCACGGCAGACGGGGACGCGCTGACCGGCGTACTCGAAGAGTCATCGGCGCCGAACGACTCGTACATACAGGACCTGTTGGGGCAGCTCAGCCGCGAGCTGAACGCCGTACGCAAGGCGCTGCTCGCCCTTCCACCGGCCGAGCGGACCCCGCTGGCCGGACCGGCGAGCTTCCAACTGGCCGACCGTTACGCCCATTTGATGGCGGCGGCAGCGGCGCTGGGCGTCCACCGAGCCGCCGCCGACGGATTCCTGGCCGCTCCCGCCTGGCTCGCCGTCGCACTGCACCGCACGGCGTCCCGCCTGTCCCTGCGTCCGGCACCACCACCCACCGACTACACGGCCCAGCTGCACGCCGAACTCCTGCGCCGCCACGACGAGAACCGGTCCTTCGATCTTTACGACCTCCGCCTCAACGGCTGACACCCATGGAGCATCCGATGACCGTGCCGAGCACCTACACCGAGCAGACGCTGACGAGTTGGCTGGTCGACCGGGTCGCCGAGTATCTGCGCAGGCCGCCGACCGAGATCGATCCCGCCGTGCCGCTCGCCGAGTACGGGCTCGACTCGGTGGCGGCGCTGAGCCTGTGCGGCGATGTCGAGGACGCCTTCGAGGTCCTCATCGAGCCGACGGCCGCCTGGGACTACCCGACGATCCGGTCGCTGGCCGGTCATCTGCTGGGACGGCTGGAGGCACGGACGTGACAGCCGACCACATGGGCGGCGGGATCGCGATCACGGGCATCGACTGCCGGTTCCCGCGCGCCGAAGGGCCGGGCGGCTACTGGGAGTTGCTGATGCGCGCCGGAGACGGCGTCGGCCCGGTGCCGCCCGAACGGTGGCCGGTGGCGGAGTCGTTCTCCGCGCCCGCCGAGGGCGGGTTCATCTCCGACCCGGACGTGTTCGACCACGAGTTCTTCGCCGTCTCACCGCGCGAGGCCGGATCGCTGGACCCACAGCAGCGGCTGATGCTGCACTGCGCGTGGCGGGCGATCGAGGACGCGGGCATCGCCCCGCACCGGCTGGCCGGCACATCGACCGGGGTGTTCATCGGGGTCATGGGCAGCGAGTGGGCCCAGCTGACGCTGACGGACCTGCCCCGGATCACCGCGCAGATCGGCTCCGGCAACGGCTACTGCATGATCGCCAACCGGGTGTCGTACCACCTGGACCTCAAGGGCCCGTCCCTCGCCGTCGACACGGCCTGCTCGTCCTCACTGGTCGCGGTGCATCTGGCGGCGAACGCGCTGCTCGCGGGCGAGTGCGATCTCGCCATCGCGGGCGGCGTCAACCTGGCATTGACCCCGGCCCTGGGTATCTTCTACGCCCAGGCGGGCCTCGCCGCCCCCGACGGCCGCTGCAAGCCGTTCAGCGCCGACGCGGACGGCATCGGCCGGGGTGAGGGCGTCGGGGCGGTGGTCCTGCGCCGGTACGAGGACGCGGTCGCCGACGGGCAGCCGGTGTACGCCGTCCTGCGCGGCACCGCCGTCAACCAGGACGGACGCAGCAATGGCATCACCGCGCCCAGCCGCTGGTCCCAGGAGGCCGTGGTCGCCGCCGCCTGCCGCCGGGCCCGCGTGGACCCGGCCGACGTGACCTTCGTCGAGGGCCATGGCACCGGCACGGTCCTGGGCGACATGATCGAGACCAGGGCCCTCGGCGCACTCCACGCCACGCGCCCCCGTTCGCGCCCCCTGTCCCTCGGCTCGGTCAAGGGCAACCTGGGCCACACGGAGGGCGCCGCAGGCATCGCGGGCCTGATCAAGGTCGCCCTCTCCCTCCACCACCGCACGGCCCCGGCCAGCCGCTTCGCGACCCACGAGAACCCCCAACTCGCCCTCGCCGACCAGGGTCTACGCCTCCTCAAGTCGCCCCTGCGCCTCCCGCCCGGCCCGGTACTGGCCGGCCTGAGCAGCTTTGGAATGGGCGGCACGAACGCGCACGCGGTGCTCGAATCGGCACCGAGGGCCGGACGTACGGCAAGTCACACCCGTACGCCGTCCGACGCGCCCCAGCATCCCGCCAGGCAGCGCCCCGCCACACCTCACCCCTCCACGGAACGCCCCACCGGCCTCGGCATCGGCGTCTTCACCCTCACCGCACCCACCGAGGCGGCCCTGCGCCGCAATCTCCTCGCCCAGGCGGAGGCCATCAGCCGCCGACGCACCCCCTTCGGCCCCCTGTGCTGGACCTCGCACCAGGTCAAGTCCGCTCACGCCCACCGCTGTTCGATGGTCGCCGCCGACTCCGCCGAACTGGCCACCCGCCTGCGTACGGCGGCCGAGGCACCCACCCTGCCCGCACGACCGTCCGAACTCCCGCGCACGGCATGGCTGTTCACCGGCCAGGGCGCCCAGTACCCCGGCATGGCAGCCCGCCTGCACCACGAGTCCGCCCTGTTCCGCCACCACCTCGACGCGGCCGACACCGCCCTGCTCCCGCACACCGACGGTTCTGTACGGGACCTGCTCCTGGGCGCCGATCCGGCGGTCCACCGCACCGGTTGGGCCCAGCCCGCGCTCTTCGCGGTCGGCTACGCACTCGGCGCAAGCCTCCACGAGCTGGGCATCAGGCCAGAGGCACTCCTCGGCCACAGCGTGGGCGAGTTCGCGGCGGCGGTACTCGCCGAGGCCCTCCCGCTGGAGGCGGCGGCACAACTGGTCGCCGCCCGAGGAGCACTGATGCAGCAACTCCCGGACGGCGGCGGCATGCTGGCCGTACAGGCCCCGGCCGAGCCGCTCCACGAGCACGTCGAACCGGAGCCCCTGGTCGGCTTCGCGGCCTTCAACGGCCCTCGCTCGACCGTGCTCTCCGGTGACCTGACCGCCCTGGACCGGATCGCCGACGCCCTGACCCAACGCGGGTTCCGGGTACGCCGGTTGGAGGTGTCCCACGCGTTCCACTCCCCGCTCATGCGCCCGGTCCTCGAACCCTTCCACCGGCTCGCCGAGGAGGTGACCGACGGAGGCGTCCCGCGTATCCCCCTGTACTCCACACTCCGCGGCAAGCTGCTCGACTCCGAGCCACTGGACGCCGCGTACTGGACAGAACACATCAGCGCACCCGTCCTCTTCGCGGACGCCGCCGCCCAACTCCTCGACGAGGACCCGACCCACCTGGTGGAGATCGGCCCGAAGGCCGTACTCACGGCACTGGCACGGCACTTGACCACCGACCGCACCTCGCCTCCCCGCTCACTGCACCCCCTCCCGGACGTGAACGCGGGCGCCCGTGAACTGGCCGGGACCCTCACCGCCCTCCACGACGCGGGCCTCGACCCGGACTGGGACGCCGTGTACGCCCCGCAGGACCGGGTCCTCCAGCGCCTGACCCCGTACGCCTTCTCCACCGAGCACCGCTTCTGGCATCGGGGCGCCGCTGAGACACGTACCGAATCCCCAACCGAACCCGCGAAGCCCACAGTTCAGCCGAGCACCACCGCTGCCGCCGCCGTCCTGGACGCCATCGCCCAAGTCGGCGGCTACCCCCCGACCGCCCTCTCCGACGCCTCCCGCCTCTACGAGGACCTCGGCTTCGACTCGGTCGCCGTCATGGAGCTGAAGTCCCGTATCGAGGAACGGCTTCCGGCACTCGGCGACCTCCCCGTGCACGAACTGCTGCCGAGGCTCTCGTCAGTCGGTGACCTCGTCGCGTACGTACAGGAGCGCACCCCATGACGACGAACCCGCCCCATCTCGCCGGCGCCGGTTCCGCCCTCCCCGGCGAACCGGTCGACAACACGGCGCTCTCCGCCGCCCTGGGCGTCAGCGCCGAGTGGATCGAGCTGTTCATCGGCACCCGGACCCGGCACTTCGCCCGCGACCTGGTCACCGGGGAGGTACGGCTCTCACTGGCCGACCTGTGCGCCCGGGCCGCCGAGGAGGCGATGGCAAACGGGGGCGTCGAAGCGGCCGACATCGAGTTCCTGGTCCTCGGTACGGCGACCCCGGACCACCTCATGCCGACCACCGCGAGCCAGGTCGCCGATCTGCTCGGCCTCGATCAACTCCCCACCTACCAGCTCCAGTCGGGCTGTGCGGGCGCGGTACAGACACTCGATCTCGCCCGGCATCTGATCGGCAGCGGGGAGTTCGGCTGCGGTCTCGTCATCGGCGGTGACGTCTGCACCAAACACCTCGACCTGCGCCGGGACCTGTCCAGCGCGGCGCCGAGCGACCTCGTCAACGGCGTGCTGTTCGGGGACGGCGCGGGCGCCGCCGTACTGACCGCCGAGCCGCACGGACAGGCCGTGGCCGTGCTGCGCACCCTCAACCGCTGTACCGGGCTGGGCCGTTCGCCGGGCCAGATCATCGACTGGTTCGGCCTCGCGGACCGGGACGAGGACCGCCAGGCGCTCACCGAGGACTACAAGGCGATCGAGGAGTCCGTACCGGTGATGGCGGCGGAGATCCTCTGGGAACTCCTCGACGCCCTGGGCTGGTCGGCGGACGACGTGGACTTCCTGCTGCCGCCCCAGCTCTCCGGCCGGATGACCCGGCAGATCACCGAACACCTCGCCCTCCCCTCCGCCCACGAGATCTCCTGCGTCGCCCTGACCGGCAACAACGGCAACGCCCTGCCCTTCCTCCAGATCGAACAGCTGCTGCCGAAGATGGGCAGCGGGCAGAAGGCGCTGGCCGTGGCGGTCGAGTCCAGCAAGTGGATCAAGGCGGGGTTCGCCCTGGAGAAGCGCTGAAGTTCTGAAGCACTCACAGCACAACCCACCACCGAGTTCCCCGACCGAGAGGCCCCGCATGCCCTCCCTGCCCCCGCACACCACCTTCGCCGTCACCGACTTCCACCACCTCGTCCGCGACGACCTCGGACTCCCCCTCACAGACGCCCAGTTCGCCACCGACTTCGACGAACTCCCGGAGTGGGACTCCTTGTTCCTCCTCAAACTGGTCGTCCTCCTGGAACGCGCCACGGCCCAACCGGTCCCGGTCTCCCGCCTGTTCGAGGCCCGCAGCCTCCAGGAGATCTACGACCGGGTGGTGACCCCGTGACCAGTAGCGGGCCCCGCGGCCACTCCACCCACCCCGTCCGCGACCGCCGGCACACCCTCCACTTCCTGGAGTACGCGACCGCCCAGCGCCCCGTCCACCTGGACACCGACATCGACATGACCCGCGCCCTGGCCCACCGCGCCGCCGCCGACCGCCACTACTCGACGGTGACCTACGTCCTGCACGCGGCCGGGCGGGTCCTGGCCCGCCACCCGGAGGCCAACGCGGTCCTCGCCCCGGGCCACCGCCGCCGCCCCCGCATCGTCCGGTTCACCGAGGTCACCGGGAAACTCGCCCTGGACACGACCGCCCCTGACGGCGACCGCATCGTGCTCTCCGCCCTCGTGCCCGCCCTGGAATCCGCGTCCCTGGCCGACATCCAGGACCGCGTCGACCGCTACCGCAACGCCCCGAATCCCGCCGCCCTGCCGGAGTTCGCCCGCGTCCGCACCCTGGCCCGGCTGCCCGCCTGGCTCGGCCGGATCGCCTTCTCCGCGGCCCTGCGCGACCCCCGCCGCCGCCCCGCCGTCCTCGGCACGGTCTCGGTCAGCTCCCTCGGCCACCGCCCGGTCGACGGCTTCCACTCCACGGGCGGTACGGCCCTGACGCTGACCTGCGGACGTACGGCACCGCGCCCGGTCGTCCGGGACGACGGCCGGATCGAGGCGGCCCCGCTGATGCGGCTGGGCCTCACCTTCGACCACCGGGTGCTCGACGGCGCCACCGCCGCCGATGTCCTGGCCGACCTCAAGTCGGCGCTCGAAGCGGAGTGGGCGACACAGCACACCGGCCACACGGCCGCGGTCACACCACTGCGCCCCCTGCACAAGGCGGCGACGGACCCCCAGTAACGCGATCGCCCCCACCAAGCGTCCATGCCGAGCGCCCACGCCGAGCCAGGAGACCCGAACCCATGCATGATCTGGGCGAGTTGAAGCAGTACGCCCTGCTCCACGCACGCAACCAGGGTCTGTCCACCCGGGCCACGACCCGTGTCCTGGCCCGGATCCACAGCGACGACCCGGGCGCCGAGGACTCCTGGGCCCGGGTGTGGTCCGCCGAGGGCGACGCGCTCGCCGGGCGCGGCCGGCTGCTCGGCGCCTGCCGCTGCTACGCCCTCGCCCGTTTCCCGTACGCCGATCCCGCCGACGGCGACCGGAAGCGCGCCCAGCGCGCGGGCGTGGCCGCCTTCGACCACTGGCGACGGGCCCGACGCGGCATCGAACGCCTCGAACTCGCCCACCCGGACGGCACGTTGGCATGCTGGGCGGCGGGCCTGGACAGGCACCGGCCGCTGCTCATCATGATGGGCGGCGTCGTGAGCGTGAAGGAGCAGTGGGCCCCGCTGCTCCCGAAACTGACCCGCCTCGGATACGCGGCCGTGGTCACGGAGCTGCCCGGGGTGGGCGAGAACTCCCTGCCCTACACGGCGGATTCATGGCGCCTGCTGCCCTGGCTGTGCGACCGGCTGTCACACCGCGCCCGCACCACCGACGCCACGCTCCTCTGCCTGAGCTTCAGCGGCCATCTCGCCCTGCGCGCGGTCGCCGAGGACCCCCGCATCGCCCGCATCCTGACCGTGGGCGCCCCGGTCGCGGACTTCTTCACCGACGACGACTGGTGGCCCCGCGTCCCGGCGCTCACCACAACCACCCTGCGCCACCTGACAGGCGCCGCCGACGACCACGAACTGCGCTCACTGCTCAAGGAGTTCCCGCTCGACACCGCTCAACTCGGCACCGTACGGGCGTCGGTGCGGTACGTGGCGAGTGCCCGGGACGAGATCATCCCGCCCCGGGAGCAGTCACTGCTCCGCGAGTCGCTGGCCGACATCCGTGTCAAGGAGTTCGACGATGTGCACGGCTCGCCGGGGCACGCCGGTGCGCTGCGGCGCTGGCTGGTGCTGAACCTGCTGCGCCCAGCACGTGGTCGTGCAGCCGGGTGAGGTCGGGCCCCGGTCCGATGCCGAGTTCCTCGTGCAGTGACCGGCGTACGACACGGTAGGCGCGTACGGCGTCGGAGCAGCGGCCCGAGCGGTGCAGGGCGACGATGAGCTGGCAGTGGAGTCGCTCGCGCAGCGGATGCTCGACCGCCAACTCCATGAGCTCACCGGTGAGTTCCTGATGCCGGCCGAGCTTGAGGTCTGCGGTGATCCGCTGCTCCAGCACGCCGAGCCGCAGCTCTTCCAGCCGGGTCGCGGCGGACCGCAGGACGACACCCTGCGGCACCCCGGACAGCGCGGGCCCCGTCCACAGCGCGAGCGCCTCCCCCAGACTCCGCGAGGCGGCGCCGAAGTCCTCGGCCTTGAGGGCCACGCGCCCTTCCTCGCTCAGCGTCTCGAAGCGGCGCAGGTCGAGGTCGTGCGGTTCGACGTGCAGGACGTAACCGGGCGGCCGGCTGACCAGTGGGCGTCCGGCGCCGCTCTCGGCGAGGGCCTTGCGGACATGGCAGATGTACACGTGCAGGGTGCTGGCCGCGGTGCGGGGCGGCTCGTCGGGCCACAGTTCGTCGATGAGGGCATCGCTGGAGACCACCGAGCCCGCCCGCACGAGAAGGGTGGCGAGCACGGCACGCGGCTTGGCGGCCGCGGGCGTACGGGTGTCGAGGCGGACCGGTCCCAGTACACGGAAGCGCAAGGGTCAGCTCCTATCACGTCGCACAAGAACGTCACACGAGACGTCAGACGAGAACTGCCCCTACCTTCCCGAACCCCGCTGAAGAAGCACGGGAGAGCCACGGGAGACCGCCCCGGAGCCCACGAACCGGGCACCTGAGACCGCCTCCCCACAACGCTTCCCCTGTGTCAGCCGACCGACGAGTAGGCCACAACCCCCCGCAGCAGCCCCTCCACGGCCTTGCGCGCGTTCTTCGCGACCGTCGACCCCTCGCCGCCGGAGACCGGGGCCGCGGCCGAGATCTGGCCGAGGACGTCGATGACCTGCTTG
The DNA here is from genome assembly GCF_042889145.1 of Streptomyces sp. NPDC002680. Taxonomy (NCBI): domain Bacteria; kingdom Bacillati; phylum Actinomycetota; class Actinomycetes; order Kitasatosporales; family Streptomycetaceae; genus Streptomyces; species Streptomyces sp. NPDC002680. Next base: position 50,860 of record NZ_JBIAQP010000036.1, read on the forward strand.
CACCAGCGGACGAAGTCACCGGCCGGCATCTCCGCCTCGCGCAGCACCTCGTCGAGGCCCTTGCCGGACGCCCATTCGTAGGCCGCCCAGGCGAAACCGAGGTCGGGCTCGCGCTGGCCGACGCCCTCGCTCTGGGTGATCCGGAACTCCTCCTCCAGCGCGTCGAGCCGGCCCCAGATGCGGACCATCTCGCCGAGCGCGGCCTTGGCCTTGCCGGACGGCACCTTCGGTGCCATGGCGTCGTCGGCGGCCCTGGACTCGTACACCAACGCCGAGACACAGGCGGCGAGTTCGGCGGGCGCGAGCCCGTCCCACACGCCCGCGCGCAGGCATTCGCTGGTCAGCAGGTCGAGTTCGCCGTAGAGCCGGGCGAGCCGCTTGCCGTGCTCGGTCACCTCGTCGGCGCGCAGATAGTCCAGCTCGGTGAGCAGGGCGACGATGCGGTCGAAGGTGCGGGCGATGGTGTTGGTGCGACCCTCGATGCGCCGCTCCAGCTGCGAGGTGTCGCGCAGCAGCCGGTAGTAGCGCTCGGCCCAACGGGCGTGGTCCTCGCGGTCGTTGCAGCCGTGGCAGGCATGGGCGCGGATAGCGGTGCGCAGCCGGGCGATCTCGCGGTCGTCGGCCGCCTGGGAGCGCTGCTTGCGGGCCCGCTCGGGCGGGATGTGCCCGGCCTTGCTGCGCAGCGCGGAGGCGAGGTCGCGACGGGACTGCGGCGAACGCGGGTTGAAGGACTTCGGGACCCGCATCCGCTCCAGCGCCTCGACGGGCACCGGGAAGTCCATCGACGCCAGCCGCTTCACCTGCCGCTCCGCCGTCAACACCAGCGGGCGCGGCCCGTCGTGCTGCTCGAAGCCGCGGTGACCGTTGGACCGGCCGGCGGGCAGCCCCGGGTCCAGGACGAGCGCGAGGCCCGCGTACTTGCCGGTGGGGACGTGGATGATGTCACCGGGCTTGAGCTTCTCCAGCGCGACGGCGGCCTCGGCACGCCGCTGGGCGGCGCCCTGCCTGGCCAGGTCGGTCTCGCGGTCCTTGAGTTCGCGGCGCAGCCGCGCGTACTCCTCGAAGTCGCCGAGGTGGCAGGTCATGGACTCCTTGTAGCCGTCCAGGCCCTCCTCGTTGCGCTGCACCTGCCGGGAGATCCCGACGACCGACTTGTCGGCCTGGAACTGCGCGAACGAGGTCTCCAGCAGCTCGCGCGAGCGGTGCCGCCCGAACTGGTCCACGAGGTTGACCGCCATGTTGTACGACGGCTTGAAGCTGGAGCGCAGCGGGTACGTGCGCGTGCCGGCGAGACCCGCGAGGTGGTCCGGGCTCATCCCCCGCTGCCACAGCACCACGGCGTGACCCTCGACGTCGATGCCACGCCGCCCCGCACGCCCCGTCAGCTGGGTGTACTCGCCGGGCGTGATGTCGGCGTGCTGTTCGCCGTTCCACTTGACGAGCTTCTCCAGCACGACCGAGCGAGCGGGCATGTTGATGCCGAGCGCGAGGGTCTCGGTGGCGAACACGGCCTTCACGAGGCCCTGTACGAAGAGTTCCTCGACGACCTCCTTGAACGTGGGCAGCATGCCCGCGTGGTGGGCGGCGATACCCCGCTCCAGGCCCTCCAGCCACTCGTAGTACCCGAGGACGTGCAGGTCCTCGGAGGGGATGGAGGAGGTGCGCTCCTCGACGATGGCACGCACCCGTTCCCGCGCCTCGTCGTCGTTCAGCCGCAGCCCCGCGTACAGGCACTGCTGTACGGCGGCCTCGCAGGCCGCGCGGCTGAAGATGAACGTGATGGCGGGCAACAGGCCCTCGGAGTCGAGCCGTTCGATGACTTCCGGCCGCCCCGGCGTCCACACGCGTGAACGGGACCGGCGTTCCCGCTCACGGTCGGCCTCGCGCATGGCGCGCCCACGTCTGCGGTCCTGGAAGGAGGGCCGCTGGGCCTCCATGCGCGCGAGCCGGGCGAGGTCGGGGTTGACGGCCTTCCTACTGCCCTCGCCCTCCTCGAACAGGTCGTACATCCGGCGTCCGGCGAGCACGTGCTGGAACAGGGGCACGGGCCGGTGCTCGGAGACGATCACCTGGGTGTCGCCGCGCACGGTGTCGAGCCAGTCGCCGAACTCCTCGGCGTTGGACACGGTCGCCGACAGCGAGACGAGGGTGACCGACTCGGGGAGGTGGATGATCACTTCCTCCCATACGGCGCCACGGAAGCGGTCGGAGAGGTAGTGCACCTCGTCCATCACCACGTAGCCGAGGCCGAGGAGGGTCTGCGAACCCGCGTACAGCATGTTCCGCAGGACCTCGGTGGTCATCACGACCACCGGGGCATCGGAGTTGACGCTGTTGTCGCCGGTGAGCAGCCCGACCTTGTCCGCGCCGTAACGACGGGACAGGTCGGCGTACTTCTGGTTCGACAGGGCCTTGATGGGGGTCGTGTAGAAGCACTTCTTGCCCTGTTGGAGGGCGAGATGGACGGCGAACTCGCCGACGATCGTCTTGCCCGACCCGGTGGGGGCGGCCACCAGCACGCCCTTCCCCGCTTCGAGCGCCTGACAGGCCTCGATCTGGAAGGGGTCGAGGCCGAAGTCGTACATCTCGCGGAAGGACGCGAGCGCGGTGGCCTGCTCGACAGCGCGCTTACGTGCTGCCGCATACCGCTCGGCCGGGGAGAGGTCCTCTGTCATCGTGCTTTCGAGACTACCGGCCCCCACTGACAACAGGACGATCATTATCCGGATCGATGCCTGGCAAACACGGGATCCGCGCAGCTCAGCGCAGCACGGAAGCGGCCGGGGCGCCCGAACGAGCGCCCCGGCCGCTTCCACACCGGAGTAAGGAACAGGGAACTTCAGGTCACGTCGTCATAGCCGTTGACCCGCTCCGGGCCCGCCTGTTCGGGCAGGGCACGCGTGGCGGAGACGGTCTCGATCTCGCCGATGTCCTCCGGGGTGAGGTCCAGGTCGGAGGCCTCGTCGTCGCCGGGGCCCTCCGCCTCGCGCCGGCGCTTGCGCCGGTCGTTCGTCAGCGAGAAGGCCACCGCGCCGAAGTACAGGACCCAGATCGGCCCGGCGAGCGCCAGCATGGTCAGCGGGTCCGTACTGGGCGTCGCGATCGCCGCGAACACCGTGATGCCCATGATCATGGCGCGCCACCAGCCGGCCATGCGCTTACCGGTGAGGATCCCGGTGATGTTCAGCATGATCAGCAGCAGCGGCAGTTCGAAGGAGAGACCGAAGACGAGCACCATGCGCGTGACGAGGTCGAGCAGGTCGTCCAGCGGCAGCAGGTTGTCGACGCCGAACGGCGTGAACTCGATCAGGACCTTCGCGGTGGTGGGGAGCACCCGGTAGGCGAAGTAGGCGCCGCCGAGGAACAGCGGGACACCGGATCCGACGAACGCGTACGCGTACTTCTTCTCGTTCTTGTGCAGGCCCGGCGCGACGAACGCCCACAGCTGGTACAGCCAGATCGGCGAGGCGAGCACGACGCCGGCCATGAGCGACACCTTCAGCGCGAGCGTGAAGGGCGCGAGCAGGCCGTTGATCGTGATCTGGGCGCAGGGGTTGTCCCCCTCTGTCTGCTGCTTGGCCAGCTCGGAGAAGGATGACGGGCATCCGACCGAGTCGAGCACCGGCTTCGTGAAGAAGTTGATGATGTCGTTGTAGAAGAAGGCGGCCACGACCGTGACGATCACGATGGCCAGCAAGGCCTTCGCGACCCGGTTGCGGAGCTCACGGAGATGCTCCACGAGGGGCATCCGCCCCTCGGGATCCCTCTCCTTCTCCTCCTTGTTGCGGGCAGACTTGAGCAACCCACGTCCTCATCTCGTGCGGCAGGCCGGAGGCATCCGGCCTTGCGTCAGCGTCAGCGCTTGGTCGTGTCCGTGGGCTCGGTGACCGGACGCGAACTCGTCACGTCACCGGGGGCGGCCTGGATGGTGCGCTGTGCCGGGGGCTGCTCGTCGGTGTGCGGCGGGCCGGCGGGGGCCGGCTCCTGGCCCTCCGACTTCATCGCCTTGGCCTCGCTCTTCAGGATGCGCGCGGACTTGCCGAGCGAGCGCGCCATGTCCGGAAGCTTCTTCGCGCCGAACAGCAGGATGATGACGACGAGGATGAGAATGATCTCGGGAGCTCCGAGCCTTCCGAACATAAGTGTTTACCTTCTCACCGAGGCGGCTGGGTGGGGTGCTGTCCGTCGTTCGGACAGGTGTCCGACCGTCGTGTTCACAGCGATCGTAACGCTCGGGGGTAAACCTGAGGCAATCCCCGTGCGTACTCCCGGTCAGCGGTCCGGGCCTCGTTTTCCGGCCGCGATCAGCAGCGTACCTGCCGACACCGACAAGGTGACAGGGCGAAGTCGCCCAAAACACACCAACCCGCGGACTCACAGGAGAGCCGCCGGGCACTCACAGTGCATCGACAGAGCGTGCCGTGTGAGCGGCGGCCCTTTCCAGGTCCTCGGCGGCCCGACTGATACGCCGCGCCGAGTCCGTGACCTGCCGCCCCAGCCGCTGAGCCTCCACAAAAACCCGAACGGCAAGCACCCCGAGAACAACGAGCCCCAGGAATCCCACAGCAACAGCGAACATCGGCCAGAACATGGCTCCGAGCCTAGCCGTGTTTCTCGCCCCCGCCGCCCCTACCCGTTCCCATCCTCGGGGGCGCTGCCCCCGAACCCCCTTGTCCTCAAACGCCGGACGGGCTGACTATCCAGCCCGTCCGGCGTTTGAGGACAAAGG
>NZ_JBIAQP010000037.1:0-42247 GCF_042889145.1 Streptomyces sp. NPDC002680
ACGGTGACGTGCTTGACGCCGCGCAGTTTGAGCCAGATGGTGGCGCCGAGTCCGATGGGTCCGGCGCCGAAGACGACGACGGTGTCGTCGGGGGTGGCCTCGGAGCGGTTCACACAGTGGCGGGCGACCGCCATCGGCTCGTTCAGGGACGCGATGTCGAAGGGGACGGTGTCGGGGAAGACGGTGACCGTCTTGCCGACCTCGCAGTCGTCCAGGAGCAGGTACTCGCTCATCGCGCCGTGCGCGCCACCACAGCCGATGATCCCGGACGACACACCCTGCGGGTTGACGACCACCCGGTCGCCCGCCTTGAGGCCCTCGACCTCGGCGCCGACCTCCACCACCTCACCGGCAGGCTCGTGGCCCAGCGGGATGGAGACCATGGAACCGTCCGGACCGAACGGGCTGCCGCCGATGTGGACGAAGAAGGTGTCGGTGCCGCAGATACCGCAGGCACGGACCCGCATGAGCACGTCCTTGGGCCCGGGAACGGGACGTTCGACCTCGACGACCTCGATCTTGCCCTGGGCGCCGGTCTTGACGGACTTCATGGTGGCCATGGGGTAACTCGCCTTCTGAGTACGGGAACTGATGTTTTCGTGGGGGGAGATCTGGGGGTCGGGTGCGCTCATCCCGAAGTCCTGAGGGCGCGTACGACGGCATCGGCCATACCGCGCTCACCGCGCTCGTTGGGGTGCACCGGGGCCGCGTCCGCCGCCGGCATCAGGGGCTCGATCCAGCGGGTGTCCCGAGCCGCACAGGCGTCACGGCCGACGGAGGGCCCGTAGGTGTCGACGTACACCGCCCCCGCTGCCTCGGCCCGCTCGCGCAGCACGCTGTTGAGCTGCCGTTCCTTGGCGTCGAGGAAGCGCACGTCATCGGGAGCGAGGGTCATGTCGTCGTCGCAGCGGTTTCCCTCGGACGGCAGGATCGCCGGATAGCCGACGACGTACACCTCGGCCTGGGGAGCGCGGCGCCTGACCTCGGAGAGCGCGCCGGCCAGCCGCTCGCCCGCCGCGTCGATCCGCGCCGCCACCTCGTCGGCGCCGTCGGAGACGTACTCCGCGCGACAGGGCGCGTCGTTCCCGGTGAACCTGCCGCTGCCGGTCAGCCGGTAGACGGCGCCCTTCTTCACGCACTCCTGGACCGTGGCGGCGAAGCCGATGTCGTTGCCGCCCACGCCGAGGGTGACCAGCCCGGTCCTCGCGGAGAGCGCGGACAGCTGGGCCGGGTTGACGCCGTCGTCCGTGGACTGGGCGGAGGAGAGGTCGGCGATCCTGGCGCCGCTGCAGCTCATGTCGCGGAAGTCGGCCGCGTCCAGGGCCAGGTGCTTCGCGACCAGGGAAGGGTAGTTGCGGTCGGAACGGTCGCAGCCGGCGGGCTTCCCGGTCCGGGTGGGGATCCTGGGGCCGGAGGTGTAGGAGTCGCCCAGTGCGACGTACGGGCCCTGCGGCGGGGCCGTGTCGTCGTCGCCTCGTCCGACGGTGAGCACGGTGACCAGCGCGCCGCACGCGATCGCCCCGGCCAGCCCGGCTCGTACGAAGGTCCTCATCGGGGAGTCCCGCCTTCCGTCTTCTGGTGTCCTCGGACCCGGCGCCGGACGGGGGGAGTTGTCCGGAGCCGGGTCCGTGGACTGCGCCGATCCCCGTCCCCACGGGTGCGGCGCGGCGGGGCCTCCTCCGCTCAAGGCGGCCCCGGTCTCGGTGCCCGCGGGTTGTTCGACTCGCGGGCTTCGGTGATTCCCTTTTGCTTGAGTCAGGCAAGCACATGTGAGTTACTTGAGTCAAGCAAGCTAAATGTCGAGCCAGGCGAGCCGGGGAGGGGGGTGGGTCATTTTGCTTGAGTCACGCAAGCAGAATGCTAGGGTGGCGTCCATGCCCACACCACCGTCAGCGGAAGTCCCCGCTTCGGCGGCGACGGACGTGGCCGAGATCGACCGCAATCTCAACCGGATGGCTCACCTGGCCAACCACTCCAGAGAGCACGGACGGCTGAGAGAGCGGGCCGGCATCCCACTGGAGCGCTCCGCCGTGGTGCTCCTGCGGCAGATCGCCGACTCCGAACCCCTGCGTCCGGGGGAGCTGGCGAACCTGCTGGCGGTGGAGGCCTCGCACATCACCCGCCAGGTGCAGCGCCTCCAGGAGGCCGGTTACGTCACCCGCGTACCCGACCCCCATGACCGCCGCGCCCAGCGCATCCGGCTCACCGCGGCGGGCGAGGAGGCGGTCGTCCGTATCCAGGAGGTCAAGCGCCACTCCATGCGGATGGCCCTGGAGGACTGGTCACCCCAGGAACTCCGGCGACTGGCCGCCTTCGTGGACCGGATGGTCGACGACCTGCTCGCGTACGCCATCGAGTCGGACGACGGCCCAGGGGCCGCCGTACCCCACCCCACCCGCTGACCGCACCGGGCGGTCGACCGCGTGGCTCGCACAGCTGTCGAGACGTGAAGCGTGGATCCAATATGAACGGTCTTTCCATGGTGAGCATCAGCGAGAAACCGGCGCCGGGCGACGGGCAGCACATCCTGGTCATCGCCGGTGATCCCGAGATCGCCGAACTGCTGTCGACCACACTGGAGTTGGCGGGCTACCTGGTCGCCGTGGCGGGCTCCGGGACCGAGGCGCTGACCCGGCTCGGCGGCTTCCGCTTCGACCTGGTGGTGCTCGACCTGACCCTGCCGGACCTGGACGTGCTGGCGCGCCGCCACCGCGTCACCGGCGAACGTCCGGCGGTCCTCTTCCTCGCCCCCGTCGACTCCCTGGGCATGCTGCTGTCGGCGATGGGCCGGGTCGGGCAGGACTACGTGACCACGCCGTTCCGCATCTCCGAAGTCCTGGTCCGCGTCCAGGTGCTGCTGCGGGGCTGGAGCCCGGCACGGCAGCTGAGGGTGCTGTCGTACGGCGATCTGGCCCTGGACGACTCCATCTGCGAGGCGCGCCGTGGGCAGCGCCCGCTCGATCTGACCCCGGCGGAGTACCGGCTGCTGCGCCATCTGCTGGTCAACTCCGGGAAGGTGCTGTCGAAGGAGCAGATCGCCCGGCACGTCTGGGGCGAGTACCGCGGCGGCAACGCGATCGAACAACTCGTCTCCCGGCTGCGCCGCAAGGTGAACCAGGAGAGACCGGCGCTGATCCACACGCGCCGGGGCTTCGGCTACTGGCTCGGCGGTTCCACGCCATGACCGGGCCGGCCGTTCAACCCGTATCGACCTGTACACACAACGACGAACTCAACGAGGAGCATCGACATGACCATGCGTGTGGAACTGGACGAGCCCAAGTGCGTCGCCTCGGGCCAGTGCGTGATGGCCTCGCCGGAGGTCTTCGACCAGCGCGACGAGGACGGCATCGCCATCGTCCTTGAGGAGACACCCGAGGACGGCCTCCTCGACGGCGTCCAGGAAGCCGTCGCGATCTGCCCGGCGGCGGCGATCCGGCTGGTCGAGCAGTGAGGCGGATCCTGATCGTCGGTGCTTCGGCCGCCGGCCTTGCGGCGGCCGAGACGCTCCGGCGCCAGGGTTACCACGGCGCACTGACCCTCGTCGGGGACGAACCCGAGGTTCCTTACGACCGTCCGCCGTTGTCGAAGCAGATCCTCGCGGGGGAGTGGCACCCCGACCGGCTGGCACTGCGCGAGCGATCCGACCTCGCCGCGCTCGGCCTCGATCTGCGCCTCGGCACCGCCGCGACCGCCCTCGAACCGGCCGACCGCACCGTGCTGCTCGCCGACGGCACCCGGATCCCGTACGACGGGCTGATCGTGGCCACCGGCGTCCGCCCGCGCCGCCTGCCCGGCGAGGGCGCGCACGTCCTGCGCACCCTCGACGACGCGCTGACCCTCCGTGACCGGCTCACGCCGGGTCGCCGCCTGATCGTGGTGGGCGCCGGTTTCCTGGGCGCCGAGGCCGCGGCCGTGGCCCGGGGACTCGGCGCCGAGGTCACGCTCCTCGAACCGGCGCCCGTGCCGCTGGCCCACGCGGTCGGCGAGGAGGTCGGGCGGATGCTGTCCAAGGTCCATCTCGACCACGGCGTCGATCTGCGCACCGGCGTCGGTGTGAGCGAGGTGACCGAGGACGGGGTGCGCCTCGCCGACGGTGAACTCCTTGATGCTGAGGAGGTGTTGGTGGCCGTCGGCTCCAGCCCCAACACCGAGTGGCTGGCCGGCAGCGGACTGACCCTGGACGACGGTCTGGTCTGCGACGAGTACTGCGCGGCGGCACCGTACGTGTACGCGGCCGGTGACGTGGCCCGCTGGTACAACCCCCTGTTCGGCACCCGGATGCGGATCGAGCACCGCACCCACGCCGCCGAGCAGGGCATGGCGGCGGCCCGCAACCTCCTCGACCCGGACGCGCGCAAGCCCTTCGCACCGGTCCCGTACTTCTGGTCCGACCAGTACGACATGAAGATCCAGGCGTACGGCTATCTGCGCGGCCACGATCAAGTCGCCGTCGTCGAGGGCGATCTGACGGAACGGCGGTTCCTGGCCGCCTACCGCACGGGGGACCGGCTGGTGGGCGTCCTGGCGGTCGGTATGCCGCCGAAGGCGATCCGCCGGTGGCGGCAGGCCATCGCGGCGGGCACCGCCTGGCATGATGCCGTGGCGGGAGCGGCCCCGGCGGCTGAATTTACTTGAGTTACGCAACGAGATGGTAAACTTGAGGGTATGTCCACACCGCCACCCAAAACCCCGCCTGCCCCGAAGGATGTGGCCGAGATCGAACGAGCTCTCACCCGCATCTCCTATCTGGTCAGCCGCGCCCGGCAGCACGACCGCCTCATGGCGGTCGCCGGAGTCCCGCTGGACCGGGCCGCGACCGCGCTCCTGCGGCAGATCGCCGACTCGGAACCGATGCGCCCCGGTGAACTCGCCAACCGGCTCGCGGTCGAGGCCTCCCATGTCACCCGCCAGGTGCAGCAGCTCCAGAAGGCCGGTTACGTCACCCGCGTACCCGACCCCGACGACCGTCGCGCCCAGCGCATCGAGCTGACCGCCACGGGCGAGGAGGCTGTCGACCGCATCCGGGAGGCGAGCATCCGCGGGATGCGGATGGCCCTCGGCAACTGGTCCGCCGAGGAACTCCAGCAGCTCGCAGGGCTGTTCCACCGAATGGTCGACGACTTCCTCACCTACTCCTTCGAGGAGGAGGGCGAGGAGGGCGCCGCCGAGCCGGTCCCCAGCGCCTGACGCGCCGCCCAGTGCCGTATCGCACCGTTCCAGCGGTGCGATCGGCCGGGGCCTGTCGTCTGGCATCACGCCGTCTTCAGCTGGATCACGCCGTCTTCAGTACGCCCTACGGCCCAGGCGTGATCCGAACGACAGCACCTACTCCCCGTCGAGCACCAGCTCGACCGTGTGCCGGCCCGTTTCGGCCGCCGTGAGAACCGGGGCGCCCGGACGGCCGTCCACCGTGCAGGAGCGCACCCGGTTGCCGGCGCCGGTCAGCGCGATGTCCAGCGTCAGGTCCCGCCAGCGCAGGCCGCGCAGTCGGACCGGGCCCCATCGCTCGGGCAGGCACGGTCTCAGGCGCACGGTGTCCGCCGAGTGCTCCAGGCCGATCAGGCCCTCGTGGACGAGGCGCAGATACGCGGTCGCCGACCAGGTCTGGTGCGGCTGTGAGACGAAGTGCTCGGGTCTGCCGCTCGCACCGCTCTGCCAGCCCCCGTCGACCTTCCCGTTCACCGAGTCGTACACCTCGTAGTAGTCGCCCCCGCTGCCGGTGACGAGATCCGCGAAGGTCTCGACGGCACGCGCGAACTGTTCGGTCCGGCCGGCCCCGGCCGCCGCCAGCCCGTACAGGCCGTGCACCATCGGCCAGATCATCACGTTGTGCCGTCCGGGACGGCCGGCGCCGAACCGGGCGAAGTGCGGCCAGACGTTGACGATGCCGTGCGGCTGCCAGTGGGCGCCGTCCAGGATCTGCCGCGCCCGCCGCTCGTCGGCCACCCCGAGCAGCAGCGCGAGCGCGAGCCCCGCGCCCTCCTGCGAGGTGTCGACCCGACCCGCGAACGGACCGCCCCCGTGCACGAGATACGTGTACGTCCCCGCTTCCGGCCGCCACAGGTGCCGGTCGACCGCCGCCCGCAGCCGCTCGGCCGCCGCACGCCATGCCGCCGCCTCCACCGGTCTGCCGAGCGCGTCGGCCATGTCCGCCAGTGCCGAACGGGCGCCGTAGTACAGGCAGTTCGTCGACAGGCACAGCAGGTCCGCGGTGTGCGGATGGTCCAGGACGAAGGACGAACGGACATCTGCGGCCGAGGGCGGATCGGGATATCCGGAGATCCCGTCGTTCATGAACCCCGGCCCCCGGAAGAGCCCGTACGAACCGTTGAAACTCTGCTCCTCGCGTTCCCTCATCGTGTGTACGGACGTCTCGTACGCCTTGCCCAGGAAGTCCCGGTCGCCGGTGACCAGGTAGTGGTGCTGGGCGGCCACGATCCACACGACCTGGTCCCACCACTGGTTGTCCTGCTGCACGACCAGCCCGTCCGGCCCCCGGTCCACCACCGACCACAGGGTGTTGCGCCCGATGTCCGGTGCCAGCAGGGAGGCCGCGCTCCACGCGTTGACGGCCGCGTCCCGGGTCCACCGCTGCGGCGCCGGATAGCCGGCTCCGGCCCGGACGAGCGTGCCGGGAGGGTCGGTGAGCAGTCCGGCACTGTCGTAGACCGCCGGATCCGCCGCGATGGTGTTGCGGTCGGACATATCCGTGAGCGCGGACGCGTAGAGCCTGCCGAGCCGTTGCTGGGTGGCCGGGTCGTCGAAGGTGAGTGAGGGCATGGTGTCCCCGATCCTGGAGGTCACGGCACGGGTGCGGGCGGTGGGTCTGGTTGAGGCTGGGGCCGGTGCGGCGCCGACTCCGGCCGCCGTGAGCGCCGTACCGCTCGCGGCCTTCAGGAACCCCCGCCGACGGAACGGGCCTCCCTTGCCGTCCCGGTCACCGGTGTCCTGCTCCGCAGCCGCCATGGTCATTCCTCTCCGCATCCCGTGGGCCGTGTGGCTCCCGGAGCCTGGAGAACGACGGCACCGCGCGGACGGTGACGTGCCGGGGCGCGGGCGGATCAGGCGATGCCTCCGTTCGCGCGCAGCACCTGGCCGTTGACCCAGTGGCCGGCCGGGCCGACCAGGAAGGACACGACCGAGGCGATGTCCTGCGGTGTCCCCAGACGCTCCAGCGGGGGCTGGGCGGCCAGGCGGGCGACGGTCTCCTCGTCCTTCCCGTCGAGGAACAGGTCGGTGGCCGTCGGTCCGGGCGCGACGGCGTTGACGGTGATGTCCCGGCCGCGCATCTCCCGGGCGAGGATCAGGGTGAGGGCCTCGACGGCGCCCTTGCTCGCCGCGTAGGCGCCATATCCCGGGAACGACAGTCCGAGGACCGACGTGGAGAAGTTGACGAGCGCTCCGCCCGGCCGCAGCCGGCGCGCCGCCTCCCGGTCGACGACGAACGTGCCCCGGATGTTGGTGCGGTGCACGGCGTCGAGTTCGTCCAGGTCGAGATCGGCTATCGGCGACAGGGCCATCCGGCCGGCCGCGTGGACGACGGCGTCGACACCGCCGTATGTACTCTCCGCGAGGTCGAACAGGGCGTTCACGTCGTTCTCGTCGGCGACATCGGCGCGGGCCGAGAGCGCGGTGCCGCCGGCGGCCTCGATGGTGCGGACGGCGTCCTCGGCGGCCTCCTTGTTGCCCGCGTAGCCCACCACCACGGCGAATCCGTCGGCGGCGAGCTGCTGGGCCACCTGGCGCCCTATTCCGCGCGAGCCGCCGGTGACGATCGCGACGCGCGGGCCGGTGAGGGGGCGGTCGGACGGAGGCGTGCTGGGCTGACTGGTCATGACGGTTTCCTTCGTAGCGACGTTACGGTCGATTCGTATCGACGGTATCACGGAATCGTAGCGATGTTAAGAGGTGCTCGTAGCGCCGCTACGAATGGCGTACCGTGAACGCATGGACGCGAGAGAGAAGATCCTGGACGCCGCCACGGAACTGCTGGCCGGGGCGCCGGCCGCCGATGTCTCGACGCGCGCCGTGTGCGAGGCCGCGGGCGTGGGAGCGCCGATGCTCTACCGCCTCTTCGGAGACAAGGCGGGGCTGCTCGCCGCGGTGGTCGACCGGGGATTCGAGCAGTACCTCGCCTCCAAGCGCGCCGCCCGGCCCAGCGCCGACCCCGTCGCCGACCTCAAGCGCGGCTGGGACAACCACATGCGGTTCGCGCTGGACCACCCCAACCACTACCGCCTGATGTACTCACCCGAGCTGACCGCACCCCCCGCCGCCGCCAAGGAGGCCCACGCCCTGCTGCACGGCGTACTGGAGCGCTGCGCGGCGGCCGGACTGCTGACCGTCCCCCCGGAGGCCGCCACCCGGGTCGTCATGGCGGCGAACGTCGGCGCGGCCCTGTCCATGCTCACCAGACCCGAGCAGTACCCCGACATCCGCTTCGCCGCCCGGCTGCGCGACTCGGTGATCGACTCCCTCACCCGCCCCGCAGGTACCGGCGAACCGCGCGACACCGGCCCGGGGAACGCCGTACCGACGGCGGCGGCCACCCTCGCGGCCCGGCTGCGCGCCGAACCCCCGCAGCAGCTCACCGTGGTGGAGGCGGCCCTGCTCCAGCAGTGGCTGGGCACCCTCGCGGAACCCGGCGAGCCCCCGGCCTGATCACGGGTGACAGTCGAACACCCGCCTCCTCGCCCGTAATTACCGTCCCGTAGGATCGCCCGGCACACCATCCGAGGAGGAAGCGTGCCACGGTCCCAACGCTCGCCCCTGCTGCTCGCCGGTCTGCTGGCCGCCGCCGGCGTCACCCACTTCGTCGCGCCCCGCCAGTACGACGCGATCGTGCCGCGCGCACTGCCGGGCACGCCCAGGACCTGGACGTACGCCAGTGGTGTCGCCGAACTCGCGCTGGCGGCCGGGGTGGCGCTGCCGCGCACCCGGCGGGTCGCCGCGCTCGCCACGGCGGGCTTCTTCGTCGGGGTGTTCCCGGCCAACGTGAAGATGGCCGTCGACTGGCGAAACCGGCCCGCACCCCTGCGGACCGGTGCCATCGCGCGGCTGCCGCTCCAGGTGCCGCTCGTCCTGTGGGCACGCAGTGTCGCGAAGAACGGAGAGGGCCGGTCATGACACGCAAGGTGAACGTCGGAGACAAGATCGAGGACTTCGAGCTGCCCGACGAGAGCGGAGCGCCCAGGCGGCTGTCCGAACTCCTCACGGACGGGCCGATCGTCCTCTTCTTCTATCCCGCCGCCCTGACACCCGGCTGCACCGCCGAGGCCTGTCACTTCCGGGACCTGGCCGCCGAGTTCGCCGCCGTCGGCGCGCGGCCGGTCGGGATCAGCGGGGACTCGGTCGACAAGCAGCAGGAGTTCGCGCAGAGCCACACGCTCGGCATGCCGCTGCTGTCCGACGCAGACGGGACGGTCCGTGAGCTGTTCGGGGTGAAGCGCGGCTTCTCGATGATGCCGACCAAGCGGGTCACCTTCGTCATAGCCCAGGACCGTACGGTCCTGGAGGTGGTGACGAGCGAGCTGCGGATGAACACCCACGCGGACCGTGCCCTCGAAGCACTCCGCGCCCACAAGGGCTGACGCCCTTCCCGTCCGTCCTCCGTACCCCGGTGCGGCGGACGGGCGGAGTCCGCTTTGCCTGGGTCCGCCATCCGGGTTGATGCCAGGGAGCCCAGGGACCATCCTGGGGCGTATGAAACAAGTCGCCGCCGCGGTGATCATCGATGCCCGAGGCATGGTGACGGGATGGAGCGAGGGCGCCCGGCGGCTGACGGGACACCCGGCCGAGGCCGTCGTCGGACACCCGGCCGCCGAACTGCTCGCCGAGCCCCTGCCGCCGACGGCGCTGACCGAGCAGACCGGAGTGGTGGCGCTCCGCCACCGGGACGGCCACCGCGTCGAACTCGCCGTCAGCCTCTGCCCCGTACTGGGCGAGGACGGCAGCGCACGGGGATTCGTCGTCACCGCCCTCCCCGAACCGGCGGCACCGGAGCCGCAGGCGACCGCACAGGGGCCCGCCCCGCTGGAGCGGGCCATCAGGCAGGCTTCCGTGGCGATGTCCGCCTTCGACACGGAGCAGCGCTACCTGTGGCTCAACAGCGCCGCCTCCGGCCTGATGAAGGCCGACGAGCAGGCCCTGGTCGGAAAGTTCTACGCGGACGTGAACTTCGTGCCCGACGACCGGATCAGCGAGGGATTCCTGCTCAACCTGCGTGAGGTCACCCGCACCGGCGTCCCCGTGCGCTACGAGACCTCGGGCAAGAACGCGGACGACGGCCGGGAATACGCCTGGAGCCTCGAAATGTGGCCGGTGCGCGACGACTCGGGCGCCGTCACCTCGGTGGGCATCGCCGCGTTCGACAGCAGCGAGGAGCACTGGGCGCGGCGGCGGCTCGCCCTGCTCAACGAGGCCGCGACCACCATCGGAACCACCCTCGACGTCGTCCGCACCGCCGAGGAACTCGTCGAACTCGCCGTGCCCCGGTTCGCCGACTTCGTCAGCGTCGACCTGCTCGACTGGGTGCTCGGCGCGGAGGAACCCCCGACAGCGGCCCACACGATCGTGCTGCGCCGGGTCGCCCACGGATCCGTCACCGAGGGCACCCCCGAGGCCGTCATACCGCTGGGCGCGAAGGACACCTACCCGCCGTCCACCCCGCCCGTGCGGGCGATGGCGGAGGGCCGGGCGCTGCTCGGCCGGGCCGGCGAGCGGGCGTTCGACGAATGGGTGGCGGAGCGCAACGCCCGCGAGCCCGTCGGCCGCCCGTACCGCAAGGGCGTCCACTCCATGGTCACCGTGCCGCTGCGGGCCCGCGGCACCACGCTGGGCGTCGCCGTCTTCCTGCGCATCGGCCGCCCCGACCCCTACACCGAGGACGACGTCGTCCTCGCCGAGGAACTGGCCAGCCGCGCAGCCGTCTGTATCGACAACGCCCGCCGCTTCGCCCGTGAACGCACCACCGCGCTGGCCCTCCAGCACAGCCTGCTGCCCCGGGGACTGCCCGGCCAGGCGGCCGTCGAGGTCGCCCACCGCTATCTGCCCTGCGGGTCGGTGGCCGGCATCGGCGGCGACTGGTTCGACGTCATCCCGCTGTCCGGCAGCCGCGTCGCCCTCTGCGTCGGCGACGTCGTCGGCCACGGCATCCAGTCCTCCGCGACCATGGGACGGCTGCGGACGGCCGTACGGACCCTCGCGGACGTCGATCTGCCGCCGGACGAACTCCTCACCCACCTCGACGACCTGGTCACCCACCTGGCCGACGAGGAGGACGGCGCCGACGTCGCCGAACTGGGCGCCACCTGCCTCTACGCCGTCTACGACCCGGTCTCGCGCCGACTGACCCTTGCCTCCGCCGGACACCCGCCGCCCGCCGTCGTACCGCCCGGCGGTGCCCCCGAGCTGATCGAGGTGGCGGCGGGACCGCCGCTCGGCGTCGGCGGCCTGCCCTTCGAGGCGACCGAGCTGAAACTGCCCGAGGGCTCGCTCCTCGCCCTCTACACGGACGGGCTGATCGAGGACCGCGACCGGGACATCGACCACGCCACCGCCGAGCTGTGCCGCGCTCTGGATCTGCCCGGTGCCTCGCTCGACGCCGTGTGCGACGCGGTGCTCAAGGCCGTGCTGCCCGAACAGCCTGGGGACGACGTGGCGCTGCTGCTCGCCCGTACGCACGCGCTCGGTGCCGGCCGGGTGGCCACCTGGGACGTCCCGCAGGACCCCGCGCACGTGTCCGTCGCCCGCCAGGCCGCGATGGAGCAACTGGCCGCCTGGGGGCTGGAGGAGGAGGCGTTCGTCACCGAACTCGTCGTCAGCGAACTGGTCACCAACGCCGTCCGGTACGGCGAACCGCCCATCCAGCTCCGGCTGATCCGCGACCGCGCCCTCATCGTCGAGGTCTCCGACGGGAGTTCCACCTCGCCCCACCTGCGCCGGGCGCACGCCTATGACGAGGGCGGCCGTGGTCTGCTGCTCGTCGCCCAGCTCACCCAGCGCTGGGGCAGCCGCCAGACGGGCACCGGCAAGACGATCTGGGCGGAGCAGCCGCTGCCCGCGGAGTGATCTCCGCGGCCGGTCAGATTCGGCGGCCGGTCACTCGAAGTCGCACCCGGGGTTCGGCGCGTCCTCCGAGAAGGGCGAGCCGTGCGGCAGTACGTACAGGACGTCGAGCACGACAGGTGTGCTGCCGAGGTTCCGGCCTATGTGGACGTTGCCGGGGCCGGCCGGCTCGGTGATGGTGCTGCCCTTCGGATACACACCGTCGGAGGCGCAGGTGGCGTCGAAGTGGCTGAGGGTGCCCTGCTTGACGATGCCGTAGAGCGGGCCGTCGTGGTAGTGCCAGCCGGTGGCCTGACCTGCGGGGATGGTGATCTCACGCAGGGTGTAGTCGGTGTCGCCGATGGTCTTCTGGGCGATGATCACGCCCGAGACTCCCGGCCCGGGCGGTGTCGCCTGGGCGGTGCCGCCGACGAGGACCGCGGCGACGGTGACGGCTCCGGCCGTGGCGGTGCGAAGCAGGTTGCGCATGGTGGGGGTCCCCTCAAGGGCGAGAGCGTGAGCGCGCCATGACATCTCACGATGACCTTAAGGGGCGGCGTGGTCGGCGGAAAGAGGGGTGGAGGGGCGCCCGGCGGACAGTTGGCGCCGGCGATCGCCTGTCCGTCACGTACGGGCAGTCACCGGCGCGGGGGAGGGGCCGGGGCGCTGAGACCCGCTCGGCCACCGCGCCCGCCGGGACCTGAGCCTCCTCCGCCGCTTCCGGCCGGGGTCGGCGCGGAAGCCCCAGCGCGCACACCGCGCCCGCGAACACCACGACGACGCCGGCCCACACCGCCGGGTGCAGCCCGTCCACGAACCGCTGCGGCGAATCCGTGCTGCCGTGCGCCACGAACACCGTGCTCAGTACGGCGATCCCGAGGGCCCAGCCGATCTCCCGGACGATGGTGTTGGCGCCGGACGCCTTGCCCGCGTGCTCGCGGCTGACCGAGCCCAGCACGACGGCCGCCGTCGGCGCGAACACGAAGCCCATGCCGATCCCGGCCACGATCATCGGTCCGACCAGGAAGGGGTACGCGGTGTCGGTGCCCGCGACGGGCGCGACGAACATCGGCATCAGCGTCCAGGCCAGGGTGCGGACGCCGGCCTCGAACCAGTTGGCCGACAGGCCGGTGAAGTCAGGCAGTCGGCGAGTTTCCGTCGGTGTCCGCGCGTTCCTGTGCGGCCAGCCGGTCGCGGGCGTCCGACCAGTCGATGGGCAGGCTTGTCGACGGCGTCTCCCAGAAGGTGAAGACCGAGCGGTCCGTCGTCGAGCGCAGACCGATCATGATCGACCTGTGGGGCTCGGTGTGCGCGTACGTGTAGAGGGCCTGCTTGTCCTCCCAGGCCGACAGTGTCCAGAACGTGCGTTTGAGCGGCTCGGCGATCAGGGACGCGCCGTACGCGCCGGGCGCGCTCCTCACCTGCTTCCACGCGGCGAGGGACCGCAGGAAGAAGCGGGGCACGTCCCGCAGGGAGCGGACCTCGAAGCGGGACGCCATGACGTATGCCGTCGTGTCCGGAGCGGGCTTGTCGACCTTGGTCCAGGGCAGGGTGGGCATGGCTGCGGCCTTCTTCCGGGAGGCAGGGCGAAGCGGAGGCTCTATTGGATACCTCCACTATCCATGTTAGACAGTGGAGGTATCCAATTACCAGAGCGGAGCCCGACCGATGCGCATGTCCGAGCTGAGCCGCCGTAGCGGCGTCTCTGTCACGACGATCAAGTACTACCTCCGCGAAGGTCTCCTCCCGGCCGGCCGCCAGCTGTCGGCGACCCAGGCCGAGTACGACGAGAACCACCTGCGCAGACTCCGGCTGATCCGCGCGCTGATCGGTGTACGGGGTCTGTCCGTCAGCACGACCCGGGAGGTGCTGGGCGCGCTCGCCGAGGACACCACCGACACCCACCGCCTCCTGGGACTCACCCTCGGGGCGATCCGGGTGGCCGGCGAGACGGATCCGGACTCCCCGGAACCGGCCGAAGTCGACGCGCTGATCGAGAAGTTGGGCTGGAACGTGCACGGGGCGGCGCCCGCCCGCGCCACCCTGGCCGAGACCCTCGCCTCGCTGCGCAGCCTGGGCGCGCCGCTGGACTGGCGTGTGCTGCTGCCGTACGCCCGGCTGGCCGAGGAGACCGCGGTCCTCGACCTCGACCAACTGGACGGAATCGAGGACCCGTTGGAGGTCGCCGAGCGCGCCCTCCTGCTCACCGCCCTCCTGGAACCCGCGCTCATGGCGCTGCGGCGCATGGCCCAGGAGAACGAGTCGGCCCGGCGGCACGCGGACGGCGCGGACAACTGACCGGGGAGACGTTGGACGGACGCGCGGCCCGCCCTACGGTACGTACGCCGTCCCGCCCCCGGCTGCCAGCGTCGTGGCGATCCGCCGATGGGCCGACAGCCGTTCCGACTCCGGTACCGCCGGCAGCAGTTCCTCCCACAGTGGGAGGAACGTGCCGCGCAGCTGGGTCAGCCCCGCGGGCCGGGCCAGCAGCCAGAAGTGGAGATGGGCGCCGCCGTCGCCCCACCGGTTGACGTGCACCGGGGCGACGCCGTCCACGGCGAGGACGGCCCGCTCGGTGCGCTGCAACAGCGGGCCCAGTTCGGCCGAGCGGGCGGCGGGCAGATCGGCCAGGTCGTAGTGCCCGCGCGGCTGGAGCAGCACGACAGCGGGCAACCGCGCCCCGCCGACCGCGTCCACCCGCCAGTGCTCGTCCGCCCAGAGGGCCTCCACGACGGGCTTACGACAGACCACGCACTCCTCGGCCCCACCCTCCCCGTCACGCTCCGGCTCGGGCAGCACGGGCGGCAGCAACGGCTTGACCCGCAACTCCCCGTCGACCACCTCGAAGGGAAAGGTCTCCCACCCGCTGACCGACTCGGCGGGCATCGACAGCCGCTCCCCGACAGCCAGCCGCCGAACGAAGTCACTGGGCTCGGAGGTCATCCTCGTAGTTTCCACCAGCACCAGCACCAGCCGCGCCGGAACCCCATGCCGGGCCCCTGCTGATCGGGCGTCAGACAGTCCCGCTTGAGGGGCGTGGGGAACTGCGCGACCAGCCACGACGGACCCGCGGACGAGGTACCGGGGTTTCCAGCGCGGCGTTTACGCTGGCACGCTCATCAGGGAGGCCGACAGCCGACCCATGACCCATGACCCACGATCGGAGCGTGTATGAGGACGGACCCGACCACGAACGGCGAAGTACGGCCGACCGCCGTGGAGGTGAGGCCCGTCGCCGGACACATCGGCGCCGAGATCTCGGGCGTGGACCTGACCGAACCCCTCGACGACACAGTGGTCGCCGAGATCAGGGCGGCCGTCCTGCGCTGGAAGGTGGTCTTCTTCCGCGGTCAGCGGCTCGACCACGCCACCCACATCGCGTTCGCGCGAAGGTTCGGCGAGCCGGTCCTCCTCGGCCGGCGCGGCAGCGCCTCACCCCCCGACTTCCCCGAGATCGAGACGACCGCCGACCGCCTGGAACTGGGCGGCCGCTACGGCATGGAGCACGCCGAATGGCTGGAGCGCCGCCGGCACTCCCTGCTGCGCGGCTGGCACTGCGACCACGGCGCCCGTATCGACCCGCCCGCCGCGACCGTCCTGCGCGCCGAGACCGTACCGCCGTACGGAGGCGACACCACCTGGTCCAACCTGGCCGCCGCGTACGCCGGACTCTCCGCGCCCGTACGGGAGTTCGTGGACGGGCTGCGAGCCGAGCACCGGCTCGGCGTCGGTTACCAGTCACGCCCCGGCGACGACGCCTACCTCCGGCATCTGCTGGACCACCAGGTCGCCTCGGTGCACCCGTTGGTACGGGTCCACCCCGAAACGGGGGAGCGGGTGCTGTTCGTCAACGGCTACTACCTGGAGCAGATCGTGGACGTCTCCCGCGCGGAGAGCCGCCTGCTCCTGGAGATGCTGCTCGAACAGGCGACCAGGCCCGAGTACACGGTCCGCTTCCGTTGGGAGCCCGGCAGCGTCGCCTTCTGGGACAACCGGGCCACCATCCACCTCGCCCCCAGCGACAACGCCCACCTCGGCCACCCCCGGGTCATGCACCGCGTGATGCTGACCGGCGACATCCCGGCCGGCGTCGACGGGAAGCCGTCCGAGCCGGTCACCGGCATCGAACCCGGACGCTGGTGAAGGCTGTCGCCGGTCAGCCGGCGGCCGGCTTCCAGCCCAGTGCGGGACCGAGCCGGGTCGCGATGTCCGTGAGGATCTGGACGTAGTCCTCGTGGTCGAAGGTGAACGGCAGCGCGAAGGCCACCTCGTCGACCTGCTGGAACGCGACGTGCGCGTACAGGCGTTCGGCGATCTCGGCCGACGTCCCGACGAGGTCCGGCGCGAACATCAGCCGCGCCGGACCCTGCGGGGTCGCGGTACGCGGCAGCCGCTTCGCCGCGTACTCCTCGTACTTCGCGCGCTGCTCGGGCGAGGCACTGTCGGTGGGGATCACGACGAGCCCCTGGGAGACCCGGGCCCGCTCACCGTCCGGATGACTGTCACGGAACGCCCGGATGCCCGCGAGCTGGATCTCGGCGAAGTCCGGCGACCTCTCACCGCCCTCGCCCCCTTCGGCCTTCACGACACTGCTGGTCAGGAAGTTCATCCCGTGCTCACCGGCCCACTTCGCCGACCGCACACTCCCGCCGCCGTACCACAGCCGCCGCCCGAGCCCCGGGGAATGCGGCTGCACCCGGTCGGAGAACACCTCGAACCCCTCGACCCCGCTGAAGTCGGTGGCCGACTTGCCGCGTACGAGGTCCAGCAGCCGCTGGACACGCTCGTAGCTGAAGTCCTCGGCGTCCGCCGTGTCGGGGTAGAGGGCGTCCTTGACCTGGTCGTAGTGCATGGGCGGGCCCACGCTCATCCCCGGGTTGAGCCGGCCCCCGGACAGGATGTCGACGGTCGCCAGGTCCTCCGCGAGGCGCAGCGGGTTCTCCCAGCCCAGCGGGATGACGGCGGTGCCCAGCTCGATCCGGCGGGTGCGCTGCGAGGCCGCCGCCAGGACGGCCACGGGGGAGGAGATCCCGTACTGGAGATGGCGGTGGCGCAGCCAGGCGCTGTCGAAGCCCAGCCGCTCACCCAGCTCGATGATCTCCAGCGTCGACTCGTGACCCGCCCGTGGGTCGTCCCCGTCGAACAGCCCGATGGTGAGAAAGCCCAGCTTGCGCAGAGGCTGTGAGGGGGACGGCACGAGCTCCTCCAACGATCGTCGTACGGACGTTCACACGCCGTCGATTGTGCCAGGCGACCGGGTCAGCGGGATGGTCACCTCGTCCTCGACCGGCGGATCCAGCTCCTGACCGAGCTTGCCGGTCGCGGAGAAGCAGCGCAGCCTGACCGCCTCCGGGGACACGTCGAGACGCAGGAAGCTCTTGAAGAACGGCGGGCTGTACGTCGCCGAACTCGGCGAGAAGAGCTGCGTGTACGCCTTCCGGACCGGGAGCCGGAAACGCCGAGTACGGCCGGGACGGCGGGCCGCGCCCAGCAGACCGGCGACCAGCCGGATGCGCCAGGTGAGCCGGACGTCCTCGCCGGGTGCGCGCGCCGGACGGATGCCCAGGCGCTCGGCGATCACGGCCGTCGCCTCGGCCTCGGAGAGGGTGAAGAAGCGCCGCAGGTGCAGCCGTCGGCCGTAGACGCGGCTGTAGAAGGCCAGCGAGTCGCCGCGCAGCGGATAGCAGCGGAAGTCGTCCTCGGTGACATCGGCGACCGAGACGCGCTTGATGGTGTGCGTGGCGTGCATGAAAGCCCCGCCGCCACCCGAGACGACGTACTGGATCCTCCGGCCGTGCACGTCCACCGGATAGCGCTGGTAGTTGTGGATGTCGCCGCCTATCGCGGCCACGAAGTTCCGCTCCGGATCGCGGACGAGGTCGTCGACCGTGCCGCCGCCCTCGATCGGGCAGGGGTGGTGCTCGCCGTCCACGTACAGGGGCGACCCGGTGACGAGGATCTTCGGGACCGGCCCGGCGGACACCTCCTTCAGCCAGCGGCCCTGTTCGGCGTCGAGCGTGCCCAGCAGACCGGTGTCGATGCCTATGATCCGCACGGGTCCGGCGTCGATCGCCCAGTACGGGCCCGGCTGGACGGCCTGTTGGGCGGGAACCGACCTCAACTTGCTTGCCTCGGCGAGGCGTTGCTCGTCGACGGGGCTCGGTCTGTGCCACAGCAGCCCTCGCAGCCAGGCCCGGGTGAGGGGGCGGGGCGCGGGTTCCGCCGGGAGGGGCGGGGCGTCGCAGAAGACGCGCATGAACCCGTTCAGGTCCTCGTACCAGTCGTGGTTGCCCGGTATCGCGTAGATGGGCGCCGGATAGTCCTGGTAGGGACGGAAGAACTTGGTGTTGTAGTCGTCGGTCGCCCCGACCGGGTAGATCACGTCACTGGCGAGCACGGTGAACGCCGTGTCCTGACCGACTGTCAGAAAGCCCGGGACGACGGCGTATTGGGGTGCGTCGCCCTCGCCCGTGTCGCCGATCACCATGAAGGAGAAACGGTCCGGATCGCTGCGCCGGACGACCTTGTCGGCGGGAGCGCCCGCGGCCGTGCGCTGTTCGGCCCAGCGGCTCCGGGTACGGCCCGTCGGGTCCCCGAACCAGGAGGCCAGGATGCCGTTGCGGGCCGGCCACAGTGTCCGGGGGTTGATCCACGAGAGCTTCTCGACCCGACTGGGCATCAACTCCCGGTAGGTGCCCGGATCTTCGGCGCCCCAGCCGGCGCCCTCGGGGGTGTCGCGGGACGAGTGGGCCCGTACGGAGTCAGCCCGTGAGGAGTCAACCATCGGGGCACCGTAGCAATGTCCTACAGCCGGAGATCCGTCCGGGTGGAAGTCGGATTCTGCTGCCAACCCGGGGACGGCTGCTCCTTGCCCTGCCTGGCCGAGGGCTGCCTCGGTATCTGCCGCGTGTCCTGCGCGGGTTGCTGCTGGGCACCCTTTCCGCCCCACTCGCCGTCGCCCAGGACCAACAGCGGATCGAACATCACCACGACCGCCGCCAGCAGCAGGAAGATGGCCGGGCCGATCAGCATCGGCAGCAGCAGCGAGGTCGGCGAGTCACCGGCCCAGGTGGTGCCGCCCGAGTCGTGCAGATGCACGCTCACGGCGGCCATGCCCGTGTAGTGCATCCCGCTGACGGCCACCCCCATCACCAGGCTCGCCCCGAGGCTGGTCAGAAAGCCCCGGATGGAGACGGCCGCCCACAGCGCGGCCGTCGCGGCGACGACGGCGATCACCACGGAGAGCGCCACGGTCACCATGGCGTAGTGGATTTCGCCGTTGAGGTGGAGCGCCGCCATGCCGAGGTAGTGCATCGCGGCGACACCCAGACCGGTGATGGTGCCCGCGACGGAGAGCGCCGCGGGCGTGGCGCCGCGATAGCCGACGACGAACACACCGATACCGACGACGACTATCGCCACGGCGAGACTGGTGACCGTCAGCTCGACGTCGTATCGGACCGCGGTCTCCTCGACCTGGAACCCGATCATCGCGATGAAATGCATGGTCCAGATTCCGCACCCGATGGCCGCCGCTCCCAGCGCCAGCCAACCCGGTTTCCACGATTCCTGGTTGAGCAGTGATCTGACCACACAGCGCAGACCCAGGGCGCTCCCGAGGCAGGCCATGACGTAGGCGGCCACCGGGGTGACGAACCCGTAACTGAATCCGTCAATTGTTCCTTGCATATGCCAATTCCCCCCGAGGTGCAGCATGTTGAGGGGTGAAATTCTCGCCTCAAGTGAGAGTAAAGCAAGCAGTTACCACGAGTATTCGGTGAATATTTCTTGACTGAAGGTCAGGGTCGGCTGGAAAAGATGAGACCCGGTCGGAACCCCTTATTCCGGTAGTGGTGCCGCCGTCCGGCCCGCCGATCGCTATGCTGCGCGACAAAGCGTTCAAACGAACATCGGGCGGACCGAACATGGAGCGAACGGTATGCGCGAGCCGGTCGAACTGAGGCGGCAGCGGATCCTGGCCGCGGTGCAGGCACGCGGTTCGGCCCGGGTGACCGATCTCGCCGCCGAGCTGGAGGTCTCGGTGGTCACGGTCCGCCGGGACGTGGAGGAACTCGCCCGCGAGGGCAGACTCCGGCGCGGCCACGGCATCGCCCGCTCCACCCTCCCCGCACCGGACGCCTCGTCCGAGCACGTCACCGCACCCGAGGACGGCGACACCGTCGTCCTGGTCGTACCCGCCCGCCACTCCTACCTCTACGAGACCCTGCACGGCGCCCGCCCGGTCCTGGAGGAGGCCGGTGTGCGCATCGCCCTGCACATCGCCCCGCAGGTCGCCGGCGCCGAACACCCCCTGGTGGAGCGGGCGTTGGCGGACGGCGCCCGGGGTGTCCTGATCGCTCCGCGCTGGCGCGCCCTCGCCGACGAGGAGGCCGACGCGAAGTGGCTGTGCGGGCTGGGCGTGCCGACGGTCCTGATGGAGCGCAGACCGCGCCCCGGCAGCGCGCTGCACGCCCTGGACTCGGTCTGCTCCGACCACTGGTACGGCGCCCATCTCGCCGTGGAGCACCTGATCGCCCTCGGCCACCGCAGGATCGTCTTCGCCACCCGCGACGACAGCCCCACCGCACGGGCCCTGCGCGCCGCCCTCACCGAGATCGCCGGGGCCCACCCGAAACTCGACGCCTGGACCCTCACCCTCAGTTCGCCCGACGCGGGCCCGGATCGCTCGGCCGGCGCGGACCGTCCGTCCGTCGACCTGCCCGGCGTCCTGCGCGAACTGGATGCCACGGCCTGTGTGCTGCACGGCGACGTGGACGCGCTGATGCTGGTCCAGGAGCTGGCCGCGCAGGGTGTCCGCGTGCCGGAGGACTGCTCGGTCGTCGCGTACGACGATGTCGTGGCCGCCCTCGGCAGCACCCCCCTCACCGCCGTGTCCCCGCCCAAGGGCGAGGTCGGCAGGGCCGCCGCCGAACTGCTTCTGCACCGGCTGAGGGACCCGCGGGGCGGTGGGACGGCGCCGGCGCGGCGGATCGAACTGTTGCCGGAGCTGAAGGTGCGTGGGTCGACCCGCAGTGTGTAGCGATCGTTTGACCGCTTTATTTTCTTCTGATCGCTCTATTGACCGTTTCTGGTGGGCCGATGAGGATTCCCGTATCTCGATCGAACAGGACGGGAGGCACCCATGCCTGGTCGACAGAACCCCCGTCGACGAAGCCGTCGGTCCGTGCTCACCGCGATGGCCGCATTACCGCTGGCAGGCGCGGTGAGCGCCTGCAGCGGGGGAGCGGACTCCGCCTCGCGCGCCGCCGGCGGGAAAGTTACCCGCATCACCTTCTGGTCCGCGTTGCGCGGCAGCCAGGAGGTGGTGGACGCCTTCAACAGCACCCACGACAGCATCCAGGTCGACTACCAGCAGGTTCCGTCCGGCGGTCAGGGCGGCTACGCCAAACTCAGCAACGCGGCCCGCGCGGGCAACGCTCCTGACGTGGCCACCATCGAATATCCGCAGGTGCCCGGCTTCGCCATCGACGGAGTCGCCCGCGACCTCACCTCCATGGTCAGCGACGAACTGCGTGCCAAGCTGCTGCCCCAGGCCCTCGGCCTCACCACCTTCGAACAGCGCGTGTTCAGCGTCCCGTTGGACGTCGAACCGATGGTCATGCACTACCGAGCCGACCTGTTCGCCGAGCACGGCTTCGAAGTGCCGGGCACCTGGGCGGAGTTCGAGGAACTGGCCCGCGCCGTCCGCCGCAAACTGCCGGGCCGGCGGCTGGTCCTCTTCCCCACGGACGGCGGCACCCAGTTCGCCGCCTACTCCTGGCAGGCCGGCGCCCAGTGGTTCGACACCACCGGCGGTGCTTGGAACGTCTCCCTTGCCGACGCCCCCACCCGGCGCGTCGCCGCCTACTGGCAGCGCCTCATCGACGAGGACCTCGTCTTCGCGAACGCCGTCGAGAGCAGACAGTCCGACGCGCAGATCGCCGACGGACTGGTCCTCACCCGGCTCACCGGCGCCTGGGAGGCGGGCGCCCAGATGAAGGCACGCCCCGCACAGGCCGGCCAGTGGCGGATCGCCCCGCTGCCCCAGTGGGACACAGGCCGCCCGTCCGTCGGTACCCACGGCGGCTCCACCTTCGCGGTCACGAAGGACAGCCGACACCCGGAAGCCGCCCTGGAGTTCATCGCCTGGCAGGTCTCCCACCCCGACGCGCTGCGCGCCCGCCTCTCCAGCGGCACCAGCAGCCAGTACCCGGCCGCGTCCGCACTGGTCACGGTGGGCCGAGAGGCGTTCGACCGCTCCTACTACGGCGGCCAGGACATCTACACCCTCTTCGAGGAGGAGGCCCACAAGATCCGCGACGGCTGGGTCTGGGGCCCCCGCTTCACCGCCACCCAGCGGGTGATGCAGGACAACTTCGCCCGCGTCGGCGGCGGCCAGGGCTCCCTCATCGACTCCGTACGCGCGGCCCAGGACGGCACGATGCCCGACCTGAAGGCACTCGGCCTGTCGACCACGCAGCACAGCACATGAGCCGCGACCTCCGCACGGTCCGCCGCCCGAAAGGCAGGTGACACCCCATGACCGCGACCACCCAGGCCCAGCCCACTGTGCCCGCCACCGCCTCCCGCGCCGCCGTCCCGGTCTCGGCCCAGCGCGCCCGCAAGAGGGCCCACCGACGTCAACTCGTCGCGTGCGCCGTCCTGATGGCCCCCTTCTTCGCGCTCCTCGTCACCGTCTTCCTGATCCCCGTGGGCACGGCGGTCTACCTGAGCTTCTTCAGCGACGACCAGCCCGGCCTCGGCTTCGGCCCCGAACGCACGATCTTCGTCGGCCTGCGCAGCTACGCCGCCGTCCTCACCGACCCGACGTTCCTGTCCGGGCTCGCCACGGTCGCCCTGTACTGCCTGATCTACATCCCCCTGATGGTGATCGGCGCGCTTGCCCTCGCCCTGCTCCTCGACTCCGGCGTCGTACGGCTGCGCGCCTGGGCCCAACTCGGCCTGTTCCTGCCGCATGCCGTGCCCGGCATCATCGCCGCCCTCATCTGGCTGTACCTCTACACACCAGGCATCAGCCCGGTCATCGACCTGTTCGCCAAGGCCGACATCACCATCGACTTCCTCGGCATCCACACCGTGCTCCCGTCGATCGTGAACATCGCCCTGTGGAGCAACCTCGGCTACAACATGGTCGTCTTCTACGCCGCCCTCCAGGCCGTACCCCGGGAAGTCATCGAGGCGGCGGTGGTCGACGGCGCCGGGCCCGTCCGCACCGCACTCCAGGTCAAGACACCCCTCGTCCGCACCTCGATCGTCATGGTCGCCATCTTCACCCTCATCTGGGCGCTGCAGCTGTTCACCGAACCCATGCTGCTCAGCCAGTCCTCCCCGATGATCAACTCCCGTTTCTCGCCCAGCATGTACATCTACGACGCCGCCTTCACCCGCAACAACTACAGCCTGGCGGCAGCCGCCTCGGTCGTCCTGCTCGTCTGCACGATCGCCCTGTCGTACGGCGTCACCCGCTGGACCAGCCGCGCCAACACCCCCGAGGAGACGGCCCGATGAGCACCGGCGACAGCACCCTCATGCGCCCGCGCCTGCTCGGCCGGGCCACGGTCAACGTGGTCGTCACGCTCTCCGTCCTCTACACCCTGCTGCCCGTCCTGTGGCTGGTCCTCGCCGCCGGCAAGAACCGGGACGCGCTGTTCAGCAGCAACCTGCTGTCGCTGAGCGACTTCTCCTTCGTGCAGAACCTGCGCGACCTGTTCGCGATGGACGACGGCCTGTACAGCCGCTGGTACGGCAACAGCCTGCTGTACGCCGTCCTCGGCGCCGGGATCGGTGCGCTGGTGAGCGTGGCCTGCGGTTACGCCTTCGACAAGTTCAGCTTCCGGCACAAGGAGAAGCTGTTCGGCCTGGTGCTGGCCGCAGTCATGGTGCCGCAGACCGTGCTCGCGCTGCCGCTGTACCTGATGGCCTCGGAGGCCGGCCTCGTCAACACCTACTGGGCCGTGTTCATCCCCGTCCTGTTCAACCCGTTCGGCGTCTACCTCGGCCGGATCTTCAGCCAGGGCTATGTCCCCGACGAGGTCCTTGAGGCCGCCCGCGTCGACGGAGCGGGCGAACTCACCACCTACGTACGGGTGGCCCTGCGGATGCTGGGCCCCGGCCTGGTCACGGTGTTCCTCTTCCAGCTCACCGCCATCTGGAACAACTTCTTCCTGCCCATGGTGATGCTCTCCGACCAGGACCTCTATCCCGTCAGCCTCGGCCTGTACCAGTGGAACAGCTCGGCCTCCGTGTCGCCCGAGTACTACCCGGTGGTGATCATGGGCTCCCTGCTCGCCGTCATCCCGCTCATCCTGGCCTTTGCCCTGCTGCAACGCTTCTGGCGCAGCGGCCTGACCGCCGGCTCCGTCAAGTAGTGGTGGTCGCAGCGGAGTTGTCGACAGCAAGGAGTACCAGACCCCGAATGACCGTGTCCTCGCCGGGCCCCGGCTTCCGCCCCCGCGCCGCCCTCGCCATGTCCCCGGACGCCGCGGCCGCCGTCCTCGACCCCGCCTCCCTGACCGCCCTCGCCGCCGTCTGCGACCTCGCTCCGCTGCCGGTCCTGGACGACTTCGGCACCGAGCGCGCCCGCAAGATCCTCGCCGACGTCGACCTCCTGGTCACCGGCTGGGGCTGCCCCGTACTCGACGCCGACGCCCTCGCGGCGGCGCCCCGGCTGCGGGCGGTCGTGCACACGGCGGGCAGCGTGCGCCCGCATGTCACCGAGGCGTGCTGGGAACGCGGCATCGAAGTGTCGTCCGCCGCCGCCGCGAACGCCCTGCCGGTGGCCGAGTACACCCTCGCCATGATCCTGCTCACCGGCAAACACGTCCTGGAACGGGCCGAGGCGTACGCCACCACCCAGACCCGGGACGACTGGCTGCGCACCTCCCGCACGATCGGCAACTACCGCCGGACCGTGGGCATCGTCTCTGCTTCCCTGGTAGGCCGCCGAGTCATCGAACTCCTCCACCCCCACGACTTCGAGATCCTCCTGTACGACCCCTACGTCACCGACGCGGACGCCGCTGAACTCGGCGTGGAACGCGTCGAGTTGGACGCCCTGTTCGCCCGCTGCGACACAGTCAGTCTGCACACTCCCCTGCTGCCCGCCACCCGGGGCCTGGTGAGCCGTACCCTGCTCGACTCCATGCGCCCGGGCGCCGTGTTCATCAACACCGCAAGGGGAGGAGTCGTCGACCAGGACGCCCTCACCGACGCCGTCCGGGCACGCCGTATCCGTGCCGTGCTCGACGTCACCGATCCCGAAGTCCTGCCGCCCGAGCACCCGTTGTGGACGTGCCCCGACGCGCTCCTCACCCCGCACCTCGCCGGCTCCCAGGGCAACGAGTGGCGCCGCCTTGCCGACCTCGCCGTCGGCGAGACGGAACACTGGGCGTCCGGCGCCGGATTCCGCCATCCCGTACGACGCGAAAGGCTGGCCTTCCTCGCATGAGCAGCACGACCCGCAACAGGAGCAGCGGCATCCCCTTCGAACTCCCGCCCGAGGACCGCGAGTCGAGCCCGCATACCGGCTACACGCGGGCCCACTGGGAGGCTGTGGCCGACGGACTGCTGGCCGCCGCCTGGCGCTGGAGCACCCCCGGCGGAGCCCTGCTCGACCTGCCCGGCGTCCCGTCACGCTCGGGCGTGCGCTCCGACGGCCTCGAAGGCTACGCCCGCACCTTCCTCGCCGCCGCCTTCCGCGTAGCGGGCGCGGGCGGAGACGACCCGCACGGCTGGCTCGACCGCTACGCCCAGGGCCTCGCGGCGGGCACCCGCACCCCCGGCCGCGCGGACACCGAGTCCTGGCCGCTCATCCTCGACCACGACGTCCAGGGCCAGCCGATGGTCGAGTCGGCCTCCGTGGCCCTGGGCCTGCGGCTGACGGCGCCCTGGCTGTGGAAACGGCTCGACTCCGCCGTACAGGACCGGGCGGAGGAATGGCTGCGCGGCTCGCTGCGCCACTCGCCGGCCCCGAACAACTGGTACCTCTTCCCCTACACGGTCGCCGGATTCCTGGAGTCCGTCGGACGCGGCGACGCGGAGACGACGAGGGCCCGCGAACGCGCCCAGGAGCTGATGGAGACCTGGTACCGGGGCGACGGCTGGTACGCCGACGGCGACGGCCGGGCCTTCGACCACTACAACGGCTGGGCCCTGCACCTGTACCCGGTGCTCGACGCCCACCTGGGCGACGACCAGGAACTGTCCGCCCGCTACGGCCCGCGTCTACGCGAACACCTGGACGGCTTCGGTCTGATGTTCGGCGGCGACGGCGCCCCGATCCACTTCGGCCGCTCCCTCTCGTACCGCTTCGCCGCATCGGCGGCCGTAGGCCTGGGCGCCCTCACCGGCGACACCCCGCTGTCGCCAGGAACCAGCCGCCGCCTCATCAGCGGCAGCCTCCGCCACTTCCTGGACCGGGGCGCCCTGACGGAGGACGGCCTGCTGACCCTCGGCTGGCACGGCCCCCACCAGGCCACCCTCCAGACATACTCGGGCCCGGCGTCCCCGTACTGGGCCTCGAAGGCATTCGTCTCCCTGCTCGCCCCCGCCGACGCCCCCCTCTGGACGGCCCGCGAGGAACAGGCACCGGTGGAGGAGAGTGACCGGGTACTGTCGCTGCCCGCCCCCGGCCTGCTGGTGCAGTCGACCCGAGCGGACGGGATCGTACGGCTCCACAACCACGGCAGCGACCACGTCCGCCCGCACGAGGGTGAGACGGCGGCCGAGAACGACCCGCACTACGGCCGCCAGGCCTACTCGACCCACTCAGGACCGACCGCCCCCGCCAACATCGCCGACAACCACCTCTCCGTGGAGATCGCAGGCCGTGGCAGCGTCCGCCGCCGTATCCACCCCCTGGGCGCGGGCCACGAGGACGACTGGGGCTGGGCGGCCTCCTGGCACCGCCCGGTCTTCACCGCGGGCCCGCCCATGGTGCCGGGTCTGCGGGTGGAGAGCGTCACGGTGGTACGGGGCCGTCACGAACTCCGAGTCCACCGGGTGATCGGCGCCCCGGCGGGGACCCGAGTCACGCAGACCGGCTGGGCGACGGGCCCCGAGGAGCCACTGACATCGACGCTCCACGCCCTGCACGGCTGGACCCCGGAGGCGGAGGAGACCCGGGCCCCCCAGGGCACGGCCTACACCCGCTGGGCCGTCGTCCCCCGCCTGACAGGCGAGGGCGCGTCCCTGTACGTGGCTCTGGCGACTCTCACGGCGGACCCGACCCCGCTGGTACCCGAGCAGGTGATCTCCGAGGTCGAGGTGACGGACACGACGGTAGAGGTGACCTGGGCAGAGCACGGTGTGCGTACCAGGATCACCTTCGATCCGATGGCGGTGCAGCAGAACCAGGCGGTCCAATGAAGTCGCGCAGTCCGACAACGCGCCCGTTTTTAGGGGCGCGGGGAACTGCGCGACCAGCCCCCACCGGACCCGCACCCAACAACGAACCCCTAGGGCAGCAACTTGTCCAACGCAGCAGAACCCTCCTCCGCCAACTTCCGCTCCGCCCACGCAAGACTTCGCGGAGTCACATCCCGTCCCGTCGCAAGCACCAGATCCTCCGCGGACGCCCCATGCTCGGAACCGGTGTGCAGCAGGGCGTCCGGGGTCGTGCTGTCGTCGGACGGAGAGGACGAATCAGAGCTCTTGATCGGCATGACGTCTCCTTGCTCGACCGGACTCCCTACCACCATGCACAGCCCACGCCCCGCGCGCACCCCGCACCGCCACGAGCCCCCTATTCGTCGGCCCCTCCCAGCGGCTCGTCGGACGGCGGAACGATCCTCGCCGCAAGATCCGGCTCCCCCATCTCCGCATCGAACGGAAACATGGGCCGCCGAATCCGCCGATGCCCCAACCGCCCCAAGTCCTGGTCGACACCACCGGGGGTCAACGCCAGCTTCCACCCCACAGCCATGTCGAACAGCTCAGGTTCGAGATAGCCGATCTTGACGAGGACAAGATCGGCCCCGCGAGGATCGAGGTCCAGGTCGGTGAAGTCGTTCTCGTGGTGGTACGGCTTCCGCAGCCGCGTGAGAATCACGTGCACGCTGCCGACCCGCAGCACGACCTCGGTCCCGGCGTCCCGGTCCCCGTGCCGCACCGCGTGCACGACCCCGGTCATGGTGAGCGGCCTGGCATGCCGGTCGTCCACCTCGGCACCGGCGGTGACCGTGACGACCGCCCCGACACCCGCCGCCACCGCGGCCTCGACGGCGGCGGGCCCCGGCACGGAGGCGTAGATCACGGTCGGACCGTCCGGGTCCTTGAACTCGGGCCGGTCCAGGACACGCCCGAGCCCCCAGGTCACATCACCCGCACCGCCCGCCGTCGGGTTGTCGCCGGTGTCGCTGATGAAGTACGGCCGGGCGTCCGACGCGAGCGCCTCGTCCAGACACGCGTCCAGCGAGCCCGTCGGCGCGACGAACGCGAACCTGCTCCGCGCCTCCCAGAAACCGCGCGCCAGCCGCTCGGCACCGGCGGACACGGCGGCCTCGTCGAACCCCGTGACGACGACCGCGGCCCGGTTGCGCGGCTCGTCCGCCCACGCGTACCCGACCCAGATCGCGGCGTCCAGCACACCCTCGGCCGCCTCCACCTCGTCGACGGCCGCGTACACGCTCCGCGCGGGCTCCATACGCGTCGAGGTCTGCTCACCGGCCAGCAGCACCGGCACCGGGATCCAGGCCTTGACCGGCCGGGGGGCGCCGCTGACCAGGACGTCCACCAGGTTCCGTACCGCCCGCTCCTTGGTCTCCATGTGGTCCTCGTGCGGGGCCATCCGGTAGCAGGTGATCAGATCGCTCTGATGAGCCAGCTCGCGCGACACATTGCCGTGCAGATCCATGGACGTGGACACGATCACGTCCGGGCCGACGACCTCCCGGATCCGTTCCAGCAGAACCACCTCGGCATCATCGACACCCTCCACGGTCATCGCGCCGTGGATGTCGTACCAGAGGCCGTCGAGCGGGCCCAACTCCCGCAGCTGGTCGATGAGTTCGTCGGAGAGCTGTGCGAACGCTGCAGCCGTCACCGTCCCGCCGGGCAGCGCCTTGCCGACCAGCGCTCCCCGCCACTCGGCCGCCTCCCGCAACGGCTCACCGGGAGCCAGGAACGGGTAACGCGTGAGCACGTCCGCGCCGCGCTGCGGATGGAACGCGGGCGCCTCGGTGCGCGCGGGGGAGAAGGTCGACGACTCGATACCGAGCCCGGCGACGGCGATCACCGGACGGGCTATGGCGGTACGGGACTGGGGCATGGCTCCTCGCAGAATTCAGGGGTGCAGAGGTTCAGGAGTGAGAGGAAGGGGAGGGCCCGGTCAGGGCCGCCAGGGCATGCGCCAGCGCCCGTTGCAGGGCGAACTGGCCCGCGCCGACCAGTCCGGCGTCGGCGCCGAGACTCGCCCGCTCGATCACCAACTGCTCGGTCACCAGCGGATGGCAGCCCTCGTACAGCTGACTGCGTACCGCTGCGACGAACGGCTCCAGCGTCGACAGCAGACCCCCGAGATACACGGCGTCGGGGTTGAAGAAGTTGACGTTCGCCGACAGGACCGTGCCGAGATAACGGCCGGCGCGGCGCACGGCACCGGTCGCCTCCGGGTCGGCGTCCATGGCCAGCTTGACGACGTCCTCGATGGAGTCGACCCGGGCGCCCCGCTCCCGGAGGATCCGCACCAGCGCCGCCCCCGACGCGACCGTCTCCAGGCAGCCCGTGTTGCCGCACGAACAGGGTGTGCCGTTCTCGTTCTCGACGCGGACGTGGGTGATCTCGCCGGCCGCTCCGGTGCCGCCCCGGTACAGCCGGCCGTCGGCGATGACACCGGCGCCGATGCCGGAGCCCATCTTGACCATGATCGACTGGCGCCGTTCGGCGGGCTGGACGCTGTGCTCGCCGACGGCCATGCAGTTGGCGTCGTTCTCGATCGCCGCCGGGACACCGAAGCGGTCTTCCAGCCAGGCCCGCACCGGGAACCTGTTCCAGCCGGGCATCCGCGCCGGGAGGGTGACGACGCCCGACTCGACGTCCACCGGGCCCGGCAGGCACAGCCCGACACCCCGCAGCAGCTCCCGGCCGTGCCGGGCGGCGAGCGTCTCCAGGGTCTCCGCGAGACCGGGCAGGGCCGCCTCCGGGCCCTCGGCGGTGGCGAACGGCACCGTCGACACATCGGTGAGCCCGCCCCCGGGGAACACCACCCCGACCCGGGCATGTCGGCTGCCCAGGTCCGCCGCGACCGCGAACCCGTCGCTGCCGCCGAGCCGCAGCACCTTCCGGGGCCGCCCGCCGGTGGAGGACCGGGTGCCGTGCTCCGCGACCAGCCCGTGGGTCACCAGCTGGCCGACGGTGAAGGAGATCGTCGAGGGCGCGGCGCCGAGCAGATCGGCCAGCTCGGTCCGGGTCGTCGCCTGCCCGGAGGACAGCAGTTCGAGCACGCGCTCGGCCAGCGAGGAGACACCTGGAGCGGCCCTTCGGTGCGAGGCACTTTTTTCGGTCATGGGCGAAGTAACTTCCGACGACGGGGCTTCGAGTGACGAGCGTACGTCGGTGATCGCCCTCTCCGGCTTTTTCCAGAACAGCAGAAACAGGCTTTTTACAGCGGTGCGTCTGTTTCTTCGTACCCGCGAGTCGTTGACTGGCTCATCAATCGCCCATCACATCTCCGGTGATCCGAGGAGAACCATGTCGTCCCCTGCTCGCACCGCGCTCGTCGCCGGTGTCATCGTCTCGGCGAGCGCGCTGCTGCTCGCAGGTTGTTCCGGCACGAGTGACACGTCGTCCGAGTCGAAGGACTCCATCAACTACGCCCTGCCCGCGAACTTCACCCCGAACTGGATCCTGCCGATCGGCACCGCGGCGCACCTCAACACCAACAACAACTCCATAGCGGCCAGCCTGTGGGAGCCGCTCATCGCGTACGACGGCTCCACCGGGAAGATCGCCTGGAACAAGAAGGCGTCGATCGCCACCGCCGCGGACTTCGCCGCCGACGGAAAGAGCGTCACCATCACGCTCGGCGACCGGAGTTGGAGCGACGGCAAGCCGATCACGGCACGGGACGTCGAGTTCTGGTTCAACGTCATCAAGGCGAACAAGGCGGAGTGGGCCGGCTACAACCCCGGCAAGGCCCCCGACAACTGGACCGCGTTCAAGACCGTCGACGACCGGCACTTCACGATCACCTTCGACAAGGCCTACAACTCCCAGTGGATGCTGGCCAACGAGCTGAGTGCCATCACGCCGCTGCCCCAGCACGCGTGGGACAAGACCGGTGCCTCGGCCGCTGTGACGGACGCCGACCGCACGGCCGCGGGCGCCAAGCAGGTGTGGACGTACCTCAACACGGCCGCGAAAAACATCTCCGGCTACGACAGCGACGCCCTGTGGAAGACCATCAGCGGCCCCTACTCGATCAAGTCGTTCGCCACCTCCGGGAAAGTCGTCCTCGCCGCCAACAAGAAGTACGACGGCGGCGAGAAGCCGAACATCGCCACCGTGAACCTCCTCCC
Organism: Streptomyces sp. NPDC002680; assembly: GCF_042889145.1. Taxonomy (NCBI): domain Bacteria; kingdom Bacillati; phylum Actinomycetota; class Actinomycetes; order Kitasatosporales; family Streptomycetaceae; genus Streptomyces; species Streptomyces sp. NPDC002680. The sequence continues at coordinate 31,584 of NZ_JBIAQP010000037.1, forward strand.
GTTCACGACTGCGGACGCCGAGAAGAACGCCCTGCGCTCCGGAAGCGTCGACTACGGCTACATCGAGGCCACCGACCTCGACCAGAAGGACAGCTTCACCAACCGGGGCTACGCCGTGCAGCCCTGGTCGGGCTGGGCGATCACCTATCTGCCGTACAACTTCAACAACCCCACCATGGGCGCCGTGTTCAAGCAGCTGTACGCCCGCCAGGCCGTCCAGAAGTCCATCGACCAGGCCGGTCTCGCCAAGGTCATCTTCAACGGCACCGCCGTGCCCGGCTACGGCCCGATCCCGCAGGCCCAGTCCTCCGACTTCCTCTCCGCCACACAGAAGAGCAACCCGTACCCCTTCTCCACCGAGGAGGCCAAGTCCCTTCTCGCTAGCCACGGTTGGACGGAACAGGGCGGGGTCATGGTCTGCACGGACGCGGGCACAGGAGCGACCCAGTGCGGTGAAGGCGTCGCCAAGGGAACGAAGTTCGAGATACAGGTGCTGTCGCAGTCCGGCTCGACCGTGACCGACAACATGATGAGCGCGATCCAGTCGTCCCTCGCCAAGACCGGCATCAAGTTCTCCATCAAGACCGCGCCCGTCAACTCCGTGCTGGCACAGACCCCGCAGTGCACCGCGAGCCAGGCCATCTGCAAGTGGCAGCTTTCCTTCTTCGGCACGGCCGGCAGCTGGTACTTCAACGCCTTCCCGACCGGCGACTCGCTCTTCCAGACCAAGGGCGGTTCGAACTTCGGCAACTACTCCAACCCGGACGTCGACAAGCTGATCACCGCCTCCACCACGTCCACGTCCAACCAGGCCATCCAGGACTACAGTTCGGCCCTCGCCAAGGACCTGCCCGTGGTCTGGCTGCCCGAGCCCGTCTACCAGATCTCCGTCGTCAAGAACGGCCTCGGCGGCTTCTCCCAGGACTCGCTCGCCAACTTCCATCCCGCCCAGTGGAAGTGGACCAGCTGAGGCCCCTCGCATGGACACCTTCCTCTACCTGACCCGGCGGGTCCTCCAGGCGCTCGCGGTGATCCTCATCGTGACCGTGGTGGTCTTCTGCCTCCTGCACGCGCTGCCCGGGGGTCCCGCACGCGGGATCCTCGGCCCGCAGGCCACCGCCCAGCAGATCGCCGCCTTCAACCACGAACAACGCCTCGACCAGGCACTGCCCGTCCAGTACGTCCACTACCTGGGCACGCTGCTCCACGGCGACCTCGGCACCTCGTACACCCTCAACGAGTCCGTCTCCGCGCTCATCGAACAGCGCCTGCCCAAGACCCTGGTCCTGACTGTCCTGTCCGCGTTCGTCGGGCTGCTCCTCGCGATCCCGCTCGGCATGTGGCAGGCGGTGCGGCGCAACAAGCCCGTCGACTACGTCATCACCACGCTCGGCTTCGTCGCGTACGCGACCCCCGTCTACTTCCTCGGCCTGATCCTGGTGCTGGTCTTCACCCAACTGCTGCCCTGGTTCCCGTCCCAGGCACCCCAGGGCGAGACCCTTGGGCAAGTCCTCGCCCAGCCCAACGCGTTGGTCCTGCCGGTCGTCGCCGGCGCCGCCTCGATGGTCGCCGTCTTCAGCCGCTACATGCGTGCCGCGACTCTGGAGAACCTCTCCGAGGACTACGTCCGCACAGCGCGGGCGGGCGGCTCACGGCAGGGCGCCATCCTGCGTCGGCACGTCTTCCGGAACTCCCTCACGCCCGTCGTCGCGATGCTCGGCTACTACGTGCCCGTGCTCTTCGGCGGCGCGCTCGTCGTCGAGCAGCTCTTCAACTACCCAGGAGTGGGGCTGCTGTTCTGGAGCGCGGCCCAGTCCTCCGACTACCCGGTGCTGCTCGGCTGCGTCCTCGTCATCTCGGTCGCGACCGTCGTCGGCACGCTGCTCGCCGACATCGTGCAGCGACTGGTCGACCCCCGAGTGAAGGCAGGCCGAGCATGAGCGCCGTACTCCGGACGACGACCCCACCGACGGAGGCGGTCGCCGGATACCGCCTGCCGCTACGTCGGTTCGCGCGCAACCGGCTCGCCGTCGCGGGACTGGCGGTCGTAGTCCTGTTCCTCCTCTTCTGCTTCGTGGGCCCGTTCCTCTACTCCACCGACCAGACCCACACCGACCTCACCCAGGTCAACCTCGCCCCGAGCGGCTCCCATTGGCTCGGCACGGACGCCGTCGGCCACGACGAACTCGGGCGGCTGATGTACGGCGGGAAGGTGTCCCTCCTCGTCGGTCTCGCGGCGGGCATCCTCGCCACCGTCATCGGCACGCTGTGGGGAGCGATCGCGGGCTATGCGGGCGGCTGGATCGACGCGGTGATGATGCGGGTCGTCGACGCGGGCATCGCCATCCCGGCGCTGTTCATCCTGCTCGTCGTCTCCGCGATCACCACTCCGGACACCCTCGGCCTGATCGTCATCCTCGGCCTGGTGTCCTGGCTGGTCCCGTCCCGCCTGATCAGAGCGGAAACCCTGACCCTGAAGAACCGCGACTACGTCCTCACCCTGCGTGCCATCGGGGGCACGCACGGCCGCGCGATCGCCCGGCACATCCTGCCCAACTCGGTGTCGACCATCGTCGTCGCGGCCACCTTCCAGGTCGCCGACGCGATCCTGCTCGTCGCGTACGTCTCCTACCTCGGCCTCGGCGTGCAACCGCCGTCGACCGACTGGGGCGGCATGCTGTCGGCCGGCCTCACCGCCGCGTACTCGGGCCGCTGGTGGCTCATCGTTCCGCCGGGCCTCGCCATCATCCTCGTCGTCTGCGCGTTCAACGCGATCGGCGACGGGCTGCGCGACGCCTTCGACGTCAAGGGGCGTGGATGAACATCCTGGAGATCGAGAACCTGGACGTCACCTTCACCACGGAGACCGGTGACGTACCCGCCGTCCGCGAGGTGTCGCTGCACGTCCGCCCCGGCGAAACCCTCGCCCTCGTCGGCGAGTCGGGCTCCGGCAAGTCGACGGTCGCGCTGGCCGCATTGGGCCTGCTGTCGGGCAACGCACGGGCGACGGGCCGGGTCGAGATCGGGGGAGTGGATGTCGTAGGTGCGAGTGAGGCGGACCTCGCCCGCCTGCGCGGCCGTACGGCATCGATGGTGTTCCAGGAGCCCGCCACAGCTCTCGACCCGCTCACCCGGATCGGCGCCCAGATCGCCGAGGTCATACGGAACCACCGCCCCCTCTCCGCCAAGGAGGCCGCGTCGGAAGCGGTCGATCTCCTGCGCCGCGTAGGCATCCCCGACCCGGAGAGACGGGCCTCCGCCTTCCCCTTCCAGCTGTCCGGCGGCCAGCGCCAGCGCGTCGTCATCGCCATGGCCATCGCCAACTCGCCCGGCCTGCTCATCGCCGACGAGCCGACCACCGCTCTCGACGTCACCGTCCAGGCCGAGATCCTCGACCTCCTGCGCGCCCTGGCCGCCGACTCCGGCACCGGCGTCCTGCTCGTCACGCACAACATGGGCGTGGTCGCGGACTTCGCCGACCGGGTCGCCGTGATGCTCCAGGGGGAGATCGTCGAGACGGGCCCGGTCGAAGAGGTGCTGCTGCGGCCTGCGCACGAGTACACGCGCCGATTGCTGTCGGCTGTGCCGCGACTCAGGGTTGCCGAGTCGGGGGAGGGAGCGGGGCGGTTCTCCGGTCCTGGCTCCGAGGGGATGGCGGTGGCTGAGTCGGGGGGCGGGCCGGAGCGGTTCCCGGGCGCCGGTCCCAAGAGACTGACGGTCGCCGAGCCGGGGGACGTGCCTGTGGCGGCACCCGAGGCCCCCACCGACGCTCCCGTGGTCGAACTCCGGCACATCTCCGTCCACTTCGGCCGTGGCCGCCGTACCGTACGGGCCCTCCAGGACGTCTCCCTCACCGTCGCCCCCGGTGAAACCGTGGGCCTGGTCGGGGAGTCCGGCTCCGGCAAGTCGACGGCGGCGCGGGTAGCTCTGGGCCTGGTTGCCCCCGCGTCCGGCTCGGTCGCGCTCTTCGGCACAGACCTCGGCCGGGCCCGGGGACGCGCAAGGCGCGCTCTGCTGGCCGGGGTTGGCGTGGTCCTCCAGGACCCGGTGGCGTCCCTGGACGCGCGGATGAGCGTCGGCGAGTGCGTTGCCGAGCCGCTGCGCGTCCACCGCCGGGGCATGTCGGCGGCGGAGCGTCGGGCGCGGGTCGCCGAGGTGCTCGAACGGGTGCGGCTGCCAAGGGAGTTGGCGGGGCGCGGGCCGCGCGAGCTGTCCGGCGGGCAACGACAGCGGGTCAGCCTGGCCCGTGCGCTCGTCCTCGAACCACGGCTCCTGGTGGCCGACGAACCGACGAGCGCCCTCGACGTGAGCGTCCAGCAGACGGTCCTCGAAGTCATCAGCGAACTCCAGGACGAACTGGGCTTCGCCTGCCTCTTCGTGTCCCACGACCTCGCCGTTGTCCAGCAGTTCGCACAACGAGTGGTCGTGATGCGCGCCGGACAGGTCGAGGAACAGGGCCCGACGGAAACGACTCTCCTGCACCCCGGCACGGACTACACGCGACGCCTGATCGCGGCCGTTCCGGTGCCGGATCCGGTGGTGCAGCGCCAACGCCGGACGCAACGGCGGGCCGCGTCGGCGGTGAGCGGAACGGGGACCTTGGCATGACGACCTCTCTGCATCCCGGTGCGGGCCATGCCCGGCGTCCGATCGGCGAAGCCCCGGTCCCGCAATGGCGGCGTCGCACGGAATGCCGGGCCGCCCTCGTCTTCGGCGGAACGGGGACCTTGGCATGACGACCTCTCTGCATCCCGGTGTGGGCCATGCCCGGCGTCCGATCGGCGAAGCCCCGGTCCCGCAATGGCGGCGTCGCACGGAATGCCGGGCCGCCCTCGTCCTCGGCGGAACGGGGCTCCGGCGCGACGAATCTTCTGCGCCCCGGCGCGGACTGCGCCCGGTGCCTGATCGCCGTGGTCCCGGTGCCCGACCCGATTCCGCAGCGCAGGCGCCGGACGGAGCACCTGGCTGCCCTGGCGGTCGGTGGAAGGAGGGCTTCGACGTGACGAGTTCCCGGTGCCCCGGTACGGACTGCACCCCGCGCCTCGTCGCCGCCGCGCCCGACCCGCTCCCGCAACGTCGGGCCGCGACCACCTCCAGTGCAACGGGGGCCGCCGCGTGACCCTCCCCCTCCCCGCGGTGTACGCCGGTGTGGACATCGGCGGTACGAGCACCCAGGTCGTGCTGTGCGCGTCCGACCTCGCGGTTCTCGCGCGGGCCGAGGTGCCCACTCCGGCGGCGCACGGCGGACAGGCCATGATCGACGCGGCGTTGGGTGCGCTCGCCGGGCTTCTCGCCCGGACGCCGGCCCGGCTTCTCGGTGTCGGGGTCGGCGCTGCGGGGATCGTGGACGCGGACGCCGGGCGCGTGCTCGTTGTCAGCGACTCCTTCCGCGGCTGGGCCGGGTTCGAGGTGACCGCTGCGATCCGGGGCGCGCTCGGGGTTCCGGCGTACCTGGACAACGACGTCAACGCGTTTCTGCGGGGCGAGGCGACGAAGGGGGCCGTGGCGGGCGTACCCCATGTGCTCGGTATGACACTGGGCACCGGGGTCGGTGGGGCGCTGTGGATGGGCGGGGCGCTGTACGAGGGTCCGCACGGGGCCGCCGGGGAGATCGGGCACGTACCCGGCTTCGGCGATCTGCCCTGTACGTGCGGTGGCCGTGGGCATCTGGAGACGCTTGCCTCCGGGCGGGCGATCGGGCGGCGGTACGGCGAACGCACCGGACGCGCCGGGCTCAGCGCGAAGGCGGTCGCGGCAGCCGCGGACGGCGATGACCACGACGCGGCCGTCGTCTACGAGGAGGCGGGTGCTGCCCTCGCCCGGGCGATTCTCATCACCGCCGGACTGGTGGACGTCACCGCCTATGTCGTCGGCGGCGGTGTCAGCCGTGCCTGGCATCTGCTCGAACCGGCCGTCCGTGCGGCCCTCGCCGCCGAGCCGCCCGTCAGCGGACGGCCCGTCAGCGTCGTACGGGCCCGGCTCGGCAGCGATGCCGTGGCCGTCGGAGCGGCCTCCCGCGCGCGGGACGAACTCGGGGCGTACGAGGTCAGGGAGGCGTCACTCGAAACGTGACGTGTCGCCCGCGCCCCGGCGGACGATCTCGGCCTCGCCGCTGGAGAAGTCGATGACCGTCGTCGGCTCCGTGCCGCAGTCCCCGGAGTCGACGACCGCGTCCAGGACATGGTCGAGCCGCTCCTTGATCTCCCAGCCCTGCGTCAGCGGATCCTTCTCGTCGGGGAGGAGGAGGGTGCTGGACAGGAGGGGTTCACCCAGTTCGGCCAGCAGGGCCTGCGCGACCGTGTGGTCCGGGATGCGCACGCCCACGGTCTTCTTCTTCGGGTGCAGCAGCTTGCGCGGCACCTCGCGGGTCGCCGGGAGAATGAACGTGTAACTGCCCGGCGTGGACGCCTTCACGGCCCGGAACACGTCGTTGTCGACCTGCACGAACTGGCCGAGCTGGGCGAAGTCCCGGCACACGAGAGTGAAGTGGTGACGGTCGTCGAGCTGCCGGATCGACCGGATGCGGTCGATGCCGTCACGGCTGCCGAGCTGACACCCCAGCGCGAAGCAGGAGTCCGTCGGATACGCGATCAGCGCACCGGAGCGAATGCTGTCGGCCACCTGACTGATCGTGCGGGGCTGCGGGTTGTCGGGATGGACGTCGAAGTACCTTGCCATCCACCGAGCCTATGCCCTCCGTGAGGTAAATTCCGGACCGGGAAGCGGTGTGAACGTGATGGACCAGGGGAGAGGCGTCGTGGCAGGCAGCGGGACCGACTACGGGCACGACGGCGTAGGCGCCTCCGGCAGCTGGGCGGACGAACTCCTCGACCAACTGCGGCCGGCCACCCGTGACATCGGCAGAGTGACCGCCTGGCTCGCCGGAACCATCGACGCCGAGGTCTCCCTCCAGGACGTGACCGGCACCCTCCTCGCCGGTGACCGGCTGCCCGCCGCCGACGACCTCGTGATGGACGTGGCCACCGGCAGAATCGCTTCTGCAGCGGTGCACACCCAGGGACGCCATGTCCGCCTGGCCGGACTCGGCCACCCCGTCACCAAGGGCGTGCTCGCGGTGGCCCGCAGCCGGCCCTTCGACCAGCGAGCCACCGACATCGTCGCCCGCACGGTCTGGGTGCTCGAACTGCTCCTGCGGGAACGCGAGACGATCAGCGCCGAACGCCGGCTCGACCGGGCGACCTCCGACCTCCGGCTCGCCATCCTCCAACTGCTCATGGTCGGCGACATCATCGCGGCCCGCCGGGTCGCCGCCGGCCTCTGGCCCGGCCTGTTCGACACCGACACCGCCTGCGTCTACGTCCTGGAGGTCCACGCCGCACGACGTGACGATCTCGCCGAGGAGTGCCAGGAGGCGGCGGAGGGGCACGCCCTCATCGTCCGCTGCCCGGCAGTCGACGAGCATCTGATCGTCGTGGCGCCCATCGAGCGGGGCCAGGACAGGGCGGGTCCGGAACTGCGCTCGGTCGTCGGCGAACGTACCGACACCTTCATCGGCGGCAGCGTCCGGCAGAACCTCGTCCAGACCGCCACGGCGTACGGACAGGCCGTCAGCGCGCTCGCCGTGGCCCGCTTCCGCCCGGACCGGGCCGCCGTGTACGCCGAACGCACCCACCCCGAGCGGCTGATGAACCCCCTCGCCCTGCGCGGCTGGGCCGACCGGCTGCTGCGGCCCCTCGACGACCTGCCCCACCACACCCGCGCCGAACTCCTCGCCACCACCCGCCTCGGCTTCTCGTTCACCGCCGTCAAGACGGCCATCATCCTCGGCGTCAGCCGCAACACCGTGCGCGCCCGGATGGAACGCGTGGAAGGCCTGCTCGACGCCGACTTCTCGGACCTCACCACCCGGGCCGCCGTCCAACTCGCCCTCAACACCCAGGCCGCCGTCCCCGACGGACCGCGCCCGCCCGCGACCCCGCCCGCCGGTGTGACCGAACTGCTGCGCACCGACCCGCTCCTGGCCTGGGCGGACGGTCTCCTCGGCCGCCTCGCCGCGGACACCCGGGACCTGCGGCGGACCGTCCGCACCTGGATCGCCGCCGGTGGCAACGCGGAACGCACCGCACAGGTGCTCGGCATCCATGCGCAGACCGTGCGCGACCACGTACGCAGCGCGGAACCCGTCCTCGAACGCCAGCTCCTCGCCGGCGGCAGCGACCTGTACGAGGTCGTCCTCGCCCATCTGGCCCTCGGCGACCTCGACGAACCCGCCGTCGGCCGGGCGAAGCGGGACCATCCGGACGTGACCGTGCACGAGTGAGTCCTCGGCGCGAAAGAGAGGGCACCGGCGAGATACACACAGCGACTCGACGCGCGTAGGTTCATCTGGACGCCGGTGCTCCGGTACGCGCGCCTCCCCGAGAGGTGTGCCCGGGCGCCGGTGCCCATGACGGGTGCCTGGCCGGAAATGGCCCCCAGGACCCGCGGGTGCGGGGGCGCGGCCGGCACGGGGGTCCGGCCGTTTCCCGCACCCGCGGCTTTCACCCCGTACGTCGGATTCGGGCGGGCCGGGTGAGTAGCCGATCGTTTCGTGGGCACTCGGCGGCCATGAACACCGCACGAGCAGCAGCAGACACGGGACAGGTACTCGCCGCATCGAGCGACGTACTCAATGTGATCGCCGCCTTCGCCGGTGGCCTGATCGTGGCGGGCCTGCTGATCTGGGCCGTCCGGTTCGGCGTGCGGGTGAAGGACGCGGAGGCACCGCGGCCCACGCCGGACGAGCAGCCGAAGCTGCCGGAGTCCGGGGCGGTGCACGAGGAGCGGGAGCGGCGCGAGCCCAACGAGGTGCCGCAGACCTCGGACGAGGACGAGCGGCTCAGGCCGCACAACCTCCACCCCTCCGGCACCAAACGCGGCGACGACCAGACCCGCCCGCGCTGGTCGCCCGGCAACAGCGGCTCCTTCGGGAGCGGTGGCTCGGGCAGGACCTGACTCCTAGAGTGGGCCGCATGGGGGAAACACCTGACACCCGGCCCACCTCGGAGTTCCACGCGCGCAACTTCGCCACGGCGGACGTCGACAGGCTCGTGGCGGGCCTGGACGCACAGGACGCGGCCGACGGCGTACGACGGCTGCGCGCCTGGGCACAGAACGCGCTCGACCCGCGTCCGGGCGAACACGCGATCGACGTCGGAAGCGGCACGGGAACGCAGACCCTGGCCCTGGTGGCGGCCGTGGCCCCGTCCGGCGACGCGCTGGGCATCGAGGCGAACCCGGTGATGCGCGAGGTCGCCGAGCGGCGGGCGGCCGCGGCCGGCAGCGCGGTCCGCTTCCTGGACGGCGACGCGCTCGCCCTCCCGGTGCCCGATGCCTCGGTGGACGTGGTCTGGTGCGAGCGGGTCCTGCAACATCTGTCCGAGCCGGACAAGGCCGTCGGCGAGATCGCGCGGGTCCTGCGGCCCGGCGGCCGGGTGGCGCTCATCGACTCCGACTGGGGGACCGCCCTCCTGTACCCCGGTGACCCCGACACGGTGGCCGCGCTGACGGCGGGGGTCCTGGCCATGGCGGCCAATCCGTACTCCGGGCGCCGGCTGCTGAGTCAGCTGACCGACGCGGGGCTGGAGGTCGACGACCAGGGCTCGCAGGCGCTGATCCAGGACAGCGGGACGGTGACCTGGCCGTTGGTCCGCATGATGGCCGAGTCGACCGTACGGAGCGGGCTGATGACCGAGGCGCAGCGTGACCGGCTGTACGCGGATCTGACCGAGGCGGCTGAGCGGGGCGCGCTGCACATGTCGGTGACGATGTTCGCGGTGGTGGCACACCGGCCCGTCTGACCCGTCGGCGTGCGGCTGGAGGCGGGGCGTGGTCCGCTGTGAGGCCGAGGCGTGCGACGACGGAACCTGTGGCGGCGCGATGTGCTGGAGTGCGACGGCGGACCTGGTGGCGGGTGTGGGCGTCGCCGCCGTGGGCGTGGCGTGCGTGACGACGGTGACGCGGGCGGGCCGCACCCGTGATCTGCCGCTGGCCGCGCTGCCGTTGCTCCTCGGGGCCCACCAGATCGTCGAGTCCCTGGTCTGGCGGGCGGACGGTGGAACCGGCCCGGCGACCGTGACCTGGGCCGTCATCGCCCTCCCGCTGCTGGCGCTCTGGGTACCGGTGGCCGTCCTGTGCGCGGCGCCCAGGAGCGCGCGGTCGCGCCTTCTGCTGCCGCTGGGCGCGGGTATCGCGACGAGCGCGGCACTCGCGTACAGCCTGTCGGACCACCCGGTGACGGCCCACATCCGCGGCCACACCGTCGGGTACGCCGTCGACCTGTCCCACTCCGGGCTGCTCGTCGCGGGCTATCTGTTCGCCACGGTCGGCTCGCTGCTCCTCTCCGGTGACCGGCGTCTGGTGCTGTTCGGGATGCTGGCCGGTGTGGGCGCGCCGGTGTGCTGGGCACTGTGGCGACTGGAGTTCGTGTCCACCTGGTGCGCCCTCGCCGCACTCTGCTCCCTGGTCCTGCTGGACTGGGCCCGGGTCCGCGGGTGAGTTTTCTCGCCCCCGCCGCCCCTACCCGTTCCCATCCCTGGGGGCTGCGCCCCCAGACCCCCGCTTCGGCCTGAACGGCCTCGTCCTCAAACGCCGGACGGGCTGGTAGTCAGCCCCTCCGGCGTTTGAGGAGCGGGGGTTCGGGGGCGGAGCCCCCGAGGATGGGA
>NZ_JBIAQP010000038.1:0-30879 GCF_042889145.1 Streptomyces sp. NPDC002680
GGAACGCAGGGCCGACATCCACGAAGCGTTCCTCAAACTCGCCTGCTGCCTCATCACCCACCGACAACTCGGATCATTGTGTTAGCCGTTCTTACGCCTGCAAAAAGATCCTTTCCGGCAGCGGGGTTGCCGAGTTCTCCGGCCCGGGCTATGTATTCAGGGTAAGACCGCCCGGTCGGCGACATGATTCAAGTGGAGATCCTCACGTGGCTCTCGAACCACTTTTACATGTGCCAGGCTGCCAGCGACTCAGTCGCGATGCCTTGTGGTCACCTCTCGCGGTCTAGATTTCGTCGGCGATCGGCTCTTCTTTTAGGCCGATACCTGGAGGGGATCATGCCCAAGGAAGTATGGATCGCGCTCATCACTGCCGCCACATCCTTACTCGTCTCCATCCTCTCCGCGCGCGCCGCCTGGAGCACGCAGAAGAAGCTAGCTCAGCTCAATGATCAGGGCGCCGAGCGCAACGCACGCCGAGACTACGAATATGAGGCGAAAAAGCGCCTTTATGTCGAGTGTGAGCCGGTACTGTTCGAGGCCATGGAGTTCGCGGAGAACTTCCGGCGTCGCGTGGTCAGCCTCGCGAGAAGTGCCAAGCGGGGCGACCTGTCCCCGAACGGAACAGGCTGGCTGGCCACGCCCGGCTACTACTTCCGGTCGACAGCCTATTACTATCTTGCTCCCGCTACTTCGTTCAAGATCCTGCAACGCCGTCTGACGGCCATCGATCTCGCTCTTGCACCGCGGATCAAGTTCCAGTACGACCTTCTCAAACTTACCTTCAACTCATACACATGGGATCACGATCTTTCGATGATCAATCCTGCGGTTTCTTACTTCCCGGACGGAGCACGCCCAATAGATTCGGAGCACCAGCTTTCCGAGGAGCCCGACATATATCGGCGGCAAGGCCTATACCTGGGGATAGTCGATCAGATCGCCGACGCGATGCTGGAGGAGTCCGAACCATTGCCGCGTTGTAAGTCCCTGGGAAAATTCTGGGCCGAGTTCGATGATACGGAGGTCACGTTCGGCCATCTTTCAGGTGAGATCGTCGAACTGTTCACCGGATTCCATCCGGTGTCGCAGCCCGTTCTCTGGCGACTCTTGTTGACTCAGTACCAATTGATGGGAGCTCTGCTGCAGACGCAACACGCGCCGGCGGACGAGTATTACGACCTGGCTCAGATACTGCCGAGCCCCTCAGGGAAGGAGGCCGAGGACCTGGATTGGCGTCGGGGCGCCGACGGGTCAGACGCGAATGAGATCCATGAGGTGCTTGAAGCTGGCCGCGTCCAGGTGTTGAGCGAGCTGAGGAAAATTGCGAGGGCCAGCAGGTCTGATCGCTGAATCAGCTAGAGCTCCGCGAAGAACTCCAAGATCTCCCGCACGAACCGCTCCTTCCACTCCGGCCTTGTGAGCGCATGAGTAGCACCACTGATCGTCCGGTGTCGAGTTCCGGGAGAGGATTTCAGGTACGTCTGGATCACTTCTTGGGGGATGACTTCATCCGCAGCTGATTCCAGGATCAGTGTCTCGCCGGAGAATTCTGCCAGAGCGGCGGCAGGCATCGATGTGGAGGCGTGGGCGCGGGATCCCGGCAAGTCTCCCAGAGGTCGGGTGAATTCATCGTCACCATGCATGGCTGGCGCCCTCATCAGGAGCCGTCGCACAGGCCGCTGCCGGACGAGCATGGCCGCTAGATAAGCTCCATAGCTAGTTCCGCACACTCCGATGCGGGCCGGGTCAACCCAGCAGTGTCCGGCTAGCCGATCATAGGCGGCTGCGACATCGAGAAGATGATCCCTGGGTGTCAAAGATTCGAGTAGGAAGCTTGAGCCGTGTTCACCATGACCACCTAGATCGAAGGTTAGACAAACCACCCTCAGCTCACTTGCGGAAACGCGGGCGCGAGACAAGTAGCCGCTCTGATCGCTTCTCAGGCCGTGGACGAAGAGGATGCCGGGCAGCGTTCCCTCCCGAGGTGACTCGGCCGACGGATCGCCATCCGGCAAGAATACCGTCCCAAAGAGGCGTTCACGTGGCGAATCGAAAACGATGCTCTCCATACACGCCTCCGAGTCCACTCTCCGCAGGAGCCAATTGAGGCATTGCTTGACGCCTAGAGTACACGCACAAGAGACCTCCCGAGGAATTTATGGCGAAACCACGACGGTCTCCGGCCCGGTGTGCCACCACCGGCGGCGATGTTGGTACGGCTGTGTCACCGGAGAATGTTGAAGCGAATGAGTAATATGGCTACGAAATGCGCCTCCCCGAGGGACGGCCTTGGTCGTGTGCAAGTTGATGCACCCTCGGCCCAGAACGGCATTCCGCTGACGTGTGATTGCCCGGCGCGGCAATTGGAGTCGGTAACCCAGGCGTTGGAAGCGCACCCTGATGTCGGCGGCGACGCTGCCGGGCGGGCAGGCTCAGCGATATCCAACGCAGCGGCCAAGATGTACGACCTGTCCAATGGCATCTACCGTGAGTTGTGTGTCCTCCGTGACGCGAGTGCGCCGCGGCATGCGCCCTGATTCGCTGACGGCTCGTCAAGGCAGCATCTGCCTCAACCATCGGCTCACAACCTCCAGCGCGGCTTCCGGCGAGCTGACGACCCGGCCTTCCTGTTGGCGGGACTCGATGTCAGCGGTCATCATGATGCGTGCCCGGAAGGCCTCGTCGGGAGGCCCGGGTTCGAACCAGACCCGGATGACCAGTATTCGCCCCGGTTCGGGGTCTACGGAAGTCACCGCGGCCTCCAGAGTGCCGGCACAACGGCCGAGCGGGATGGCCCCGTTTGACGATCATCAGAGCATGATCTGACCGAGTGTTTTGGCCCCGCCCGGAGTCGGTAAGTGGATCTTCAATTTCGGTGGTCCGTCGGGTGGTTGGTCAGTAGCGTGAAGGTCTTGATGACTGAAACCTGGGACACGATCGCTGATTGGTATGCCGAGCGGGTGCGGACCGGCTCTGCGATGCACGAATTCGCCCGCGATGTCCTGCTCGACGGGCTTCCTGCTGACCTTCATGGTCAGCGCATCCTGGATCTCGGGTGCGGGGAAGGGCTGATCACACGCGCCCTGGCCCTTCGCGGCGGGTCCGTCGTCGGTATCGACCCGTCCCCTCGCATGATCGGCCATGCCCAGACCGCCGAGCAGGCCAGCCCGAGTGGCGCTCTCTATGCCGTGGACGACGGGGCCTCGCTGGCCACTGTCGCGGCGGGCAGTGTGGAGTGGGTGACCGCTGGGCTGTCCTTGAACAACGTGCCCGACCTCGCAGCCGCGATCCGTGCCGTGCGGCGGATACTGGTGCCCGGGGGCCGTCTGGTCTTCACCATTCCGCACCCGTGTTTCGAGGCGCCGCATGCGCGGTGGAGCGGTGGCACGGACGAGCCGCCGGGTCGAGTGGTGGGGAACTACTTCGCGGAGGGATTCTGGCGCTCGGTCAATCCCGACGGCGCCCGTCGGGCGGGCAACCAGCACCGCATGCTCTCCACCTATGTGACCAGCCTGGTTGAGCATGGGTTCGTGATCGACAGCGTCGCGGAGCCGGCTCCGGACGCGCGGGTGGTCGGCGAGCATCCGCTGCGGGCCGGGCTGCCGCCGTTCCTGCTCGTCAGCGGTCTGCGGAGTTGAACTGTCAGCTGACCGTGCCCTGTTGGGCGCGGGTCTGGGCGAGGCGGTAGGAATCGGTTCCGGTTTCGATGATGTTGCTGCCGAAGGTGAGCCGGTCCACGATGGCCGCGCAGAGCCGGGGGTCGGTGAACGTCTTCGTCCAGCCGCTGAAGCTCTCGTTCGAGGCGATGGCCACGCTGTTTTTCTCCTCGCGTTCGGTCAGCACCTGGAACAGCAGTTCGGCGCCGCGTCGGTCCAGCTCCATGTATCCGAGCTCGTCAATGCAGAGGAGATCGCCGCGAACAACTCAACCTTGGTCTTCGGTGGCATCCTGCCCCCTCACCGCGCGGAGCACATCGATGCTCCCACCACAAGAGGACCGGTGGGGCCAAAACACCCGGACAACGACCTACCGAGTCAGCGGGTGGGGCCAAGCAACCCGGACGGGCTGGAGCCACACAACCCGGTCAGAGCCAGGGAGTGGTTCGACTTCCAGGAACTGGACCCTGTTGCGGTCGTACAGGATGCCGTCAACGACGTCTGGGACAAGCCGACTTCGGGGCTCGTCGCAACAGCCCGAGCCGGTATGCGTGCCGGAGGCATGGGTCTGGGCTGCGCTTGTGGGCACGATGGTCGGCTTCACGGAGCGGGCGGATGCACCGTGATGGGCTGGGACGAGTCGTACGACTGCCGTTGCACCGCGTACACACCGACGTCCGAGCCGAACACGGCCACCGGCGGCTGGGAGGAAGGCATTCCGTCCAGCCCCGGTCATCCACTGGCCCTGAGTACGGACAGCCGAACCCGCCTGGGACGTGCGACGCGAGAGTTCCTGGACGCTCCCGGCCTGGCGGGTGCTCCAGACTCGGTGCGCTTAGCCGTGTTGGTGCTGGCAGCCCGCGCCACGTGGGGGACGGGCCGGGTGGAGACCACCTCTCGTGAGCTCGGACAGTGGCTGGGACTGTCGGCGTCGCGTATGCAGTCGATGGTGTTGCCGGGCCTCCGCCACTCCGGCGTCGTCACTACGACGACGCTGACGGGAGAGTTCGGTGAGCACCGGAGCCTGGAATGCGAGGTGCTGCCGTTGCGTGCCGCGCGGAGTGCGCCCGGTCACTCGCTGGCCCTGTCACCAGCAGAGTTAGCCACCTGGTTTCGGCTGGTGGAGACGTTGATGGCTCCACGGCAGTCGTCTCGGGGCTGTGGGAGTACGTCGGCCGGGCTGCTGGACGGCCGTACGGGACGCGGGGCGTCGACGGACCGGTTGGCGCTGCTGCTGGTGCTGGAGGCGGCGGAGACCGGACGGGTTCGACTGTGCGGCGGGACAGTGGACACACGCCGGGGCCGGCCGGCGGCGACTCTGGCACGGCTCCTGGACTGCGGACTCCCGGGCGCTGAGCGGGCGCTGGAGCGACTGGAGAACGCCAACTTGGTGCGGCGCATGCGTCGGGCGACGACGTCCGGACTGCGCCACCGGACACGGCTGGTGGTGCCAGCTGTCACGGCCGTGCACCGTCAGCGAGCCCTGTGAACCTTCAGGGATGACCGCGTGGCCCGGGCCACGCTAGAGACGGCATGCAAGAACGGCGGCCACGCCTGTATAGCGAAGCCGCGGACGACTTCGGGACCCGGAGGCCATCGCCCCCGAGCTCGCCAGGCACGTTTTCGCGGTCGGCTGCGCCCCGGAGTCCGGTCGCCTCACTCTGTGCCCGGAATCGTCGGACTGGGCAGCTGTGACTCGAGGTGGCGATCCGCCATGTCGCGGGGTGGAATCCCGTCGAACCTTGCGGCGAGCAGCACGATGTCGTCGTCCCGGTCTCCTGGGCCGAGCATGGCGAGCACCTCGTCGCAGAGGGCTTCCAGGGGCGGCGGATGGCCCGGAATCGTCATCTGCGCCGTGGCGCTCAGCGTTTCGCGCAGTTGCTCCATGCCGATCCATACGTCCCGAAGCCGGGACTCGACAAGCCCATCTGTGTAGAGCAGCAATGTGCCCCCGATGGGCGCGTCCACTTCGACGGCTTCGAACGCCACGCCACCGACGCCGATCGGGGCACCCACCGGCACCTGCATGATCTCCGTACGCCCGTCTGGGTGCAACAGTGCCGGCGGCGGGTGCCCGGCATTGGCGATGGTGATCCGGTGCGAGACAGGGTTGTAGACGGTGTACACACAGGTTGCCATGTGGTCGTGTTCTAGCTCGCGGGCGACATCATCGATCTGCCGGAGCACGTCCTCGGGTGGTGGGTCCAGGCGGGCCAGCGCCCGGAGGGTGGCACGCAGTTGTCCCATGACCGCGGCGGAGGTCATGGAATGACTCACGACGTCGCCCACGACCAGGGCGACCCGGCCCTCCGGCAGGGGAATCGCGTCGTACCAGTCGCCGCCGACTCGCGCGGTCTCGGCAGCTGGCAGATACCGGTGCGCGAGCTGTACGCCGATGCAGCGGGGCAGCGCCTCCGGCAGCATTCTGGACTGCAGTTCGTCGGCGATGTACGCCTCGCGGCCGTACAACACCGCCTTGTCGATACCGAGCGCGCTGTGAGTCGCGAGCTGGGCAGCGACCAGCAGGTCGTCCTCTTTGAACGCCCCCCGTTCCGAGCGACGCAGGAAGACGGCTGCGCCGATGACCCTGCGTCGGCCGCGCAGCGGGGCGAGGATCGCCCGCTGTCCGGTCGGCACTGCAAGGAGGTCGTCCTCACCGATCAACTCGCCCAGCGCGGCACGGCCTTCTAGGACGTCTGCCGCGAAGACCGGCCGTACCCCCCGCAGGACCGCAGAAAGCGCTTCGCCGGGCCGTACCTCGCACTCCTTGGCGGTGATGGTCGTCAGGTCGGCGGCCTCAGGGCTCGAGTCGGTGCGGCGTAGCCGCAGCACCACGGGCCCGGTGGGCCGTTCGTCGCCGACCGGCAGCGGCTCGCGCAGATACACAAGAATCGCGTCCGCGAACATTGGCACGGTGGCCCGGCACAGCGCCATGACGATCTCGTCCAGGTCGATGCCCCGTGCGATCCTCCGGGTCGCGGCGCCCAGGAAGCGCAGGTGATCGCCGGACGGCAGCTGCGGTGCATCTGGGACGAATCCCTCTGGCTCTGGTCTCGTCGTGGGGTTGTCCGGGGTTTTCCCGGACAACTGTGCTTCTGCTCCATCCGCGGCACGAGTCTCCGACGAAGGCTGGACCTGTCCGGGAATGACCGTCACGGATGGGTGGCTGTGGGGAGGTGTCCGGAAGCCGACCTCGTCGGCGGCCTGCTGCACCGCTTCGTGTTCCTCGTCCAGGGCTACGCGCACTTTCTCCAGGGCGCGATCCACGTCATCAAGGACCACGTCGTCCTGACTGATGGCCGTCAGGTCCAGGTGGGACACGTCGGGCGCGGCGTGTTCCGACGGCGCTGGGTCAGCAGGCCCGATGAGGGCGCGCAGTTCGGCAAGCTCGGCTTCCAGCTCCTGGGTCCGGCGTGCCGCATGGTCGGCAACCTGGTGAGCGGTGTCCCGCTCCCGCTCGGCACGCGACAGATGGGTCCGTAGGTCCGCCTGCTGCTGATGCGCCCGCGACAGTTGCGCCTCGACCGCCTTACGCGCGCCCGTGTCCACGGCGGGCAGTGTCTGCAAGGCGTCGACCCGGCGCGTTAGTTCGGCGACCTTGGCCTGGGCCTGGCCGAGCATCGCGAACAGCAGGGTGGCGATCTGTAGGGCCTGAGACCTGCCTCGCTCGCTGGCCTCGTACGCCTGCCGGACACGCTGCAGTTCCTGGTACACCTCGATGGTGCGGTCTTTGGCCGCGAGTAACTCCCGTGCCAGGGCAAGCTCACCGGCCGCCTCAAGCGGCGTGGGGTTGGTCTGTGCCCGGTCCCATAACGCCCTTGCTGCCTCAAGGCGCTGTCCGGACCGGTCCGTCGGCTCATTCGGGAAGCACACGTCGGCCACTGCTTCGACTAGGTCCCACTCCAGTCCATCGCCCGCCAGCAGATCACGTAGCCGACGCAGTTCAGGCACCGTGGCGGTGACGAAGTGTTCTGGCATCAGCCGCCGATGAAGCTCCGACACCGAGACCGCCGCCTCGTCCAGCCAGCACCGCACCAGATCGACAAGCTGATTCGCCTCGGCGCATGCCCCCCGCGACGCTCCCCACGGGCGTCCCGGCCGCTTCCCCTTGGTCCCCACTCGTCCCCCACTCGGTTGTCCCCCGGACAACCCCTGGTTGTCGCTGGAGAAACATCCAACACGCCCGCCAGCACGTCCCGCCCAGAGATCGTCTTAATTTCCTACCGGCATCTCCCGATCCAGGCGGCATACATGAACCCGAACTCCCCGGCCATCCTCCTCCTCGCCCTCGCAGTGGCTGTCCTCCTCGCCTTTGCCGCCGCAGCGGTTTCCTTCGCCCTGGCCCGATGGGACGGAGCCACTGTCCCAGCCGCTCTCTCGCGCAGTGGTATCGCCTTCGCCGCTGCCCTCACCCTGTGCCTAGCCGTCCTCACCGCCGTCAGCCGGTAGGCAAGCGACCTCAGGTTCGGTCCATCCGAGCACCGCCTCGTCCTCCGCTGCGGCGAACCGTCCCGCGCGGACTGGACTCAGGGCGGGGGACTCGACGGTCCGCAGGTTCTCGCTGACCGGCTCGCCCGGCGCCTGGAGGACCAGCTGCGGCTGGGAGGTCCGATCAAGGACCCGGTGGGCTGGCTGATCGGCAAGGGCCTGCCCCAGCGGCAGGAGTGCGGCGACAAGCTGTGCGACGACTGCATGCTGCTCGACTCCGGCCGCGACTGCCCGCGCTGCGAGGACCGGCAGGCCAGCAGCCGCGCCCAGCGCCAGGCGGTGGCGGCGGCCGTCGACACCGCGATGCCGTACGCCTCCGAGGCGGAGCGCCGTACAGCGACCGAGCGGCAGCTGCACGAGACCGTGACTGCCAAGGCGTGGGCCCGCGAACAGCGCTGGGAGCAGGTCCGAGCCCGGCAGGCCGCAGCCGCCAAGCGCCGTGTCGAAGCCGAGGCCGCGCGTCGGGCCATCGATGCGCCGGCCGCATCATCTCCGGCACCGGTCGTGCTGCCTGCTCCCCGTCTGGGGCCCGCCGCAGCGGAACCAGAGGCTGACGTCGTCGGCCAGGAGCTGGTCCTCGAGGACTTGACCCGCGAGCAGGTGCGCGGCTGGCGGGTGCGGGGGATGAAGGACCACCAAGTGGTGTTCGACCACATCGACCGGTACGGCGAGACGTCGGCCAGGCGGCTGTTCAGCCACCAGCTGGTCGACCAGGCGCAGCACCTTTCCCGGCTCGGGCACCTGGACCTCGGCTTCGCCACCTGGGGTCAGGCATGAGCGGGGGCGAGTTGTCCGGGGTCGACCTGGCCCGGGCCGCGATGGAGGCGGCGCGCAGGAACGGCAGCGGCCAGAAGCAGAAGTCGCAGCAGGTCCGTACGGTGCGGCGTGGCGGCGTGAGCCGATGGGGCTCGGTGCCGCGATCGGCGCCCTGGTGACCGAGCGGGCCTGGGAGCTCCCTGCCGCCGGCGCCACGCTGCGTCAGCGTTGGGAAGCCATCGCCCCCGAACTCGCCGGGCACGTAACCGCCGTCGGCTACGACCCGGACTCCGGCCGGCTCACCGTGTGCCCGGAGTCGGCTGCCTGGGCGACGAAGGTCCGGCTGGAGCAGCCCCGGATCATCAAGGCCGCCAACGCGTCGGCCGGCCGTACGGTCATGCGTGGCCTGCGGATTCTCGCGCCGGGCTCCGTGTCTGCGCCGGTCGAGGACGTCGTCCAGGCCCCGGAGGCGCCCAAGGGGACCGGCGAAGACACGGAAGGTGGCCAGCGACGGCTACCACCGCGCCCTCGCCGCCCACCGGCAGGCAGCCCCGCCCCGCCTGGCCGACCCGGATATCGCTCAGGCAGTCGAGCAGCAGACCCGCGCGATGCGCGAGCTCAGTCGGCGCGCGTTCCCCGAGCCGGAAGCGGTGCCAGCCGATGCGCCGGCCCCGATCGAGACAGCCCGCGTCCAACGCCGCCGCGAAGCCGACGCCACCCGCGCGGCTGCCCTACGCCGGGCCCACGCGGAACGAGCAGGACGAGACTCTGAGACGGCGACCGAGGCTCCAGGGCCGGAGGCGCTTCAGCCCACAACCTGATGCGTGAGCAGGGTGCCCGGGGTCAGTCCAGCGGGGAGAGGCCAGCCATGCCCAGGACCTTCCAATCCTGGGTGCCGGTGTCGCGTTCTACCCGCAGGCCTCCACGGCGCAGCGCGTCGACCAGTCCGCGTTCTACGGCGTCGATGGCACCCCACAGGTGCTCCGCTCTGCCGTCGCCGCCCTGTGTCTCCACGGCCTCGAGCAACTTGTCGCTGACGTTCCAGCTGACGGTGACGTGGTCGGCCGACTCTCCCGGCTTCCACACCTCTTCACGCGCCAGCGCCACCCCCGGCATGCTGTGGCGTTCGGCCACAGGCAGGTGCAACAGGGAGCAGACCAGCCTGATCCGCTCTACCAGGTCGGTCGGCAGGTGCATCTCTTCAGGCGTATAGCCCGGCCAGCCATCAGCGTCGGTGTCATCAGCCACGGCGTACAGCCTCCCCGACCAACCCGCCGCCGCGCTACGGCATGACCGCGGCCTTCGCTACCGGGTGCTTCGGCGAACTCCTCACTTCCGATCGGCGAGAAGGCGGCGGAACGGTGCCGGCTACTCGCGCTGTGCGAGGTCCCCGGGTGTGGGCTGGTACCGGATCTCATGGGGGTGGCCGCTGTAGTTGACGGTCACCGTGTGCTGCAGGACGTCGTCCTCGGGGTTGCGCGAGCTTGCGCAATCCCGGCGACGGAAGGCTTGAACACGGGCGGAAGTCCCCTATTTGCCGCTCTGGCGGACGAGTTGAGGTAGGAGCCGCGACCTCGGGAACAGGCACTTACCAGCGGATCTCTTCTACGGGGACGAACCGCTTCGTCGTCCAGTTGTCGACCCATACGTCCCCACGTTGGGGGCGCGTTCCTTGACCTGAACGCGCCTCCGGACATCAATGCGCTGGGGCCCTGGCATCCCAGATAGCACGTCTCCGGGCGCATCCTGTCCAGGAAATGCCAGGTCGCACTTGTGGCTCTATACGTCGTGTGCATCTCTTGTGGGCTGCATCAGCCAACTTGCTCTACCAGAGAGGACTGGTTGGTCAAATGGCGGAATGGCAGTGGGTGCAGAAAATCGATCGGCACCTCGAAGAGAGTGAATTCCTCACCGAGAACAAGAAGGGAGCGAAGGTTGGACGGGCCATTGGCGGAGTGGCTGGTGTGGCGGCAGTGGCCGCTGGGGTCGTTTACGTCGGCTCGACGGCAGCGGCGGCCAACGCAGCCAGTTGGGCCGCAGGCCAGCAGGCGGCCATGGCGGCCATGGGGCCCTCGGCCGCCCTCACTGCGCACGAGGCTGGCTTCCGGGTGGGAAAGAAGGCGGGGGAGAAGGCGAGGGGCATGATCATCAAGAGTGCCGCCGAAGGTGCCTGGTCGCTGGGTCGATTCGGCGGTGCGTACGTCGGTGCCTCAGCGGAGGCCGGTATTCGCTGGGTTGGCGACAGCCTTCGTTGAACTTGCGGGGGAAGGGGAATTCGCAGTACCGACGCGGTCGCATTTGGGGTGGTCGGAGGGAAATCTGCCAGAAGGTCATCGGCCCGGCAGGGCAGGCCGCACAGTGCTGTGGGCCGTATCGCCCTTCGGGTCGCCGAGCCCGGTTGCCGGGCAGTCGCTGCAGATCTGGCGGTCGCCCCGGGCGGTGCGGCGAGGTCGTGGAGCCCCGTGTCGGGGCTCGCGTCGAACCGGCCTCGGTGGACGCCACGCCAGGGCGGCCCGCTCCAACTGGCCACGCGGCGGGCGGAGTCAGCGTGATCCGCCACGGCGCCATGTCCGCCTTGACTGTTGTCTCGGGACCGCCGGTTTCGTCGGGAGCGTCGGCTGCGGTGCAACGGGCTGCCCGGTGGCCTGGGCCAACAGGAGGGGGGTGAGGTCCAGCACGTTCAGCAGAGCGGCCGTCTGCCGTCCGTCACCGCTCCATCTGTTCGTTTTTTCGGCCCCCTCGTACTGTGCGGTGTCCATCCCGATCGATCGGGCCAGTCTGTCCGTACTGAACTGCCGTACCAGTCGGTGTTCCGTCAGGGTGCGCGGAGACGCGATCCCCATCAGGTCCTTGGTCCGGCACCAGAGGACGTCCGCGAGGGCGAACAGCTCGTCCTCCGTGGGTCGGTACTCACCGGCCTCCCATGCGTGGACCAGCGGGATGTCGACGACAACTCCGTAGGCGTTCATCTGTTCCGTCACCTGGTGGGGCGACAGTCCCAGGTCCTGCCTGGCCGACTTGGCGGTGTCGGGTGAGAACGGCGGTCGGTTCACTGGGCGGCCTCTCTTGTCGTGATGCCACGGATCGCGTCCGTGCGTCCCGGAGGCTCGGGCTGGAGGTCGGGGAACGCGGGTGCAGGAGCGAGCCCCCGGACGGTCGTGATCTTGAAAAGAGAGTTTCGCTGTCGGACCACGGAGACCGTGGCATGTGCACGGACTCCTGTCCGGCCGTCCCTCACACCTGCCTGCCCGGCCGGCCCGGATGTCCGGCCGATCTGCCTCAAAGGACATGGTCATCCCGCACAGCGGGACATCACGTCAGAGACAAAGTGTGTCGGCGACGGCTGAAAAGTGGACCAGGGGCGGCGGCCTGGTCGACGAAGATCCGACTGGAGCAGGCCCGCGTCATCGAGGCCGCCAACACATCGGCGGGTCGTACTCGCGTCGGGGCGGGCATTGGCCAGAGAGAAGGCGAGGTTGAGCCCGTCCACGAGCGCTGGGTTGATGCTGTGATGTGTGCCCGGCGCTCGATACATGGGGCCCGTCCGTACACCGGACGGGCCCCGTTCGTTTCCCGGCGTCAGAGCCTTGGGCGGCTTCGGTTTCACCGTTCCGGCGTACGGCACGCCGATGGGTGTGGCACCGTGACGGTCAGTCCGGCCCGCCGTTTTCCCCCGAGACGGCGGGCCGTTCACCTGCTCCGACGCAGGTTCCGCAGGCACGGAGCTCTGGCCTCGGAACCGGGTCGTGCCGCGTCAGCGGGCGCGGGTGACCTCAATGGGCGTGTTCGGGCAGCTGGTGAGGATGTCGGTGAGCGCGGTTTGTTCGACCGGGTCGACGGTCAGGCCCCAGCGGGTCTTGACGGCGATCCAGTCGGTGGCGTACGTACACCGGTAGCCAGCTGCCGGGGGCTGCCAGGTGGCCGGGTCCTGGTCGGATTTGCTGCGGTTGGAAGCGCGCAAGTTCGCAGAATCTGGTGGGTCCCACACCTGCAACTCGTTCGCCGATCTGTGTCCTGAGCAGTTGTGCGTATGGGTTCCCGGACGTAGGGCGAACAGTGCAGGGTTGGACGCTGCCTCTTCCCCCAGTCGAACTCCAGGCATACGAACTCGCGATCGTGTAGGAGAAGCTCACCGGGATCCGCCGCTTCATCACCGCCGCCGTTGGCCGCACGCCGCACTCCAGCCGAAGGGACACGGTGGATCAAGCACCTCAACACCCAGCTCGGCTCCGTCGGACCATCCTCGGCGTCATCGCCGACTACATCGGCACCTGACCTGTTGGAGGTGGCCGCCCCCAACCCCCTTTCCCCGACGGGAGGTTCACTTTGACCAGGCGCCGCACGGAAGAGCTGGCGTCCACCATGCGCGACCAGAACGATCCCCCAGGCTCCTGCCAGACTCTTCACAGTTGATCCACTTCTTCCCTTGTTTTTTGGAAAAATCTTGAGACGAATGAAAGGACTCGTATACCAGTACGCAATGGAGGGCGGGGTGACAGAAGCCCATGAAGCTGACAATGAGGGCACCCGTAAGAGGTAAAGCCATGCAGCGACTTGACTAATCCTTGGCATGCATTTGAATTCGACATGACTTATCTGGCGGTTACTGCGTTCGTGGTGCGTAGCCCCTGTGAAGATCAGTTCGTTTCTGTTGGCTCCGCGTCGCGGAGCGTGAGGGAGGGAGCTGATCATGCGTCACAGACCTGTGGCATATGGCAGACCACGGAGGGGCCAGGCACGGCGGCTGCGGCAGGTCGCCTTCGGCGTGGTGCTGCTGTTCGCGGCCGAGAGCATGCTGGTGTCCGAGGTCAGTGGGATGGCCTTTGCCGCCGACACGGGCACGGCGACAGCAGCAAAGACTGCGTCGTCCGGCTCTGCGGAGGCGTCGGGTCCTGCGGAGGCGCAGGACGAGGCGTCGGCGATGCTGATGGCCCGGTTGCAGGGCCGGAAGATTGAGGTGCTGTCGGCGCGGTCGGCGGATTCGACGACGTATGCGCTGCCCAGTGGGGAGTTGCAGACGGAGGCGTTCGCCGGGCCGGTGCGGGTGCAGCAGGGCGGGGTGTGGAAGGACATCGACACGTCGCTGTCCGACACCGGTGCCGATCTCACGCCGGCCGCGGCGGTTGCGGACATCGCGGTATCTGACGGCGGTGACACGGCGCTGGCGTCGGTGTCGAAGGGGGAGACGTCCTTCGGGATGGGCTGGGAGGACAAGCTCCCCACCCCGACCGTCGAGGGCAACACCGCCTCCTACGACCTGGGCGACGGCCAGACGCTGACGGTCAGTGCGCTCGCACAGGGCTTCTCCCAGAGCGTCATCCTGGAGAAAGCCCCGGACAGCGCGGTGTCGTACCGCATTCCCCTGCACCTGGACGGGCTGACGCTGTCCCAGGCCGACTCCGGGCACCTGCTGCTCAAGGACTCCGGCGGCAAGCTGGTCGCCGAGGCTCCCGCACCGATGATGTGGGACTCCAGCAGAAACGATTCCTCGGGTGACCCTGAGCACCAGGCCCGGGTGACCACCAAGGTCGAGACGGCCGCCGACGGTGCGCAGACCCTGGTTCTGACCCCGGATGCGGACTTCCTCGCCGACCCCGGCCTCACCTACCCGGTGACGGTGGACCCGACCTCCACCCTCGCGGTGACCACGGACACCTGGATCCAGACCCCGGACTACCCCGACTCCCAGGTCTCCTCCCAGGAGCTCAAGTCGGGCACGTACGACGGCGGCGCGGACCTGGCGCGTTCGTACCTGAAGTTCGACGTGTCGAAGTTCACCGGCAAGCACATCACCGACACCAACTTCGCCCTCTACAGCTACTACTCCTCGACCTGCGCCACCACGGGAGCGGGCACCACGGTCCGCCGCATCACGTCCTCCTGGTCGTCGACCTCCCTGACCTGGGGCACCCGGCCCTCGTCCTCCGGGACCGGCGCCGTGAACAACCTGGTGCCGCGCGGCTACTCCTCGGCCTGTCCGGCCGCCTGGTCCAACTGGGACATCGACACCATCGTCCAGGCCTGGGCCGACGGCGCCACCAACTACGGCCTCATGGTCTACGGCACCAGCGAAACCGACTCCACCACCTGGCGCCGCTTCCGCTCCGCCAACTACACCACCACCGGCTACGCCCCCAAGCTCACCGTCACCTACAACTCGTACGCCACCACCGCGTCGGCGGCTGTCTCGCCGAAGTACTACAACTCCGCTGCCGGCAAGACGTACGTGACGTCGCTGACGCCGACGCTGTCGGCGAAGGTGACGGACGCGGACGGCTCCACGGTCAAGGGGCAGTTCGAGGTCACCGCGGACCCGGCGTACGCCGACACCACGTACTCCTATACGGGTACGTCGGCGTCGGTGGCGTCCGGGGCGACCGCGACGCTGACCGTCCCGTCCGCCTCCGCGTTCCCGGCGGGCAAGCATCTGCGTTTCCGGGTGCGCGGTTACGACGGGACCGACTACGGTTCCTGGTCCTCGTACACGGCATTCGTGATGGACACCTCGCCGCCCCTCGCGCCGACGATCAGCTGCGACCCGTACACCGTCGACACCTGGACACCCAAGTCCGCCAGCGGAGCCACCTGCACCCTGGACACCACGTCGTCCGACGGCCAGGGCTTCGCCTGGGGCCTGGACGACCCCACGGTTCCCAAGCGCGTGTACGACACCACCGACGGCACCGGCGGCGACCCGCTGACCATCACCATCGCGCCGGGTGAGGACTGGCACAAGCTGTACGCCAAGACCGTCGACGCCGGCGGGAACCTGTCCTCCGCAACCACTCTGTACGGCTTCGGAGTCGGGGACGTGGGTCTGAACTCCCCCAACGACGGTGACAGTGTCGCGCGCCGGGTCAGCCTGACGGCCGCCGGGAAGAGTATCTACACCGGCGTCACCTACCAGTACCGGCGCGGGGAGACGGACTCCTGGCACAGTGTGCCCCTCGCGGATGTCACCAAGTCCTCGGACGGGTCGGCGGTTTCGGCGTGGCCGGTGAGCGCGACGGGTGGTTCGCCTGCCGCGCTGACGTGGAACGTGACCACCTCACTGACGGAGGACGGCCCGGTCGACATCCGGGCCGCGTTCACCGACGGCACGACCACCGTGTACTCCCAGCCGCGCACCATCACGGTGGACCGCAACGCCGGTACCGCGCCGAGTACCGGCGTCGGTCCCGGCTCGGTGAACGCGCTGACCGGTGACTTCGCTCTCTCCGCGACCGACGCCTCCGGATTCGACCTGTCGGTGTCGCGCACGGCATCCTCGCGTCGGCCGACTGCGGGCTCCGACGCGGAGGGTCAGGTGGCGATCTTCGGTCCACAGTGGACCTCGGGCACGACGGCGGAGATCACCGACTCCGACTGGGCGTATGTGCGCAAGACGTCGGCCAGCTCGGTGGCGCTGGTGGATGTCGACGGCGATGAGACCGGGTTCACCCTCACCTCCTCCGGTGGCTGGAAGCCGGAGCCGGGATCCGAAGACCTCACGCTGACCGGGTCCCTGACGGGGGCGTTCACCCTCAAGGACGACGGCGGCACCACCACGACCTTCGCGAAGGTCACCTCCGCCGCCACTACCTGGCAGGTAGCCAGCACCTATCTGCCGACCGAGAACTCGACCACCAAGGTGGTTTCCGAGTCACCCAGTGGCTCCACGCTCGCCCGACCGAAGTACGTCATCGCCCCGACCTCGGCCGTGTCCTCGTCGACGTGCGAGACGACCCCGGCGACGGCGGGTTGCCGGCTGCTGGAGTTCGTCTACGCCACGTCCACGACGGCGACTTCGAGCGCGCTCGGCGACTACAGCGGGCAGGTCCGGCAGATCAAGCTGTGGGCCACCTCCCCGGGCGCCTCGGTCGCCACCGCGACCGTGGTCGCGCAGTACTCCTACGACACCTCCGGCCGACTGCGCGAGCAGTGGGACCCGCGCGTCAGCCCCAGTCTGAAGACGGCCTACACCTACGACTCCGCCGGACGTGTCACCACCCTGACCCCACCCGGCGAACTGCCCTGGACCTTCACCTACGGCCAGGCGGGCAACGCCGCCACGGCCGGTTCCGGCATGCTGCTTGCCGCCTCCCGGCCGAACCTCACGGCGGGCACCCAGAACACCCCCGACGGCACGACGGCCACCACCAGCGTGGTCTACGACGTCCCGCTCACCGGCACCAACGCGCCCAACGACATGGGTACTTCCGACGTTGGAGCCTGGGGCCAGACCGACGTCCCCACGGACGCCACCGCAGTCTTCCCCGCCGACGCCGTCCCGTTGTCTCACACCGGCACCGATCTGGCCGCGTCCGACTACCAGCGGGCCGGCATCACCTACACCGACGACTCCGGCCGCGAGGTCAACACGGCCACGCCCGGCGGGCACATCAGCACCACCGAGTACGACCGCTTCGGCAACACGGTGCGTGAACTGACCGCGGGCAACCGCGAGTTGGCGCTTGCCACCAGCGGCGCCGGGCTGGCGGAACAGGTCGCGCTGAGCATCGACAAGATGACCAGCGACGACCGGGCCGAACTGCTGTCCACCCGCTCGGTGTACTCCGCCGACGGTCTGCGCGAGACCGACGAGAAGGGTCCGCTGCACCAGGTCACGCTCACCTCGGCATTGCCCGCGGGCTCCGGCGGCACCGACCTGCCCGCGGGCACCCCGTGGCCGGTCCGCGAGCACACGGTCAACACCTACGACGAGGGCCGGCCCACCGACGGCACCGCGACCGTCGTCAACCAGGTCACCACCACCAAGGTGGGCGCGTACGTCGACGGCTATCCGACGGACGCGGACGTACGCACCAGCACCACGCAGTACGACTGGGTCAAGGGCCTGCCCACCAGGACCATCACCGACCCGAACGGGCTGGCACTGGCCAGGACCACGTCGTACGACTCCCAGGGCCGGGTGATCAAGACCAGCCTGCCCAAGTCGTCCGGCTCGGACGCCGGCGCCACGGTGACCACGTACTACTCGGCCACCGGAACCGGCGCCTGCAACGGCCGCCCCGAATGGGCGGACCTGGTCTGCTCGACGGGGCCGGCCGCAAGCATCACCGGTGGCGGCTCCAACCCCACCGCACTGCCGACCAGGACTGTCGAATACGACCGCTGGGGCAACACCGCCAAGGTCACCGAGACCGCCAACTCCGTCACCCGTACCACGACCAACACCTATGACGTGGCAGGCCGGTTGACGACCACGGCCGTCAGCGGGGGCGTCGGCACAGCGGTGCCGGACGTCACGACCACGTATGACGGCGGCAGCGGTGACGTGGCGACTGTGACCTCCAACGGGCAGACCATCACCCACACATACGACACCCTCGGGCGGGAGATCTCGTACAACGACGGCGCGGGCAACACGGCCACCACGTCCTACGACCCCCTCGGCCGTGTAGTGCAGACCACCGACTCCGCCCCGTCCACCACCATCTACACCTACGACAAGGGCATAGACCCGCGCGGTGTGGAAACCTCCCGCACCGACTCGGTCGCCGGCACCTTCGCCGCCACCTACGACGCTGACGGCGGCCTGACCACTCAGGCACTGCCCGGCGGCTACACCCTCACCATCGGCCAGGACGAGACGGGTGCGGAGACGTCCCGGGTCTACACCCGTGACAGCGACAACAGCGTGATCGCCTCCGACAGCACGGACGAGAGCGTCCAGGGTCAGGTCGTGGCCGATACCAACACGTCGGGCCAGAGCCGCAGCCGCACCTACATCTACGACGCGGCCGGCCGCCTCACCAGGGCGGACGACACCGACCCCGACGGGGCCTGCACCCGCCGCGACTACACGTTCGACAACAACACCAACCGCACCGCCCTGGCGACCTCGACGGGAGACGTCGGCGCGGCCTGCACCTCCACCGGCGCAACCACCACGTCGTACAGCTACGACAGCGCCGACCGGCTGCTCACCACCGGCACCGTCTACGACGCCTTCGGACGTACGACGACCCAGGCGTCCGGCGCCACCATCGGCTACTACGCCAACGACCTCGTCCGCCAGCAGACCTCCGGCACCAGCCGGCAGACCTGGAACCTGGACGCGGCGGGCCGTTTCGCCACCTGGACCACCGAATCCAACAGCAGCGGCACCTGGACCCAGACCGGGGCCAAGACCAACCACTACGGTGCCGACGGCGACAGCCCTGACTGGATCCAGGAGACCAGCACTACCGTCACCCGCAACGTGCAGGGCATCGGCGGCGACCTCGGCGCTGCCACCAGCACCACCGGCGACACGGTCCTCCAACTGACCGACATCCGCGGCGACGTCACCGTCCAACTCCCCCTAGACACGGCCACGTCGCCCACCGTGTCGGCCTACGACGAGTACGGAAATCCACAGGGAGACACCGCTGCCACCCGCTACGGCTGGCTCGGCGGTAAGCAACGTTCCAGCGAAACGGTCACCGGTGCCACCCTCATGGGCGTCCGCCTCTACGATCCGGCCACCGGACGCTTCCTGTCCACCGACCCCGTCGCCGGGGGCAACGCCAACGCCTATGAGTACGTCAACGGCGACCCGCTCAACCGCTATGACCTCGACGGCAGATGGGGCTGGTGGAAGAGAGTCAAGCGACGGGTCAACCGCTGGTCCGCCAATGCTCTCGGCTGGGGACTGTCCAAGGTCGGGAGCCGCTACATGGGGTACCGATGCTCGTACCGCTGGGGTCTGCGAACCTGCACAGGAGGCTGGGGCCTGCATGCCCGGGGCGGAACCACCCTCGGCAACACCTACTTCACCGCGAACAATCCGGAGTTCCTCACGTACGACCGGATCCGGCACGAAAAGGTGCACCGACGGCAGTGGCGACGCTACGGCCTTGGTTTCATCTTCCGGTACGCCCGTGCAGGATCGAACCCCTGCCGCAACCGCTACGAAAAAGAAGCCAACTGGAAGAGAGGCGGGTACGACTGGTGCTGATCCGTTCGCGAGTCGTCCTACCGGTACTTCTGGCCGCGCTCATGCTGGCAGGGACAGGGTGCGGCCTGGTGCCGTCGGACCCGGCGAATCCTCCCCTGTTCGGAGCCCGGGTGGAGGGAGAGACAATCCTCGTCAAGATTCCGCTCTGCGCCACGGACGAGCTGCGTCGTGTGGAGGTCATCGACTTCGACGACGTGGAGCACGACAACCCGCCCGTTCTGTGGTGGGCCTCCGGGCCGACGACAGAGGCAACCAGAGCAGGCATCGTAAAGCTCTGGTCGGGAGAGGGATTCGAGCGTCATGATGCGCCTCTGGAAAAGTCCGCCGTTCCGCGCAACCTGGACATGAGCTACACGGACCCCTCCGGCGACGGACGGGGGGGCGTCCTCGACCTGCACGCAGTCTCGAAGGCGACCCTGAAGTCCGGGCAGTACTGGACCAGCCGTGGCCCCAGGACCGGCGCGCAGATCGACGCGCAACTCCACTGCGGGGACAGCACATGAGACTGAGGCACGGAAGGCAAACCTGACCACAGGGGGGCTGCGGGGTGAATCCGTGGCCCCCCTCACGTCAACGGCCAATGTGCTGGGCCTGGCGATTACCGAGCCTCTTGAGTCCTGTCTATGAGCAGGTCAAGAGGGTCGGTAACGAGGAGCTGCGTCAGTTCGAGCAGTTCGACCTCAAGATCGGCGATGCGCTTGTCCGCGAAGAGGAGGTTTGATCGGGCGCCTTCGAGGCGTTCCTGAACCGACCGGTTGTCCTGGGTCATCTGGTGGAGCCGCCGCTTGAGCGTGGTGTTCCCCGTGACGAGGTGCTGTCCGTCTCTGTGGGGTGGCAGCGCGTGAGCCGCTATAACCAACGGTGAATGGGGGTTCATCGGGCCGTTCCTGCCGGTCGGCAAGTTCGGCCCGTATCCGGAGCGGCTGCGTGAGCAGTTCGAAGGAGTGATCTGGCGGTTCCGCACCGGCAGCCAGTGGCGGGAGATGCCCGAGCGGTTCGGTGCCTGGCAGACGGTCTACAACCGCTTCATGGGCTGGCGGGACGCGGGCGTCTTTCAGACCCTGCTGGACGAGGCGATCGCCGAGGCCGCCCGCAGGGACGAGATCGACATGTCCCTGGTCAGCGTGGACTCCACGACTACGCGGGCGCATCACGACGCGGCCCGGCCATGCCTGGTTAGCGAGCTCGGCCCCACGGCCTGGCAAGCGCCGATCCGGCGGAGGAGGCTCGTATCGCCGCTGCCTACGCGGCCCGGCTGAGAGAGCTCCGTTCCCAGTACGGGGCTGCGGAAGGCAGACGCGCGGTTCCTGGACTGACGCGCTCGTGCCGGCCGCGATCGTCCGGTCGTGTTCGACCACATCGAGAAGTACGGCGGGACGTCAGCACAGAGGCTGTTCACCAGGGTTCTTCGTCGCGGACGGGCAGCTCCTGATTCGCCTGGGGCACCTGGCCCTCGGCTACACAATCCGGGAGCGGTCATGAGCGGCGCCGAGGTGTCGGGGTCGACCTGGCTGGCCCGGGTCGTTGCGCAGGACTCGGCGTAACGTTCCCGCTATAGCCCGTCGAAAGCACGTGCGGCGTCAGCTCGGCAGGATTAGTCCCGCATGGTCACTTCTGATCACACGCGGTCAAATTCGGTCAGTGCTGCTGAGAGTAAAGGTTTTTTCGGAGTGAGCCTCTTCCAACCTGACGGGTGGTTCAACAGGGACGAGGACGCGAAGCCCCTTGAACCTCCTTGGCCGGTAACCCGCCGAGTACGGAAGCCGGTCTCCCGAAGGCGGGGTCCGCCTCGGCGTCGGCGAAGCCAGGTTCTTCTCCTGAGCGACAGCTGGCCCCCGGCGGGCTGGAGCGGAGCCGGAGCCCGGGCCGCGTGCCACCATGACTCCCGAGCGCTTCGCGACCGACACAGGGGAGGGAACGTGGGCAGCACCACGTCCGCTAAATGGTCCGGCTGGCGCAGCCGGATTGTCGAGATACCGGGCGCAGGGGACGGAAAGCCGGTCCTCTTGGAGTTCCGCGCGGGCTTCACCACGAGCTTCAAGCTGTCGACCGTGCGCAAGGGTCCCTATCATCAGCGGGCCCATGACACGCTCGTCACCATCGGCCGGACTGGGCCGTCGCACATCGTCCTGCCGGCCGACTGCGACGCCCTCGCCATCTGGCGAATCATGGTGGGCAACGAGGCCGCCAGTGGCCTGGGTCGGTGGAAAATGCGCATCGTGGACAGCGACGCGCTGCCTCAGCTCCCGACCAAAACAGCCCGGGGAAAGGGAATCCAGACCTTCGGCTATTTCAGCCCCAAGCCGTACTTCGAATACGCCCCGGTTGTGCACTACGACTTCATCGACTCCCCCGGCACCATCATCTACACGCCGGCCAACGGTGGGAAGCAGCTGATCCGCTTCACCTCCGCTGTCAACCAGAAGGGCACCCTGCGCCTTCCACAGCACGGATACGTCACCCTGTCCGAACACAGCAAGTGGCAAATCTCGGTGACCTGACCCCACCGATTTGAGCGCTCTCCATCTTGATCAGATGGCGAGTTCGAGGGTGACGACGGCTCTGACGACGGCGGTGATCCGGGTGGTGCTGCAACGGAGCTTCCGAAGGACCCGCCAGCTCTTCAGGATCGCTATGGCGCGTTCGCCGAGGCTGCGGATCCTGGCATGGTCCCGGTTGTGACGCCGGCGCCAGCCGCGCAGGTTCCTGCCCCGAAACGGGACACGAATGCTGGGGCTCGCACCCTGATACGCCTTGTCCGCCCAGCACTTGATGTCGTCGGCGGTCAGAGCGGCCGGGATGTCGTGGGTCCGGGCCGCGGTCAGGTCGTGCGTGGCTCCCGGCAGTGCGTCCGATGCCCAGATCAGGCGTCCGGCTGGGTCGGCGAGAACCTGCACGTTCATGCCGTGATGCTTCTTCTTCCCCGAGTAGTACGGGCGGTCGGCGGCGATGCGGTCGATCGGCAGGAGCGTGCCGTCGAGGATCACGTACGCCTTCCTGCGGACCGTGTCCATGGCCTGCTCCAGCGTCGGAGCGAGCGAGGCCAGGAGATCGACGGTTTCGCGTATGTAGCGGTAGACCGTCGCGATCCCGATGTGGAAACCCGCCGCGAGGCGGGCGTAGGTGTCACCGCAGCGCAGGTGCGCGAGGACGAGCAGGGCCTGCTGGCCACAGGTGAGGCGGCGCCAGCGGGAGCCGATCCGGCACCGGCGCCCCGCGAGCAGACCGGCAAGACGCTGCAGGGTGCGGCTGGACAGATCGATGGCAGACGGGTAAACAAGCACGAGAGCTCCTAGCGGACTGGTGATCTTGGTCGTGAACCCGTCTACCAGGAGCTTTCTTCACGCCCGCCACCGGGGCGCCGCCCCAACCACCCGTCAGGTTGGAAGAGGCTCACTCGCTCGATCCCTTGCCCGGGCTCTCGATCGCGCAGGAGACCTCGACACCACGCGTGCCCTTGATCAGGCCCTAGACAACACAATCGACCGAGATCTGCGCGACACAGTATTCAGCTCCCTTCACATCGAGGCCCGCAACTCCTTCGCTAATTCGCTTGACAGTGAACTCTCCCGCGACGACGTCGACAGCATTGTCAATATCGACAACGGCCGTGCCGCGATTGACGAGAATGAAACAAGGTTCATCCTCAATATCGAGCGCTCCCTAGCAATTGGACTCGGGGTGCACAACAGGGCACATCGAATTGCAGGGACTGCCCTAATGATCTTGTTGAGGGTCGCCATAAATTCCGCTAGGGTAGGGACTTCTCATCTCGAAGCTCTCGACAACGTTCTGAAGAGGTTAGAAGAAAGATCTCTAGCCATCCAGATGCGCTCACCAGAAGATCCGATCGAAACCTTGCGTGCTGTCGCCAGGTCCCTTACAGCCGCCCGTCACGGAACACTCCGATTTGCTAATTCAGTTTCATGGCTGGTCGATCAGACACTGGAGATTCTGACGGCTCTGCGCGATCGCCGGGTCTCCGACGACAGGCAAGTACTGGCTTGCATTCGTACAGCCCTTTTGGCAGTTGCCGCAGCTCTGCTTGAATCAGGTCAACACGGTGAAACAGTGGGCCTACTGCTGCAGGCATGGCGAAACCTGGCAACCCATGGTCAAGGATCTTCCAACCAAGCCCTGCTCGTTGTACGGACGAGTCAGTAAACCAGTTCGATTCGAATGCTATGCCCAGACCTTCTCTCGGGTGTGGTGGCCGGCTCAAGGCCACGCCGTTGGTCACTGGTGTTGTGGCGGCGTGGTTGGGGATCTGGCATCCCCTCTGTTGCCACTGCTCTCAGGCTGGCAGAGGGACGGGCGGTGGGCTGGCGTGGGTCGAGTGCAGCTTCGGGGGATCGTCGGGGCAGCCGGCGGCTGTTGCGCGTCGGCTTCGCTGCCGCGCTGGTCGTGTGGGGTGTGCGCTTGAGCCTGGGGCCGTAGGGGAGCAGGCGTGAGTGCGAGGTGAACCGTTCCGAGTCGAATGGAGGCTCGCCCGGACCTGACGGTGAACATGCGCGCCCAGGCTGACAAGTACGGCGCGGAGATGGTCGAGGGCAGCATCGTTGAGGTCGACTTCACCGGGGACGTCAAGACCCCGTCACCGACACCGCGGGCACCGTGCACCGCGCGAGGACGGTGCTCGTGGCGACCGACTCCGCCTATCGCAAGCCCGGCCTGACCAAGGAGAAGGCGACCTTCCTCACGCGCTTCGCCCGCTCGGTGCCCGTCGTCCACCGAACCGTGCCTTCACCGGCGACAAGATCTCCTTCGCGTTCGACAGCGAGATCGCGGAGATCAATGAGAGCAACGGCATGCTGGCCGGCGTCCGTCGACCACACCTACCGTCAGACCATCGCACTGCCGTCAGCGGTGGCGCGGCCGCTCTCGACGCTGAGAAGTACCTCGCCGGGCTGAACGACGCAGGCCCCCCGTCCGTTCGCATCGGCGGCGAACCGGCCGCCGTCTGCCCAGCCCTTGTCAGGAGACATCACCCATGGCTCTCAAGAACGTGACCGAGGATTCCTTCGAGCAGGACGTCCTGCCGTGACAAGCCGGTCCTAGTCGACTTCTGCCAATCCCCACTCCCTGACGGCCCGTCGCATCTTGGGGTCCTGACCCGTGGTATACGCGACAATGGGGGCGGGGCGTGGGCATCGGGGGTGTGTGTGTTTGATGAGTGGCTGGAGCGGCAGCCGGTGGAGCAGCCGAACGAGGTGCTGCACTACGAGGTGCTCGCGGAGTCCGGGCAGATTGATGATGCGGAGCTGATGGACCAGCTCGGGCATGAAGTCGCCCGTAACTATCTCAACCCGGGCGAGCTCGCGCTGGTCTTCGAGGACCTAGGGGCCCCAGAGGTCGCCAACTACCTGCGAGCGAACTTGTTCCCGTCCCGGACCATGACACGGCATGGTGACTTCGGCGAGATCGTCACCGGCGCCCTCTACCGCCGGGTTCGACGATGGTGCGTGCCGATCCTGAAGCTGCGCTACAAACAGACCGCAGCCCAGGCAGTCCAGGGCACGGACGTGCTGGCCTTCCGGTTCCGGCAGAGCCCCCCGGTCATCGCGGTCCCGGAGGTGAAGACCCGGGCGACCCGCAAGCGTGAACTGGGCCAGGAGGCGCACGAGAGTCTTGAGAAGGTCCTCGACCGCCTGGACGAGAGCATCCGATTCGTGATGGCTCGCTGCCTCGAGCGCGGCCAA
This sequence comes from Streptomyces sp. NPDC002680, assembly GCF_042889145.1. Lineage (NCBI taxonomy): Bacteria > Bacillati > Actinomycetota > Actinomycetes > Kitasatosporales > Streptomycetaceae > Streptomyces > Streptomyces sp. NPDC002680. Next base: position 25,542 of record NZ_JBIAQP010000038.1, read on the forward strand.
GGCTTCCTGGCCCGCCGACTCGCCGAGCTGCTGCGTCATCCCAAGCATCGAGTAGTGGAGCGGCACATGGTGTTCGTCCACGAGGCCGCGAACTGGCGGGACGACGTGGTCACCCTGCTCGCTGCGATCGTCACCCAGCCGACCCAGCTCACCGTGGTGAAGATCCGTGGCCTGCAAGACTTTATAGGCCGGGTCTATGAGGCGGCAGAAACCGGACTCGCCCCCAAGCCTAACAAGTTCAATAACCAGGACAAGGATGCCGCAGCGTGAGGGACTACAACGGCACCGCGTACCGGCTGGGCCGTGAAGCTCTCACCGCCGGCGAAGCCGCTCCCATCCTGCGTGCCCAGCTACGTTCCCACGTATTGGCCGAGCAGATCAGCATCGACGGCGCCACCGCCGCCTATACCTACGACGTGCGCGAGCTGCGCCGCGGGCTGGCGCTGGCCCGGATGGGGCAGCTGACCCGCACACCGCGCGAGCGCCGCGCCGACCCCGGGCCCCTTCGGGCGATCGCCCAGGCGTACGCCGACCTCGCCGAGCGGTACGAGACCGCGGATCCGCAGCGCGTCGAACTCCTGGCAATCGCCGCGACGACGTGGAGCCTGGCCGGTTACCAGGCCAACTCTGCCGCCCTCGCGGCCTCCTTCCGCAGCGAAGTGCGCCAGTACTTCGCGCAGGGAGAGAGCCAAGTCATCGAGTCGGAGACGACCTCCGCCCCGTACCGAATCGCGGAGCTCACCGGCGCCGTGCTCCAGCGGGACATCGGCGACGTGGCCCGCCTGGGCGCCCGAGCCCAAAATGAACTACCGCGCCTCGGACAACAGTTGATGGCGGCCGCCGCCGACGGACTTGCCGATCAAAGCGATGCGGCCGTACTCGCCGCCTACGGGCTCACCGGCCGCGCAGCCCGCTCGCTGGCAGCTCTGTGGCGCCTGGGAGACCGCGCGGCCGGCCGCGCCGCGATCGCTGACCTACGCAAGGCCTCCTCCATCCTGCTGGACGCCTCGGTCGTGGATACCTGGACCCTGACCGACTCCCTCGCGTATGTAGTCGAGGACATCGTCGCCACCTCACCGTGGTTGCTCCTGCGTCGCGCCGTGACCTGGAGCCGCCTGTGGGAGCGCTACCTCAAAGCCCTCATCATCGCCGACCGGCCCATGACCCAGGTCTGGCCCTCACAGCGAAAAGCCCTGGACGCGGGCCTCGTCGACACCCCCGCCAGGAACCTCGCCGTCACCATGCCCACCTCCGCAGGCAAGACCCACATCGCCGAATGGGCCATCCTTCACGCCCTCGCCCCCCAGCCCGGCGAGCACGACACCTGGTGGCTCCAGCCACGACTTGCCGTCTACGTCGTCCCCACCCGCGCACTCGCCGCCCAAGTCGAGCGTCACCTCGCCGAAAGCCTCGAACTCGTCGGCCTCCGCGTTTCCGCCTTGTTCGGCGGCGTCGAGCACGTCCGCTACGAAACCCAACTCCTGGACTTCACCAACGTCCTTGTCATCACCAGCGAGAAACTCGACCTGCTGCTGCGTAATGTGCCCGAACTCGCCCAACGACTCGCCCTCGTCCTAGTCGACGAAGGACACAACCTGGACGCCTCCGAACGCGGCCTGCGCCTGGAGATGCTCCTTACCCGCATCCGCCGCGACACCCCCACCGCCCGCATCGTGCTGCTCTCCGCGGTCCTGCCCAACGGCGAGGCCCTCGCCCGCTGGCTCGACCCCACCGCCGACGGCACCAACCACGCCAACATCCGCTGGACCCCCTCCCAACTGCGCACCGGAGTCTTCTACTGGCGAGGGCTGGGCGGCACCATCGAATACGGCACTCAGGGCCGTCGCGACTTCTTCGTGTCCCAAGTGCTCACCCGCCACCGCAAAGTGAAGAGACTGTTCCCCTCCGACCCCAAGGACGTCGCCGCCGCACTGGCCCTCCACTTCGACCGCCTCGGCCCCGTCCTCGTCGCATCCCCTACGCGCGGGGGAGCACATGCAGCCGCCAAGGCCCTCGGCGCCGCCCTACGAGGCACCGACGCCGCCACGCTGGGCGCTCATGAAAACGGAAGCGTCACCCTGGAGATCCTGACGCGACGCCTCGAACTCTCGGCTGAGATCGCCCGGCACACCGGAGACGGACACGACCTGACGCTCATGGTCCTCGGTGGATACGCTTACCACCACGCAGGAGTCCCCCAAGCCGTCCGCCACAGCCTGGAACGCGCCTACCGCGAAGGAACACTGCGCGTGCTGTGCGCGACCAGCACCCTCTCCCAGGGGATGAACCTCCCCACCAAGACTGTGATTATCCCCAGTACGTGGCGCAACAGGAAACAGATCAGCGTCCGTGACTTCTGGAACACGGCCGGACGCGCTGGCCGTGCCTTCCGTGAAACCGAGGGCCACGTCATCCTCATTGCGGAGGACCAACGCAAGGCGAATGAGCTACGCCGCCGATACCTGGACCGCAACAAGATCGAAGCGGTCCGCTCCACACTCGCCCAGCTCTACGTCGACCTGGTCCGCGCCCGCCTGGGCGGCAACCCGCAGCAAGGCCACGACATCACCACCCTCGACCTGGCCGACCCCGAAGACGGGAACTCTGTCGCCTGGGCCGAAGGATTGGACATCCAACTGCTCGCCCTCCTCGCCGAGGAAGCCGTCGACAGCCCCGACCAGCACCTCCTCGAGCAGGCCGCACACACCCTCCTCAGCCACACCCTGGGCGCCCACCAACTAGGCGCCTACAACTGGCCTCTTGAACCCCTGGCCCGCTTTTCCACTCGCCGCGTGAAGAGCATTGCCACACGACTGCCGGACCGTGCCGTGCGGGCGGGCATCGTCCGCACCGGCCTGAGCGTCCAAGGCGGCATCGACGCCCTCACCGCCGCCGACCACATCCACGCCACCATCAACACACGCCCCGAACTACTCACCACCGACCACTGGCCTGAGCTCCAGCAGCTGATCCTCACCGCAGCCACTGAAGTACAAGAACTCCAGCGCAGCGCGACCAAGAACAAGATCCCCGTCGACGCCATCGCCCCGACCGCCATCGACTGGATCGCCGGCGCGCCCTTGAAGGATCTCCACCGAGACCACAAGGACGATCTTCAAACAGACGACATCACCGCAACTACCACGATCACCGACAACGTGATCGCCCATGACCTCGCCTGGGTTGTATCGGCCCTATTCCAACTACTCGAACTCCGCCGAGACGTCCCCGCCGAAGGCACGATGGCCACCCTCCCCGCCATGATCAAATACGGAGTCGACAGCCCAACCGCGTGCTACGCCTCCAGCATCGGCATCCACGACCGGACCGCCGCCATCGCCCTCGCCTCACACTGCCCATACCCCGAGCCCACCTTCGGCGCCTTCCTCGACTGGCTCAGCCAACTCGACAGTGACGACCTCACCGCGATCACCACACCGGACATCGCCGCACTCCTCATCCGCAGCTCTGAACGCCGAAGCCCCCGGGCAGCCCAGGCCACCATCCTGCGAGGACGCGGAACCCTCACCTGCCACCTGCGCGGTGTACGCCACGCCCGCAGCATCGATCGCCTCGTCCGAATGCCAATCGGCACGCCACTCACCCTCCTACGCGATCGAGGCAACGCCACTGATCCGAACGCCATCCGCGTCGAACACGAAGGGGTCCTTCTGGGGTGGGTTGCCCGCGAGATTGCTCAACCACTGGCTATCGTCCTCGACGACACCCCGCCACCAGACGTTACCGCGTACCTGGGGACCGATACCCGCCGATTGGTTCAGGAATCAGGAACTGTCGACCAGATCGGGACCCTCAACACGATTCAATTGACGATTACGCTCATCCCCGTTTAGACCGCCGAAACAAGTGCTGTGGCCAGCCGCAGGAAGGCCCGTTCTGAAGCCCACGCGCCCCACGGCGGCGACATCAAGAGACTCGTGGACGACTAGATTACCGAAGTTGTGCGCAGGTCGACTGAGTGGCGGCATCGGCTCCGTCGGCAATCTGCGGTAGTTGTTCTGAGCTCCTATTAGCCACCCCCACATGATGGCGCCTCTTGCTCTTTGTACTCGTCCCCAATCTCAGCGTAGTAATTCGTCTCCTTCATGCCGAATTCTTTGGGCAGTGTCTCTTCCCAGAGTCCGGCATAATTTCGATTCCACCTTCGGCCATCGCGATCATAGAACGTCGCTGACTCAAGGGTGCCTGTCAAATATTTCGACACCTTCAGCCACTGCAAATCGCCCAGCTTCTTGTAGCGCACTTCCTTCCACTGGAATATCAGTTCCACGCAAGGCGCCACCACAGGGAGTTGTAGAGGCACTTGAGCTAGAGAGCCCTCCTGATTAACGACAACCCCACCAATGAAAAGTTCGATCGAAACAATTGGGTCAGGCGACCGGTTCAGTACGTGAACCGAACCTGATCGGTGATCCTGCCAGTAGGAAACAAGCAATGCTTGTTCACGGTCCTCCCGATCAGCATCTTCGCGCACCTGTGTCAACTGGTCTCTCGACACCATGGCTTGGTAGTACGTAGCAATTCCAGTGAAGAGCACAGTGCCGATTGCAGCAGGGACCGCAGCGATCGTTCCAACCCTGGCCCAGTCGATTCCGCGACGCCTTGATCCCATCGTGCGCTGACGAGCTGTCAACCTCCGTGACTGCGCCGCTCGCCAAGTCAATCTTGAACGCAACTGCCGCTGTCCGCTGCTCCGCACTTGCCCTCCCAACGCCCATGACTGACAAGACGCATAATCCATGGGATTCGGATGCACCTCAGCCGCCCACCAATGGATTGGCCTTCCAAAGCCACTGGTCAGAAAGTAAATCTGCCACGGTTGAGGAGCTGACATTCCCTCTGCTTTGCCGCTGCTCCCCGCCGGAGTGAAGGAGAGGAAGGGGTGAGCGTGGTCGACGCGGGGGCTTTGAAGATCGGGCAGGGGTTCCTGTGTTGTGTGTCGGCGGATCCGCCGTGTGGGTCGCCGACGCAGCCCTGGAACTGTCCCGGCCAGAGGTGGTGGGCGTACTCTCGTGCGCGCGTAATTGGTTTGAGAATGGGGAGGGTTGAGGGGAGGTCATATTCAGGGTACAGGAGGGGATTTCAAATATTTTGATTCGTAGAAGGAAGTGTTTTGGAATTGGTCGTCCGTCAGGGGGGATGACAGCCGCATCGGCTAGGTGCGCTTTTAGGAATTCGCGGAGCGAATTCCGTGGGCGGATTGCGGAGCAATTCGGCCGATCGTCACGGAGTGACGATACATCAACTTCCTTGCGGAGCAAGGGAGTTGGCCCGCCGCGTAGCGGCGGCGCGTCGTGTCTGCGGAGCAGACCGCGCG
>NZ_JBIAQP010000039.1:0-23272 GCF_042889145.1 Streptomyces sp. NPDC002680
GTTCCCGCTCGGTTTCGGTCCTGGCCGCCTCGAAGACCTCCGGCTCGGGCAGCCTCAGCCGGATCCACAGACCGACGCCCACGACCAGGGCGCTGGCCAGGAACGGTATCCGCCAGCCCCACGCCAGCAGTTCGGACTGCGGCAGTGAGGACACGGCCAGGAAGGCCAGGGAAGCGAGGAGGATGCCGGCGACGGCGCCCGTGTTCACCCAACTGCCGTAGAAAGCGCGCCGGTTGCTCGGCGCATGTTCCATCGCCATGGTCACCGCGCCCACCGACTCGCCGGCCGCCGAGATGCCCTGGACGACACGGAGCAGGACCAGCAGGACGGGGGCGGCCGCGCCGATGGTGGCCGGTGTCGGCAGACAGCCGATCAGGAAGGTGGCCACCCCCATCATCAGCAGCGTGAGCACCAGCATGCGGCCGCGGCCGACCCGGTCCCCGAAGTGCCCGATGACCATGCCCGCCACGGGGCGCACGACGTAGCCGATGCCGATCGTGGCCATGGACAGTATCGTGCCGAGACCGGGCGAGACCTGCGGGAAGAAGACCTGGTTGAAGACCAGCGCCGAGGCCGAGCCGTAGATGAAGAAGTCGTAGTACTCCAGGGCGCTGCCGACGAAGCTCGCGGCCGCGGCCCTGCGGGCGTGCGGAGAGCGGCCGCTGTCGGCCGGGGAATCAGGGGGCGCTGCTGCTGGCGCCGCCGAGGGGCGGGAGGTTGCCATGTCGGCTCCGGAGGGGAGAGAGGGCGCCGTGGGGCGCGCCCGAGAGCGGCGATGAGATCCAGGGGTCCGGCCCCTGTGGCCACAGAAGCTATGCAGCACGCGCACCGGTCGTCAATAATGATGCAAGCAATCTTTTTCCTCGGGGCAACCTCCTGATAATGGGGCGATGCGAATGGAGCACAAGCCGGTGACCGCCGGAGCCGCAGGTGATGGAGCGGTGATCGCCGACTTCCCCCGTCCGGCCAAGGGTTCGTCGACCCAGCATCTGCTGATCACACTCCTCACCGACTTCTGGTTGGATTCCGCCGAGTGGATACCGTCCCGCCTGATCGTGGCTCTGGCCGCCGACCTGGAGGTGACGCCCTCCGCGGCGACCTCGGCACTCAGCAGGCTCGCCTCGCGCGGGGTCCTGGAACAGTCCAGCGTGGGACGCAGCTCGCGGTACCGGCTGACGGACAACGCCCGCGCCCGGCTGGTCACGGCAGTCGACCGCGTCTTCGCCTTCGGCACCGGTACGGCGCACTGGGACGGGTCCTGGACGGTGATCGCCTTCACGATCCAGGAGACGTCGCGTGATGTGCGCGAACTGTTCCGCCGACATCTGAAATGGCGGGGGTTCGCCCCGGTCTACGGAGCCCTGTGGGTGTCGCCGAGGGAGGATCCGAAGGAGTTGGAGCGCGCTTGCGGCACCTTCGGGGTCACCGACTACGTGATCTTCCGGACCGCGGACTCCGCCCTCCACGGCAAGAAGCTGATCGAAGCCTGGCCCCTGGACGAACTCACCCGGCCCTACGAGCCGTTCATCGACCGCTTCGCACCCTGGATGTCGAGGACGGCGACCGGCGACATCACCCCCGAGGAGGCCTTCCGGGTCCGTGTCCAGCTCATGGACACCTGGCGCATGTTCCCCTGGAGTGACGCCGATCTGCCGCTCGAACTGTTGCCGGAGCGTCGGCAACTGACCATGGCGCGCAACCTTTTCGCGGACCTCTGTATGGGCCTGGCGGACCGGGCTCTGGAACACGTACAGACCCACGCGGCCCGGCACGCGCCCGACCTGTCCCCTTCTGCCTGCCTTCGCCTTCCCGGCAGTGACCGGGACGGGACATCCACTGATCCGACGCCATCACCGGGGCCGGCGGCGGACGGGCGGATGTGACCGAAAGCCTGGTCTCGAAGGGGACGGTAGCGGCCGTGACTACGCTGCCCGCACACTTGCTCGTGTCCCACGGGTGCCGCCTTCACAGTGCTGTGCGACGTCGCTCGATGGTGTGCAGCAGGACGTCACTGCGTCCGCGACCCAGGGGAGCCCGGAGACCTGATGACGCAGCTCGGACGACACCGCGAGGGTTCGGCACCTGCAGGCGGCACGGAACGCGGTGATCCGTCCGGTGCCGTCACGGTCGCGGTGGTGGCTCCCGCCCTGGTCGGCCGGGACGATGCCCTGGACGGTGTGACGAGGGCGTTGCGGTCAGGGCGGTCGCTGGTGCTCATCGAGGGCGAACCCGGTATCGGCAAGTCCCGGCTGCTGCAAGAGGCGCTGAGGGTGGTCGCGGAGGATGCCGTACTGCTCGCGCCTTGCCCGCCGGTGCGCGAACCGTTCCCACTGGGTCCGATCGTCGACGGGGTACGGCGGCTGCGACCGACACCGTCCGGCCTGGGGCTGAGTCTGCTGGCCGGGGCGTTACGGCCGCTGTTCCCGGAGTGGGCCGGTGAGCTGCCGCCGGCGCTGGAAGCGCTGGAGGACCCGAAGGGAACCCGGCACCGGCTGCTGCGCGCGATGGCGGAACTGGTCGAGCGGCTCGGCGTCGCGACGCTCGTGGTCGAAGACGCGCACTGGGCGGATTCGGCGACGCTGGAATGGCTGCTCACCCTGTGCGCCTCCGGTGACCCGCGCATGTCGATCGTACTGACGTACCGTCCGCACGACGTCCCGGCGGGGTCGCTGCTGTGGCGGCTGACGTCCCGCCGGCCCTCGGGTATGTCCCTGACCAGGATCGAGCTTTCCGCGTTGGACGTGCGGCAGACCGGCGAGCTGGTCCGGTCGGTCCTCGGCGCGGACCAGGTCTCCGAGCAGTTCGCCGAGTTGCTGCACCAGCGCACCGACGGCGTCCCACTGGCGGTGGAGGAGACGGTCCGGTCGATGCGGGAGCGCCGCGACATCGTCCACCGGGACGGTGAATGGACCCGCCGGGCGCTCGACGAGCTGCGCGTGTCACCGACGCTGCGGGACTCGGTCCTGGAGCGTGTGGACCGGCTTCCCGAGGAGGCCCGGCGGGTGCTGGAGGCCGCCGCCGTGCTGGGCGAACCGGCCGACATGGCGCTGCTGCGGGCGGTCGCAGACGTGGAGGGCGAGGCCGGACTGCGTGGCATCGCGCGCAGCCTCGCCGCAGGTCTGCTCCGTGATGTGAGCGGAGGCCAACTGGCGTTCCGGCATGTGCTCGACGCGGTGGCCGTGGCGGACGCGATCCCGGCGTCGGAACGGTGGCGGCTGCACCAGCGCGCCGCGCAGCACTTGCAGGAACTCGATCCGCGGCCGGTGACCCGGCTGATGCGGCATCTGCGGGAAGCCAACGACATGAGCGGCTGGTCCGTCTACAGCGAGCAGGCCGCGGAACTGGCCTGGGAGTCGGGTGACGACCAGACCGCGGTGGCGCTGTTGCTCGACGTGTTGACCGAGGTCGAGCATCCGGTGGAGGCGCGGGTCCGGCTGGCCCGGAAGATCGGGCGGTTCGCGGCGGCCGGAGGCGCTTCGTTCGCCGGCACGGCGACGGACGTGACGAGCGCACTGCGCTCCGTCCTGGCCCGTGCCGACCTACCGGCGGGTGATCGCGGTGAGATCAGGCTGCTGTTGGGCCGCCTCCTGCTTCAGCTGGGGCAGTTCGACGTCGTCTACCAGGAGGTCGAGGCCGCTGTGCCCGACCTGGCCGCCCGGCCCACGCTCGCGGTGAAGGCGATGCTGTCCCTGGCGGTACCGCGTGGCCCGTGGCCCGCGAGCACCCACCTGGCCTGGCTGGAGCGCGCGAACGAACTGATGGCGCAGGTGCGGACTCGGGCGGAGCTGCTGGAACTGACCGTCGACCGGGCGTCGATCCTGCTGATGCTCGGCGAGGAAGCCGGATGGCAGGTGGCACGTGAGGTCATGCGCGACGCCCGGACCGTGGCCGAGCGGCGGCAGATCGCACGCGCTTTGATCAATTTCGGTCACATGGCGATCGCCTGGGGGTTGTACGAGCAGGCCGAGCGCTTCCTGGCCGACGCCGTCGAGGAGATCCAGGCGACCGGCTACGAGCGGCTGCTCGGCATCGTGCGCAGCACCCGGGCCCGGCTGGACTGGTACGTCGGCTCATGGTCAGGCCTGGCGGACGAGGCCGCGGCGGTGTCGGAGTCCGCCGAGAGTCTGCACGAGGCGAGGATCGAGGCGAGCGGGGTCCTCGCACTGCTGGATCTGGCCGAGGGACGCCGGGGAGCGGCCGAACGACGGCTGCGCGACCTGCTCGACGAAACCGGCCGGCGCGGCATGGTGGACGTCATGGTCGTGCCCGCGGCGGCCCTGGGCCGGTCGGGACTGCTCGACGCCGCGGTCGACGAGCCGCTGGCCGACGTCACGGCGGACCTGGTGGCGACGATCGCGCGGAAGGGCCTGTGGCTGTGGGCGACCGATGTGCTTCCCGTCCGGGTCGAGGCGCTGGTCACCACCGGCGCGGACGCCGAAGTCGACGCGCTGCTCGGGCAGTTCGCGGACTGGCTCGACGATCGCGACGCGCCGGCACCGGCTGCGGCGTTGGCCACCTGCCGGGCTGTCGTCGCCGAAGCGCGGGGCAGCGGCGATGCCGCCGAGTTGTTCGCCGACGCCGCGGCGGCGTGGGCAGCGCTTCCGCGCCCGTACGACGAACTGCTCGCTCTGGAGCGTCGCGGCCGGTGCCTGATCACGGCGGGCTGTCAGGACGAGGCGCTGCGGTTGCTGTCGGACACCGAGCGGCGGCTGCGTGAGCTGGGCGCGAAGCGGGACGCCGACCGGGTCGCCCTTGTGCTGCGCGAACACGGAACGGAGGTGGTGCGTACCTGGCGGCGTGGACCGCAGGGGTACGGGGACCAGCTGTCGCCCCGGGAGCTGGAGGTGGTCGAGCTGGCCGCGCGGGGCATGACCAACCGGCAGATCGCGGGAGCGCTGTTCATCAGCCACCGCACGGTGGGTCAACACCTGTCCGGGGCGATGCGCAAGCTCGGTGTCTCGTCCCGCACCGCGCTGGCGGTGGTGGCCTCCCGCGCGGGGCTGCTGCCGCAGGAGCCGGAGTGACGCAGCCGTCGCGGTACTCGCGACGGCTGCCCCGCGCCCCGTCAGGACCCGGTAACGCGGCCGACAGCGACCGGTGCCCCCTGCACGAAGAGGGCACCGCTCGCCGTCGGCTCATGTGGATGCTGTCCGAACCACCACCATCAGGCCTGTGGGGTGATCATCACCTGACCCCGAAGGCACGCTTCACGGTCTGCTCGATGGAGTGCCCGTTCGCGTCGGTCGCCACGGTGCGCAGGCTGACGTACTTCGGAGTGTGCTTGCCGCCGGGAACCTTGAGCGTCACCTTCCACTGGCCGTCGGCACCGGCCGGGGCGAGCTTGAGCCTGCTCCAGGTCTGACCGTCGTCGTAGGAGAGCCACGTGCGTACGTCGGTGATCTCCGCCTCGCCGGATCGCGAGGGGCGAGCCGTGACGGTGAGTCTCTGCGGCCTGTCGGCGCGGATCCTGTTGGACAGGTCCACTCCGACGCCGTAGCCGACCTGCGGCATGGAGATGTGGATGTCGCCGGAGTCCGGCTTCGGGTTCGCCCGGAACGAGGCCGTGGTGGTCAGGTGGGTGGAGTACTCCCACCCTGGAGCGTCCCGTCGCGCCTCGACCACCAGCTTGTAGTCCCCCTCACCCGAGGGAGCCGAGACGGCGCCGAAGTCCGACAGTTGGTTCGAGTACACCTGGGTGCCGTCGCGGTACAGCGTCATCCGCTTGGCGTCGCCCTGCCAGTCCCTCATCGTGTACATCCCGGTGGGATCGAACAAGCGGTCCGTCACGACCCAGAGCGTGTTGCCTCTGGTCTTCAACACACCGAACTTCGACGTGTTGACGACCTTGAAGTAGTCGACGGTCCGGTGACCCGGCTGGTGGAAGCGGTGTCTCCCGTTCTCGATGTCCGAGAACCACGCCGATCCGCCGGAGGCGTCGAAGGCGACCCCGGCGTTGTAGGAGGTCTCCGGGCTCGCGCTGAACCACTCGTCGAGCACGGCGCCACGCCGTACCGGGAGTTGGGTGCCGACCGGGATGTAGCGCGCGGCGTCGGACCCGTTCCATCGCAGGATGTAGTTCGTGTAGTTCGCGGGGCCGACACCGTTTCGTTCATGGATCCGGGCGCTGACGTGCGCGTGGCTGGACTCGTCGACCCCGACCGTCAGCGGGCCGCGGGGGACCGTGTTCTTGAAGGGCGTGACGAGGTCGTACACATACGGGGTGAGCGGGGTGCCCACGAGGGCGACCTCGACGGGCTTTACACGAGCCAGGAGGCGGCGCAGGCTGCCCACGTCCTCCCCGGGCAGTGCGAACGCCGGGACCGCCTGGGTGCCGGCCGCCGCGTCGAGGCGGCCTGGTCCGTTGTTCCCGATCGCGACCGCGGCGGCGCCCTGGGCTCCCGCCTGTTCGATGACCGAGGAGATGGCCGAACCCGGTGCCGGGGTGGCGAGCACGAGCGCGCCCTTGACGTACTTGCCCGCGAAGCCGTCCGCGGAGCCGTTCCCGACATCGACCAGCTTCAGCTCGGCCCTGCCCTCGAACCGCTTGGCCGCGTCGAGAACGGTGGGACGCAGCGGCGTCCGGCCCGCCTTGGCGACCAGGATCGGAGCGCTTCGTGTGGAGTACAGGGTGATCTCCTGCGTCCCGGTCTCTGGGGCAGCGGTGGGGAACAGCCTGATGCGCTTGAAGTCCGGCGGCAGAGTGATCAGCGGGCTGAAGCCGGGACGCGTGCTACGCCAGTAGCCCAGTGAGCCGGCCTGCTGCTCGGTGTCGCGACCGGTGCGGTAGGTGACCTCCGACGCTTTGCGCGCGTCGAGCGCCAACGCGACGTTGTCGTCCCCGATCCGGACCTCGGGCCTGACGTTCAGCGCGACGTCCTCGACCTGCTCGCCACCCGCGTCAGGGCTCAGCAGGAGGGTCTCGACGGCGTAACTGCCGAGCTTGACGCGCACGGTGCCCACGCCATTGCGAAACACCCCCTGGTATGTCCGGCTGCTGGTCTCGTCGTGGACGAGCAGGAGGCTGTCGTCCAGGACCGCCTTGCCGTTGGTGGCGGTGCCGCGCACCGTGATGGTGCGCATCGGCGGCTCCACGTAGATCGACACCGGCACCCGCACCGACGCGCTGGAGTCGGCCGCGGCAGCGGTCACGAGCCCGGAGTACGGCGTCTCGGCGGGCAGCAGGTTGGGGTCCGCGGTGATTGTCACGGCCGCCGCACTGCCGGCCGGCACCGTGACCTCGTTCGTGGACAGGCGCACCGAACCGTCGGGGATCGGGGCACCCCCGGACGACGTGATCGACGCCGTGAGCGTGAAGGTACGGGCGGTGGCGGCGTCGTTGTGGATCGCGATCTCGCGGGTCACCGTCTCGTACGGCGCATCGTCGACGTAAGGAGCGGCGCCCAGGTTGACGGCCGCAGGGACGGAGTACGCCAGTTGTGCCTGCGCACGTGCGACGTCGACCCTGCCGGCGCCGCCCTCTTCCACGCGGTAGTCGCCAGGTTCGGCCGAGCCGACCAGCGCCGACTTGAGCTGCTGCCAGGTCCATTGCGGATGGGCCTGCTTGAGCAGCGCCGCCGTACCGGCCACGTGGGGCGACGCCATGGAGGTGCCGTCCATCGAGGTGTAGAACTCGTCGACCGGGTTGCCCAGCGAGGTACCCGCGGCCCGGGCGGCGACTATGCCGACCCCGGGCGCGGAGATCTCCGGCTTGACCCCGTAGTCGCCTATGCGCGGACCGGTGCTCGAGAAGCCCGCGAGACTCCCGTCCCGGTTCAGCGCCCCCACGGTGAGCGCGTCCCTGGCCGAGGCCGGACTGCCGATCGTGTTCGGGCCCGCGTTGCCCGACGCGACGACGAAGAGGGTGCCGTGTTCGGCGGTGGCCCGGTCGACGGCGGCGCTCAGCGGGCCGGTCCCGTCGTCGGCGATGCGTGACCCCAGACTCATGTTGACGATGTCCGCACCCTCGGCGGCGGCCCACTCGATGCCCGCGATGATCTCCGAGAGCTTGCCGTCACCCCGGTTGTCCAGCACCTTGCCCGAGATGAGGTCGACGTCCGGAGCCACGCCCTTCGCGCCGTTGCCGGTACCCGAACCGCCGATCGTGGCCGCCACGTGTGTGCCGTGGCCCATGTGGTCGACGGCGTCGGGTGTGCTGGTGAAGTTCTCCAGGCGCGACACCCGGCCGGCCAGATCGGGGTGGGTCGTGTCGACGCCGGTGTCGAGCACCGCGACCTTGACGCCCTTGCCGTCGAACCCGGCTTTCCACAGCGCGGGGGCACCGGTCTGGGGTACCGACTGGGCGAGGTCGGCCGTGACCTTGGCGTCCAGCCAGATCTTGCCGACGTGCAGCGCTTTGCGCTCGCCCGTGCTGTCGCTCTGCTGCCAGAAGGCCGTGGCCCTGGCCTTGGGCACGTCGACGCCGCGGGAGTTGATGCTCCGCAGGTTGCTGGTGATCCTTGCCTGCGGCGCCGTCTTCGGTGCGCCGACGCCGTCGATGTTGTCGAGCACCAGCGGAAGCGCCTTGGTGGACGCGTCGTCGTAGCCGTCCGCGACGAGTTGCTCGACGTCGAACAACTCGAGATCGACCGCGTCGTCGATCACCGCCTGACGTGCGGCCTGCGGGATGACGTAGGTTCCCGTCTCCGAGCGCTGGACCACGGCCAGGCCTCTCGACGGTCCTTCCGGATGTACCCGCAAGGCCGGCTGGGCATCACCTTCGAACGTGGTCACGGTGACGACATCACCGGTGACGAGTGTGACGTCGTGGGTCGACCTGACCTTGGCCTGCCCCTGGACGGGAGCAGGGTCCGCGCCGGCCGACGGCGAACTCACTGCGGGAGCCGCCGCCGCGCCCGGCATCGGCAGCAACAGCAGGGGCGCCGCGAGCAATGCCAGGACGCGGCCGCGACGGGGTCGTCTGTCCGGACAGGGAATGCGGTGTCTGTGCATGCTTGTCTCTCCGGGGTGTGAGTCAGAGGGGTTCGTAGCCGTCACCGGGAGCGGGCGTTTCTCCGGGCTCCTGGATGTCTTCCGGGTCCTCGGGCTGCTGCGGGACGGGCGCCGCCGGTTCGGCCTGCTCGCTCGTGCCGGGTGCCGCGGATCGCGGCTGCTCAGAGGTCGGATGGCGACTCGATGTCATGTGCATGAACAATGTCACCTCGCGATGGAGGCAGCGAGCGTCCAGATGACGTATTGGTGACGGCCATCTGACGGCCACCGGTCCCGGTGGCCGCACGAAAGCCGTGCGGGGATGCCCGCTGTGGGTGCCGACACCGGCGTTGACGACGCCGATGTCGGCCGTGAGCCAGGGCGACGCCCCGACTCGGCGGCGTACGGCGGCTCACGAACGCCACCGCCCCTCATCCCCGCTGCCACGGTGGCGGGGATGAGGGGCGGGCCGGGCGGGGGCCAGGTCGGTTACTTGACGAGGATCTCGGCGAGTTGGAGGCGGTACCTGGTGGTCTCGTCCGAGGCGGGTGTGCCCAACCGGGTGGTCTGCAGGCGCAGATAGCGTCCGGTGGTGGAGGTGAGCGTGTAGGTCTGGGCGGCTCCTGCCGGGTTGGGCTGTCCGGTGACCGTTCGGGCGGTGGTGTACGACGTGCCGCCGTCGGCCCGGGTCTGGAACGTGAAGTCGGCCGGGAAACCGGCCGTGCCGCCACCGGTCCCTCCGGTGTCCGTGCGCGGGTAGAGCGTGACGGAGCCGATCGCCCGGTCGGCGCCGAGGTCGATCTCGATCCAGACGGGCGTGCCACTTACGTCGGCGGAGGGGAAGTCGATGCTGGTGAAGCCCTTGGCACCGGCCACGCTGGTGAGGGTGCCGTCCAGGATCCGCGTCTTGCCCCAGTCACCGTTCTCCAGGGTGTAGTTGGCGGTGACGGTGGTCGCGGCGGTGGGGACGGTGACTTCGGCGAGCTGGAGGCGGTACTTGGTGGACTCGTCGGAGGCGGGGGTGCCGAGACGCGTGGCCTGCAGGCGGAGGTAGCGGGCGGTGGTGGTCCTGAAACCGTACGTCTGGATGAGGCCGCCCGGGTTCGGCTGGCCTGTGACGGTGCGGACGGTGGTGTAGGCGGAGGCGCCGTCGGGTCGGGTCTGGATCGTGAAGTCGACGGGGAAGCCGGCGGTGCCGCCACCGGCCCCACCCGTGTCGGTACGCGGGAAGAGGCGTACGGCGTCCAGGTCGGTGTCGGCGCCGAGGTCGATCTCGACCCAGACCGGGTTCGCGGACACATCGGCGGAGGGGAAGTCGTTGCTGGTGTATCCCTTGGCACCGGTCATGCTCGTGAGCCGGCCGTCGGTGAGCCGGTTCCTGCCCCAGTCGCTGTTCTCCAGGCTGTTGTTGCTGGTGACCGGTCTGCCGAGGGCGAGATTGTCGAGCCGGCCCGCGCCGGTGACGGTGAACGTCCAGATGCCCGGCTGGAGCGTGAAGTAGACGTACGAGGAGTCCTTGCCGGTGTAGGTCAGTCCACCGACGCTGCCGGTGGCGGCGCCGTTCGCGTAGACGGTGGTGCCGCCCGCGGTGATGACGGGCTGGGCGCCGCCGTAGGTGGGCACACCGACACGGGCCGTGGTGCCGGTCGGTGAGGTGAGGGTCAGCGTCGTGCTGGTGCCGTCGCGCTGGATACCGAAGCGGATGTCGCCCTTCACGGTGGGTACGACCGTGTTGATCCTTGTGAGGGTGCCGGTCTGTGGGACGACGTCGTACGTCGTCCAGCCGGGGCTGGTGGGGCGGACTCCGGCGGCGTAGGCGGACAGGGCGTACAGCGGGCCGCCGTTCCAGGCGTGGTTGTCGGTGCCCTGCGACTTGACCCACACCTCCCACAGGGTGTGGCAGGCCGGATCGGCGACCTGGGCGGCGAAGCGGTTGCGCATCCGCTCCTCGGCGACGCCGGCCGCGCCCATCAGGTAGAGCGCCTCCAGGACGTAGAACTCCATGTAGGGGCTGGCGTTGAGGTGGGTGCGCAGCACGTTCGTGATCGCCTGGTGGTGGGCCGTGGTGGCCAGGCCCGCGACGACGGCGAGGGCGTTGGCGCGGTCGTCCGTGTCGCCGTTGTAGCCGGGAGAGCGGTACTCGTTTCTCGACGTGTTCCACAGGACGCGGTCGAAGTTGGCCCTGATGCTGTCGCGTCGGGTCTGCCATCCGGCCACATCCGCGCTGTTGCCGCTGAGGTCGGCCAGTTTCGCGGCGGTGTCCAGGGCGAGGTAGTACCAGCCGTTGTCGAGGACGCGGGCGTCGATGTTGCTGCCCCAGTCCTCCCAGTCCCAGTCGCCGGCGCGGTGGTTGACCAGGCCGTCGCCGTCCAGGCTCCACAGGTTCAGGTATCTCTTGACCGCCGGGTAGGCGCCGGTGACGGCGCTCGTGTCGCCGGTGTAGAGGTAGTAGGTCCAGAACGACCACACCGAGGCGAGCATCTGGACGGGCAGTTCGGCGGTCCAGATGGTCGTCGGGACCGGGGAGTAGAGCGCTCCGCTGTCCTTCTGCCAGGAGGCGAGCTGGGAGATGGCCTTCTTGCCGAGCGCGTGGGAGCGGGTGTCGAAGGTGTAGAAGCCCTCCTTCAGCTGGTTGACCACATCACCCCACCACTGGGCGCGCTCCCGGGTGGGGCAGTCCATGTAGTTGTCGCGCATGTTGACGTACATGGTGCGGGCGGCCTTGCCCCACAGGGTGTCGAAGAAGGCGTCGCTGCTGCTGAACGACCCGGCGAAGTCGGTGTCGTAGCCGGACTCCCGGTACTTCAGCTCCAGGATGCTCACGCCGGCCGGGATCGTGTACTTCACCGCCGTACCGCTCATCCAGGCAAGCGGCTCGAACTCCTGGACCCCTCCGGTGCAGACATAGGTGGCGCGCACGTTGTACTGGGTCCCCGGCTGGATCCCGGTCAGGCCCGCGCCGTCGTCGTAGTGATCGGTCTGGATGCCGATCACCGCACCGGCCGGAGCGTCCACCTTCAGGAACGGGGTCACCTGGATGTTGGAGGGCAGGGTGGCCGAGATCGCGGTGGCACCCTGACCGGTGGACGGCAATGAGGAGGCGTTGACGTAGGACTTCAGCCCGGAGAAGCGGAACTGCGGGACGGGCCGTTGAACGAGGGCGTTCCAGGGAGCGGCACCCGCCGCGCCGAAGTCGGTCGGCGCCGTCCAGCCGCTGTCGTCGAAGCCGGGCGAGCGCCAGCCCGAGACGACGGCGGCGGCTCGGGCGTCGTAGAAGATGTTCGACTCGGGAAGCCGGAAGTTGACCTGCGTACCACTGGTGTTGTTCGAGTAGCCCGGGTGGACGGTGTGCTTCCAGCCGGTGTCGCTGACCAGCCGACTGGTCGTCGAGCCGGTGGTGATGTCCGACTGGAACAGCAGACCGCCCCTGCCGCTGCTGTTGTGCGAGAAGCCCTGCTTGCCGAAGTACCAGATCAGCAGGGCGATCGTGTTGGCGCCGCTGGTGAGGTACGGGGCGAGATCGATCTCGTCGTAGTACGTGTCCGTGCGGTTCGGGCCGCGCTTGAGGCCGCCCTCGAAGACGACCAGCGTGCCGTTGACCCACAGCCAGTACTTCGAGTCGGCCGCGATCTGCGTCACCGCCGACGACGGCGCCGAGGCCAGGCTGAACGATCTACGGAAGGCCACCCACTGGTTCGTCGAACTGGACGGAGCCCAGATCCACTTCGCCGTCCACGAGACGGCGGCGGCCGCCTCGGGTGCGAGACGCGGAAGCGCAAGGGAGCCCAGAGTGGGAGCGAGGGCCACGGCTATGGCGGAGCGCAGGGCGGACCGGCGGGTGAGAAGGGGCATCGTGGGCTCCTGGGGCGGTGCGGTACGAGCAAGGAGGGGATGTGAATCGTTTCAGACGCGTTGTTGCAGCGGTGATCCTTGAGCCTGGTACAAGGTGGCGTCAATCCCCATGCGGGCGACATCTGGGGTGGGGGTGATCCTGCTGGGCGTAGGAACGATCTCGCCCTTCCGGCGGTCAGGCACGCGTGGTACGTGACTGGTCGCACCTGCATGCGATCCACGCCGGCGGAGCATGCAGCGGGTGGCCAGGAGGGTTGCCGCCCGAGAAGGGAGATGGCCCCTTCGTGATGCGCCTGCCAGGTCACCGCCGTCAGCGGCTGACCACTGGCGACTCGGCCGTTTCCGGCGTCCGTGGCGGGCCGCGACGTCCTCGGTTCCGGCGCCTTCCATCCCGCCTCGTTGGCGTGGTGCGGCCGGGCCCGCTTTTCGCACGACCGCCACGGAGCGGAGTGAATGTCCAGGTAGTCACCGACCAGCCCCGAGCGGCTGCCGTGGATGTCACCCGCACCGTCGGCCATCCAGGAACTCCGTCGCCCAGGGCTTGATCCATCGAGCCGCCGAGGTTACGGTCATGCTGACCCTGCGTCACGGGAGTTAACAGAAAGCCTCAAGGCGGGGTAGGTCAATCAGCGGGGGACAGTGCGCGATTCACAGGCGGTCGGGGCCGGAGTACCTCCCATCAGCTTCGCGGTCCACATCGTCCGGGGTGGGAGTCTCGGCGGTGCCAGGGACGACTTCGAGAAGATGATCACCGAGCTGGCCGGATCGACCACGCCGGGCGTGCGGATGATCGCCGCGAACCCCGGCGACTGGGGCGTCGACGCGTTCGCCGGCGACCTCGGCGGCGAGATCACCGTCTGGCAGTCCAAGTACTTCTATCCGGCAACGCAGAAGAGCAACCAGCAACAGATCCGCGAGTCCCTGAGGTCGGTCCTCGACACCGCCGCGGACAAGGGCCACACAGTCAGGATGTGGGTCCTGTGCATCCCGTCCAGCATGGACGGCCCCACCACAGCCTGGTGGGACAGTTGGAAAAAGCGTCAGGAACGGGACCACAGCCTCGTGATCGAGCTGTGGGACGAAACACGGCTCACGAAACTGCTGCGCACTCCGGAGGCCGACGACGTCCGGCGCGGCTACTACGAGGTGTACCGCGGTGAGTCGTCGGCCGAGGAACCGCGTGAACTCGTCGAGGTCGACGACGACAAGGCGACCGCGCTGGAGTCTGCGCTCTTCATCATGCAGATGAAGGCGGCCGGACATGTCGAACTCAATTCTGCCAAACGCCAGTTCTTCAATGCGGACGTGGCTGTCCGGGAAATCGCCCACAAGGGTGTTCCGGCCGAGTTGAAGGCTTTGAAGTCGGCGGACGCCACGTTGCACGGTCTGTGGGAGGCCCGGTTCAACCAGTGCTGGGCCGAGGACAAGTTCCCGAGTCTGCACGCGTCGGTGTGGTCCGACGTGAGGACGGAACATCCGCAGTTGCCGAAGGTCCTGCGGCTGGACCTCCCCCACGCCTGGGGACTCGTGCACCGGCTGGTGGACAACCGGAAGGCGGGATGGGTCAAGGACTGGCGCAAGATCGCGGAGGCACACACGGATCCGTGAGGGCGGTCGACCCGTCCGACTCGATGACCTACTCAACGTTGAAGGGGCAGTGGTGGAGCCTGACCGTCCGGTCGTGATGCCGGAAGACGAGGTGCAGTTCCGTCTGGCGCAACTGCTGCTCCTCCTGGCAGCCCTGGCCGGCCAGAATCTGCCGGGCGCGACCCTGGAAAGAATCGGCTACTACGACTTCCTGTCGGCCAACCCCTTCCTCGTCGTGGAGACGGGCAGCCGGGAGGCATCACTGCTCAGGCTGGCCGGCTTCGATCCGCGCACACTGTCGTACGCCTCGTCCGGACAGCGCTTCACCAGCCGCCGGGAACGCATTCAGCACGATCTCAGCCTTCTGGTCGCCTATGGCTGCTGTTCCGCCTCCGCCGAGCAGGGAAGCCTGCTCTACCGCATCACCGACCACGGGTGCCACCTGAGTTCGCAGCTCACCACGACCTATGCGTCCTCCTTCTCCACCGCGGCCGAGATCGTCGTGGGCAAGCTCCGGCGCATGAGCGACACCCGCCTGCGCAAGGAGTCAGCGACGTGGCTCCGCCTGGACACCCGGAACCCCGGCTCAGCGCTGGCACAGATCGTCGGCTCCGCCAGCCGTCCCCTTAACCCCATGACACCCCTCTGGCTGGAGGTCGAGTGAGCGCCACCACCGGAATCCGCATCAGGCGTCTGCGCCTGATCGGGATCGACCACAACTACGACGTCGACTTCACCAACGAGAACGACGTCCGGCGCCTGTCGATCATCTCCGGCGCCTTCAGCTCCGGCAAGACCGCCGTGCTGGAGTTCATCTCCTACGGCCTCGGTGCCAAGAAGCATCCGCGCCACCCGGAGATCATGCGCAAGGTCAGGGCATCCCTGCTCGAAGTCGAGCTCTCCGGTGTCCCGCACGTGATCGAGCGCGCGGTGGGAGAGCCGTCGACGAGTGCCTTCGTACGCCGTGGCCGCCTCGACGAGGCGGCCACCTCCCCCGCGGAGCGCAGGCCGATCGACCCCGCCGGCGATCCCCAGAGTCTGTCCACCCTGCTGCTCAGCCACTGCGGGCTGGAAGGTGTACAGCTCAGGGAGGCCCCCACCAGCTCCGAATCGCGCACCGACCCACTCAGTTTCCGCGATCTGATGTGGCTGACGTTCCTCACCAACGAACGTGTGGCGGACAAGAACTTCCTGTTCGAGAACAGCTTCATGCGCAAGCACAAGCTGCGTCAGGTCGTCGACGTCGTCTTCGCCGTTCATGACGACCGGCGGATCGAGATCGGGGCTCGGATCAGGGAGCTGGAAAGCAGACTGACCCGCTCGCGCTCCGAACTGGCCACGGCCCGTGCATTCGTCGAGGAACAGCACGCCCCCTCCGCAGACGCACAGACGCGCCTCGTCGCCGAACGGGAACTCGCCGACATCACACGGCAGTTGGAGGCTATCGACGCCCAGGCGAGGGCCGCGACGGACTTCGCCACCCAGCTACGCACTCGGCACCGCGGCGCCGCAGAGAGAGCGCAGTCAGCGGCCGCTGTTCTGCGGGATCAGCAGACCCAGCTGGCGCGCATGCTCCCGCTGCGTGCGCAATACGCCGACGACCTGCTGAAGCTCGGCATGCTCGCACAGGCGAAGCATCTCTTCGACCCGTTGCGCGTCCGTACCTGCCCGGCCTGCCTCCAGTCCCTCCAGGAGTCTCCCCACACCGACGACGGACACTGCAGCCTGTGCCACCACCCCGTACAGTCGCCGCCCGAACCAGCCACCAGCCTGGGCTCTGCGGCGGACGCCGTCACACCTCCTGAAGAACGGCTGGACGTCGCCGCGGAGACACGGGCCACCAAAGCCCGGCTCAAGGCGATCACCACCTACATCGAGGAAATCGAACGGTCCCTGGCAGCCGCCGAAAAGCGCGCGGCGGACACCGCCCTGGACGAGCAACGCGCGGCCAAAACCCTGGACGAGGCAACGGGGCCGGTCGTGTCGACCTACCTGTCCGCCCGTGATGACCTGCACCGCCAGCAGATCCAGGTGAACCGCCGGATCGACGAACTGAACACCGCTGCCAAACTCCAGGAAGGACTGGAGAAACGGGCGGCCAAGGTGTCCCAGCAGGAAGCCCAGCTCCAGCATCTGCGCGACGAGCTGGCGAACCTGGGCGATGCGACGGCAGACCGCGACCAAGTACTCCGGGACATCAGCAAGCGCTTCGCCCGCCTCCTCACGGAGTGGCACTACCCCAAGCTGAGCATGCCGCACATCGCTGACGACCTGACACCGCACGTGCGGGGGGAGCCCTACCAGGAGGCCTCCTCCGGAGCACGGACACTGATCACACTGGCGTGGCAGCTCGCGGTCTTCGAAGTCGCCGTCGAAAAGGGAGCGGCCCATCCCGGATTCCTCATGATCGACAGCCCCCAGAAGAACCTCGGCCACGGCAGTACACGCGACTCCCTGATCGCCGACGCCGTCAGCATCGACGACTTCTACCGCTTCCTCCGCCAGTGGCTCGACAGCCACGAAGACTCCGCGCAGGTGATCGTCGCCGACAACAGCCCGCCCGACCTCGTGGAAGAGAACGTCATCGTGCGGTTCAGCAGGGACGAGGAGCACCCGCCGTACGGTCTGATCGACGACGAGACGGGGTAGGCCCGAGCTCCGGCGGAGAAGCCGTCGACGCACCCGTCTTGGTCCGGCCTCCGGCAGAGAGCTTGCGCCTTCGAGGATTTCCCATCGCCTCACGGCCTCTTCCTCACCGCGAAGAGCGTCACGGCGTCCCGAGAATCGTCGTCCCGCCTGAAGCGGCCGCCCGCACCGCAGCCGGTCCCGGCCAGAGTTGTAAGTCGAGGGCGTCCTCCAGGCGGGTGAGGGTGCCGATGTCCGGCAGGACATCGCCGTTGAGGACGCGGGCAACGGTGGAGTGGGCGACCTGCGCCGCCTCCGCGAGGCTCCGCAGGGACAGCTCGCACGATCGCATCGTCCGGTCCAGGTCACGGGCGAGGAGCAGACCGCAGTGTGCGCTCAGCGGGGCGGCGGGAGCGAGGACCACTTCGGGCCAGGAACCGTCCGCCACGTAAAACAGGGGGTGCTTGTCGTTGTTGCTGCGTGGCATGGCCCGAATCGTGCCATGCCACGCAGGGGCTTTCGGCCGTCCGAAAGGTTGCCGGGCCCTGCCGAAGCCCGCCCACGGAGGCTTGGTCGTACCGGCCCCGTCTGCCTGTGCGCCCCGCCACGTCCCGCTTCCAGCCGCTGAACGTCCAGTCGCCTCTCGTGGGCAGCATCCAGCCGTAGTTGCCCGGCCCAGGCCTGTGCATCCCGGTCAAATGCCCTTGCAAGCCGGACAGTTGCGGACTCTTGTGTGCCTCCGCCCCACCAACCTGCGTAAAAGCAGCGCCCCTTAGGCTTTATGATCATGAGCAATCGGTCCTGCGCGATCGGCCGTCTGGCCCTTTGTGCAATGCGACGGATCATCAGATACGGCTGCGCGTACATCGGTTAGGCCTTCAGGGTGGGGTCGGGCGGATGCGGCGGGTGCCGCTTCGCACGCGGATGAGGAGGATGAGTTGAGCAACCCGGACACAGGGTTCACGCTGCCGTTCATCGCCCATCTGCAGCAGATTCTCGACATCGAGCACGCCCAGCTGGAGAAGGCGGGCACGGCCGCGGCCGACACCGCGGCGGCCGTCGCCGAGGCCGAACGGATTCTGCAAGAGGCACTTGAGGGTCAGCGTGTCGCGCTCGGAGAGCAGCGGGTCGCGGCCGAGCGGTACGAGGCGGTCCTGGCGACTGTCCAGGCCGCCGAGTCCTACGCGACCGAGCTGGGCCTCACCGACACACAGAGCATGGCCACCGCCGGCGCCGGGGACGACGCCACGCCCTCGCAGGGTCCGACGTCCGGAACGCTCGCCCGCCTGGTCATGGACGTACTGGAGCCTGGCAAGGACATCAGCGTCCCCGACATCTACGCCAAGGTGTGGGAGCTCCGACCCGAGATCGCGAAAAACGCGATCCGCGCGGCGCTGTCGCAACTGGTCAAGGCCGGCCACGTGGAGAGCGTCCAACGTGGCGTCTACCGTCTCCTGAAGCTCGCGGAGGCTCACACGACGGACAGCTGACGATCGCTCCGTATCACCCCAGCGACGTGCGCAAAAAGGGCGCCGCCAGGACCATGCCGGGTCCGGCGGCACCCGTGACACGTCAGCTGAGGGCCCACGCATCGGGATCATTTTAGAGCATGATCATGTTCCGTTCGATCAGCATGCCCGTTGCCCATATCGGCCCTCGGCAGCAAATCCCTTTATTCACGCATATATTCTGAGGGCCCCAATGAATTCCTTCCTTCCTCGCTGCCTCCGAGCCGGTCTCATACCGGTTCCCACGGTGTCCGCTCCCGTGCAGGCAGGAGAAGACCGGTGACCATTCCCAGGATTCAGACCCCGCTCGTGATGCCGAGCGAGCGTCTCGCTACGCGGCGCCAACTCGATCTGGTGGACGTCCTGTTCGAACTCGGCGGCTCTCAACGCCTCCCCGTGTCCGCCCAGGATCTGGCGTCCCGGCTGGACATCACGCCGAAGACCGTCAGCAGGACGACGACGTTCCTCGTCCACGGCGGGCTCCTCGAGTCGGGCCGGGGCGCATGGGCACTGACCGAGATCGGACACTCCCTGGCCCGGCTTCGGTCCACCGATACCGCGCGGGCCCGGCTCCTGCTCCACGACCACTGGCAGGACAGCTGGTTCCATCGGCGCGCGCTCGAGCGGCTGACGTCCGGGCCGGTGGAAGAGGCGGACCTCGCAGCCCACCTGGGCTCCGGCCTGTCCGCCACGCCCGAACGTGGCGCGTTCCTGGTGGAGTGGATGGCGTACGCCCTGCTGATCGACCGTGACGAGCAGGGGCGCATCGTCCTGCCCACCAGGCAGCAGGCCGGGCAGCAGACGGCCTCGGCCCCCCGTCCTCCGGCACCCGCAGGGCCGCCCGGAGTCCTGTCTCCCTTCCTGAGCATGCCCGCCGAGGCGTTCTCCGCGCTGCCCGACGCGGAGTTCCTCGCTCTGCTGCAGGCGTACCGGACGGTCTTCGTGAAGCTCACGCCGAGCCTCCAGCAGTCCGGGAACTGACCGACCCAGATCTGCCCTTCCCCGGCAGGGGGTGCTGCGGCATGCCGTCGAGCGGCCCGCACCCCCGCCTTCACCCGCGCATCCATGTCCGCGATGCGCCGCGCCTGCGCCGCCTGACAGCCCCGGCACGCCGATCTTCCGACGTGCCGTGACCGCTGCTGCCCGCACGCCCTTTCACTCTCCTCTTCACTCTTCCACGCCCTTCCTGTTGCCACGGAGATCAGCCATGCCCAGGGTGTCGCATGTACGGAACACCACCTTTTCCCATGTTTTTTCAACTTTTTTCGGATCTTCTGCCGTGCAGGAGCCGAGGGAAGGCGTGGTGATGCCTCCTCGGCGAAGGGACATCATCGTGGGCAGCGACCCGTCTCTCACTCACGCGTTCGACTGTGTCTGGGACGTCTGGCAGACCATGGCCGCCCGCGGTGAGTTCACCGAGCAGACCCTGGACAAGTTCGGGCTGCTTCTCAGGCGGAGCGAGCGCTACCTGTATCTGCGCGGAGCGGTCGTCCTCGGCGACGTGACAGCGGAGTTGGCGGAGGACTTCGTGACCGCCCGGGGGCGCAGTCGGCACGGCCATGTCACCGACTCGGCTGCGTCGACGATGCTGGGGCGGCGCTCGGTCCTGCGGATCGCCTTCCGCACCTTGCGCGAACTCGGCCTGAGCGACACGGATCCCACCCGGGACATCATCCTGCCCTCCCGCCAGGGCGGTGAGATCCGGGCGCTGGTCGAGGGCGAGGTCGTCGACCTGCGCCACCACGCCTCCTTCATCGACCGGCCCCGCCGCCACGGGGCCGCCGCCGCGCTCGCGCTGGCGGGCGGCCACAGCGCGGAGATCGGGCACATCCGGGTCTGCGACCTCGACCTCGACGGCCGCCGCGTGTGGATGCACGGGGCCACCAAGACGGACGCGCGCTGGTGCCCGCTGGACGACTGGAGCCTCAACGTCCTGGCCCACCGCGCGGCGTTCGTCAGCGCCCGCCAGCTGCGTCCCGAACGCGCACCCCACGCCCGTCTGGCCGTCTCCGACAAGCCCGCCTCCGACGCCACCTTGCAATCACGTGTCTGCGTCGCGCTGCGCAACCTTCTGACCTGGATCGGCCTGGACGGCGAGGAGGACGTCAAACCGTCCTCCGTCACCGCATGGGCCGGCGTCGAGGAGTTCGAACGCACCGGCCGGATCGAGAACGTCGCATGCCGCCTCGGCCTGCGCTCCCTGGACCGAGCCGCAGCCGTCATCGGCCACACCTGGCACACCGCGGGTACGAACGGCCAGGAGGAGCCCTGTGCCTGACGACCTGTTCGGCGACGCCCTCCCTCAGAACCTGCGCCCCTCCAGAAAGCGCCAGCTGCGCGACAGCGACCAGCGCACCCAGTCGCAGCGGATCACGGACTGCCTCGCCGACCCCCTCTTCCACGAGATGGCCGAGCTCCTGCCCGCCAGGGCCGACCGCGGCCGGCCCCGCAAGTACCCGGCCGTCGTGTATGTACTGCTCTCCGCCCTGATGACCGTCACCGGCTCCAAGCGCTCCGCCGTCGGCACTCTCGATCCCAAGCAGTGGCGCTCACTGCGCGCCTCCGTCCGCCGGCACGCAGGACGCGCCGCCGCCGCCCGCCTGCCCGACTCACCGCCCAGCCGAGGCCAGTACCTGGACGCCGAGGAGAACATCCTGGCCCCTCACATCGACCTGATGCAGGACCTCTTCGAGCAGTACGCCGTCCGGCAGGCCCTGCATCAGGGCCTCTTCCCGCCGGACGCCGTACGCAACTGGGCCAGGCCCGAGCGCCGCCAGCTCCTCGTCGGCGACGCCACCGTTCCCAAGCCTCCCTCCAAGGCCGAACAGCGCGTCACGATCGACCCCGTCACCGGTGAGATACGCGAACACCGCGTCGATCCAGCCGCCCGGCTCTACTTCGAGAACGGCGAGAAGGAGAAGACTCCCGCGCGGGGGACGAAGTGGTTCTTCGCCTCGGCCCGGGACGACGGCTACTGGCGACGCGTCATCCTGAGCGTCCGGCACGTCGCCGGCGGCGACTACGAGGACGAAGCCGCCGTCGCCGTACGTGCCTTCACCCAGCTCAGCCGTATCCTGCCCGGCTGCATGGGCGTCGCCTACGACGGAGCCTTCCGCGGCGTGCACCGCGACGCCCTGGCCCGCCTCGGCCTCCTGGTCATCAACCTCCAGCACGGCTCCGCCGTCCCCCGCGCCTACGAACTCCTGCGCCCCGGCCGCTGCCGTCACGACCTGTGGTGCGCCAACGGACGCATCGCCGAACGCGTCCTCCTCGACGACGGCACCAGCACTCTCCTCCCCGTCCCCATCACCCGCCTCGAACACCGCAAAGGCGTCACCAAATCACGCTGGTACCACCTGCTCCACATCCCCTGCCGCCACGGCGCCCACGCCCACCGCGTCCCGGTCGGCATCACCACCACGCCGGATGACCGCACCGGCATCCACCCGGATACCGGCCGCAGGATCAAAAGCGACGCCGAACGCGGCTTCCACCGCGCCGAACACCTCCAGCAGATCCCCGAAGGCACCCTCGCCCACCAGCAGCTCTACCCCTACCGCAGCGACGCGGAATCCGTACACAGCCAGTTCGACAGAAGCCTCTGGAACGAACGCATGATCTCCTACGGCCTCGAACGCCAGAAGGTCTTCGCACTCGGCTTCGCCGCCGCCCAGAACGCCACCAGCCGCCGCCTCTTCCTCGAAAGAACACCCGCCCTGAAGGCGGCAGCCGCCGTACAGCGGGCAGCGGCATAACCTCACGGCCAGGACCACGCTCACTCTGTGGATCCCTATGGGAAGACCCCCGCCCACCATCTGGACGGGGGTCTTCGACGTCGTGAAGCGCACTATCCCATCGCCACATAATCTTGCGGCGCCTTGCGCAGAATCCTGCCCATCTCGTCTTCGGTGAGTCTCCGGAAAGCCACCGCTGACGCACTCGCGATCTTCTGGAACAGGACTTCCGCCGGGATCGGCGGCAGGCCGGCGAAGAGAGCGTGGTGCTCCGCGCCGGCGCCCTCACTGAACTCACGGTGCAGCAGCCACACCGCCTCGGCGAACATCGCGTAACTCGTCTCGTACTTGCCCCAGAGACACCGCAGGGCGTCGCCACCGAAATCCCGTTTGACGAATCCCCACAGGTACGACTTCTCGACCGTCTTGTCCGGGAACGCATCATCGTGCAGATAGCGAACCCAGTCATTCAGAATTTCCCAGCGCAGCGCGCTGACGATCACCCCGGTCGGCGCCTCGCTTTGCCGCAGGTCTGCCGCGAACTCATCATTTAATGCCATCCCTCGACCGTAGCGAGAAGCAGCGCAGCACCGTCATGGCGCGTGCCTACCGGCCCAGCGGTACCGCGTACCGGAACACACGCGTTCTCGGCCAGTCATCCCGGAACCCGGGCCGTCCCACGTGTGGCAGGCCAGGTCGCCCTGAGGAAGTGGCAAGCGCACCCACAAGCAGACACAGGGAACAGAACGGTCCAACCACTCTCCCGTCTGCTCTCTTCAGCATTCGCTGGCCGCCCTGCATCAACGACAGAACCGGCAGGTCAGAAGCATCAACCCCCACCAGCTGGCCCTTCAGACCCCATCCCAGCAACCCGCGCCCGCCCACATCCGCTACCCTGTTCTTGGTCAGTAGCCGGTTCGCCATGTTGTCAGCCCAAGCACCAACGCAGAGAACGTGACACCACCACTGACCAGTGGGTTTGTGTTCTGGTCGAGGATCTGAGTCCTGGATTTTCCGACAAGGTTTCCCACAAGCCCC
>NZ_JBIAQP010000040.1:0-21878 GCF_042889145.1 Streptomyces sp. NPDC002680
GGCCCCCCCCGTCCCCCCCGGGGGGTTTTTTGGGGGGGGGGGGGCCCCGGGGGGGGGGGGGGTGGGGGGGCCCCCCCCCCAGGGATGGGAACGGGTAAGGGCGGCGGGGGCGAAAACCCTCACCACGCGCACCCCACCCCCGAACCAGGTCCAGCACCCCCGAATTGGCCTTGGCCCCCCACCCCACCACCCCCCTAACGTCGCCCCATGCGCATTCGAATCGTCGACGCCTTCACCAACCACCCCTTCACCGGCAACCCCGCCGGCGTCATGCTCCTCGACACCTTCCCGCCCGACACCCGCCTCCAGCACATCGCCCTGGAGGTCAACCACGCCGAAACAGCATTCGCCCACCCCCTCCCCAAGGGCGGCGACGCCGACTGGGCCCTGCGCTGGTTCACCCCCACCGCCGAGGTCGCGATGTGCGGCCACGCCACCCTCGCCACAGCCCACGTCCTGCACACCACCGGCGCCCACACAGGCCCCGTACGATTCGCGACCCGCAGCGGCGTCCTCAGCGCGACACCCCGCGAGGACAGCTCGATCACCCTCGACTTCCCGACCGCCCCGCTCACCCGCGTCGAGCCCCCGGCCGGACTCGCCGAGGCCCTGGGCGCCGAGCCCCTCACGGCCTTCGACACCGGCCCGAACATCAACGACCTGCTGATCGAGGTCGCCGACGAGAAGACGGTCCTGGGCCTCTCCCCCGACCTCAAGGGCATCGCCGCCCACTCGGAACGCGGCATCATCGCCACCGCCCGCGCCGACAACCCCGCCGACGGCTACGACTTCGTCTCGCGCTGCTTCTTCCCGCGCATCGGCATCGACGAGGACCCGGTCACCGGCAGCGCCCACACGGCCCTCGCCCCGTACTGGTCCGAGCGCCTGGGCCGCCCCGACCTCACCGGCCTCCAGGCATCCGCCCGCAGCGGCCTGGTCCGCACGGAACTCCGCGGCGACCGCACCCTGCTGACCGGCCGGGCGGTCACCACCATCGACGGCGAACTGCTCGTCTGAAGCAAGCAATCAGGCCACGCAGAAGGGGCGTACGAAACCCTCGTACGCCCCTCAGCTCATCCCTGACCCATCCCTGACTCACCCCTGGGCCATCCCCTCCGAGCCGCTCACGCGACAGGCAGCCACGGCACCTTCCCCGCCAGCAGCGCATACCCCACGAACGCCCCGATGTCGAGCAGGGAATGCGCCACGACCAGGGGCCCCACCCGCCCCCACCGCCGATAGAGGTACACGAACACCACCCCCATCACCATGTTGCCGATGAACCCGCCGATGCCCTGGTACAGGTGGTACGACCCGCGCAGTACGGAACTGGCCACCAGCGCCGTCCCCGGAGTCCACCCCAGCTGATTCAGCCGCCGCAGCAGGTACGCGACGACGATCACTTCCTCCAGTACGGCGTTCTGCACCGCCGACAGGATCAGCACCGGGTACTTCCACCACACCTCGGGCAGCGCCTCCGGCACCACCGTGAGATTGAAGCCCAGACCACGTGCCGCCAGGTAGAAGGCGATTCCGCTGCTGCCGATCACCGCCGCGATCGCGGCCCCGCGGCCGAGGTCGGGCCAGGGCCGGGTGCGGTCGAAGCCCAGCGTCCGCAGCCCCTTCCCCTCGCGCAGCAGAAAGTGCGCGACCAGTGCGACCGGCACGAGAGACGTCGTGATGCCGAAGAGCTGCCAGGCGAGATCCAGCCATGGACGGCCCGGCGCGGCCGAGGCGTTGAGGGTGGCCGCCTGGTCCTTGAGGCCTCCCGGTTTCGTGACCGATCCGACAAAGCTGATCAAGGAGGAGATAGCGCTCGCACCGAGCGAAAGCCCCAGAACCAACAGCGTCTCGTCCCGGAGTGTCCGTCGCGACGGCCGCTCCTCAGGAAAAGAATCAGCCACCACGCCCGCCTCCACCTGCACTCCTGCCTCCAGTTGTTCAATCCCGCCGCATCCCCGTCCTCGCCCCGCTAGGGTCTCGAAAGAAGTTGCGAAGAACCTGCGCGACAGGCCGTTGGGGGGCGGACGCCGCTCCCGGCGCCCCTCCCCTTTCCCTGCCATACGGCCCATGCAGCCGATTCAGCTCATACGGCTGTTTCGCGCCATGTGTTCTGTTCACCAGGGAAGGATCCCACCGTCATGGGACGTCACAGCTTGCCCGATCGACCTGAACCGGGCACCGGCGACCCCCGTCCACGCACCCGCCGCCGCACGATCGCCATCGCCACGGCGCTCGTCCTCACCATCGCCGGAGGCACGGCAGCCGCCGTGCAGACCGGTCTGCTGTCCTTCGGTTCGTCCTGCCGGGACGACCCGATACGGCTGGCGCTCGCCGCCTCCCCGGACCTGGCCCCCGCCCTGGAATCCGCGGCGGACCGGGCCCGCGACCAGGGCGTCACCTCCGACGGGCGCTGCCTCGACATCGAGGTGACCGCCCGGGACTCGTACAAGGTCGCGGACGCGCTGCGCGCGGGCAAGACGTCCGACGCCCAGATCTGGGTGCCCGACTCGGACGTCTGGGTCGAGCGGGTCACGGCCGACGGGAAGGCGACCCAGGTGACCGCCGTCGGGAACGTCGCCTCGACCCCGGTGGGCCTGGCCGTGGTGCCCGCCGCCGCGAAGGCACTGGGGTGGCCGCGGAAGACGTAC
This sequence comes from Streptomyces sp. NPDC002680, assembly GCF_042889145.1. NCBI lineage: Bacteria > Bacillati > Actinomycetota > Actinomycetes > Kitasatosporales > Streptomycetaceae > Streptomyces > Streptomyces sp. NPDC002680. The sequence goes on from NZ_JBIAQP010000040.1 coordinate 2,652, forward strand.
TCCTGGACGGAACTGGTCGGCGCCACCCTGGGGAACGACGACCTGGCGCTCGGCGCGGCCGACCCGGCGCGCAGCGCGACCGGCCTGCTGGCCCTGACCCAGCTCGGCACGGCCGCCGCGAAGACGAAGGACGGCGCCACCCAGGCCGCCGCCCTGATGAAGGCCCTGTCGCAGCGCGTCTCCGACAGCGACGGCCAGGTCCTGGACACCCTGCCCCGCGACTCCTCGGGCACCGAGCAGGGCAACCCCAGGCGCAACCGGACGCTCGTCCTCTCGGAGCAGGCGGCGTACGCGTACAACTCGTCGGCGGACAAGGCGCAGGACCTCGGCATGTTCTACCCCGAGGACGGGTCGCCCCGGCTCGACTACCCGTACACCCTGGTCGACGGGACGGGGCTGACGACCGACCAGAGCCGGGCCGCGATCCGCTTCATGACGTTTCTGCGCCAACCCGAGCAGCACAAGCTCCTGGAACAGCGAGGCTTCCGGACGGACGACGAGAAGACCCCGGACGCGCTGATCGCCCGTGCCGGCGGCCGTGCCCCACAGCCGTACGCGCGTGCGGCCGGCGAACCCGCGACGGCTGCGGCGCTCCAGGAGGCCCTCGGCACCTGGACGATCACCGTGCAGAGCGCCCGGATCACGACGGTCGTCGACGCCTCCTTCTCCATGGCGGAGCAGGTGCCGGGCACGGCCCGAACCCGGATGGACGTCACAAAGGCATCGCTCCTCCAAGCCCTCGCCACCTTCACCCCCGAGGACGAGATCGGCCTGTGGGAGTTCTCCACGAAGCTGGACGGCGCCAAGGACTACCGCATCCTGGTCCCGACGGAACGCCTGGGCGACCGCAAGGGCAACGGCACCCAGCGCGACCGCCTCTCGACGGCGTTCGGCGACCTGCAACCGGTCCCGGGCGGCGCGACGGGCCTCTACGACACGACCCTGGCCGCATACAAGTCGGCCACGTCCTCGTACGCGAAGGGCAAGTTCAACGCGCTGGTCATCCTGACCGACGGCGTGAACGAGGACCCCGGCAGCATCACGCGCGCCGCCCTGATCCGCAGACTCCAGCAGCTCACCAACCCCGAACGCCCAGTCCCGCTGATCATGATCGCGGTGGGCCCGGAGGCCGACCGCGAGGAAGCCCAACAGATCGCCGCGGCAACCGGCGGCTCGGGCTACGAGGTCACGGACCCGACCCAGATCCACACGGTGATCCTCCAGGCAATAGTGGCAGCAGGCAGCGGCACCTGACCACCACCTGCTCCCCCCCTGGAACCCTGAAGCCGGGGCCCGGGGGCGTGAGCCCCTGGGGCCCGGAAGCCAGGGCCCGGCCCAGAACCCAGAGGCAGAGGCCCAAAGCCCGGGGGCCGGGGGCCGGGGGCCGGGGGCCGGGGGCCGGGGGCCGGGGGCCGGGGGCCGGAGCCCGGGGCCCAAAGCCCGGAGCCCGGAGGCCGGAATCCGGAATCCGGAATCCGGAATCCGGAATCCGGAGGCCGGAGGCCGGGGCCCGCAGGCCGGGGCCCGGAATCCGGGGGGCGAAATCCGGGGGGCGAAATCCGAAGGCCAGAGCCCGAGGACCAGGGGCCGAGGGCCGGAGCCCGGGGGCCAAAGCCGGGGGCCAAAGGCCGGGGGCCAAAACCCGAAGACCGAGGACCGGGGACCGGGGCCGGGGGCCAGAAGCCGGTGCCCGAGGACCCGGGGGTCGAAGCACGGAGGCCAGAGGCCGAAGCCCGAGGACCGGGGGCCGGAGCCCAGAAGCCGGGGGCCGGAGCCCGAGGACCGGGCCCGGGAGCCCGGAGGCCGGACCGGACGTCCCGGCATCACCCGAGAGGCACCCGCTCCGGGAGCCCCACCGGCCAGGTGTGCACCGGCTCCCCGAGGTGCATCAGCTCGCTGTAGCGCCGGGTCGTCGCGGACAGCGCGGCGTCCCGGGGCAGCCCTTTCTCCAGCGCCCGGTGGAAGGTGGCCGCCTGCCAGGACGCCCCGTTGGCCCGCCGCCGGCACCGTTCCTCGATCACCCCGAGGTACAGGTCCCGGTCGGCGGGTTCGACCCCCCACGCGTCGAGGCCGGCCTCGGCGAGCGGAAGCAGTTCGTCCCGTACGAGATGCACCGCGTCGACCTCCGCGATGCCGCCGAACCGGCCGCCCCGGGGCCACTGGAACCGCGCCTCGATGCCGTGCCGGCAGGCCGCGTCGAAGTTGGCGGCGGCGGCCTCGAAGGGCAGCCGGGTCCACACGGGCCGCGACTCCTCGGCGAGCGCCCGAACGAGCCCGTAGTAGAAGACCGCGTTGGCGATGACGTCCGTGACGGTGGGCCCGGCGGGCAGCACTCGGTTCTCGACGCGCAGATGCGGTACGCCGTCGGCGATGCCGTAGACCGGGCGGTTCCAGCGGTACACGGTGCCGTTGTGCAGCACCAGCTCGCCCAGCTTCGGCACCCCGCCCTCGTCGAGGACACCCAGCGGATCCTCGTCGTCGCAGATGGGCAGCAGCGCCGGGTAGTAGCGCAGGTTCTCCTCGAAGAGGTCGTACGCCGACGAGATCCACCGCTCCCCGAACCAGGTGCGCGGCCGTACGCCCTGCGCCTGCAGCTCCGGCGGACGCGTGTCCGTGGACTGGGTGAACAGCGGAGGCCGCGACTCGCGCCACAGCTCACGGCCGAACAGGAAGGGCGAGTTGGCCCCGACCGCGACCTGCGCGGCGGCGATCGCCTGCGCCGCGTTCCACACATCGGCGAACCGCGCCGGAGTGACCTGGAGATGCAGCTGCACAGACGTGCAGGCGGCCTCCGGGGCAATGGACTTCGACGTGCACGAAAGGCGCTCCACCCCGTCGATGTCGAGCGTGAAATCCTCACCGCGGGCGGCCACGATCTGGTCGTTGAGCAGGGTGTAGCGGTCGACGTCGGAGAGGTTGGAGGAGACCAGGTCGTCCCGGTCGAGCGTCGGCAGAATGCCGATCATCATGATCCCCGCCTCGACCTCCTTCGCCTTCCGGTGCGCATATGCCAGTGACGTACGGAGTTCCTCGGCGAGCCGGTCGAAAACCCGACCGTCGAGCCGATGGGGGGCGATGTTGACTTCCAGATTGAACATGGCGAGTTCTGTTTGGAAATCTCGGCTCGCGATCCTTTCAAGTACTTGCGCATTCATCATTTTCGGCATGCCGTCGGGCCCGACGAGATTCAGCTCGATCTCCAGGCCCAGCAGATTCTTGGGGCGGTCGAACCGCTTGTCGGCCAGCAGCCGCTCCAGCCCCGTCAGGCACTGCCGGAGCTTGGTGCGGTAGCGCTGCCGATCGGACAGGTCGAACTGCCCCGCCACGACCTTCTCCCCCATCGAAGCGTCCCTTCCTCGAATGGGCAGGCCGAAGATCCGGCCACCGATGTCCCGGGTCACGTGGGATGATGCCCACCCAGCGTGATTGATAACGTCCCACGCGCGCCCGCGGGCCGCTACGCTGGCCCAAATGACCGGAGGCACATTCGCCCGGCATGGCGAGACAGACTTTGTGCGGACAAACGAGTCGACAGTTTCGCGCACTTGCGAACTCGTGAAAAACGCCGACGACAATTGGCCGACCGCCTCCGGCGCGTATACCGAGGTCATCGCGGTACGACCGGCCGGGGATCGGTGGAAACGCCACACAACGCCGACCGAATAGACCCTTGCTCTTCACGCGGGAAACGGTTAGACGAAACACAGTCAGAACACGTGTCGTATAAACTCCGCGAACAAGGCAGAGAGTCGGCGCCCAGGTCCTGGGTCCTGCCGTCCAGGTGACGTGCGGCAGGCCGCACCCCCGCCAGCGCATCGGCCCCGCCTCTTTGACCCCGAGAGACTTCGAGAGCTGACAGCGCCGTCCGCCCCCGCCCTCGCGCCACCCTGCCTGTCGAATGAGAGGCGTCCCACCATGCCGCTGCATGTCCCCCCGGCTCCCGCGCCAGCACTGCGCACCATCCTCACGGCACTCGGTTCCCCCACCGCGGTCCGTGAGGCACGCACCCCGGCCCTGCGCACCGCCCAGGGACCCGCCACCCCCGAACTCCCTCTGCCCGTACACGTACTGGACCGGATCACCCCCGCGGGCACCCCCACCACCCGGCTGACCGGGTGGCGCTTCCTGATCCGCTGCGGCGACCGCGCGGTGGCCGCGGCGGAGACCATGCTGACCCCCGACGGCTGGGCCTTCTCGCACTTCTTCGAAGGCCCCTACATCGCCTCCACCGAGCGCGCCCTGCGCCAGGCCGAGACCATGAAGCAGCCCTACCAGGCCCGCCTCCTGTCCGTACCCGAGCTGTACATGCTGACGCTCTGGCTGCACGGCGACAGCACCGCCGACGCGGCCGAGGGCCACCCCGCCTCGACCGACCTGCTCATCCCGCTGGCGCCGGCCCCGCCCGGCATCGCCGCCCACCGCCCGCACCGGGTCGCCGAACTGCTCCCGGTCCTGACCCATCGGGTGACTCCGGCCCCGCTGCTGAGTTCTCCCGCCTGAGCGCACACGGCACGGCACTCTCCGTATTCCCGCGTACCCCGCCGCCGAATTCCCGGCAGCGGGGTACGTCGCTCTTTCGCGCGCCATTACGCTCGTACGAGCCATTAAGGGTTTGTGAGCCGTCCGGACTAGCCCTTTCCGGCCCCCAAGAACCACCCAAAGGGACAGCCCAGTTGGGCTGAACCGTCCGCCCGGGTGATGCGTCTTGAACCTGTGAGAAGCGGTGCGGCTAAATCCCTGCGGATTGACGCCCGTAGAGCAACACTGGTTTCGAACCGACTTTCCCAACGGGGGCGGCCATGAACAGTGCTTCGAGCCGCAGGACAGACTCCACAGCCATCTCACACTCCACGACAGAGCGAAAGATCCCATCAATGTGCCAGCACCAGCCACCGTGCCCGACAGCCCACTCCACCGACCGGGAGTCCGCCCGACTGATGGCGCACCACCCGGAACAGGGGTGGAGCCTGCTGTGCAACGGCGTCCTCCTCTTCGAGGACACCGGTGAGCTACTGCCCGACGGCCAGATCATCGCCCCGCACCGCCCGGCGGGCGCCGGACCGGTGATGACGGCCGCCTGACGGCCACGCACGACGGGCAGCCTCCCGACCTCAAGAGGCGCGACTGCCCGGACAACTGAACAGACAAAGAGGGGCCGGCCCGCAGACACTCGCTGCGAACCGGCCCCGACGTGTGTCCGGGGTCGACTACTCCTGGTAAGCGTCCAGCGGCGGGCAGGAACAGACCAGGTTCCGGTCACCGAAGGCCTGGTCGATCCGGCGCACCGGCGGCCAGTACTTGTCGGCCGCCGAGACCCCGGCCGGGAAGACCGCCTCCTCGCGCGTGTAGGCGTGCTTCCACTCCCCGCCGAGCGCGGCCGCGGTGTGCGGCGCGTTCCGCAGCGGGTTGTCGTCGGCCGGCCACTCGCCCGCGCCGACCTTCTCGATCTCCCCGCGAATGGCGATCATCGCCTCGCAGAACCGGTCCAGCTCGCCCAGGTCCTCGGACTCGGTCGGCTCGATCATCAGCGTCCCGGCCACCGGGAAGGACATCGTCGGCGCGTGGAAGCCGTAGTCGATCAGCCGCTTCGCGATGTCGTCGACGCTCACGCCCGTGGCCTTGCTGATCGGCCGCAGATCGATGATGCACTCGTGCGCGACGAGCCCGCCGGGCCCGGTGTAGAGCACGGGGTAGTGCGGCTCCAGCCGCTTGGCGATGTAGTTGGCGCTCAGCACGGCCACCTGCGTGGCCCGCTTGAGCCCCTCACCGCCCATCAGCCGGACGTACGCCCACGAGATCGGCAGAATGCCCGCCGAACCCCAGGGCGCCGCCGAGATGGGCCCCACGCCCGTCTCGGGCCCGGCAGCGGGCTGCAAGGGGTGGTTGGGCAGATACGGCGCGAGATGCGCCCGCACGCCCACCGGCCCGACTCCGGGACCGCCGCCACCGTGCGGAATGCAGAAGGTCTTGTGCAGATTCAGATGCGAGACATCGCCCCCGAAGTGCCCCGGCTTGGCGAGCCCCACCAGCGCGTTGAGGTTGGCCCCGTCGACGTACACCTGCCCGCCGGCCTCGTGCACCTGGGCGCAGATGTCGGCGACATGCTCCTCGAACACCCCGTGCGTGGACGGGTACGTGATCATCAGCACCGACAGTTCGTCCCGGTACTGCTCGATCTTCGCCCGCAGATCCTCGACGTCGATCTCGCCGTCCCCGGCGGTCTTCACGACGACGACCTTCATCCCGGCCATGACGGCACTGGCCGCGTTGGTCCCGTGCGCGGACGACGGAATCAGACAGACCGTCCGCTGCTCGTCGCCGTTGGCACGGTGATATCCGCGTACGGCGAGCAGCCCGGCCAGCTCGCCCTGCGAACCGGCGTTCGGCTGGAGCGACACCTTGTCGTACCCGGTGACCTCGGCGAGCCGCTCCTCCAGCTCCCGGATGAGCGTCAGATAGCCCTGCGCCTGCTCGGCGGGCGCGAAGGGGTGCAGCTGCCCGAACTCGGGCCAGGTGACCGGCTCCATCTCGGTGGTCGCGTTGAGCTTCATGGTGCAGGAGCCCAGCGGGATCATGCCCCGGTCGAGCGCGTAGTCACGGTCGGCGAGCCGACGCAGGTAGCGCAGCATCGCGGTCTCGGAGCGGTACTGGTGGAAGACGGGGTGCGTGAGTACGTCGTCGGTGCGCAGCAGCGCCTCCGGCAGCGTGTCCTCGGCGCCCGCGTCGAGTGCTTCGATGTCGCCCTCGACCCCGAACGCGGTCCATACGGCGCCCAGGTGGGCCCGCGTGGTCGTCTCGTCGCAGGAGACGGACACCCGGTCCGCGTCGACGAGGTGCAGGTTCACCCCGTGCTCACGCGCGGCGGCGGCGACCTCACCGGCCTTCCCGGGCACCCGCACGGTGAGCGTGTCGAAGTAGGCCCCGTGGACGACCTCGACGCCGCCCGCAGTCAGCCCGGCGGCCAGGATCGTGGCGTACCGGTGGGTCCGCCGGGCGATGGTCCGCAGCCCGTCGGGCCCGTGGTGCACGGCGTACATGCCTGCCATGACGGCCAGCAGGACCTGGGCCGTACAGATGTTGCTGGTCGCCTTCTCGCGGCGGATGTGCTGCTCGCGCGTCTGCAGGGCGAGCCGGTACGCCTTGTGCCCGTCCGCGTCCACGGAGACACCCACGAGCCGCCCGGGCAGACTGCGCGCGAACTGCTCACGCACGGCCATGTATCCGGCGTGCGGCCCGCCGAAACCCATCGGCACCCCGAACCGCTGGGTCGTCCCGACCGCGATGTCCGCGCCGAGTTCACCGGGCGAGGTGAGCAGCGTCAGGGCCAGCAGATCGGCGGCGACGGTGACGACGGCACCGAGCCCGTGCGCCTGCTCGACGACGGGTTTCAGATCCCGTACGGCTCCGGAGGCGCCCGGGTACTGAAGCAGCACGCCGTTGATCTCGCGCCCCGCGATGTCGTCCGGGATGCCCGCGCTCAGGTCGGCGACGACGACCTCGACACCGACCGGCTCGGCCCGCGTCTGGATGACCGCGACGGTCTGCGGCAGGGCGTCCGCGTCGACGAGGAAGAGGCCCTTCTTGTTCTTGCCCATGCGTCGGGACAGGGCCATGGCCTCGGCGGCCGCGGTGCCCTCGTCGAGCAGCGAGGCGCCGGAAGTGGGCAGCCCGGTGAGGTCGGCGACCATGGTCTGGAAGTTCAGCAGCGCTTCGAGGCGCCCCTGCGAGATCTCCGGCTGGTACGGCGTGTACGCGGTGTACCAGGCCGGGTTCTCCATCACGTTCCGCAGGATGACCGGCGGGGTGAAGGTCCCGTAGTACCCGAGCCCGATCATGGACCCGAGCACCTGGTTCCGGTCGGCCAGCGATCGCAGTTCGGCCAGTACCTCGGCCTCGGTGCGGGCGCCCGGCAGATCGAGCGCGTCGGCGTTCCTGATCACATCCGGGACCGCGGCGGCCGTCAGCTCGTCGAGCGAGCCGTATCCGACCTGCGCGAGCATCTTGGCCCGGTCCTCGCGATCGGGCCCGATGTGGCGCCGCTCGAAGGGCGTGCCCTGTTCGAGTACGGCGAGCGAAGTGCGATGGGCGGTCATTACGGAGGCCTCCTGGTCGTTAGCGACCTTCGAGGGGCACCACGGCACGGGTGCCCGAACGGCCTCCCCCTCTGTCATCTCGACCTGAGAGCTTCACCGGGCTGCCAACGCGCTGACGTCCCGGCTTTCACCGTCGGTGAGAGCGGAGACCATGTCCTCCGCCCTGCTTTCCAGAGTGACCTCGTCCGTGCGGTACAGGGGCCTGAGAGATTCCGGGGAGGAGTTGCTCCTTCGGCGCCTCCGAGGTTCCGGAGGACTCTCCCGCACAGGGTCAGCAGCCATTGGCCAGCCTATCAGCGGCTCCACGCACAGACCTTCGAGTGGCCACCTGCCCCGATGTGCTCTTTTGTAGTGCTTACGGATGAGTTGCGACCATACGGAGGGCCCGCCGTGCAGACCGACATCGATCCGCGCAACCTGATCGGCCGCAAGGCCTTCGACCGCAACGGCACCAAGATCGGCACGATCGACGAGGTCTACCTCGACGACGCGACGGGCGTGCCGGAGTGGGCGGCCATACGGACAGGGCTGTTCAGCAGGGACGCCTTCGTGCCCCTGGAACCCAGCGAACTGATCGACGGCACACTGCGCGTCCCCTTCGAACGGTCCCTGATCAAGGACGCCCCCGACTTCGGCGTGGGCCGCCACCTCTCCCCGGAACAGGAACTCCAGCTCTACCACCACTACGGCCTCGACGTGGCGCCCCCTCCTCCGTTCCCGGACCACGACTTCGGCAAGCTGGCAGGCTCGGACGACTCCTGACCGGTCGGTCCCTCGTCCGGACCGTCGGGTCTTCGCGGCCCGGAGGACACCAGCGGCAGCGGATCCGCCGGCTCCAGCGCGGGATCGTCGGTCCGGAACGTCCGCACCCGTCCCGGCTGCTCCGAGTCCGGCGTCTCGAACCGCACGGTCACCCGCCCGAGCCCACTCCCCTGCACCCACCCGTGTCCGAAGTCGGCATGCCGCACGTCGTGCCCGGTCGTCCAGTGCCGCTCGACGGGCAGCACCTCCTGCTGCTCACCACCCTCGTGCTCGGCCTCCTCCACCAACTCCAGCGCCGCCAACTCCCCGGCGGCCTGGGCGAACAGATCCTCCTGCGTGAAGTCGGCGAGGCCGCTCACCCCGACCCCGAGCAGTCGCACACCACCCGTCGTGTCCACGGACTCCAGCAGCCGGGCCGCCGCCTCCCGCACCACCCCGGGGTCGTCCGTGGGCCCACGGAGCGTCTCGGACCGGGTCAGCGTGGAGAAGTCGTACCGCCGCACCTTGAGGACGATGGTCCGCCCCGACAGCCCGGCCCCGCGCAGCCGCCGCACACACCGGTCCGCCAGCCGCTGCACCTCCGTCCCCACCCGGACCCGGTCATGGATGTCCACGTCGTACGTGTCCTCGACCGACACGGACTTGGTCTCCCGCTCGGCCACCACGGACCGCTCGTCGTGCGCCAACGCCATCGCGTACAGCCCGTGCCCGTGCGCCTTCCCCAGCAGCCGTACGAGTTCGTCCTCGCCCGCCTCGGCCAGCTCGTCGACGGTACTGATGCCCGCCCGCCGCAGATGGTCGCCCGTCGTCGGCCCGACCCCGGGCAGGATCCGCACCGACATCGGCCCGAGCAGCGCCCGCTCGGTCCCGGGCTCGATCAGCACCAGTCCGTCCGGCTTGGCCTGCTCGGAGGCGATCTTCGCAAGCATCTTGGACGCGGCGAGACCCACCGATCCCGTGAGCCCCGTGACCGCCCGTATGTCAGCGCGCAGCTTCGCCCCGGCCAGCCGCGCCGACGCCTCGTCCCAGGCCGCTCCCCCGGCCTCCAGGTCCACGAACGCCTCGTCCAGGCTGAGCGGCTCCACCAGCGGCGACAGCGCCCGCAGCAGCGCCATGACCTGCTCGCTGATCGACCGGTAGAACCCGAACCTCGGCACGAGATACGCGGCGTTCGGCGCGAGTCGCCGCGCCTGGCCCATCGGCATCGCGGAGTGGACCCCGAACACCCGGGCCTCGTACGAACACGTCGCGACCACCCCGCGCGGCCCCAGCCCGCCCACGACCACGGCCTTCCCGCGCAGACTCGGCTTGGACGCCTGCTCCGCCGAGGCGAAGAAGGCATCCATGTCGAGATGCAGGATCGTGGGCGCGTTTCTCACATGTCCGATGCTGCCCTACGCCACTGACAACGCCCCGGAACGCCGAGGCGGGGCCGGTCAGACCGCCCGGTTGCGCCGCCGCGCCAGCTCGTCCGCCGGGTTGTGCCCGACAAGCGTCTCGCCCGTGTCGACGCGCTCCCCGTGCAGCTGCGAGAGAGCGCTTTCCACATCTCGCCACACCACACCGACGGCGATGCCGAAGATGCCCTGCCCGCCCTGGAGCAGCGCATGCACCTCGTCGGGGGACGTGCATTCGTAGACGGTCGCGCCGTCGCTCATCAGCGTCAGGCGCTCCAGATCCCGGAACTCGCACGCCCTCAGATGCTGGATCGCCGTACGGATGTTCTGCAACGAGACACCGGTGTCGAGAAAGCGCTTCACGACCTTCAGGACGACAACGTCCCGGAAGCTGTAGAGCCGCTGCGTCCCCGACCCGTGAGCGGGCCGCACACTCGGCTCGACCAGCCCGGTGCGCGCCCAGTAGTCCAACTGGCGGTAAGTGATGCCGGCCGCCGCACACGCCGTCGGACCGCGGTAGCCGATCTCCTCGGACGCCATGGATGTCGCCCCTCCGCCGCCTGCTACAGCCGTCGGCCGCCGCGGAACGTGATCGGCCGCGCTGCCCTGAAGCGGGTACGGGCCGCTCTCCCCCAGACCGCGTCCGGGGGCACCCCCAGCCGTACCGTCGCCGCTGCTTCTCACGCCGACCTCCGTCCTTGACCTGCCTTCTCGACGGTAGGCAGTCACCAGGGGTGCGTCAACGATCGCCACACTCGGCACGCCGAGTGATAATCACCCTAGGAGTGGTTTCCCGTACCCCACCGCGGGGAAAGGCTAGCCGAATGCGCTCCGCATGGGCCGCACGACGCTCTCACACGCCGCTGGCAATTGCCATCATCCGTGACGTCACCGGGCAAAAGTCAGGCTCCACCGACCACCAGGTCCGTGGAGCCGCCCGAGCCTCGTCAACCGTCGCCGTCAGGGCTCACTGACTGTTGGTCCCGAAGTCCTCGGGGGAGATCTGGTCGAGGAACTCGCGGAACTTCTCCACCTCGTCCTCCTGCTCGTCCGGGATCGCGATCCCGGCGTCGTCGAGCACTCCGTCGCTGCCGTAGATCGGCGTCCCGGTGCGCAGCGCCAGCGCTATGGCGTCGGACGGGCGCGCGCTCACCTCGACCCCGCTGGCGAACACCAGCTCCGCGTAGAAGACACCCTCGCGCAGGTCCGTGATGCGCACTTCGGTGAGCTCCTGGCCGACGGCCTCCAGCACGTCCTTGAACAGGTCGTGCGTCAGCGGTCGCGCGGGGGCCATGCCCTGCTGGGCGAAGGCGATCGCCGTCGCCTCCCCCGGTCCGATCCAGATGGGGAGGTAGCGGTCGCCTCCCACTTCCCGCAGAAGCACGATCGGTTGGTTGGAGGGCATTTCGACCCGGACACCTACGACATCGAGCTCGTTCACACAGCAACCCTAGGCCGTGCCCGGGACGTTTGGGTAGTCGAGCACGGAACGGGTGGCCGATCCGCCCTCCGGCGGCCCCTTCCGCTCAGGGCTGCCGCACTCCCAGCGCGATCCGCACCAAGGCCGCGTGCAGCTTCACCGTGAGCCCCGCCAGTTCCTTGCTGCGGGCCTCCGCGAGGGCCCTGGTCTGCGGATTGCGGTGGAGCCTGAGCGGGGCCACCACCTGGTCGACCAGGCCTGCCTCACGTTCGGCGGCGGCCTTCATCACCCGCAGATGCCGTGGCTCGATCCCGAACCGCCCCAGCTCGGCGACGAGCGCGGCGACAGTCACCGTCTCCGCGTCGTACGCCCCGTCGGGCAGCGGAGCGACCAGCCCGTACGACTGCCACTCCTCGAGTTCCTCGTCACCGATCCCGGCGGCGGCGAGCAGCTCCGCCCGGCCGATCCGGACGGCTGTGGGCCCCTCGGGCTCCAGGCTCGGCTCACCGTCCCGCTGGCGGCCCACGGTGGGGAGCGACACGGCCTCCCCGCGCTCCATGGCGTCCAGGTACTCCCTGATCACCTTGAGGGGCAGATAGTGGTCCCGCTGCATTCTCAGGACATGGCCGAGGCGCTCGACGTCCTCGGGGCTGAACTTGCGGTACCCCGAAGGGGTCCGCTGCGGCTCGATGAGCCCCTCCGACTCCAGGAAACGGATCTTGGAGATGGTGACTTCGGGGAACTCGTCGCGCAGCACGTTCAGCACTGTGCCGATGCTCATCAGCCCACTGTCCGCGGCGGCGATGCCGTGGCCGGCACCGCCGCTCGGTGTTTGAAGCATGGACCTTCCCTGGGGTCCCTCCGGACTCGGTCCGGAGGAGGGTCAGTAGCCCCGCTGGCTCGCGTAGAACACCAGCCGGTACTTGCCGATCTGCACCTCGTCGCCGTTGTTCAGACCGACCTGGTCGATCCGCTCACGGTTGACGTACGTGCCGTTGAGGCTGCCCACGTCGGCGACGGTGAACAGGCCGTCCTGGCCCCGTCGGAACTCCACGTGACGACGCGACACGGTCACGTCGTCCAGGAAGATGTCGCTCTGCGGATGACGCCCGGCCGTGGTCAGCTCACCGTCCAGCAGGAAGCGGCTGCCCGAGTTCGGGCCACGACGCACCACCAGAAGCGCCGACCCGAGCGGCAGGGCGTCCACCGCGGCCTGCGCCTCGGGCGAGAGCATCGGCATCTGCGTCTGCCCGGTGACCTCGGCGTCGTACGCCTCGATACCGGAGATGGAGATCGTGGACGTCGTCTCCGACGGACGCTCGGGAGTGACCCCGGCCCGCAGCGGCGCACCACAGTTGGAGCAGAAGCGGCTGTTCTCCGCGTTGCGGTTACCGCACCTCGTACACACAAGGGCCGACATCGACGGATCCTCCTGCCGCGGCTGCCCCGCCGGGGCATTGGACGCATATGGGTCGGAGGAAAACTCTCCACCCGTACTTGAGGTTGACGGTTCCCCGAAACCTATGCGCCCGGACTGGGCAGGGTCAACAGACGGCGCGCCCTGACCTCCCGGAACGTCACCGCCCGGACCGCCGACCTGGTCCCGGAACAGAGGGCGCTGGCCCTCCGCGTCGGGCTGTGCGCGATGGCGGGCGGTCGCGTTGTCGCTGCCCTCTCGCGCGCTCTTGCCGAACAACTTCGCAAACAACTTCACGGGCGATTCCCCTTGACCGAAACAGACCCGCCCGTGGGGCAGGACGAACCCTGACTGCACCTACCGGTCGACCCGGACATCCTCACAACGTCCGTCTCCACCTGACAGTTTCCACCACGCACCACCCATTCGGTGCGCCGACCCCCCGCAACCTCATGCCCTCCCCGGACAGCCCCCATGCACCCCCGGTTCACTGGGAGGACGACCGAGCGTAGTCAGGCTGCTTCGCCGCTCGCAAGGCGTCCACGACGATCTTGTCCGCCCGCTCCACGGTGACGGTGGCCTGCTCCTTCTCCAGGGTCTGCACCACACCCCCGGGGATGTTGAGCGCCGGTTCGAGGTCCTGTGGCTTGCCGATGACCTTGAAACGATAGGGAGCGTCGATCTTGTTCCCGTCGACGCTCACTCCCCCGCCGTCCTCGTCCGCCAGAAAGGTTCCCGCGACGACCCGTACGCCGTTGACCTGGATCGCCTCGGCACCGGCCGCACGCAACTCCTGGATCGCGTCGAGCAGCATGTCGGCTTCGACCGTCCCCTTCGTGTCCTCGATGGTCAGCGTGATCCCGGGCCCCTGCGCAGCCACCGTGCCCGCCAGGATGCCCAGTTGCCGCTCCTTCTCGACCGTCTGCTTACGGGCCTCCTCAGCTTGGTCCGAGCTGTTCTCCAACTCGGTCCGCTGATCTTCGAGACCCTGCTTCTCGTCCTCAAGACGCTGAGTACGGTCATCCAGTTCATCGAGGATGCGTACAAGATCTTCCTGACGCGCACCGCGCAGGGCCCCGTCGCTGTCGCTGGTGGACGCGACCTGCACCGCAAGCCCGAATCCGAGCCCGAACAGCAGCAGGGCGACGATCAGTTGGGCCCGGGTCACCCGCAGCGGCCACAGCCCGTTCACCAGCCGCTGACGGCCGGTCAGGGACGGTCCCGGCGCCTCGCCGGCCGTCACGTCCACGGCCTGCGCGTCCGAGGCCGCCGAGGGCGCCGGAGAGACCTCTTCGGGCAGTTCCTCGCGCAACCGGTTCTCGCCCGCGTCGGCCTGCTTGTCGCCGGCGCCGCTCTTGTCGTTGTCGCTCATCGGCGTCAGGCCCGGAAGACGTGCCGGCGGATCGCCGCGGCATTGGAGAAGATGCGGATACCGAGGACCACGACCACACCGGTGGACAACTGGGCACCCACGCCCAGCTTGTCGCCCAGGAAAACGATCAGCGCGGCCACGACGACGTTCGACAGGAACGACACCACGAAGACCTTGTCGTCGAAGATGCCGTCGAGCATGGCCCGCAGACCGCCGAACACGGCGTCCAGGGCCGCGACGACAGCGATGGGAAGGTAAGGCTCGACGACCGCCGGAACCTCGGGCCGGACCAACAATCCAGCCACGACTCCCACGACGAGGCCCAGTACCGCGATCACGATGTGCCCTTCTCTGTCTCTGTACTCGGTTGTGCTGTGCGTACGATCACACTCGGCGCGGCGGGCAGCCGGAGGTCGCTCTCCACGGAAATGCTGGTCCGGATCTCGAAGTTCTCCTGCAGCGCGGCCAGATACAGTCCGTCGGCGCTGTCCTGGAACTTGCTGCTCAGCCGCTTGCCGTCCCCCACCGCGAGCACCGTGTACGGCGGCACGAGCGGCTTGTTGTCGACCAGTATCGCGTCTCCCGCGGCCCGGATCGCCGACAGGGCCGTCAGCCGCTGCCCATTGATCGCGATGGCCTCGGCGCCCGACTGCCAGAGCCCGTTGACGACCCGCTGCATGTCCCGGTCGCGCACCCGCCCGGTGTCGGAGAACCCGGAGGTCTCCCGCGCGTCCCCGCCGGCGTCGCTGCTGGCTTCCTTGGCGTCGTCGACGACGAGCTTCACACCCGGTCCGTGCACCTCGGTCGCACCCGACAAAATGCCTACCAGGTCGGCCTGTTCGCTGCCGCCACCCGACTTCAGCGCAGCACGCTGACGCGCGCTGACATCGTCGCGCAGCTGGTCGACCGATTTCTCCAGCTTGTCGGCCGCCTCCGTCTCGCGGTCGATGCGGTCGATCAGTTCCTCGCGCTCCTTGGCGATCGCGGGCGCCGCCACCCGCGCCTGCGCGGCTCCCACGGTCACCACGAGAGCGGCGAGCACCAGCCCTGCGGCCAGGCCCAGCTTGGCCCTGAGCGACTTCGGCAGACCACCGTCGCCCGCGGCCTTCTTCCGCTCGGCCGCCTCGGCATACCCCTCGTCGAGGCTGTGGTCCATGACGTTGGTGAGCAGCGACATGGACGCGTCCGGGCGGGAACGGCTCGTGGGGATGCTCCGAACGGGGGGCTGCTGCGGCATGCCGCACATCGTCCCACGTCGCGACCACTGCCTCCGAACGGCCCCACCGACGTGCCGGACAGGCCCCATTGGGGGTTACTGTCCGGCACGCGCGCGTGGACCTCGATTCAGCGACCGGCGCCGTCCACAACGGCCGCCCACTCGTCGAGCAGCGCCTGAGCGGAGGCGTCGTCGGGCCCCTCGGCCCACAGATGCGTGACGGCTTCCGCCGGGTCGGGCAGAACCATCACCCACCGCCCGTCGGTCTCGACCACCCGCACCCCGTCGGTCGTGTCGACGAACCGCTCTCCGGCCGCCTCGACAACCCGCCGCATGACAAGGCCCTTGACGGCCCAGGGAGTCGCCAGATCCCGCTTCAGGACATGCGCCCGCGGAATCCTGGCATCGATCTGGCTGAGCGTGAGCTGCGTCCGCGCGACCAGCCCGATGAGCCGTACAAAGGCTGCCGATCCGTCGAACACACTGCTGAACTCCGGCACGATGAACCCACCGCGCCCGTCCCCGCCGAAGATGGTCGTCTCATCACGCCCGACCCGGGTCAGATCGTCGGGCGACGTGGTCGTCCACTCGACCTGGGTCCCGTGATAGGCGGCCACCTGCTCAGCGATACGGGTAGTGGTCACCGGCAGCGCCACCCGCCCGCTACGGCGTTCGGCGGCCACGAGATCCAGCATGACGAGCAGCGCCCGGTCGTCCTCGATGATCCGCCCCTTCTCGTCGACGAGCGAAAGCCGCTCGCCCACCGGGTCGAATCGCACTCCGAAGGCGGCACGCGCCGACGCCACGATCTCCCCGAGCCGCACCATCCCGGACCGCCGGGTGTCCGCAGACTCCGTCGGCCTCGACTCGTCGAGACCGGGATTGATGGTCAGCGAATCGACACCGAGCTTCCCGAGCAGACTGGGCAGCACAAGCCCCGCACTGCCGTTGGACGCATCCACGACAACCTTGAGCCCGGACTCCGCGATCCCGATCGTATCGACATTCCGCAGCAACGACCCGGTGTACGAGTCGAACACACTGGCCGGGAAATGCAGATCCCCGATCTCCCCGGGGAACGCCCGCCGGTATTCCTGCCGCGCGAACACCCGATCCAGCTTCCGCTGACTCGCCTGCGAAAGGTCGGCCCCCTGCCCGTCGAAGAACATGATGTCGACGGAGTCAGGCACCCCGGGCGTAGTCCGGATCATGATCCCGCCGGCACTCCCGCGAGCGGTCTGCTGTCGCGCCACCGGCAGCGGTACGTTCTCCAGGTCCCGTACGTCGATGGCGCTGGCCTGCAGCGCGGAGATGACGGCCCGCTTCAGCGCACGGGCACCACGGGAATGGTCGCGAGCGGTGGTGACGGTGGACCCCTTCTTCAAGGTGGTCGCGTAGGCACCGGCCAGTCGCACCGCCAGCTCGGGTGTGATCTCCACGTTGAGGATTCCGGAGACTCCACGGGCGCCGAAGAGATGCGCCTGCCCTCTGGATTCCCAGATCACCGAGGTATTGACGAAGGCGCCGGCCTCGATCGTCTTGAACGGGTAAACGCGCACGTTCCCCTGGATGATCGATTCTTCACCGACGAGACACTCGTCGCCGATGACCGCCCCGTCCTCGATCCGGGCCGCGCGCATGATGTCGGTGTTCTTCCCGATGACACAGCCGCGCAGATTGCAGTGCTGGCCGATGTACACGTTGTCGTGCACCACGGCCTTGTGCAGAAAGGCCCCGCTCTTCACGACGACGTTCGAGCCGACAACGGTGTGCTCGCGGATTTCCACGCCGGCCTCGACCTTGGCGTAGTCCCCGATGTAGAGCGGCCCTCGGAGCACGGCATCGGGATGCACCTCGGCGCCCTCCGCGACCCACACTCCCGGTGAGATCTCGAAACCGTCCAGCTCGACGTCGACCTTGCCCTCCAGGACATCGGCCTGCGCCTTCACGTAGCTCTCGTGCGTACCGACGTCCTCCCAGTAGCCCTCGGCGATGTAGCCGTAGACCAGCCGGCCTTCCTTCATCAGCTGGGGGAAGACATCACCGGACCAGTCGACGGAGACATCGGCCTCGACGTAGTCGAAGACCTCGGGCTCCATGACGTAGATGCCGGTGTTCACGGTGTCGGAGAAGACCTGTCCCCAGGTCGGTTTCTCGAGGAAGCGCTCGACCTTGCCCTCCTCGTCGACGATGGTGATACCGAATTCCAGTGGATTCGGCACCCTCGTCAGGCAGACAGTGACGAGCGCACCCTTTTCCTTGTGGAAATTGATCAGCTCGGTGAGGTCGAAGTCGGTCAGGGCATCACCGGAGATGACGAGGAAAGTGTCATCCTTCAACGCCTCTTCGGCGTTCTTGACGCTTCCGGCGGTACCGAGTGGCTTCTCCTCATTGGCATAGGTCAGCTCCATCCCGAGCTCCTCGCCGTCACCGAAGTAGTTCTTGACGAGTGAGGCGAGGAACTGGACAGTTACGACTGTCTCGTTGAGCCCATGCCTTTTGAGCAGCCGAAGCACGTGCTCCATGATCGGCCGATTGGCCACTGGCAGGAGCGGCTTGGGCATACTTGAGGTCATTGGGCGAAGGCGTGTGCCTTCGCCTCCGGCCATCACGACGGCCTTCATGTCGGAAGCGTCCTCCTTGAAGAGACGACGGTCTAGCCGACTTCACCCGTCCAGATTGTCCCGCACTTTGCCGACGCGGGCCATCGAGCCACTACAGCTGCCCAACCGGCGAGCTCAATCGGCCATGGCGTCCGCACGAACCAGTCGGCGGACTTGTACCACGTAGAGGACTCCTGCCCACCAGTAGAGCGTTGTACCCCATCCTGCGAACGCCCATCCGAAAATAGCAGCGAGTGACGAGAGCCACCCACTTCCGTCACTGAGCAGGAGCAACGGGAAGGCATACATCAAGTTGAAGGTAGCGGCCTTCCCCAGGAAGTTCACCTGCGGCGGCGGATACCCGTGACGCCTGAGGATACCCACCATCACCAACAGAACCAGCTCTCGCGCCAGCAGTGCAGCGGTCAACCAGATCGGCAGAATCTCGCGCCAGGTCAGACCGACCAGAGTCGAGAGAATGTAGAGCCGGTCGGCCGCGGGATCGAGGAGCCGGCCAAGACTGCTGATCTGGTTCCAGCGCCGTGCGAGCTTACCGTCCAGATAGTCACTGACCCCGCTCAGCATCAGCACGAGGAGCGCCCAGCCATCGCTCTTCGGACCACCGAACTCGGGTCGAAGGATCAGCCACAGAAAGACGGGCACACCGACAAGGCGCGCCATGCTGAGGATGTTCGGGATGGTGAGGACCCGGTCTGTCTGGACGCGGGTCTCCTGGACCTCCACCCGGGGGCCTCCTGTGGGAATGAGCCAACGATGCCCCCTGACCCTACCTCAACGCAAAAAAGCTCCGGCTCTCGGGCAGTGTGCCCAAGAGCCGGAGCTATACAAGGAGTTCGGCGGTGTCCTACTCTCCCACAGGGTCCCCCCTGCAGTACCATCGGCGCTGTAAGGCTTAGCTTCCGGGTTCGGAATGTAACCGGGCGTTT
>NZ_JBIAQP010000041.1:0-17341 GCF_042889145.1 Streptomyces sp. NPDC002680
GTCCGGCGTTTGAGGACGAGGCCGTTCAGGCCGACAGCGGGGGTCTGGGGGCGGCAGCCCCCAGGGATGGGACGGGTAGGGGCGGCGGGGGCGAAACAAAACCCCCGGCACCCACACCCCTCAGCGCCCGTTGAACGCATCCTTCAACCGCGAGAACAACCCCTGCTGCCCAGGCTGGAACTGCCCCGTAGGCCGCTCCTCGCCCCGCAACTTCGCCAGCTCCCGCAACAACCGCTCCTGCTCAGGATCAAGCTTCGTAGGAGTCATGACCTCGACATGCACGATGAGGTCACCACGACCACCGCCCCGGAGATGCGTGACCCCGCGCCCGTGCAGCGGAATCGACTGCCCGGACTGCGTGCCCGGACGGATGTCGACCTCCTCCAGCCCGTCGAGCGTCTCCAGCGGCACCTTCGTGCCGAGAGACGCCGCCGTCATGGGAAGAGTCACCGTGCAGTGCAGATCGTCCCCACGCCGCTGGAACTGCGAGTGCGGCAGCTCATGGATCTCGACGTACAGGTCACCGGCGGGACCACCACCGGGCCCCACCTCACCCTCACCGGCGAGCTGGATCCTCGTACCGTTGTCGACACCCGCAGGGATCTTCACGGTCAGCGTCCGCCGCGACCGCACCCGCCCGTCACCGGCGCACTCGGGACACGGCGTGGGAACGACGGTCCCGAACCCCTGGCACTGCGGACAGGGCCGCGAGGTCATGACCTGGCCCAGGAAGGACCGGGTCACCTGCGACACCTCACCGCGCCCGCGACACATGTCGCAGGTCTGCGCGGAGGTCCCAGGAGCCGCACCCTCACCGCTACAGGTACCGCACACCACGGCGGTATCGACCTGAATGTCCTTGGTGGTCCCGAAGGCGGCCTCGTCCAGCTCGATATCGAGCCGGATCATCGCGTCCTGACCGCGCCGCGTCCGCGACCTCGGCCCCCGCTGGGACGCCGTTCCGAAGAACGCGTCCATGATGTCCGAGAAGTTCCCGAAGCCACCGGCGCCGAAGCCGCCCGCGCCTCCGCCGCCCGCCTGGGACAGCGGATCACCGCCGAGGTCGTAGACCTGCTTCTTCTGCGGGTCCGACAACACCTCGTACGCGGCGTTGATCTCCTTGAACCGCTCCTGCGTCTTCGGATCGGGGTTGACGTCCGGGTGCAGCTCGCGGGCGAGCCTCCTGAACGCCTTCTTGATCTCGTCCTGGGACGCGTCGCGGCGCACGCCGAGTACGGCGTAGTAGTCCGTGGCCACTTACGACTCCGCCAGGATCTGTCCGACGTACCGTGCCACTGCGCGTACCGCTCCCATCGTTCCCGGGTAGTCCATGCGGGTCGGTCCGACCACGCCGAGCTTGGCGACTGCCTCGCCGCCCGAACCGTAGCCGACCGACACGACGGACGTGGAGTTGAGTCCCTCGTATTTGTTCTCGTGACCGATTCGTACGGTCATGCTCGAATCCCCGGCCTCACCAAGGAGTTTGAGAAGTACGACCTGTTCCTCCAGGGCTTCCAGGACCGGCCGGATAGTGAGGGGAAAGTCATGTCCGAAGCGGGTCAGATTGGCGGTTCCGCCGATCATCAGCCGCTCCTCGGCCTCCTCGACGAGCGTCTCCAGGAGGGTGGAGAGCACCGTCGCGACCGTGCCCCGGTCCTCCACCTCGAAGGCTTCCGGGAGGTCCTGCACGAGTTGTGGCACGTCCGCGAAGCGGCGGCCCGCGACCCGGCTGTTGAGCCGCGCGCGTAGATCCGCCAGAGAGGTCTCCCCGAAGGGCGCCGGGCAGTCGATCATCCGCTGCTCCACGCGGCCGGTGTCCGTGATCAGTACGAGCATCACGCGCGCGGGAGCGAGCGAGAGCAGCTCCACATGCCGCACGGTCGACCTGGTGAGCGACGGATACTGCACGACGGCGACCTGCCGCGTGAGCTGGGCGAGCAGCCGAACCGTCCGCCCGACGACATCGTCGAGATCGACGGCCCCGTCCAGGAAGTTCTGGATGGCACGCCGCTCGGGAGCGGTCATCGGCTTGACGCCGGCGAGCTTGTCGACGAAGAGCCGGTAGCCCTTCTCGGTCGGGATGCGCCCGGCACTGGTGTGCGGCTGGGCGATGAAACCCTCGTCCTCCAGCGCCGCCATGTCGTTGCGGACGGTCGCCGGGGAGACCCCGAGGTTGTGCCGCTCGGTGAGTGCCTTGGACCCGACCGGTTCCTCGGTGCCGACATAGTCCTGGACGATGGCGCGCAACACTTCGAGCCTGCGTTCACTGAGCATCGCGCACACCTCCAACTGCTGTCGTCCCCTGAGTGCCTGGGCCGTCCCTGGCACTCTTCGTGTGCGAGTGCCAGAGTTCCCCGGCCCAGTGTACGGCTGTCGGGTACGCCCCCGGCAAGGGCGGCCTGCGCCGATCTGCCGACGTGTACCGACCTGTCCTGCGATGTCGTGTCCGCGGCAACCCACTACGCCCGCCGGTTCCCCCTCTCTCCGGTTAGCGTCGCCGCATGAAGGTGACTTGGGAAGAGCCGGGGTGGCACGACCTGGGCTGGGAGCGCCTGGCGGCCGGGGTGGGCAGACGCCGGCTGCCGGTCTGGGACTGCACGGTGGGGCTGGTCGTCGGGGCGGGTGGGGCGCTGCTGATCGATGCGGGATCGAGCCTCGCGGAGGGCTCAGCCCTGCGCTTGGAGGCCCAGAAACTCGCCGGCCGCCGTGTGGACTTTCTCGCACTGACGCACGCCCACTTCGACCATGTTTTCGGAGCTGCGGTGTTCGCGGGTGCACATGTCATGGCGGCGGCAGGCGCCGGGGACGAATTCGAGAAAGTGGGGCGCGAGGCGTTGTGCGCGGACGCCGTACGCAACGGTCTGGACGCCCGTGCGGCGGAGGAGGCGGCGGACACCCTGGTGGTCCCGCACGAGGAGGTCGGGGGAACCCTGACGGTCGCCCTGCGCGACGGCCCCGAGGCACACCTGGTGAACGCCGGCCCCGGACACACCCGCGGCGACCTGGTGACCGTCGTACCGGGCGACCCGACCGTGGTCTTCTGCGGCGACCTGGTCGAGGAGTCGGGCGAACCCCAGGCGGGCCCCGACGCCGTACCGTCGCACTGGCCGGCGGCCCTGGACCGCCTCCTGGCCCTGGGCGGCGAGGACGCGCTGTACGTACCCGGTCACGGAGCGGTGGTGGACGCGGCGTTCGTACGGGCCCAACGGGACACGCTGGCAACCCGTTTCGGCGTGTCGTGAGGGCCGATGAACCGAGGGCGAGGGAGCTTCTCCTATCGTCATCCGAATGCGCCAGTACTCTCCGGACCTGACCCCACCGTGGAAGAAGCCCAAGCCGGTACCGCAGGTACCGGCGGACCCCGGCCTGGTGGTCGAGGAGCCGGGTACGGGCTTCTGCGGCGCGGTGATCCGCTGCGAGGCGGGCACGGTCACCCTGGAGGACCGCTTCGGCAAACACCGGGTGTTCCCGCTGGAGCCGCGGGGGTTCCTCCTGGAGGGGAGGGTGGTGACGCTGGTACGCCCGTCCGGCGCGGCATCGGCCACCGCGCCCTCCCGCACGGCCTCCGGTTCGGTCGCCGTCCCCGGTGCACGCGCGCGCGTGGCCCGTGCCGGGCGTATCTACGTCGAGGGCCGGCACGACGCGGAGCTCGTCGAGAAGGTGTGGGGCGACGATCTGCGCATCGAGGGCGTGGTCGTGGAGTACCTGGAGGGCGTGGACGATCTCCCCGCGATCGTGGCCGAATTCGACCCCGGCCCGGACGCTCGCCTGGGCATCCTGGTGGACCACCTGGTCCCGGGCAGCAAGGAGTCCCGTATCGCGGCGTCGGTGACCAGCGAGCACGCGCTGGTGGTGGGCCACCCCTACATCGACATCTGGGAGGCGGTGAAACCGTCGTCCCTGGGCATTGCGTCCTGGCCCCGGATCCCCCACGGCCAGGACTGGAAGACGGGCGTGTGCCGGGCCCTGGGCTGGCCGGAGAACACCGGGGCGGTGTGGCAGGCGATCCTGAAACGGGTGGGTTCGTACCGTGACCTGGAGCCGGAACTACTGGGCCGAGTGGAACACCTGATCGACTTCGTGACGGCACCGGAGTGAGCACCGGGGGACGGATTGTCTCGCCCCCGCCGCCCCTACCCGTTCCCATCCCTGGGGGCTACGCCCCCAGACCCCCTTTGTCCTCAAACGCCGGACGGGCTGGTTTGTCAGCCCGTCCGGCGTTTGAGGACGAGGCCGTTCAGGCCGATAAGCGGGGGTCTGGGGGCGGCAGCCCCCAGAAGGATGGGAACGGGTAGGGGCGGCGGGGGCGAAAAAAGAACCCTCAGTCCACCAGATCCCGCACCACCGCATCCGCCAGCAACCGCCCCCGCAACGTAAGCACAGCCCGCCCACCCTCGTACGGACCCGCCTCAAGCAACCCCTCCCCCAGAGCCCGCCGAGCCGCCGCAAGCCCGTCCTCCCGCAGGAGGGACAGCGGAACCCCCTCCCGCAACCTCAGCTCCAGCAACACCCGCTCCACCCGCCGATCCTCCTCCGACAAGACCTCACGCCCCGCCCCCGGCGACCGCCCCACCGCCAACGCCCCCGCATACGCCCCCGGATGCTTCACGTTCCACCACCGCACGCCCCCCACATGGCTGTGCGCCCCAGGCCCCGCCCCCCACCAGTCGGCCCCCCGCCAGTACAACTCGTTGTGAAGGCAACGAGCGGCCACCGAAGTCGCCCAGTTCGACACCTCGTACCAGTCAAAACCGGCCGCCCCCAACACCTCATCGGCGATCAGATACCGATCCGCGTGGACGTCGTCGTCGGTCATCGGCACCTCGCCCCGCCGAATACGCCGAGCCAGCTGCGTCCCTTCCTCCACGATCAGGGCGTACGCGCTGACGTGATCCGGCCCAGCCCCCAGCACCGCGTCCAGCGACGCCCGCCAGTCGTCATCGCTCTCACCAGGCGTGCCGTAGATCAGATCAAGGTTCACATGCTCGAACCCCACGGCCCGCGCCTCCGCGACACACGCCTCCGGACGCCCCGGCGTGTGCGTACGGTCCAGCACCTTCAGCACATGCTGCTTCGCACTCTGCATCCCGAACGAGATCCGGTTGAAACCCCCCTCACGCAGAGTGGCCAGATACCGCTCGTCCACGGACTCCGGATTGGCCTCAGTCGTCACCTCGGCATCATCCGCGAGGCCGAACTCGTCACGGATCGCCCCCAGCATCCGTACAAGATCGTCGGCGGCCAGCAGCGTGGGCGTACCGCCCCCGACGAACACCGTACGAACCGGCCGCGGATCGTCGCCCAGCACCTTCCGCGCCAGCCGCACCTCGTCGATCAGGGTGTCCGCGTAGTTGTCACGGGACGCCAGAACACCGCCCGTGCCGCGCAGCTCGGTCGCCGTGTAGGTGTTGAAGTCGCAGTAGCCGCAGCGGGTCGCGCAGTACGGAACGTGGAGATAGAACCCGAGGGGCCGGTCCGCGGCTCCGGCGAGCGCGGAGGCGGGCAGGGAGCCGTCGTCGGGGACGGGATCACCGTCGGGAAGTGCGGAGGGCATGCCTTCCATTGTCCAGCACCGGCGGGACAACCCCCGCCCAATGCCCACCCAGCTCGCTACGTCTGCAGCACCAGCAACGCCAGATCGTCCTCCGGCGGCTTCTCCCCGAACTCGTGCACGAGCCGCCGGATACGCTCCGCGATCAGCTGCGCACTCAGCCCGGCGCAGCCCGCGAGGGCGCTCGCCAGCCCGTCGCCGTCGTCGAACTGGCGGGGCCCGCAGCGCCGCTCGGTGACCCCGTCGGTCACGCACAGCAGACTGTCACCGGGCCGCAGCTCGAAGCTCTCACTCGTGTACGTCTCGTCCTCGACGACCCCGAGCAGCGTCTGCGGTTCGGCGACCGTTCGGACCTCGCCGCCCGCCCGGAGCACCAGCGGCAGTGGATGCCCGGCCGAGGCGAGGGTGCAGCGCACGCCTCCGTCGAAGGGGACGAGTTCGCCGTACAGGAGGGAGAGGAAACGGGTCTGCGGCCCCTCACCGGGCCGTACCGCGGCCGGGACGACGGCCGAACCCGCCGAGAGCACGGCCGGTACCGCCGACCGCCCCTCCGCCGCGACCAGCGCCCGAGCCGCCGCGTCCGCCGTCTCCGTCGCGTCGTCGAGCAGCAGCTGGTTGAGCCGGTCGAGCACGTCCCCGACCCGATACCCCTCCCGGGCGAGCAGCCGCAGCCACGGCCGCGCCAGCCCGATCACCACGGCCGCCTCCGGCCCCTTGCCCTGGACGTCGCCGACGGCGAAGCACCAGCGGCCGTCGCCTGCCGGGAACAGGTCGTAGAAGTCGCCGCTGGGCCCGCCCTTGTCGCAGGGCTCGTAGACGAGAGCACTGCTCACGCCAGGGATCTCGGCCACCGCGCCGGGCAGCAGGCCGCGCTGGAGGATACGGCTGATGGTGGCCTGGCGGGCGTACTGGCGGGCGGCGCCGATGGCGAGCGCGACCCGGCGGCTGAGATCCTCGACCAGGCCAGTGACCTCGTCGGGGAAGCGGATCATCCCGGCCCGCCCGATGACCAGCGTGCCGAGCGGCCGGCCGCCCGCGACCAGCCGGTAGGCGAGCGCGGCACCGGTCTCCCCGCACCCGCCGAGCGCCTCGCCGGGCCAGGGCACGGGGACCGGTCCGGTCCTGGTGGTGTCGGGCGTACGCGGCGGGTCCTTCTCCAGGGCGCGGCGCAGCTCCTCGATACGGTCCTCGCTGCTGTGCCAGACCCGAGCGAGCCGCGGCCCACCGCCCCCGCCACTCCCGTCACCCCAGCTCACGCTGCTGCCGCTGCCGCGCCCCATCGACTCGTCCTCCAGCCACACCGCGCACCAGTCGGCGAGGCGCGGCACGAGGAGCTGTCCGGTGAGCGCGGCGACGAGGTCCTCGTCGAGCTGTCCGGCGAGCAGGTCGGAGGCCTCGGCGAGGAAGGAGAGAGCGCCGTGATTCAGCCACTCCTGGTCACGGGCGCCGCGCTGCGGCTCGGGGGCGAGGATCTCGGCGTCCCGTAACCCGTGCCCGAGGGCGTGCGGACCGGCGTACGCCTCGATGTCGTCGTCGTGCGTCACGCCCTCAGCGGGGAGCCGCGCCCAGACGGTCTTGGTGCCGGTGCGATAGGTCACGCCCCAGGCCTCGGAGAGTACGGAGACGAGGCGCAGGCCACGCCCGTACTCCGGTATGTCGTACGGGAGTTCCGCACCGCCGTCCCGGGGCGCGCGGGAGGGATGGTGGTCGGACACCTCGACGACGAGCGCGACGCCGGCCCCCTCCGCCCCCTCTTCCTGCTCCCCCTCCTCCGGTGCCTCCAGGCGGCACGCCAGCTCCACGTCCGTCCCCGCGTGGACGACGGCGTTGGTGACGAGTTCGCTGACGACCACCATGGCGTCGTCCGTGAGCCGGTCCGGCAGTGACTCGGCGCCGGGCAGGCCGAGTCGGGCCCATTCGGCGAGGGCGGCGCGTACGAGGCCACGGGCGGCGCCGGGCGCGAGGGGGCCGCCGCCGAGCGTGGCGTGGGTGACCGTGCGCCGGTCCGCACCCCGGCGCGCGGGCGCGCCGGACGCACGGGACGGCGCGCGGGACACGGTCTCCCGTTGCGTCGGAATGGCCCCCATCGACAGCTCCCGAGCAGTTCGGACGAATGCACCTCGGTGGACGCGGACAGAGTGACAGACTGGCCACGCCCATAAGCGCCGAGTTACCGAAGTGGGCCGCCATGAGTGAGAACAGTGCTACGCAAGTGCTCGAAGACGGACAGATTCCGGCATCTGATCAGATTTGGGCATCCGATCTGCGTCCGCTGCTCGCCGCGATGACGGCGGCCCGTGACGGGAACTTCGCGAAGGTGCCGGAGACCGGCCACGGTCTGGTGGCGGAACTCAGCTCCGCGTTCAACCAGATCATGGACCGCAATCTGCACTTCAACTCCGAGGTTCAGCGCGTACGTCGGGACCTGGTCCGGCACGGTCGCCTCGACGAGCGGCTCTCCGCGAGCCCCGGCCAGGGCCACTGGACGTCCCGCGTCAACGACGTGAACGGCCTGCTGGACGCCCTCGTGGCTCCCGCGGCGAACGCGACGCGCGTCCTGGACGCGGTGGCCGGCGGCGATCTGACCCAGCGGGTCGATCTGCACGACGGGAACCGGCAGTTGCGCGGGGATCTGCGTCGGCTGGGCCGGGCCGTGAACAAGATGGTCGACCAGTTGTCGTTGTTCACGGGCGAGGTGACGCGGGTCGCGCGCGAGGTCGGTACGGAGGGGCGGCTCGGCGGACGTGCCAAGGTGCAGGGTCTGTCGGGCAGTTGGCGGGATGTGACCGAGGCGGTCAACACGATGGCGTCCCGGCTGACCGCCCAGGTCCGTGACATCGCCCTGGTGACCACGGCGGTGGCCCGGGGCGATCTGACCCGCACGGTGACGGTCGAGGCGACCGGCGAACTCCTCGAACTGAAGCTGACCGTCAACACGATGGTCGACCAGCTCTCCGCGTTCGCCGACGAGGTGACGCGGGTCGCCCGCGAGGTGGGCACGGAGGGCCAGTTGGGCGGCCGGGCGCAGGTGAGGGGCGTGTCGGGCGTCTGGAAGGACCTGACCGACAACGTCAACTTCATGGCCTCGAACCTGACTTCACAGGTACGGAACATCGCCCAGGTGACGACGGCCGTGGCGAACGGCGACCTGAGCCAGAAGATCACGGTCGACGCGCAGGGCGAGATCCTGGAACTCAAGTCGACCATCAACACCATGGTCGACCAGCTCTCCGCGTTCGCCGACGAGGTGACGCGCGTGGCCCGAGAGGTCGGCACGGAGGGCAACCTCGGTGGACGCGCCCAGGTGCGAGGCGTGTCGGGCGTCTGGAAGGACCTCACCGACAACGTCAACTTCATGGCGGACAACCTGACTTCACAGGTCCGCAACATCGCGCTCGTCTCCACGGCTGTGGCCCAGGGCGATCTCGGCAAGAAGATCACGGTGGAGGCGAAGGGCGAGATCCTCGAACTGAAGTCGACGATCAACACGATGGTCGACCAGCTCTCCGCCTTCGCCGACGAGGTCACCCGAGTCGCCCGCGAGGTCGGCACGGAGGGCAACCTCGGCGGCCAGGCCCAGGTGCGAGGCGTATCGGGAGTCTGGAAAGACCTGACCGACAACGTCAACTTCATGGCCCTGAACCTGACTTCACAGGTGCGGAACATCGCCCAGGTCACGACAGCCGTCGCGAACGGCGACCTGTCGAAGAAGATCACGGTCGACGCCCGAGGCGAGATCCTCGAACTGAAGGACACCGTCAACACGATGGTGGAGCAACTGCGCGCCTTCGCCGACGAGGTGACACGCGTGGCTCGCGAGGTCGGCACCGACGGCCGACTGGGCGGCCGGGCCCAGGTGTTGGGCGTGTCGGGCGTCTGGCGTGACCTGACCGACAACGTCAACTACATGGCGGACAACCTGACTTCACAGGTCAGGAACATCGCCCAGGTGGCGACGGCGGTGGCGCAGGGCGACCTCTCGAAGAAGATCGACGTGGACGCGCGGGGCGAGATCCTCGAACTGAAGACGACGATCAACACGATGGTGGACACCCTCTCCTCCTTCTCCTCGGAGGTCACCCGCGTGGCCCGCGAGGTGGGCATCGACGGCCAACTCGGCGGCCAGGCAAGGGTCGAGGGCGTCTACGGCACCTGGAAGCGCCTCACGACGAACGTGAACGAACTCGCCCTGAACCTCACCACCCAGGTCCGCGCGATCGCCGAGGTCGCCTCGGCGGTGGCCCAGGGAGACATGTCCCGTTCCATCTCGGTGGAGACGCGCGGCGAGGTCGCCGAGCTGAAGGACAACATCAACCTGATGGTGGCCAACCTCCGCGAGACGACCCGCGCGAAGGACTGGCTGGAGTCGAACCTGGCCCGCCTGGCCGCCCTGATGCAGGGCCACCGGGACCTGATGGAGGTCGCCGACCTGATCCTGCGTGAACTGACCCCGCTGGTGAACGCGCAGTACGGGGCGTTCTTCCTGGCCGACCCGGACGAGGACAGCGCCAGCCTGAGCGCGCCGATCCCGGCCAAGGGCCTGGCGTTCATCGCCGGATACGGCTCGGCGCAGGGCGCGACGGTCGACACGGGCGGGATGCCGGTGCACGGCCTCGTCCGCCAGGCGGCGCGCGAGAAGAAGCGGATCCTGGTGGAGGAGGCCCCGCCGGACTACATCAAGATCAACAGCGGGTTGGGAGAAGCGGCCCCGGCCAGCGTCGTCATCATCCCGATCCTCTTCGAGGACAAGCTGCTCGGCGTGATCGAGCTCGCCTCGTTCTCCCGTTTCTCCGACGTCCACCTGGCGTTCTTCGACCAGTTCGTGAACACGATCGGCGTCGCGATCAACACGATCATCGCCAACTCCCGTACGGAGTCCCTGCTCGGCGAGTCCCAGCGCCTCGCCATGCAGCTCCAGGAACGCTCGGACGAACTCCAGAAGCAGCAGGCGGAGTTGCAGCGCTCGAACGCCGAACTGGAGGAGAAGGCGGCCTTGTTGGCGACATCGTCCCAGTACAAATCAGAGTTCCTGGCGAACATGTCGCACGAACTCCGCACCCCCCTCAACTCGCTCCTCATCCTGGCCCGCCTGCTCTCCGACAACCCGGACGGCCATCTCACCGACCAGGAGGTCCAGTTCGCGACGACGATCCACCGCTCGGGCTCGGATCTCCTCCAGCTCATCAACGACATCCTCGACCTGTCTAAGATCGAGGCCGGCCGAATGGACGTACGCCCGAAGAAGCTGCCGCTGATCAAGCTCCTGGACTACGTCCACGCGACCTTCCGCCCGCTCACCCTGGACCGGGGGCTGTCGTTCGAGGTGGCGGTCGGTGCGGACGTACCGCGTGAGATGTACTCGGACGAGCAGCGCCTCCAGCAGATCCTGCGCAACCTCCTCTCCAACGCGATCAAGTTCACGGCGACCGGCCGGGTGGAACTCCGGGTCAGCCGGATCACCGACCCCGATCACCTCTACACCCGCGAGAACAGCGACGACGTGATCTCGTTCGCCGTCTCCGACACGGGCATCGGTATCGCCCCCGAGAAACTCCCGGTGATCTTCGAGGCGTTCCAGCAGGCCGACGGCACGACCAACCGCAAGTACGGCGGCACGGGCCTCGGTCTGTCCATCAGCCGGGAGATCGCGGGCCTGCTGGGCGGCAGGATCATCGCCGAGAGCGTGCCGACCAAGGGCTCGACCTTCACCCTGTACGTGCCTGTCGTCAGCCCCGGTCACACACCGAGCGGGAACACGCCGAAGGACCACCAACTGGCGCTGCCCGAGCAGCTGTCCACCGAGCCCTACACGGCCCACGACACGGACGACTCCTGGCCCGCGCCGACCAAGCTGGAGGCCTGGAAGGTGGGCCGGGCGGGACAGGTCCTGCCCGGGCGGCGGGTGTTGATCGTCGACGACGACATCCGCAACGTCTTCGCGCTCACCCACGTCCTGGGGCGGGTCGGAATGCCGGTGCTGTACGCGGAGAACGGCCGCGAAGGCATCGAGACCCTCGAACGCAACCCGGACGTCGAACTCGTCCTGATGGACATCATGATGCCGGAGATGGACGGCTACGAGACGATCTCCGCGGTTCGCCGCACCCCGCGCTGGGCGGATCTGCCCATCGTCGCCCTCACCGCCAAGGCGATGCCCGGCGACCGCGAGAAGTCGATCGCCCGCGGCGCCAACGACTACGTACCCAAGCCCGTCGATGTCGACCAGCTGCTGACCGTGGTCTGCGCGCTCCTGGACCCCGAGCGCCCCAACGGCGAAGCGCTGGACAAGACGGCGACCGAGTGAGGCACGGTCACCATGAGCCCTGAGGAAACGACAGACGACCGCGCCGGCATCCTCCTGGTCGACGACATGGAGGACAACCTGATCGCCCTGGAGGCGGTCCTGGCCTCCCTCAACGAGCCGCTGGTGCGCGCCCGTTCGGGCGAGGAGGCGATGAAGGCCCTGCTCCGCCGCCGCTTCGCGGTCGTCCTCCTGGACATCCGGATGCCAGGCATGGACGGCTTCGAAACAGCCGCCAACATCAAACGCCTGGACCAGACAAAAGACGTCCCCATCATCTTCCTGACAGGCACGGACTCCGACGCGGGCTACGCCTTCCGCGGCTACGCGACAGGCGCGGCAGACTACTTGACGAAGCCGTTCGACCCTTGGGTGCTCCGCGCAAAGGTGACGGTCTTCCTCGACCTGCACAGAAAAAACCAGCAACTGGAACGCATGCTCAGCGGGGAGCAGGCGGGCGACGCCGAGATCAGCGCGCAACTAGCGGACCTGGAGGCCCAGTTGTCCAGCGAGAACCCACCAACCACCGAGGCGCTGCTTAGCAGGATCCGAGACCTACGCCGCCTGACAAGCAGGCGACGAGAAGTCTGACCTCCAGGGGCGCGGGGAACTGCGCGACAAGCCACGGACTACCCGCACCCGCCACGAGTCCCCGCACCCCACCCCCTTAGGCCTCCCGAGCCCCCGAATACATCTCATCAATCAAGTACTTGTACTCCCGCTCAACAACCGGCCGCTTCAACTTCAGACTCGGCGTGATCTCCCCATGCTCAACATCAAGATCCCGAGGCAGCAACCGGAACTTCTTGATGGTCTGCCACCGCTGAAGCCCCGCGTTCAGCTCCGTGACGTACCCCTCGATGAGAGCCACCGTCCCCGCCGAACCCACAACCTCCGCGTACGACTTCCCCTCAAGCCCGTTGTCCTTAGCCCAGCCCAGAATGGACGGCTCGTCGAGCGCGATGAGGGCGGTGCAGAAGTTCCGGTCGGCCCCGTGCACAAGGATGTTGGAGACGTACGGGCAGACCGCCTTGAACTGCCCCTCCACCTCCGCCGGCGCGATGTACTTCCCGCCCGACGTTTTGATCAGGTCCTTCTTCCGGTCGGTGATCCGCAGATACCCGTCCGGAGACAGCTCCCCGATGTCACCGGTGTGGAACCACCCGTCGGACTCCAGCACTTCGGCGGTCTTCTCGGGCAGCCCGTGATAGCCCTCCATGATCCCGGGCCCGCGCAGCAGGATCTCGCCGTCGTCCGCGATCCGCACCTCCGTACCGGGCAGCGGCTTGCCGACCGTGCCCGTCCGGTACGCCTCACCGGGGTTGACGAAGGAGGCGGCGGAGGACTCGGTGAGCCCGTAGCCCTCCAGGATGTGAATACCTGCGCCGGAGAAGAAGAACCCGATGTCGGGCGCGAGGGCGGCCGACCCGGAGACACAGGCACGCAGGTTGCCACCGAACGCCTCGCGGATCTTCGCGAAGACCAGCGCGTCGGCGACCTTGTGCTTCGCGGCGAGACCGAAGGGCACCGAGGCGGTGCCGGTGCGCCGGAAGTTGTCCTGGCTGGCCTTGGCGTACTCACGGGCGACCCCGGAGGCCCACTGGAAGATCTTGAACTTGGCGCCGCCGCCTGCCCGCGCCTTGGCCGCGACCCCGTTGTAGACCTTCTCGAAGATGCGCGGCACGGCGGCCATGTACGTCGGCTGTACGACCGGCAGGTTCTCGATGATCTTGTCGACGCGGCCGTCGACGGCGGTGACGTGTCCGACCTCGATCTGGCCGGAGGTCAGCACCTTGCCGAACACGTGCGCGAGCGGCAGCCACAGGTACTGGACGTCCTCGGCGCTGATCAGCCCGGTCGCGGCGATCGCCTTCGCCATGTACGACCAGTTGTCGTGCGGCAGCCGGACACCCTTGGGGCGGCCGGTGGTGCCGGAGGTGTAGATGAGGGTCGCGAGCTGGTCCTTCGTGATGGCCCCGACCCGCTCCTTGATCAGGTCCGGGTTCTTCTCCAGATACGCGGCACCGCGCTGCTCCAGCTCGGCGAGGGTGAGCACCCCGTCGCCGGTCTCGACACCGGCCGGGTCGATGACCACGACATGGGTGAGTTCGGGCAGCTCGGCACGCTTCTCCTGCGCCTTGGCGAGCTGGGTCGCGTCCTCGGCGATCAGCACCTTGCTGGCGGAGTCGGCGAGGATGAAGGCCGACTCGTCGGTGTTGGTCTGCGGGTACACCGTGGTCGTGGCGGCGCCGGCGCACATGATGCCGAGGTCGCCGAGGATCCACTCGACGCGGGTGGCGGAGGCGAGCGCGACGCGCTGCTCCGGCTGTACGCCCAGTTCGATGAGCCCGGCGGCGATGGCGTACACGCGTTCGGCGGACTGCGCCCAGGTCAGCGACTTCCAGTCGTCGGGGCCCTCACCGGAGGCCGGGGGCACCGGGTAACGGTAGGCCTCGGCTTCCGGCGTGGCGGCCACGCGATCCAGGAAAAGACCCGCCACGGACGGCGGACGGTTCTCGATCAAGGTCTGTGTGTCGCTCACGACATCCTCCGGGGCCCGCGGCAGTGCGGCGGCTGGCTCATTTGCGGTCTTGTTTAACTCGCGAGTAACTACCGAGCAGAGATCAGAGTAAAGCGCGACCGGCCAGCGCGTAAGGGGCGACGGCCTGTCACTTTCGCCGGCGAGCGCCTGTTCGCTTCCTACAGGACCGATGGCACGTACACGAAGGGGGCCCGCCGCGTTCGTACGCGACGAGCCCCCATTCTCCCGATTCCCACGGGTCGGCGTTGGCTACTTCTTGCCCTTGCCCGACCCCGCGTTGTCGTCGCTCGACAAGACAGCGATGAAAGCCTCCTGCGGAACCTCCACAGAGCCCACCATCTTCATCCGCTTCTTGCCCTCCTTCTGCTTCTCCAGCAGCTTCCGCTTACGCGAGATGTCACCGCCGTAGCACTTGGCGAGAACGTCCTTGCGGATGGCGCGGATGGTCTCACGGGCGATGACCCGCGACCCGATCGCGGCCTGGATGGGCACCTCGAAGGCCTGCCGCGGAATCAGCTCGCGCAGCTTGGCGACGAGCCGCACACCGTAGGCGTAGGCCGCGTCCTTGTGGGTGACGGCGGAGAAGGCGTCGACCTTGTCACCGTGCAGCAGGATGTCGACCTTGACCAGACTGGAGGCCTGCTCCCCGGTGGGCTCGTAGTCCAGAGACGCATATCCGCGGGTCTTGGACTTCAACTGATCGAAGAAGTCGAAAACGATCTCCGCGAGCGGCAGGGTGTACCGGATCTCGACCCGGTCCTCGGACAGATAGTCCATGCCGAGCAGCACACCGCGCCGGGTCTGGCACAGCTCCATGATCGACCCGATGAACTCGGACGGCGCGAGGATCGTGGCGCGTACGACCGGCTCGTACACGTCGTCGATCTTCCCCTCGGGGAACTCGCTCGGGTTGGTGACCGTGTGCTCGGTACGGTCCTCCATCACCACGCGGTAGACCACGTTGGGCGCGGTGGCGATGAGATCGAGCCCGAACTCGCGCTCAAGCCGCTCACGGATGACATCGAGGTGAAGAAGCCCCAGGAACCCGACCCGGAACCCGAAGCCCAGCGCCGCCGATGTCTCCGGCTCGTAGACGAGGGCCGCGTCGTTGAGCTGGAGCTTGTCGAGGGCGTCGCGCAGCTCGGGATAGTCGGACCCGTCCAGCGGATACAGGCCCGAGAAGACCATGGGCTTGGGGTCCTTGTACCCCCCGAGCGCCTCGGTCGCCCCCTTGTTGAGCGTGGTGATGGTGTCACCCACCTTGGACTGCCGCACGTCCTTCACACCGGTGATGATGTAGCCCACCTCGCCGACGCCCAGCCCGTCGGCCGGCGTCATCTCGGGGGACGAGACACCGATCTCCAGCAGCTCGTGGGTCGCGTTGGTGGACATCATCCGGATCCGCTCACGCTTGTTGAGCTGCCCGTCGATGACACGTACGTACGTCACGACACCGCGGTACGAGTCGTACACCGAGTCGAAGATCATGGCGCGCGCGGGAGCGTCCTGGACACCGACCGGCGCGGGCACCTCGGCGACGACCTTGTCGAGCAGCGCCTCGACACCGAGCCCGGTCTTGGCGGAGACCTTGAGAACGTCCGACGGGTCGCAGCCAATGAGATTGGCGAGCTCCTCGGAGAACTTCTCGGGCTGGGCGGCCGGCAGGTCGATCTTGTTGAGCACCGGAATGATCTTCAGATCGTTCTCCATCGCCAGATACAGATTGGCGAGGGTCTGGGCCTCGATGCCCTGGGCGGCGTCGACAAGAAGAACGGTCCCCTCACAGGCCGCGAGGGACCGGGAGACCTCGTAGGTGAAGTCGACGTGCCCCGGGGTGTCGATCATGTTGAGGATGTGCGTGTTGCCCGGGTCGTCCGAGGGCGCCCAGGGCAGACGTACGGCCTGGGACTTGATCGTGATGCCACGCTCGCGCTCGATGTCCATCCGGTCGAGGTACTGAGCACGCATCTGCCGCTGGTCGACGACACCGGTCAGCTGGAGCATCCGGTCGGCGAGCGTGGACTTGCCGTGGTCGATGTGCGCGATGATGCAGAAATTGCGGATCTGAGCCGGGGCGGTACGGCTCGGCGCGGGGACGTGGCTAGGGATCGCGGGCACGCAGGGTCCTGATTCTTGAGGCGTCCGCAGTGTCTGCGGTCTCGGGTCGGATCGATACGTAGGCTCCATGGTCCCACGGGCGGGGAGCGGGGACCGGTTTGGGCCACTCGCAGGCCCACTGGTAGTCTGGGTGGCTGTGTCTCATGCCCTCTCAGCGCGAGGCACATCTTCTGGAAAATCATCGGTACGGGACCCGAGCGGCCCCGTGCCTGAATCTGTAGAGGCTCATTCGTGGCGAACATCAAGTCCCAGATCAAGCGGATCAAGACCAACGAGAAGGCGCGGCTGCGCAACAAGGCCGTCAAGTCCTCCCTGAAGACCGCGATCCGCAAGGCCCGCGAGGCCGCTGCCGCGGGTGACGTCGAGAAGGCCACCGAGACTCAGCGCGCTGCCGCGCGTGCGCTCGACAAGGCCGTCTCGAAGGGCGTCATCCACAAGAACCAGGCCGCCAACAAGAAGTCGGCGCTTGCTTCCAAGGTCGCCACCCTCAAGGGCTGAACCTCCCGTTCTTTGATCTGATCCAAACCGCCGGAGGGACCAGAGCGGGCCCTCTCATCCGCTCCCACCCGGCACCCCGGCTCCCACGCACGACTGCGTTCGCCACGCGGGCGTGGAAGCCACCACCAGCAACACGCTTCACCCGAAGGCCCCGACACCTGTCGGGGCCTTCGGCATTTCAGCCCGTCCGGCGTTTGAGGACGAGCGCGTCCAGCGCGGCTTACCCCCCCCCCCCCCCCCCCCCCCCCCCCCCCCCCCCGCGGGTGGGGCCCCCCCCCCCCCCCCCCCCCAAAGGGGGGATGGGGGGGCGCCCCCCCGGGTGGGGCGGGGT
>NZ_JBIAQP010000042.1:0-9111 GCF_042889145.1 Streptomyces sp. NPDC002680
GTCCCCTCCACCAGCACCGTGTCGTCCCACGACGCGTACACCTCACGGCTGCCCGACGGATTCCGGAAGAACAGCGTCACACTCTCAGACGTGTAATCCCGCAGTTCAGAACTTGACATGGTCTTTCTCCACTTCGTTGAGCAATGTGACAAGGAGGGGCTGTGGGTTTCGATGAGGATCTCCCGCACGCCTCGGTCGTAGGTGCCCCCGGCGTCCCGGACCGGCTCGTGGACCGCCAGGGCCAGCTGTGGCGGATGCCTTGCAGGGCGTGGTCGATGAGCATGGACGGCATGGGCACGCCGAAGGTCGAGCCGCCGGGGCGGACGAGTTTGGCCAGTGAGGAGCAGTGGTCCGTGTCGCTCACGAGGTCGATCAGTGCGTCGACGTCGTCGGGATGCGCCCGCTGCACCGCCTCCGGAACGGCGAGGGCCGTAGGGTCGATGATCTCGGCCATGCCATAGCACGATCAGGACAGCCCTGCCGCTGAGTGGTTCGACCAGGTCGTCAGGGCGAGACCGGTCATACCGATCGTCTGCAGTGCCGCCGCCATGTCGAGATCCATGGCACCGGGGAGCATGATGCGCCAGTCGCCGCGCGAGAGCCGGCCGTCGATGGGGTTGAGGGCTGCGGTCCGCAGGCTGATCAGCACCTGGCGGGATCCCGGCCGCGGGGTGGGTATCCCGCCCAGGACCGGTGTCTGGCCGTAGTGGTGCACGATCGCCGCACGCATCGCTCTCCTCGCGGACGGGTGGGGGACCGCCCTCGCGGCAAGTGTCGTCCCACCGCCGAGGCTTCGTATCAGCCAGTGCACAGTGCGGATGGCCAGTCATGATCGACCACCGCCGGGCGCCTCCCCCGCTATGTTTTGCGCGGCCCTGCATGAGGGCCACGGGCTCACACCGGCCGGCAAGAAGGTCTTCGACAAGCAGCTGCCCAATAGCGAGCCGAAACTGCGGGCCGTGTTCGACAAGCTGGCCGCGAAGTTCGGCACCGTGCTGGTGATCGTGGACCAGCCGGCTTCGATCGGAGCCCTGCCCCTGACCGTCGCCCGGGATACCCGGCCTGTCCATGCGGCGGATCGCCGACCTCTACCCCGGCGAGGCGAAAACCGACGCGAAGGACGCCGCTGTGATCGCGGACGCGGCACGCACCATGCCGCACACCCTGTGCTCCCTGGAACTGACCGACGAGATCACCGCCGAACTGACCGTACTCGTCGGCTTCGACCAGGACCTCGCAGCCGAAGCCACCCGCACCAGCAACCGGATACGCGGCCTGTTCACCCAGTTCGCCCTCCGCTGGAACGCGTCCTCGGCCCCCGCCTGGACCACCCCGCCGTGACCTGGCTGCTGGAACGCTACGGCTCTCCGTCCGCGCTACGAAAGGCCGGCCGACGCAGGCTGGTCGAGGTGATCCGGCCCAAGGCCCCCCGCATGGCCCAGCGGCTGATCGATGAGGTCTTCGACGCACTCGACGAACAGACCGTCGTCGTCCCCGGCATGGGCACCCTGGACGTCGTGATCCCGTCGCTGGCCCGATCCCTCGCCGCCGTTCACGAACAGCGCCGGGCCCTGGAAGCCCAGATCAAAGCCCTACTGGAGGACCACCCTCTTTCCGAGGTCCTGACCTAATGCCGGGGGTCGCGGTCAGGACCGCCGCAGTGCTGCCGGTAACCGTCGGCGACGGCACCAGCTTTTCCCCAGCGCCGCCCACCTCGCCTCCTACGCCGGCCTGGCCCCGACGACGAAGTCGTCGGGAACCTCGGTCCACGGCGAACACGCACCCTGAGGCGGCAACCGGCAGCAGAAACACGCGATGTTCCTGTCCGCGTTCGCCGCCCTGTACGATCCCGCCTCCCGCACCTACTACGACCGATGCCGGGCCTGCGGAAAGACCCACACGCAAGCCCTTCTCCGCATGGCCCGCCACCGCATCAGCGTGCTGTTCGCAATGCTCCGCGACGGCACCTTCTACGAACCCCGAACCCCCGAAACCGCCCGCGTATGACCCACTCAGCCTTGTGCGCGAGTTCGGTGAGTAGCGCGGCGTGGGCGAGGAGATGCGTCGGCAGCAGATCGGCGGCGGCCGCGCGGACGGCGGGATCCGCTTGTGCCCGCGGTGCACGGACAGGGCGTGGGCGAGCCAGGCGTCGACGTCCTTCTGCACGTACGAGCCGGCCCGCCGGTGAGTTCGTCCCGGGCGGCTTCGTCGCCTTCGCGGGGCTCGGTCTGTTCCAGCGTGCCGAGCTCGCGCAGCGCCTGGAGCTCATCGGCGCGGGCCGCGACCCAGGCGGCTTCGCGCAGCTCGGCTTCCCAGGCGGCGGCGGGCCG
Organism: Streptomyces sp. NPDC002680; assembly: GCF_042889145.1. NCBI lineage: Bacteria > Bacillati > Actinomycetota > Actinomycetes > Kitasatosporales > Streptomycetaceae > Streptomyces > Streptomyces sp. NPDC002680. The sequence continues at coordinate 2,331 of NZ_JBIAQP010000042.1, forward strand.
CGGCGTCGGCGGCGAGCTCCGCCTGGACGACGTCGTCGGCATCCGGGTCGTAGAGAAGACGGCAACCCCGTTCCGATCATCATCACGTCACGTGAACGACGGGCTGAAGTACCGGACTTGGGGCCCACACGGGCCGCAGCGCCAGCATCGCGATCACAGCGAGCGACGGGCGCTTACTGGGAAAGGCTCAGTGTTTGGCGCAAAGCCCGTTCTCTTGATCGGCCGGACCAGTTGGCCGACCGGAGGTCCTCGGTGGCGGTCCGTCGATCACGACTGGCCATCCGCACTGTGCACTGGCTGATACGAGCGCCGGTCGGCGGGACGATCCTTTTCCCCAACGACAGCCCTCCACCCGTCATCGAGGAGTGCCATGCGCGCCGTGATCGTGAAACGACCACGGACTGACGTCTGTCCTGGGCGACGTGCCGATGGTCCAGCGCTGAGATAAGCAACACGAATCCGGGCCGGATCGGTCGAAAATATTAACGTACGGATTGCCGCGGAAGTTTGCGTGCAATTCTCTAACTGGAACGGAGTGCAATGTCAGCTGTTAGCGAATCCATGATGAAGCAGCCAACGAGACGGCAGAAGGCGCGCTTGATGAAGGCTGGCGCGTTTGCTGCTGCGCTGTCATTCTTTGGACGCCGCACAACAAGCGCGGGCCGGGGCAGACGTATCGCAGCCTCCGCCTTTACCGTGGCCGCCCTGGTGGTCTCCAGCCTCCTAGCGACCACCACGGCCGCCCAGGCCGCCGACCCGTCCGTCCAGATCCGCATATGCAGCAGCGGCGCCGGCGCCGGTTACCGCTTGGGGGGATACAACCAGGACAATAGGTATGCCCAGACGAGTTGGTTCACGGTCGACACGAACCAGTGCTCCCTTGTTCCCGGCCCCAACGGCTGGTGGTGGAGGATAAGTGCCCCCGCCGGCCCATCCCTAGACTGGAGCGCCGGGTCGCTCGGTAGTGGTTTTGAGGTCCTCAACATTAGTGGATACCAGGACGGCCAGACGATCACCTTCACCAAGAGGTACATCGTCTTCTGAGTAAGGGTCGGGGACCAGGACGGTTCAAAGTCCTGGTGATCACGTGAGCTGCACGTCGCGATGGCGTATGACGATGCGTGGTCGGTCCGGTCCGTACGCAACGAAGTTCCGGTTGATGCCGGTGACCGATCAAGTCGCTCGCATCGACCGGAGCTTCGATGTGCTGTCAGTCTGCCAACGTCTATCTGATCAAATCGCCCACCCCGTCAGTACCGGTTGATCGGACCGCTGCCCCTGCGGCCAATGCATCGGACGCAAGTGATTGAAACTCTTCCGGGGTGAGGTGTCCGGGTGTTGGTCCGCCGGGATCCTCAGCGGTTCCGGTGGTACGGCTGGGATGCGCCTCGTGGAACCTGATGGGATCGGGCGACCCCTTCGTCAGCGGCTTCGCCCAGGTCAGCCCCGCAGCCGCAGGACCCACCCGGGTAGTGCGGCAGGACCCAGTCCGGGTCCGCCGACCAGGCCAGCCCGACCCCGGTGCTCCGGTCGTTTGCCCCGCTTGCCGCCGGTGCCGGAGCGGCGCGGTGGTGTCTTGCGGCGCAGCCGCAGCCTGCCGATGGCCAGGTTCCGCAGAGCGGCCATCGCCCGCGGCGCGCTGCCGGTGTGGACGGTGGAGGCGTCCTCGGCGAACACCACATCTCTGATGTGGTGGCTGGAATTTTCGATTCCCCCAGTGCCCGCGGACGTATCCGCCCAGGTCAGCTGGGCTGGCCTGGTGGGTATCGAGGCTGGTGACGGCGTAGACCGTCTCCCGGGTCTGCCGCTTGCCGTTCTCCTGGCGGCGCCGGTGGATGCGCAGGGCCAGCCGGGCTTGAGGAAAGGCGATCCCGCCCAGGTTCGCCGCGATGGCCAGGGTCTTGACCGAGCGGGACTCCCGCCGGCCGTGCCCGGTCCCGGAGACGGTGTGCGCTACCGGCACCTGTTCCCACGGCAGGGTCTTGAGCTGGGCCGACGCGGTCGGCTGGTTTCCCTTGATCACCGCGATGTAGTGGGCCTTCTTCTCCTGCACCAGCCAGCGCACCTGGTCCTTGACGCTGTGCAGGGCGTCGAAGGTGACCACGGTGCCGGTCAGGTCGAGTGGTTCCAGCAGCGGGCGGAAGGCGGCCGTCTCGTTGGTCTTGGCCCTCACCTCCCGCTGGGCCAGGCGCACGGTGGGGGCGTGGGTGACGGCGGACAGCAGGTGACGGTGGCGCTGCTGCCGGTGTGCCGAGCCGGACAGCGCCTTGCCGTCCACCGCGATCGCCGGCCGCGGCGCCGAGTCGGTGGTGCCGGCGTCGGTGTGGTCGTGTCCGGCCAGGTAGGCGCCGATCACGGCGTCCAGGGCATCGCCGTCGAGAGCGGCCAGGAGCCGGGTGAGGGTGGCATGAGACGGTGCGCGGCGACGTCCGGGCAGATGGCGGCGGATGCCGAGGCGTTCCAGCACCGTGGTGGTGGCGCGCTGTCCGCACTCGGTGATCTCGGTGATGGTCCGGGCGCCGGAGACGACTGCGCAGGCGCAGATCAGCAGCAAGCCGACCAGGGGTTATCACCGCCCGCGACGCGAACGCGGGTCGGGGACGCGCCGCAGGTGGGCGCGCAGGCGGCCGGTGTCGTGCTGGTGAATGGGGCCCAGTTTCGCCAGGGCGGCAGGGACCGGGGAGGATGGAGCGGCAGGCACGGGACCTCGATGTGATCAGCTGGCGTAGACACCCTGATGATCACCGGTCTCGTGCCTGTCCTGTTGCGGCGTCAACTCCCGCCGGGTACGGACGATCTACGCGATCCCGGAACTTGCAACCGCGCTGAGTGGAACGACGGCACATCGCGGCACTTCCACTTCCAGTGGAGCGTTCAGTACGTCTTTCAGATCTCGCTGTGACGTCTTGGGGGTCATAGCCCGGGCAGGTTCGCCGGAAACTGGCTGGCAGGCCGGCGCCGCGCCGGACCACGCTGCTGTGCCCCTCATCCCGGTGACCAGCCCCACGTGCACCCGGTTGACCGACGTCGCCTGGTTCACCGACCGCCCGCTGCCGTCCGCCTCGCGTGCCTTCCGGGACCATGTGCTGGGCGCATGGCCGGGGTGAGGAAAGAGCCGCGACGATACGGCCGTATCCTGCGACCTGACTGATCGCCGTGCCATCGCGCCGACGGCTCCTTGCCGAAAGTGAGCCCGGCCTGTTCGAATCAGCCGGACCAGCCTCATCTCAACGCGGTGCTGGGACTTTCACCCGTGAACGGCGCCAGAGACTCGCCCTTGAGGAACCTTGAGGAATCGGAAGCTGCAATGAACGATCTGCGTATCGCGGTACTCGACGACTACCAGCACGTGGCACGGAAGCATGCCGACTGGCACTCACTCAGGGCGCACGTGCAGGTGTTCAACGCGGCCTTCCCCGACGCGGACGCGGTCGCCTCCCAGCTGGCCGACTTCGACGTGGTGGTGGCTATGCGGGAGCGGACGCCTTTCCCGGCCGACGTGCTGCGGCGGCTCGAGCGACTGAAACTGCTGGTGACCACCGGCCCGGGGAACGCCTCCATCGACATCCCGGCGGCCAATGCCCAGGGCATCACGGTCTGTCGTACCGGATACCCCGACGCCTCCGCCACCGCGGAGCTCACCTGGGCGTTGATCCTCGCCGCGGTCAGAAATCTGCCCGCCGAGACGCGGCATGTCCGTGAGGGCGGCTGGCAGATGGGCGTGGGCACCATGCTGGAGGGCAGGACACTCGGCCTGCTGGGCCTGGGCCGGCTCGGCTCCCGCGTGGCCAAGGTGGGCCAGGCCTTCGGTATGGAGACCATCGCCTGGAGCCAGAACCTCACCGCCGAGAAGGCCGCGGAGCACGGGGTGACCGCGGTGAGCAGGCAGGAGTTGTTCGCACACGCCGACGTGTTGTCCGTCCACATCGTGCTCAGCGAGCGCAGCCGGGGCCTGGTCGGGGCGACCGAACTCGCCGCGATGAAGCCCACCGCCCTGTTGGTCAACACCTCCCGGGGGCCCATCGTCGACGAGGACGCCCTGGTCCGCGCCCTGCGGAAGGGGACGATCGGCGGAGCCGCCCTCGACGTGTTCGACGTCGAACCTCTGCCCGTGGACCATGCCCTGCGGACACTGGACAACGCCCTCGTCACCCCGCACATCGGATACGTGACAGAAGGCAACTACAACGTCTTCTACCGGCATGCCGTGGAGAACATCGCCGCCTTCGTCGCCGGCCGGCCGATCCGTGTCGTGACGTGACCTCGGCGCCTCACGAGTCGGTGCGTCGATCCATCGGACCTGCCACAGCAGTATCTGGCCGATCCGCAGCGGTCGGTCGGCGCCATGTACCCGGTAGGGAGCTACACCCATGCCCCGCACGGGTACGCCGGCGACGCCACGGAGGCGATCACCGCCCAGATCGAGTGGTTCGCCCCGGAGGGATTCCGGGACCTGATTGTCGGCGCCGCCGTACGCACTACGCTCGCTTTCGCCGTGTACAACCCGAATTGCGCCAGCGGGAACATCATGACCGGCGCCAAGAACATCCCGCAGCTGCTGGCCGGACCACGCATGACCCGGCATCCCTACGACGTCGGACTGCCCGGGACCTTCCTGTGCTCGGCGGCAACACCCCCCGGCCCGGGCGCACATGGAATGTGCGGCGCCCATGCGGCCGTGCGGGCGCCGAGCCGCCTGCACGGCGGAAGAGGGGGGCAGGGCACGTCTCCGTTCGGTCGCGTACTGAGGGAAAATCACATGAAGGCGCGAAAGCGCGAGGGCGCGCTCGATGTGTGACCTTCTTCCCTCAATGCAGATCGACAGAAACGAAGATGATCATGACGTCAAGCGACCGATCCCAGTCGGCCGAGCTGCTCACCAAGAAGCATCTGCAAGCAGGCCTGGCGTCCGAAGAAGGCTACGTTCGGATGCTTGTTGTCGTGAACCTGCTGCGCACCTCCATGCAGTTGGCGACGCGGTCGGACGCCTACCACCGGCAGTACGGCTGGTCGTGGGCCGGCTTCCGGCTGCTCGTCTTCCTCTGGAGCGAAGGCGACCTGGAGATCAGGCGGCTGGCCGAGCTGACCATGTCGACCCGCGCGGCGGTGAGCAGCGCCGTGAACAAGCTGGAGGCGGCCGGGATGGTGCGGCGTAAGCCCGTCCGGGACGACCGACGGCTGGTCGTCGTACAGCTCACCGACGCCGGCCGGGTCCACATGGAGCCCGCGATGAAGGGCCAGCTCGCCCTGGAGGAGGAGTTGCTGAGCTCCCTCTGTCCGGATCAGCAGCGCCAGCTCATGGAGTTGCTCCGGACGGTGGCCGAGGCCGTCGACACCCGGTGACGGCTGGCGTCATGCGGCCGTGAACAGGGCTCCCATGCCGATGAGCCAAAGGTTTCGAACGCTTCCCTGGACGGCGTGGGAGCCTCATCATGATTCAGATCGTAAAGCGCTTGACGACTTTGGGGTCGACCCATACGGTAGTGGATACGTCAACCGGCTAATTCAAGGGCCGCCGGTGGCCATCTCAGAGCCGCCCGGAATCTATTCACCGAAAGGTGAGACAGCCATGTCTCCATACCGTTCGATCCATCAGGTCAAGCAGGGCCGCACACCCATTCAGGCGCACCGCGACCTCAATGGACTCGTCGAGGACGAGCTGAGTCGGGAAGGATTCGACGGCCCCACGACGCTCTTTTACCGTCAGGGGGATCCGCAGAAGTTCCGCACCGAGGGCCGTTTCCGCAACACCCAGTTCGACAGCAACGTACTCAAGACGAGTGACAGCGTTTCTGCCGACGGTGTTCCCCAACGCCTGTTCTACAACAGCGACCTTTCCATCTGGTCCAGCCGCCGGCAGGAATCCATGCCGTGGCTCTTCCGGAACGTGGACGGCGACGAGGTCTGGTTCGTCCACCAGGGAAGCGGCACGCTCGAGTCGGAGTACGGGGCGCTGAAGTTCGGTGTCGGGGACTACGTGTTCATCCCCAAGGGCTCGACCCGGCGCTGGATCGTCGACGAGCCGCTGAACCTGTTCGGCATCGAGGCCTACGGCGGCCAGCCGCACTTCCCGAACTATTCCGGCCTCGGTCGGCATGCTCCGTTCGACCCCGACCGGCTGAGACTCCCCGTCCTCGGGGACGCCGTCACCGAGCCCGGGGAATATCGGGTCCGGGTGAAGTACGACGGCGAGTACGCCGACGTCGTCTACGAGTCCCACCCGTTCGACGTCCTCGGCTGGAAGGGTGACCTCTACCCCTTCGCCTTCAACATCGCGGACTGGAACGTCATCACGTCCGACACCGTCCACCTGCCGCCGTCGATGCACGTCTTTCTGTCGGGCCCGGGCTTCACCATGCTCAACCTGCTGCCCCGGCCCGCGGAGTCGACCCCCGGTGTGGAGCGGGCGCCGTTCCACCACCGCAACGCCGACTTCGACGAGGTCGTCATCATCCATGGCGGCTCCGCCTTCGGTCAGCCTCTGCCGCGCGGCCTCATCGACCACGCCCCGCAAGGCATCCACCACGGCTGGCCGCAGGAGGTTCACGACGCGGTCAGGGACGCCGCGGACGCCTACGACCGGATCGAGTGGGAGATCATCATGGTCGAAACCCGCAAGCCCCTCCGAGTCGACACGTTCATCGCTGAAGGGGAGCAGGTCAATGCCTAGTGTTCAGCCGCAGGGCTACACGTCTGAGAGTGTGACGCTGTTCTTCCGGAATCCGTCGGGCAGCCGTGAGGTGTACGCGTCGTGGGACGACACGGTGCTGGTGGAGGGGAC
>NZ_JBIAQP010000044.1:0-1158 GCF_042889145.1 Streptomyces sp. NPDC002680
TACACGTCTGAGAGTGTGACGCTGTTCTTCCGGAATCCGTCGGGCAGCCGTGAGGTGTACGCGTCGTGGGACGACACGGTGCTGGTGGAGGGGACGCTGCTGGCCCGGCCGGATGTGCAGCAGGACACGGTCATCGTCTTCCTGCACCCGATGGGGCCGCTGCACAATCTGCCGATGACGCAGGAGCTGGCCCGCCGCGGCGCGCACGTGTTCTGCGCGAACGGGCGCTACCCCAACAACGACGCCGCGCTCATCATGGAGAACGTCCTGGTCGACCTCGGTCAGTGGGTGCGCTATCTCAAGGAGGAGCGCGGCTACGCGAAGGTGGTCGTCGGTGGCTGGAGCGGTGGCGGGTCGATCGCCACCACCTACCAGGCCCAGGCCGAGAAGACCACCATCACCCAGACCCCGGCCGGTGACCCTGTCGACCTGTCCGGGCTGATCCCGGGCGAGGCCGTCCTCCAGCTGTGCTCGCACATCTCCCGCGCCGCGCTGCTCACCGATTCCCTGGACGCCTCGATCATCGACGAGCGTGACCCGTTCCGCCGGAATCCGGATCTGGACCTGTACGGCGACAAGGCGCCCAAGGCGCCGTACTCGGCGGACTTCGTCGCCGAGTACCGGGCGGCCCAGCTGGAGCGCAGCCGCCGCATCACCACCTGGGTGAAGGAGCGGCTCGCCGAGCCCGGCCCGAACGGCGAGGAGGACCTCAGCATGCCGTTCGTGGTCTACGGCACGATGGCCGACCCCCGCTGGCTGGACCCCTCGCTCGACCCGAACGAGCGCCAGCCCGGCACGTCCTTCATCGGCATCCCGTCCGTGGTGAACAACTCGCCCATCGCACTGGCCCGGTTCTCCTCGCTCAAGAGCTGGCTCTCCCAGTGGAGCATCGACGAGACCAACGCGCACACCGTGAAGTTCGGCTCCCAGGTCACAGTGCCGGCCCTGCTCCTGACCGCCGGCGCGGACAACGCGGTACCCACCCCGCACGCCGACCTCATCGCGAACGCCCTGAGCGGAACCGTCGACCGCCACCACCTCGTCGGCGCCAACCACTACCTCCGCAACCAGCCCGAACAACTCGCGGAAGCGGCAACCACCGTCCTTGACTGGCTGGCCGACCGCAGCCTCCACACCCCCACCACCTGAGAACCAACC